>CACWMK010000014.1 GCA_902761905.1 uncultured Prevotellaceae bacterium
CTGGCTGCCAACCGACTGAGCGTAGGCTACTCGCTGAAAGGCAAGCTGAAGTACAACACCTATCTGGTTTGGACAGAGAAAGGGCGCGACTTTATTTTGAACCTGGTAAAATTCAGACGATGAAGGAAATCAAACGAAAAGAGTATCTGCAATACCTGGCTGACACTCGCGACCGAGAGTTCTGGATGAAGGACGCAGGTTACCAAGTGGTGCACAAAAGCATCAAGGAAATACGCGCCGAATTCGAATCGAAATTTGGCTCGATTTATTACATTAAACATTAAATATTAAACATTAAACATTCTTGTCATCTCGACTAAGCGAAGCGCATGGAGAGATCTCATGAGATGTCTTGGACAAGCCAAGCGGCAAAGCCGAGCACTCGACTACGCTCGACATGACAAAAGTGGGGACGCTCGACATGACAGGACGCGTTATAAACATTTTTAATTTACAAACAATTATGAACACAATGATTTTGAGAGTTGGAACTCGGCGGAAAGTACGAGAACTGCTATGTGGTAACGGCGCTGGGCAGTCTGGCAACTATCGAGTGGAGTGAGGGGGAGATCGTCGCTTGTGCGTTGAGTTTCCGCACTCACGAGCACAACGGACAGGTGTATATGGATGTGATTGCGAACGAAATGTATTACATTAAACATTAAAGATTAAACATTAAACATTCGTTCGTGTCATCTCGACTAAGCGAAGCGCATGGAGAGATCTCATGATCTCTTTAGGAGATGTCTCGACTACGCTCGACATGACAAACGGGTGAGTGCTCGACATGACAGGAAGAGAGTGTAACAATTTGAGTTGAGGTGAGGAGGATGTTCTCGAGTAAATGGCCAAAGAATCCGAAATCTCTTCTCGCAAAAACTCAAAGATTATGAAAATAAATAACAAAAAAGTAAACAAGACAACAACAGTTAACGGCATGATGGCCGTAACGAAGAGTGAGTTGGAAATGGATTATGTGCAGTTTTTGCCAGACAATCCGAGTGTAGGACAAGTGGAAGCATTCCGCGGCAGGGGCTTAGGCCAGCTGTTGAACAATGGCTCGTTTGAGTTTACGCGCACCAAACGTCTGCGCCGTAAGCCGGAGTATCAGGGATATTACGCCAGTCTGTCGTTTTGCGCCGACGGGTTTGATCGAGTGACGTTTGTGGTGCCAAACGAGCTGCGCGGCAAACTGCCCACTATACTGCGAAAGGGTATCTATTGGATTATTTTGCACCTGATAAAGAAAGGATTTGCTAAATGATCTACCGTATAACTTATAACAGCAAGCGGCAGAAGTTGGCTACGCGGGTAAAGGACCGCGAAGAGTTCCTCGCACTGAGGAACTCGAAAGCCAACCTGGCTAATCTGGAGAAGGCTCGCCAGGGCGACGACGCGGCCAAGAAGAAATTGGAGCAGTTTGCATATAACATGGGCCATGTGGACGGTCTGATAGCGGGATGTAAGAGTATAGGTAGCTACTTCTTCCACGACATCGACTGCTATGATAAGGAGCAGAGCGAGGCTATCTGCAAGCAGATTCTCGAGAAAAAGGATGAGATAGGCTTGAAGATGCTGGAGAAGAGTGCCAGCGGCGGATGGCATATGGTGTGCAAACGAGAGCCTGGAACTACAATATTGGAGGCACAGGTAAAAATCTCAACAATTCTGCACATCGAGATGGATTCTAATACCAAGGATATACAGAGGGTGGTATATGGGACAAGTGGATCTGCTGAAGACTTGATTTTTCTTGACGATGAACTCTTTGATGAGCCCATGACGGCTGAGGAGTGTGAAGCGGAGTATGCGCGGCTGAAAGAGCGCGAGCGAAAGGGGGAGGAACAGTTGCCGGCTGGTGCTAAGAAGGCGAATAAGCATTATCGCCCGTGGGAGGATTCGACTGATGGGCTTGCTGGTGGGCTTGCTGACGTTCGGCGCCGTGGCAGGGGCCTCCATGACAGGGGACAGGGACCAGTCACAACCAGTTCCGGCGATTTGTATTGTGACAGGTACCAGTCCCCAGTCACAGAGTCCCCAGCCACAGCGAGCGCAGGCACGGCAAAGAAGTATCCGAATAGCTACCATGGGATACCGTTTGAGACGATACTGAAGAAGTATTGGGAGATGAATAATGGTGGGTTTGAGCCGAATATTGGTGATAGGGATACGTTGACGTATCAGTTGGCTTGCGATTTGAGGAGTGGCTGGATCAGGTGATACCTTGCTATGACGGGTTCCCTGTAGAGGAGAAGCGACAGAAGATAGCGAATGCGCTGAAATCCAGTTATGAAGGTATGCCCGGACGACTGAAAGACGTGCTTGATGCGCTGGAAGGGCGAAAGACAAAGGCGCCCGAAGAGTCTGAGCCCTCAGAGCAAGCTGCTCTGCCAGAGCAGATGCCCGAGATGCCTGCTGACAAGAAACTGCCGAAATTAATTAGACTTTTGACGAGAAATACCCCCAACCAATACAAAGCGGCAGTAGCGCATGCGGTGTTCCCACCGCTTGGTACACATCTTAAAGAGGTGAGTTTTGAGTACACGGATTATGTGCCTCACGAGGCAACGCTGATGAACTGCTTGATGGCGCATACAGGTGCTGGTAAAGGCTGTATAGACGAGCCGATAAAGCACATAATGGCGGACATCAAGGAGCGCGATAAGGAGAATACCCGACGCGAGGAAGCGTGGAAGCGCGACTGCCAGAAGAAGGGTGCTAACAAGGATAAGCAGGTTCGCCCCGAGGGTCTTGTGATACAGGAGATTGACCCTGATATGACCAAGCCCGCGCTTGTGACGCGTATGGATGAAGCTGAAGGGCACTTTGTTTACGTGAAGCTGAACGAGATTGACCTGTTTGAGCAGCTGAAGGGCCAGACTGGTAAGCAGCATTTTCAACTGATGTGTCTGGCTTTCGATCCAGGAGCAGAGTTCGGACAGACTCGTGTAGGTACGCAGAGCGTAACGGCTCGCCCAAAGTGTAGATTCAACTGGAACGCATGTACCACCATCCAGAAAGGTCGCCGTTTCTTTAATAAGGTATTGACCGACGGACCTATCAGTCGTATCAACTTCTGCACCATCCCCGAGATGGAAATAGGTGCCGAGCAGCCCATCTACGGCAAATACGACGAGAAGTTTGATGAGGAGCTTAAACCCTACATCGACAACCTTGTAGCTGCTCGCGGTAGAGTAGATTGCCCTCAGGCGTTCAAACTAGCCAAGAAACTGCAAGAGGAATGTGCTGAGTTTGCCCGTCTGTCGCAAGACGAACTACGTGGCCAACGGCAATCAATGGGAAAAGGCGATCGAGGACTTTGTCCGTTGGAGTCTGCAGTATGATCTCTGGTGCAAGATGCAGTTCTTTGGTGCTGATATCGAGGCAGCAAATCGCGTAGGCGAACGTATTGGAACCCGTGGTCCACAAAATATGCTAGAGTTGCTGCCCGATGTATTTACGCTGTCAGATGCTATGCGCATACGTCAACAGCAAGGCAAAAATGCAAGTAGGCGCGATACAATGCACATGATCAGGACTTGGACCAATCGTGGTTACTGCGCACAGCGCACAGAGCACAGTTTTGAAAAGAACGGGAAATACATTAAACATTAAAGATTAAACATTAAACATTCTTGGCGGAGCCAAGCGGCAGAGCCGAGCGAAACATTAATATAAAATGGAACAGATAGTACAGTTGAATAGTAATGCAAAACTCTCCGAGCACTTTACGCTCGGAGAGATGACAAAGAGCAGTAGTCATCCCGAAGTGTATAACATCCCTAGCCATGAGGCGATAGCAAACCTTAAACGGGTTTGCGGGTGGCTGGAAGTGCTGCGGAAGAGGTATAATGAGCGGTATGTGGTTAATCGAAGAGATTTCTCGACTTCGCTCGAAATGACAGGAGGGGGGACGCTCGACATGACAAGAGGGGACAAAGAGAAGCCGATTATCATCAACTCGGGTTATCGATCGCCGCAATTGAATAAGAAGATCGGTGGTGTGGCCGGAAGCAACCATCTGACGGGATGCGCGGTGGATATCCGTGTGCTGGGTATGGAGCAGCTGATTCGCTACGCGACGATCCTATTAGATTACGCGGATGAATCGAAACAGGGCTTCGATGAACTGCTGATTGAGCGAAATCGCTATGGAGCCATCTGGCTACACTTCGCTGTGCGGCCATTCTCGAATCGACGCAAGGTGAATATTATCAACGCTTAGGATTAAGAATCTAAAAATTAGAGGATGTGTCAAAATAGGCACACCCTCTTATTGTGTATTAGAGTTCTATACAATAGGAGCCAAGCGCATAGTTGTCTGCGCAATATTCCTTTTTGCAGTTTCGGGCTTTAGGGCTTCTTCTATTGGCAGGGTAGGGGGATTGATGCACTCTACGTGGGCGAAGCCTGCGTCTAGCAGTTGTTGGCGATCGCTTATGCGACCGGCTATCAGGGCAACGGGCACATTGTGCTTTTGGGCACGTTTCAGTATGCCGTATGGCAGCTTGCCCATCAGCGTCTGGCGGTCGGCTCCTCCCTCGCCTGTTATCACCATGCTGGTTGCATCAAGCACTTTGTCGAAGTGTACAGCATCAAGCAGCAGGTCGATGCCGGGCCTGCAGTCGGCATTCATGTATTGCAGGAATGCGTAGCCCAGTCCGCCAGCAGCTCCTGCGCCTGGGGCGTTCTGCCGGTCGTAGCCGAAGTGCTTGGCCGATGCCTCGGCAAATCGTTTGGCACGGGCGTCGAGTGCAGCCACCATCTCTGGTGTGGCCCCTTGTGTAGCAAACTTTTGTGGAGCAAACACGTGGGCAGCGCCGTTATCGCCGCAAAGAGGATTGGTTACGTCGGTGGCGATGGTAAAACTTACATCATCCAGTTCGCGGATGTCGTCGAAGGTTCCGCCTTTAGCAAAACTGTTGATGATGGCTTGTAGCATACCTATACCGCAATCGCTCGTAGCGCTTCCGCCCAGACCTACTATTATGTGCTTACATCCATGGCGCACGGCGTCAGCCACCAGTTGACCAGTGCCGTAGCTTGTTGCCACCATTGGGTTGCGCTCTTCGGGCGCCACCTGTGTCAGTCCGCTGGCCTTGGCTATCTCTATCACAGCCGTATCGCCATCCACCAGATACTGCGCTTTGATAGTGCGCATCATCGGGTCTTTCACGTACACATCTACCAATTGGCCGCCCAGGGCATTCTTGAAAGCCTCAAGCCACCCTTCGCCGCCATCACTCACGGGTATCTGCACCACGTCAGCATCAGGCACCATGCTCAGTATCCCCTCAGTCGCAGCCTGATTGGCCTCAATAGATGTGATACACCCCTTGAACGAGTCGATTGCTACAATATACTTCATAACAGGTGCAAATATAGAGTTTTTATTTGATAATTCAAAATTTCTTTGTACTTTTGCAGCCAAAATAAAACAAAGACTAGTAATGAAGAAGTTTTTTATCACATCGATTGCTGCGGCATTATTTGCAGTCACAGTTAACGCCCAGACGGCGCTTAAGAAGGTATATAATGAGAATATCAACCCACTGGAGCAGATTGATCAGGCCGTGGCAAAGGCTAAAGGCGAGGGTAAGTTGGTTATCTGTCAGGTTGGCGGCAACTGGTGCCCATGGTGCCTGCGCTTTGCCGATTTTATCACTAAGGATGCCGACATCAGCAACGTGATAGCCGAGAACTTTGAGTATATCCACGTAAACTACAATCCACGCAAGTCGCAGGGGCAGGAGAAACTGGAGCAGGGCAAGGCCCTTATGGCCCGGCTTAACAATTGTGGCCGATTCGGATTCCCAGTGTTTGTGGTGCTGGATAAGGACGGCAAAGTACTCCACATACAGGACTCCAGTTTCCTGGAGGAAGGCGAGGGATACAGCAAGGAAAAAGTCCTACGCTTCTTTAAGAATTGGACTCCAAAAGCATTATAAAAAACATCCGCCTGTCGATTGATAGGCGGATGCTTTTTTATGGTATTGTTAGAATGGAAATCCCTGTGGGCGAGGTGCTATCTCTGGCTCGCCGTAGTATGATGCCTCGGCATCCTTATCGTTAAGCTTAAACACCATAAACTTCTTGTTATTGCCTGTGCAAGGAGCCCAAACGCCACCCTTAGGTCCGTTAGGATCACTGTACTTCACAAAGTTGGTCCATGCCGTAAGCATCTTCTCACTCAGGTCCCAGTCGCCCTTGGTCCATGGGCGCCAGCAGTGCTTCAGACTCTTGAACACAAACCACAGGTCGCTAGAGTGGAATGCACCCTTAAGACGCTGGGTTACCTCGGGATGACTACCGTCATCGGGCAATGGACGTGCAAACTCGTAGGCCCAAGCCTTACCGCCCTTCTCGCCACGAACCTTACAGAACTCAGCGATGTTAGGAGCCATATTGCCCATATCGTTCAGTGTGAAACCTATCATATAAGGCACGTCGGCAAGTGTTCCCTGACGTGTAGCGTCGTCGAAACTCTTCTCGCTAACATATCCGTCGATCATCGGCATGAAAGGCAGACCTCTGAACATAGCTGCCATCGGCCCGCCACCCTGCTGACCGTCGCTGTTTATCTGATGATACAGAGTGTTCAGTGCAAAGATAGTCTCAGTGTTGGCCTGACGCATCTTCTGCAGATCAGTCAGTCCGGCCCAGTCGAACACCTTCTTGGCCTTGGCCTCGGCCTCCTGGAATGTACCACCGCTGTAGCGGGCACCCATCATATTGCCCTTATCGTCGGGGATAGCAAGTCCCTGTGCACTCATGATAACAGCCTTGTGGAACAGGCCGCGAGCCAGAGGACTCTCGCACAGAGTACGTACGCTACCGCCACCGGCGCTCTGACCGAAGATGGTTACATTATTGGGATCGCCACCAAACTGGGCAATATTCTTCTTGATCCACTTCAGGGCCTCAATCTGGTCCAGAATACCATAGTTGCCCGATACGTGGTTAGGGCTCTCAGCCGACAGAGCTGGGTGTACCAGGAATCCGAACACGCCCAGACGATAGTTGATTGATACCAGCACTACGTCCTTGGCGCCCCACTCCTGACCGTCGAACTCAGGCTCCGAACCGAATCCCTCGCGATAGCCGCCACCATGTATCCACAGGGCTACAGGCAGCTTTTTGTCGGCCTTACCAGGAGCCTTGGTCCATACGTTCAGATACAGACAGTCCTCGCTTGAGCCCGACTCTTTGCCATAGCCCCACTCAGTGTAATAACCACCAGGATACTGAATGGCCTGAAAACTCGGACGGCCGAATGTGTCGCAAATCTTAACTCCCTTCCAGGGCACTACGGGCTGAGGTGCTTTCCAGCGGTTCTCCTTGATAGGAGGCGCAGCATAAGGTATACCACGATAAACAAACACGTCAGGATGATCATCGGCCAATACGCCCTGTACCCGACCACCTTCGATAGTCAACACAGGATTTTCGGCTGCGTTAACACATACTGCTACTATCAGCAGAAGAGGTAAGAATAGTTTTCTCATACTTTAATTATTGGTTTTGTTGATAATACGTAATCGTATTATAGACGTATCAATGCGCAAAAAGTTTAAAACTATCATCGAGATTCCCGCCTCGCGCACAAAGATGTCGTTTCTCGAGTAGCAGATGTATAGCTTCTGATGGCTCATGCCGCTTTGTTATCTTTCGGGATAAGGATCCAATGTTGTTGTTGGTGTTGTTGGTGTTGGTGTTGGTGTTGGTGTTGGTGCTCCTGTGCCGTAGGGACCAATTAGTCCTCCTGATACTGTATCCAGGAAATCATCCGAAAATGGAATAACGCCGGCCTCCATCAACTTATTGTGGATGCCTTTAATCTCTTGTGTTTTCTGAGCGAGCTGCTCCTTGAGCTGCTCAATCTCTTGATCTGTAAGTGTTGCCATAATCCGTATAGTATCCTTCGTTGTCACAAACTGTAAAAACCGCAAACTCTAGGGATTATAGATATTCTGCTTGTGAATCTGATGTATCGCCTATTTCGGGCATAAATCCATTACCGGGTGCACCTGGGGCATCTTCTGGCTTATAATGATCCATTGGAATTCTACCACCATTTACATCATTCAGTACCTCTTCATTGAGCTCTTGCTCTACTTTCTTTAATTCTTCTTGTTTCATAATACTTATTAATATAGTTTGTTGTTAATGATTAAATTCGAGGGCAAAGATACAAACTTTCTTCGTAATTGTTGTCTCATTTACGGAAAAATGTGTATCAAATCAGGAAAAAGCGGTAAAATGTTCGTTTTTTCCGAAAAAATATCTATCTTTGCACCGAATTATTCGGCTATCCTTATGAGAACTCTAAAACTCATTACCAATATAATTGTTGCGGTTGCACTGCTGGTCATTGCTGCCAGTGGTGGTAGTGATAGCATTTACCGGATATTACTAGTCGGAACACTCCTGATATGCATACTTCTAGGTTATCTGCTCTGGCGCGCGCGCGTATATAATAGGAAATTAGCATCAGAAAACCGCAGACTGCATGCTGAGATAGAGCAGAACCGCCAGGAACTACAACTGCAACCGCAGGAACCTCAGCAGGAACAGCTAGAACTGCAGCCGGAGCAACAGGAGCAGGAACTGCAACCGGAGCAACAGGAGAAGAAGATTGTACAGTTGCAGGTCGCTCCAGTAGAGGAACCCAGCACCGAGCAACAGCTGTTTAGCCGGATCTGCAAGCTGATGAACGAAGAGAAACCCTATACCGAGGAGACGCTGAATCGCGATGTGCTGGCACAGATGCTGTGTACAAATGCCAAGTATGTGGAGCAGGCTATACGCCAGTGCTCAAAAGGCGAGACCGTAAGCGACTTTATCAACCGCTATCGCCTGGAGAATGTGGCCCGACTGCTTATATCCACCAGCGACCCAATAGCTATCATCGGCGAACTTTCGGGTATCCCAAGCCGCGCCACTTTGGCCCGACTTTTCCGTAATGCATACGGTATGACGCCCAGCGAATACCGAAATATTACCCCTAAAACATAGTTTTTCCTAATTTGAGACATATTTTTCCGTAAATGAGACATTAATTACACAAATAGTTTATAATTTTGCCACCAAAATCAATAACGAGTATGGAAGTATCATTTGTAATTGCAGTAGCTTTAGGAGTAGCCGTAGTAGTGGTACTCTTAGTTTTGGTAGCAGTCATTGTGTATCAGCGATGGCGCCTTAGTGATAACAACGCCCATCTGAAGGCGTTTATCAGTGAGAATATGGAAATGCGCGAAAGGTTGCAGGATTATAAGCATACCAGTCAGGCGCAGGTGTTGCGGCTTAACGAGGACGACCTTGACGTCGTTGCGGCCGCTGGAGTTAATAAGAAAAATACTATTAGTGAGGACCCTTTAAATGATTAAGCATTATGAAACAGGACGATTTGAAGAAAGAGCAGCAGCTGAACGAGCAGCAGCTCGACGAGGTTACTGGCGGTAAGCATACGATAAGCTCCAGAGATCCTGAAGCATAATATGACTGTAGAGAGAGCATAAACTATGGCCGATATATTTAATAAGGAGGCACTGGATGCACTCGATGACCACAGCGAGGTCGAGGAGATGGCGCGAGTAGCGTCGCCAAAGCTACGACTGGTACTGGGTGCCATGGTAGCCATGATAGTAGTGGTGTGTTATTGGTGTATCTTCGGTACCATCAACTATAAGGTAACAGCTCAGGGTGTAGTATTTCCATTTGGAGATGCTGCACCCATAAGTGTTCCTTATGATGGAGCTGTGAGTCGTGTGCTGGTTAGTCATGGCACAACCCTGTCAGCTGGCGCACCAGTGATGGAGATACGTAACGCCTTGTCGGCAACCGCCGTCAAGGCCCCCCGCGCGGGAGTGCTCATACAGACACTACCGCTAAGCACCGAGTTTAAGGCCGGACAGCCAGTGGCATGGATGCTGCCGCAAGAGCAGCAGATGGCAGGGCGCGAGATGCTGTGCTACGTTACCTACAACGATCTGCGCAAGCTCAAGCTTGACCAGCAGGTACAGGTAACCCCCGCCAACATGGAGCGCGAAAACTGGGGCTACGCCTACGGACGACTAGTGGGTATAGAACAGTATCCTACCACGCGCCAGGAGATCGTTGGCCGCCTGAAACTAGACCCGCTTGCCGCGTTCATACCCGATGGACAGCCCATGTACGAGGTACGAGTAGTGCTCGACGAGCAGGACGGCGGACTGGTATGGAGCCGCGAGAAGAGTCGCGAAGTAGCCGTGGGCAACGGATCGCTGTGCAACATACAGATCATCACCCAGAGAAAACCAGTGTGGCGCGTGTTGACAGGTGCTGTTGACAACGCGATCGAGTCGATAAGAGGTAATTAATCATCTATGAGCAGAAACAAGGTAGTAAAGGTGCCGCAGGTAATGCAGATGGAGGCCGTGGAGTGTGGAGCCGCATCGCTTACGATGATACTGGCCCACTACGGCAAGTGGCTGCCGCTGGAACAGGTGCGTGTGGCCTGTGGAGTGAGCCGCGACGGTTCGTCGGCCAAATCTATACTCCAAGCCGCTCGTAACTACGGGCTCGATGCCAAGGGCTACCGTGTGACACCCGATGCCCTCGACGGCAAACAGCCAGCCATCATACACTGGAACTTTGAGCACTTCGTGGTGTTCAGAGGCATTGATCGTAAGGGCCGTGTCTGTATCAATGATCCAGGCTTTGGTCCGGTAAAATATCCGATGGAAGAGTTCCGCAAGCACTTTACAGGTGTTTGTCTTACCTTCGAACCTACCGAAAGATTTGAGAAAGGTGGCGAGCAGACCAGTATCCTGTCCTATGTGCGTCGTAACCTCCGTGGAGCCAGCGAGGCTTTCTGGCTCACATTTACGTTTGCACTTATGGCGGCATTCGTGGCGCTGTTCACACCACTGTTTACACGTATATTCCTCGACGAGATACTCTCGGGCAAGAATGCCGACTGGGCCAAGTGGTTCCTGATAGCCATGGGCGCGCTGGCTGTATTCCAGTTCCTGGTTGTGCTGTTGCGCACCCGCTACACCAAGCGTGTGGCCGGTTCGCTGGCGCTTAAGGGCAACAAGGAGTATCTGCACCACCTGCTGCGCCTGCCGATGTCGTTCTTTGCCATGCGAAACGTGGGCGACCTGCAGCAGCGCATGCATCTTAACGAGACCATCACCCATGCAATGGTAGAGGTGCTGGCACCGCAGGTCATCAACATCTGTCTGCTGGTGCTCTATCTCATGCTGATGTTCGTCTATTCTGTATGGCTTACTCTTATCGGAATGCTGGCAGCCGTAATCAATCTGTTGCTGGTAAAGCATTTCTCTGCCAGACGCATCAATCTGATGCGATCGATGGAGCAGAGCGAAGGTAAATACTTCTCGGCCACCATATCGTGTATCGACAACATGGAGAGCATCAAGGCCGCTGGTGCCGAGACAGGATTCTTTAAGTTCTGGAGCGGACTATGGACACACAAGTTCAACGCAAACGGACGTGCCGACCGCGAACAGACACAGATGGCTCTGCTGCCCGTGCTAGCCACAGGACTGGTAAACATGGCTATACTGGTGCTTGGCGCCTACCTGATACTGCAGGGCGAACTTACGGTGGGTATGCTCTTGGCATTCCAAGGTTTTATGGGCTCGTTTCTTGAGCCTGTTAATGCCATCGTAAACGCATCGCAGACCATTGTAGCTATGCGCAGCCAGATGGAACGTGTGGAGGATGTGATGAAATATCCCGAAGACCACCGAGACAATAAGGGAGAGGTGGTTAGAGGCAAGCTCACCGGACTGCTCGAACTTAAGAACGTGACGTTCGGCTACTCACCGCTGATGCCTCCGCTTATCCAGGATTTTAATCTTAGGATAGAACCCGGCCACAGTGTGGCATTCGTAGGTTCGTCGGGCTGCGGAAAGAGCACACTTGCCAAACTGATATCAGGACTTTACAAGCCATGGAGCGGCGAGATAACTATCGACGGTCGTCCCATCGAGAGCATATCGAGCGAAGAACTCACCAACTCGGTAGCAGTAATCGACCAGAATGTGGTGCTGTTCGACGACACCGTGGCGCAGAACATACGTATGTGGGACTCTGTCATCGAGGACTTTACGATGGTTATGGCATGCAACGACGCACAGATACGTGCCGACATCATGACTCGTCCTGAGGGCTTTAATACTAAGATAATCAAGGGCGGACAGAACTTCAGCGGCGGCCAGCGCCAACGTATGGAGATAGCCACGGCACTGGCCAAGGAACCCGCCTTGCTGATAATGGACGAGGCCACCAGTGCACTCGATCCCAAGACCGAGGACGAGGTGATGAACCGCATCCGACAGATCGGTCCCACACAGATAATCATAGCCCACCGACTGAGCACCATACGCGACTGCGACGAGATAATCGTAATGGATCAAGGCAGGATACTGCAGCGTGGTCGCCACGAGGAGTTGATTGAACAAGAGGGAATGTATCGCGACCTTATGAAGAGTGAATAAACTATGGCAGTATATATTAACCAGATAAACAAGCGTAAGGCTGCAGAGCAGGCTGCACTGGCCGAGGTAAACGAGAAGGCCAGCAAACGACTTGGCTTTATCGACGGCAAGCGCCCCGTGCCACAAAACGACGAGAGTGCGCTGCGCCAGATACTTGAGGCCTTGGGCATAACCGACTACGAGTTTGAGGACGACTATCTGCAGTCGCCCGAGGAACAGCTTACCGGCATACTACGTTCGCGAGGCATAATGATGCGCGACATCCAACTGATCGGAGAATGGTGGAACGAGTGTGTAGGTCCGCTGCTGGGCTATGCCAAGGATGGCAGACTGGTGGCCCTTACCCCCACCAAGACCGGACTGGGCTACCAGTACCGACAGAAAGACGGATCGATACGCAAGGTGGCACGCGAGGATATGGGCACCGAACTTAAGCCCAAAGCCGTGACCTTCACCAAGGCACTACCGCTGAAACCGCTCAAGTTAAAGCATCTGATGGAGTTCACATGGGATGTGGTATCAGGACCAAATGCATTGTTGCTGGTGGCATGCGCGCTGGTGGTCATCCTGCTGGGTATGTTCACCCCAATGGCCAACAAGCTTATCTTCGACACCGTGATCCCTACCGGCGATGCATCCGACCTGTTGCCCATCACCGGACTGCTGATTGGAGCCACCGTGGGCACTATGCTGCTTACTTTAACCCGCAACCTGTATATCATACGTATACAGCACATCGTCGAACTACACGTGCAGAACGCAGTAATGGCACGCACATTCCTGCTGTCGCCCACATTCTTCAGCAAGAACTCATCGGGCGAACTTACTGCCAAACTGCAGAATGTGGCAGCGCTATGTTCGCTCATCAACGAGAATATTGTGGGTGTACTGCTTTCGGCTGTACTCAGCGTTATCTATCTGGTGCAGGTCTACATCTATGGCGGCAAACTGCTATTGCCGGCCCTGATAATCATTGTGGCTCAATCCTTAGTGCTGACAATGAACTATCGCTACACAGTAAGATTGCGCCAGAATTACACCGAGCGTGCCACAAAACTGAGCGGACTGGAGTACAATCTGTTTGCGGGCATACAGAAAATCAAGCTTACGGGTAGCGAGAACCGCGCCTTTGCCCGTTGGCTCGATCACTACAGCGCAGCCGCAAAATTCATTTATAACCCCGCATTCAAAGACCGCTTCTGTCCTGCACTGAGCGCGCTGCTGGGTCTGGGCGGCGCCATGTTCATATTCTGGAGCACACTGTCCAACGGTGTTACCACGTCCGACTATATCGCATTCAGTTCGGCCTTTGGCATGATCACCGCCTCGCTGGCACAGCTTAATCTGGTTATACCAGAGTTGGCACAGATAAAGCCACTGCTCGAGAGTGTTAAGCCAATACTTGAGGCTGTGCCCGAGATGGAGGACAAGGCTCCGCAGGTAGCAGGCCTTTATGGCAGTATCGAGGTTTCGGATGTATCGTTCCGCTACGACGAAGACGGTCCGATGATACTCGACAACCTGTCGCTTAAGATAAAAGCAGGCGAATACGTGGGCATTGTGGGCAAGTCGGGCTGCGGAAAGAGTACGCTGATGCGACTGATGCTAGGTTTCGAGGCTCCAATATCCGGCGGTATCTACTACGACAACTACGACCTGTCGAAGGTCGACAAGGCCTCGCTGCGTCGCAAGATAGGTTGCTGTCTGCAGAGCGGCAGCCTGTTCACCGGCGACCTCTTCCATAATATCACCATCACCGCCCCGTGGGCCACTCACGACGATGCCTGGGAGGCGCTGCGCATGGCCTGCATGGAGGATGATGTGCGCCGCATGCCTATGGGCCTGCACACTGTGGTGAGCGAGGGTGGCGGTGGATTCAGCGGCGGACAGAAGCAGCGCATACTGATAGCGCGCGCACTGATATCAAAGCCTAACATCATATTCTTCGACGAGGCTACATCGGCACTCGATAATATTGCCCAGAAGTCGGTGAGCGACAATCTCGACAAACTCAGGTGCACACGCGTGGTCATAGCCCACCGTCTGTCTACTATCCGCCACTGCGACCGTATCGTGGTGCTCGACAAGGGACACATAGCAGAGCAGGGCACATTCGAGGAACTGATGGCTAACAAGGGGCTGTTCTACGAAATGGCTCAAAGACAACTTTAAAGATATAACATTAAGATATGAAACGAGGATTTATTATAATAGCCGCGGGGGCAATGATGCTGATGAGTTGCGGCGGAGCAAGTACTAAGGATACTGCCAGCAAGAAGGATTCGGTGCAGACTGCGTTGAATCAAGGGGACAGGTCGCTTGATTCTGTCCAGAATCATGGACCTGTCCCCATGATTCAACAACAAACCATGGGTAAGGTGGTGGCTGAGCGGTATGCCGACCTGGCATTCGAGACAGCACTGCCCATAGAGCGAGTACTGGTGAAAAACGGTCAGCATGTGCGCCAGGGACAAGTGCTGGCACAACTCGACCAGTTTAAGCTGCGCACTGCCATTGCCCAGCAGGAACGCGCCATAGAGCAGTCTCAGCTACAGATTGAACAGGCCTACCTGCAGATGCAGGATGTGATAATAGCTCAGGGCTACGATCCCGACAAGAAAGACCAGGTACCCGCCAACGTGATGCACAATGCCGACGTGAAATCAGGCTATGCGCTATCCAAGAGTCTGTTGGCTTTGGCTAAAACCAAACTGGAAGCAGCCCGTCACGAGCTGCGCAGTGGCGTGCTCACAGCCCCGTTCGACGGTGTGGTAGCCAATGTGTCGGTACAGGCACACCAGCTGGCACAGGCCGGACAGACCGTTTGCCGTGTGATAGCTTCGGGCAGTATGAACGTGGAGTTTCGTGTGATGGAGGCCGACCTGGCCAAGTACAAGATAGGCACTAAGGTAGCAGTGATTCCGGTAGCCGACCGATCACACACATACAATGCCACCGTGAGCGAGATTAATCCCGTTGTCGACGAGCAGGGAGCAGTAACCCTGCGTGCCCAGCTGGCCAGCGGTACAACTCTGTTCGACGGCATGAACGTAGAAGTATTGACAATTGACAAATGATAATGGACAATTATGATGAGTAAACGACTGTACATTTTCCTGGCGATAGCTCAATTATCAATTGTCAACTGTCAATTGTCAATTGCTCAGCGTCGCGTGGTGCTCGATCTTGACCGTACGATAAGCCTGTCAACCGACAGCTCGTTGTCGGCACAGAAGTACCAGAGCGTTTACGATGTTTCGCGCTATGAGTATCTGTCGTGGCAGGCATCGCGCAAACCGCAGATTTCACTCCAGTCGACACCTGTGATGTACGAGCGCTATATGACCCAGCGATACGTGTCTACCGAGGATGTGGATGTGTACCGCCAGCAGCGCACGTTCTACTCGCAGGCAGGAATTTCGGCCACACAGACCATGGAGAACTGGGGTGGCTACTTCTATGGCTCTACCCAGCTGGGATTCCTGCGCACATTCGGCGATCAGAATCAGACACAGTTTATGACCGTGCCTGTGGCAGTAGGGTATAAGCAGGATCTGCTGTTTTACAACCCGCTGAAGTGGGCCAAGAAGATTGAACCGCTCAAGTTGGCACGCGCAGAGAAGGAACTCGTCTATGGCATAGAAACCACTTCGGAGGAGGCTGTTGCCCGATTCTTCACCCTGGCGCTGGCACAAGACCAGCAGCGCATGGCCGAGGAGTATCTGGCATCGTGCGACACTATCTATGCCATTGCCGAACGCCGATATAAGATAGCCAGCATACCAAAGGCAGAGCTCAGCATGCTGGAGCTGCAGAAGACCAATGCCCGCACCTCTCTGACCAATGCTCGTATCGCCCGCAACCGTGCTGCCAAGGAGTTAGCCACATATCTGGGCATGGACCGTGCCACCGATATCGAGCTCATCATACCATCGGTAATAGGCTCCATGCACATCGATGCTACCGAGGCCATCGCACTGGCCCGTGAGAACAATCCTACATATCTGGCCAAACGACAGACCACAGCCGAGGCTCGTCGCGAGGCCGAACGCGCCAAGGTCGAGAAGAATTTTAGCGTGAGTCTCGATGCCAGCGTAGGTCTGAACCAGGTGGCCGATAATTTCAGCGAGGCTTATCGTAATCTGCTGAGTCAGGACAAGGCCACCATCACACTGTCTATCCCTCTGAAGGACTGGGGTAAACGCAAGAATGCCTATCTGGCAGCCCGCAGCACAGTAGATGTGGCCGAACGTGCAGAGCAGGAGTCGGCACGCGACATAGAGTTGGAGGTAGCACTGACCGTGGCCGACTTTAATGAGCGCCAGTCGATAGTGGAAACCTCGCGCCAGGCTCTAACCATAGCCGAAGACACCTATGCTCAGACCTTGCAGCGCTTTATCCGCGCCCAGGCCAATGCCTACGATCTGTCGCTGGCCCAGAGTCACTGGCAGACGGCCCGCCAGAATCAGATAGCCTCGCTACAAAACTACTGGCTATCCTATTTCCACCTCCGCCGCCTAACCCTCTACGACTATCAGCACAATAAGTCAATAACTTACAAATAGAGATAAAAGAGAATCGGGTGCTCAGTTTGTCGGGCACCCGATTCTGTTGTTGTATACTTCCCCCCCTATGTCATCTCGACTAAGCGCAGCGCATGGAGAGATCTCTCGACTTCTTGCGTCCCTTCGGTAGCAAGCGAACAGAGCTCGAGCGCGCTCGACATGACAGCGGTGGGGATGAGAAAAGCGTTAGCCGCCTATCCTTATGATAGCCGTTGGGATAGAACATGTTGTCGCTTGAGTGTACGTACGAAACTTAGTTGTAATTAGATGTTATAGTTTGATAATTTTAGGTATGCGCTGCTTGAAGTAGCTGAAGAACATGCGGTAGCCGGGACACAGGTAGTTGCGGCGCTCAGGACCGTTCAGCGTCATGCGCTCATCGAGTCGGTCCTTGGGACAACCACCGAAGCATAGATCGGCTACGTCGCAATGCAGACAGACGCTGGGCAGACTGTCGAGTTTGTATTCGCCAAACTTGCGATTGGTCTCCATCATGTCGTAAAGCGGTGCTTTAAGTATGTTGCCGACGCGGTATTCGGGGAATACGTAGCGGTCGCAGCGATACAGGTCGCCGTTCTTCTCGATCACACCGCAGTGGCCGCATACAGCCTCGTGTACGCACAGCCCGGCTGGGCGACGTGTAAGGTTGCCTATGGTAGCCTCGATCACCTGTACAAACTTACGACCTACATCGTGCCGACTCCACTCATCGAGGATAGTGCATAGAAATCTGCCATAATCCTCGGCAGGCACTGTAAATGGTGCCAGACAGCGTGGCTGGTTGCTGTAGATGCCTGGTGGCAGCGCTACATTGCCACTGCCATGATGCGGCAGGCTCTCTACCACAGGCAGAAACTGCATATAGTTGCTGAACTCGCGCAGAAAGCGGTATACCTCTGAGGCATGCGTAGCATTGGCTGCATTCACAGTGGTCAGGGTGTTAAACTCTACGCCATGTTTCAGCAGTAGTTCCAGTCCGTGCATTGTACGGCTGAAGGTACCTTCGCCATGGGCATCCTTGCGATAGATGTTATGCAGATGCTCTGGACCGTCGATGCTCAAGCCTATACGATAGTTGTTGTCGCGAAAAAACTTGCACCAGTCATCTGTGAGTAGCGTGCCGTTAGTCTGCAGCGTATTAAGTATGCGGCGCCCTTGGCCATACTTCTGCTGCAGAGCCATCGCCCGCTCAAAGAATGGTATGCCGGCCATGGTGGGCTCGCCACCATGCCAGGCAAACTCTATCTCAGCATACTGCCCGTGTATCTCGATGACCTGCCTTACGTAGCTCTCCAGTACCTCATCAGTCATAAGAGAATGGCCAGCGGCATTGCCGCTCGCCTTCCCTAGATAATAACAGTACTCGCACCTAAGGTTGCAAGCCGCACCTATGGGCTTTACCTCGATGGCGTAGTGTCGCAGGTCGTCGCTCATTCTCAGTATTTAGTTCGTTCGGTTATAAATACTGATACCGCCTGCATATCCACCGCCTGGCATTACCTCATGTCCGTCGTCGGTGCCTATTTCGTGCTGGATGAGGGCGTTGAGTTTCTGGTTCATCATCTCTACCAGCGATTGGTTGGCGTTGTCCTTAGGCCAGGCCAGATTCTCGGTCTCGCTGCTGCCATACTGGTAAAGCTCCACATCGTTGTTGGCCCATAGCGCCTCATAGTCGGCTGGGGTGTTGAAGTTGAGTGGTGAGAAGTAGCGTGCGAACTTGTATTCGGGAGTGATGATGCCACGCACAAATCCACGCTTACTGATGTCGGCACGATAGGCAGGCTTCAGAGCAGGGTTGAGTACGAATGCACTATCGATCATAGAGAGCATCTCGAAGCAGAACAGTGCGCCCTCGCTGTTACGGATGTCGGTAGCCGGATCCTTAACGGCTGGCATCAGCGAATGTCCGTGCAGCGCAGCGGTGATGCTGTTGAACTGCAGCTGATTGCCTGCAGTGGCTATATCTACAAATGTAGGAGCCAGATCCAGGTGCGAAGTAAGGTTCTTGCAGTGGCGTCCGCCTTGAATCTCAGGATGATATATAATCAGAGGCACATGGATGTTGTTTTCGTAGATGTTGCCACCCTTACCCTTCATACCATGCTCGCCCTGCAGTTCGCCATGGTCGCTGGTATAGACGATGATGGTGTTCTTCATCATTCCGGCCTGCTCCAGATAGTTGAGCAACTTCAGCATGTGGTTATCCTCATCCTGAATGGTGTTGAAGTAATAGTCGCGGAAGCGCTTCCAACTGGTTTCCGATGCAGGTGTAGGACCAACCATGCGTTCCCAATTGTAGTGATACTCGGTATGAGCCTGTGGACGCCCTGGCTTTTCGAGTGGTTCGTTCCAGGTAGCAGGCACGGGCACGTCGTAGGTCTTCTGGTAGAGTGCCACACCTTCTGGTTCGGGCACACCCTCGCCTGCGATACCGCCAATACCGTCCTCATTGAAATACATAATATCGTGCGGATTCAGGAAGTTTACAGCCAGGAAGAAACTCTGTCCGTCGCTGTTAAGCTGTTTCCCTTTTGTCTCCAGCCACTCGATTGAGTTGTCGGCAATGGTGCCGTCTTCGTGCAATCCCTCATATACAGCACCATACATGTCGCCCTCGGTCCAGTCGCTGAATCCGTATTCCTCCAGACTCTCGGTATCTTTCGATACATGCCACTTGCCCTTAAAGGCTGTATAGTAGCCGGCCTGGCGCAGCATATCGCCCACAGTAGGCAGATCGCGCGGCATGTCGTTAACAAATGCATAGTTGGTGTTGTCGAGCATGCATGTCTCGGTGATGTGGCGGCCGGTGTAGATAACCGAACGGCTACTGGTCGACACATTGGCGCATGCATAGTGTTTCTCGAACGTAGTGCCTATCTGGCGCAGGCGCTCGCGGGCTGCGTAGTCGCTACCGGCAGGATATTGCTCCATGTAGGCCTCCTGGTCGCAGGTGATAAACACGATGTTGTACTTGCCGTCGGCATTAGGCGTAGGCTTAGTCTCGTTTGCCGGGTTGTCCACCACGTCGGCACAACCAGCCAGCAGTGCTGCTCCGGTAGAAAGCAGTGCTGCTGAGTAAAGTCGGTGATTCTGATTTGTTTTCATACAGTCATAATGCTATGGATTGATTTATGGATGCAAATTTACGTATAGTGCTACGTAAAGGCTTTCCCCTTGTCGTAAATACGATGAGAGGAAAGAAGAAATACGCCGAAAGGAAAGAAATACGGCGAGAGGAAAGACGGTTTATCTTTGCTGGCGGTAGGCTGATGGCGACTCTTTGCCCAGTTGCTTGAAGGCCTTGGTCATCGAGGCGGGCGACGAGAATCCACACTCTTCGGCTATCACCAGCAGGCGCTCGTCGGGGCGGGCTGTTATCAGACTGATGGCATGGCGCACGCGGTGCTGACATATCATATCGTAGAACGACTGATATCCACTGCGCCGTATTACCTCCGACAGGTAGGTAGCATTGGTGCCCAGTCGCGCGGTCAGCATGTCGCTGGTGATGTGTTGCTCGGTAAATATCCGCTCCTTGGTCAGCAGTTCATCCAGATGGCGACTCATCTGGGCAAAACGCTCTTCGGTAAGTCTGAACGATCCTGTGGCTGACGATGGTTTGGATGATACCTCGGCAGTTTCCTCGAAGGCATCTGTCTCGGCTGGCTGCTGTTGCTTTTCATCGTATGGTTGTCGCCACGGGTTGAGCGTAAAGATACAGAACCAGATGTTTACCCCCGTAAAGATTACATCGCGCACAGCTTTTACTATCGCGTTGTCGGCATAGAAGTTTACGGCCATCAGTACGCATATGGCAGTTGGCAACCATTGTATATATTGCGCAAATCGCACGGGGAAGTCTTCGCTGTCGGCGTAAGTGTCTTCGTTGGCACGGCGCACGGCCTGTCCTATCTTGAGTGCCATGCGTACCGACAGCATAAAGTAGGCGGCAAACACCGCACTCACAGCCAGGAATACCCATGGACGGTGTCCATCGGGCAATGTGATCACTCCTACAGCCTGTAGCAGTAGTGGGGCTAGTATAATAGCAGCAGGCATAAACAGCCAGATGCGCCTGTGGTTCAGAATGCTCTTATTACTGGCATTGCGCCCCGCAAAGAAATAGCCTTGACACATCACCAGCATCTGCAGCGAAAAGATCAGCACTGCAAATGCGTTGACGTATAACAGTGCATCGTCATCGCCCACATGTAGCAGGTAGGGCAGCTCCATTATCTGCATCAGGTAGAGTGCACCTACCGACCGCTGGGCAGGAAAAAGCTCATGGAAGTGGTCGTTATATGCTTTTGGGCGATAGTACCATTTAAGTATCCATCCGTACAAATTAGTAAGGATGAAGGCCATGTTGGCTGCAAACAGTAGCAAATATCCAGTTGTAGGCATAAGGAACAGTCAATTATGGGCGCAAAGATACAAAAATTATTTTAGAAACAATAATTGTTACCATATTTATTTGTACCTTTGCCGCCGGATTTGTGATAAGAACAGTAAAAATATAATAAAGATGAAAAAGTTTTGTTTAGCGATATTTGCATTGGCAATGATTAGTGAGCCTGCCGATGCACAGTTTTTGAAGAAACTGTTTAAGAAGAAGGCTAAGACAGAGAAGAAGGCCCAGAAGAAGACTGATGGTATTGACGACGACGCACAGGTGGCACTGGCTGATTTTGCCACACTGGCCGATAACACAAATAACCGCAATGCCTTTATGGACATCCCCCTTGGCATAAAGGCTGATAGATTTGAGAAGCAGTTGCTGCAGAAGGGTTTCGCAGAGCGAAAGCTGGAGGGAAACCATACCGGCAAGTCGTATATCTACGATGGTGAGGTGTATGGCGCAAAATCTACTGTTACCCTGGCTGTGAGCGACCAGACCGATCGTGTGTATGCGGTAGATGTGACTGATAACACCATCTATGCTTCGGAGAAGGAGGTGAAGGCACGTTTCTCGATGATAAAGAGCGAACTGCAGAAGGTGTACGGCCGCGGCTATGTGGACAATCAGGGCGAGGCATATACCATACAGACACGTCTGGGCACAGTTAATCTGCACTACGAGCGTGGCTCGCTGACTAGCAGCTACACAATGGGCTTTGCTCTGGATGATGCCAAGGCATATCAGATGGCATATCAGGAGATGGACGATAAGGAGTATGAGACTGCTCCAAGAAACATAGAAGCCGGTCTGGCCGCTGCCTGCAACCATACCGACCTGGTGGGTCTGGGTGTGCGCTTGCTTCAGAACCGTACAGTGAAGGGAGCCCAGACAGTACTGACTAACTACGACTTTACACTGGGCAAGGCTACTGCTAAGGCTATCCCTGCATCATTCAATATGGATGGCTATCAGGCCACGGCATCGCTAGCCCGTAAAAAGCAGGCCATCACTGCCATCACGCTTACAGCTACCGATGATGCAGAGGCTGTGTGCAAGGACCTGAAGACCTACGGTTTTACCTCGGCCGACCAGAAGACCTGGCGCCAAGGTAAGATGACAGCCGTAGTTTCGGCCGACAAGCAAGGTCGTGTGGTGCTTACCCTGCGATAAGCTTGTGGTGCTTATCTCAAGATGATCTTTCTACCGGCATGGATGTATAGGCCGGGTGTAGTGGGTGCGTCGACGACGCACCCATTAATATTGTAGTATCTGCTATCGGTGGATTTGTTGCTAGCAGATGGTTGATTGCGGATGGCAGTGCCGGTATTGGGATCTTGCTCAGGAAAGCTGCCGCGTACGTATACGCGGTAGCCTTTTGCATCTATATTGAATGTTTGTGTGGCATTAAGAGTGGTCTGCTTGCGACTTGTGCCTTGGGCAATTGTCTCGCTATCGAGCCATAGGCTCCATTCGCCTTCGTCGATACCCTCGATAGTGGCAGTGCCATCGGTAGTGCCCATGTTGAGTACTACCAGTACCTGACTGTCGCCAAGCGTGCGGGTATATGCCAGTACACTGGAACTGCCTGATACGTTGAGAAAGTTGACTGCAGGATTCTGAGCGGCTGTCTTACTGTCGCTAAGGGCAGGGATAGCATGCTTAAGAGCAAAGAGTGTTCGCAGGGTATTAAGCATCTTGTTGTCCTTAGTGTTCCAATCTATCTTGGTGTCGTGGAAATAGTCGAGGGCCTGATTGCCACCTGTCTCCTGTCCGTTGTAAATAAGCGGCATGCCGTAGAGGGTGTAGGCAAACACGGTGAGAGGATAGCGGTTGTCGCCATATTTCTGGGTGAGTGTCTTCTTACTCTCGTTATAGTTCTGGTCGTGATTGGTAATATAGAGCATACGACCAAACGAAAGACTGCTTGAGCCCTCAATTAGTGTGTTGGCAAAAGCCTTAAGTCGGGCAGAGGTGCTGGTGGTGCCATAGTTGGCCAAACTAGACTGGAAGCGCCAAGCATAATCGTAGTCGAAACCTACTTCCTTCAGACGTGTGGCATCGTTTGCAATATCAGCCTCGCCAAGGAATGTGATGATCTTATCTGTCTTATACTCTTTAATCATCGGGATTGTGGTTTGCCAATACGAAGCGGGAATCTTGGGACTGCTGATGTAGTCGCAGCGATAGCCATCGATATCTGCTTCGTCGATCCAGAACTTAAGACAGTCGTTCATGGCATTGACCAGATCAGGATTATTATAGTCCAACTGCCATACATCGCCGTAGTTGTTGGGGTGAATCATGTTGCCGCCGCTGGTGGCATAGTATTCGGGGTGAGATGTAACCCAGTCGGCATCGGTAGCAGTGTGGTTGGGCACCCAGTCGAGCCATACCTCCATGTTAAGTTGGTGTGCACGGCTAACGAATGATTTCAGGTCGGCTATAGTGCCGTATTCAGGATTTGTCTGCTTGAAGTTCTTGGCTGCGTAGGGACTGTTGATACCTCCGCCGCGAGGGTAGATAGGCATGAGCCATACAATGTCGATGCCAAGCGACTTGAGCTCATCAAGACGGGCCTGAGCAGCGGCAAAGGTGCCGGCCTGTGTGAAAGAGCCCACGTTCATCTCGTAGATTACTCGATGTCCCTCGCTGTGCTTTTCGGCAGAATTGTTGATCTCGTCGACATAGTCGGCTGCCATCATGGTGCCTGCCGAAAGGGCTAGAAAGAGCAGTAAAAGATATTTCTTCATAATCGTAAATGTTTAAAGTGAAAAGTGGGGCGACCGATCTTCGCAGAGCAGTCAGCCCCTGTTAACAGTAATACCAATGTATGATGAAGCAGGTGCTTACTGTTTTGGTGATATCATTTTATGATGCATTTCTTACCATTAACAATATATATACCTTTAGACAGATGGTTATTAAGTGTGCCTACCTTTCGTCCCTGAAGATTGAAAACCACATTCTGTGCACCATCCATATTGGTGCTTACATTCTGAATGGCAGTGGTAGGATTAATCTCTGTCACATCGGTAGCTGTAACACGCAGGTAATAGTCGCGATCGGCTGTGATACCAAAGTCGGGCACTTGCTTGCCATTGTTCCAGTTGTTGAAGATGAGGCTGTAGGACCCACCATTGGCATCGAGTAAGAATACCTTGTAAGTGTTTCCATCGATAGTTTTCTCGTCTACACTGCTCTCTCCTGGCCAAGCACCAAAGAGTTCACTATCGCCCCAAGCGTAGAGTCCCAGTGCATCGTATCCTGTTTCGTCGATGACATAGATGTAGTGCTGGGCTGTGGGAGTCTCTGGGAGTTCGCCTGTCAACTTGAAGTTGTCGATAGCCAGAGCCATAGCGTTGTTGGCTGCATCGCCAGAGGTTACGGTGATGTTCCATGCCAGATAGAAGTCAACACTCGGTTGCATCTTTGTGTTGAGAACAGCACTGACGGGAATCACTTCGCCAGGAACCGACACATACCCCTCGGTAGTAGCATCGGGATCCAGCATAGTGCAGAAGTCGTTGCCTGCTGATACCCAATTGCGACCATCAATAGAGTAGTACATCTGGATAGTGAAACCTGCAGGATTGCTACCCTTGCGGTATTTCTCGATATCGTAGCTGATGTGCAGATTCTCGATATTCTTCTGTCCGGTGTTCATGAAATGGGCGTAGATGTTGACACAACGTGTTCCATCGGCCACACCTGTACTGATGCCACCTATAGCACGATCGCTATTGTCGTCTTGTCCAAAGTTCCAGATACCGTTCTTGGCATTTGAGGGTAGGCTGGTTCCGCCTGCATACATGGTATTGTCCTGTGCAGCAGCATAACTACCGACTACACGTGGAGCAGATGTCTGGCGGTCTATACGCCACCCTTCAGGCAGTGTGGCATCGGCCGCTGTACCCATCATATCAAAATCTTGTTCTGCAGATAATTTGTCGGCATTCAGCTCGATAGCAGGGTAAACAGGAACCTCAGTTTCGGCATGTGCAACCTTTACAGTAGCTTTGGTCTCGAACTGGTTGTTCTGGGCTGTTACACCAAATACTCCCTCTGTGCCATTACTTGTAAACACATGATTGTCGTCGATAGTGCCACCATCAGCTACGGTGAATACGATATCACCAGGAGCGTCTATCTCCATGCCAAACTGATCGAGAGTAACAGCTGTAAAGCGTATGGTAGCAGCAGTGTGGTCTACGATATTAGTAAAGCCAGACAGAGCCTTAGAAGCATAGGCGCGCATCTCTGTAGCATCGGCATCGCTTACGCTTTCCGGATGATAAGTGATGGTGGCAGGATTCTCGCCGAAAATCAGGCCATACTCCATGCAGGCTGCCATATAGGTAGACATGTCGGTGGGGTGACGGTCGTCTTGGAACCAAGGTGCGATGCCGTCGGCACCCTTGTCGTTGTAAACCATTTGATAAGCCACGCCAACAGGACAGATGGTAACACCAGTCTCGCGTGCCACATCCATATAGTTGGCATAGAACTTATTGTTATAATCGGTAAAGTTTGCCCAATCGCCACTATAAGCCCAGTTCATAGGCACAATGATAATAGCATTGGGGTTTGGACAGTATTCGCGGATGTAACTTACCCACTGTTTTACATTTCTGCGGAAAGCTTCTATGTCTGTACGTGGTAGGCTGCTCTGCTCCTGAAGAATGATGTGTGACCAAGCCTCGGTACGGATGAGCATCTTGGCACTTGGCAGACCGTCGCCACCCAGACCGTCGCCTTCTTCCCAGTGGGTGCTAAGAGGCTTACCCAACATGGTGTGCTTGGTCCAATGAGCATCCTTGCCCATGGCAGCTGCGATGTCGTTGAACATAGCTGCCTGGTCGTTGTAGTGAATAAGACTATTGTTAAGCGACAGCACCTTTACCTTTTCGGGCAACTGAGGCACCAGTGTTACATCGGCAGGCATCAGGGTAACTGACTGTACCACAGTATTTAATCTTGTCAATGTAAAGACACCTGTAGTGATGTCGAAAGTAAAGTCGTATGTGCCTGGCTCGGTAGAGATACTGGCAGTGCTGCCTTTCTCCAAATTACCAGTAGTGATATTACCTGTGGTTGCTTCATTATTTGGAGCACCCCAGGGGCCGCTCATACCTAATCGCTGATAGATACGCCAATGACTCATGCCATCAGCCGAAGCAGATAGTGAAACCTGACCCTTGAACAAATTGTCGCTAGCATCAAGTCTGAGTTCGCCACTCTTGTCCATATAGTTCCAACCATTGTTGTCGCCTACAACATAAACCGACGTAAGGTTAGAATCGTCATCATCGCTCTCGAGCAGCAATGTGGCTGCACCATTGCTAATTGTCAGCACAATACGCTTGCAGGTGTATGTATTTCCTCCACAAGAAATGTTGTCGTTGGTGCCAAGAACCAGTGAATAGGGACTATCCATCATGACAGCTGTGCCGTTGCTACCATAGTTGCAGCTAGAACTCCAATCGGCATCGGCTACCTTGAAAGCACCTGAGATTTCCTTGTCGTAAAGCACGTAGGTTCCTTCGCCCTCGTCAGAGAATTCCCAATCGGTAATGGCTCCCCAACCATTCACCTCGCCTCGAACAAAGATGCCTGATGATACAAAAGGAGGACGTGTCGGGTCTGTTTGGTCAGGATCGACTATTGGTTCACCAAATGAGGCCGTAAGACTAACGTTGTCAAGCGCAAGGCCCATAGCCTTGTTGGGTGAAGTGCCGCTTGTAACGGAGATATTCCAAGCCAGATAGATAGAGTTGCCAACGGCTACTGCCGTATTGAGTTGCTTATTACTAACAGTAGTGGTGGTGATAGGGACAACTTCGGCACCAATGGTAGCATCGTCCTTTGGGAAGTCGGTCTTGAAATCATCGCCAGCTTTCTTCCAGGTAATACCGTCGGCAGAGTAGTACAACTGTACGGTAAAGCCTGCATCATTGTCGCCATTACGATATTTCTCGATATCATAGCTGATGTTGAGCTGGTTGATGGGTAGCGTTCCGCCATTGGCCAACTGTGTCATCACGTTGATGCAACGTGTTCCGCCATCAACGGTAGTTGAAAGTCCGCCAATCGCACGGTCGGAAGGAGTGGCACTGGAACCGAAGTTCCAAGTGCCATTCTTTGCATTACTGGCCAGGCTGACGCCACCAGTGTACATCACTTCGGTAGCAGCGGTGCTGTATGCGCCAACCATTCTAGGCGCACTCATCTGACGGTCGATGCGCCAGCCTGCAGGTATGTTGAGCGTAGCTGTAGAAGTAGCAGCGTCCCACATACCATCAAAGTTCTCTGTTATGGTGTTATTGTCTGCTGTAAGCGTTAGCACATCATCTGCCAGTGCTTGATTAAACAAGCAAAAAACAGAGATTAGTAAGAATAATATCTTTTTCATGCTTATGTACTAATTATGGTTGGAAAGTGGCAGGGTCGATCTCTGTTACACCGTCAGCGGTTACGTGCAGATACACGTCGTGGTCGATGGTATAAGCAAAGTCGGCCAGCTGAGTACCATTGCCGCCATTGTTGAATATCAGGTTCTCGCCCAGACCGGTATTGGCTTCGCCCATATCAAAGTACTTATAGGTAACGCCGTTTACGGTCTGTTCGCCAGTTATGGCCATACCGGGCCAGTCGCCGTTAAGGTTGTTGGTATCGCCCCACATATAGAGGGTGATGTCGTCCCAACCGGTTTCATCGTATACGAAGACTGCGAAACCGTCGTGCTTAACCTGTGGTTCTGCACCTATCTCCTCGATACCATCGGCAGTGATGCGCAGATAGATGTTGCGTTCGATGGTAAAGTTGAAGTCGGGTAACTGAACGCCGTTTCCACCATTGTTGAAGATGAGGTTCTCAACCAGACCTGTGTTAGCTTCGCCCATGTCGAAGTACTTCCATGTGATGCCATCGTGGTTCCATGTGCCAGTAACCTGCATACCTGGCCAGTCGCCGTTAAGGTTGTTGACATCGCCCCACATGTAAAGGGTGAGTGCATCCCAGCCGGTCTGATCGTCGACGTAAACACAGAATCCATCGTGTGTAGGCTCTGGTGCTTCGCCACCACTCCAGTAGTAGCTCTCCCAACGCTGGCCCCAGATGTTGGTAAAGGTACCAACGCCAGGGTTGTCTGTGTGAGTTGCCTCTTCGCCGACGGTGGTGAACTCTACGCCCTGATTCTTAGAATAGAAGCGGAAGCCATCGGCTAAGCTCTTGCCGGCAACGAAGGTGCTGGGATCGAGATAGATACCCCACTTAACATTGCTGTTGGGTGCTTTGGTCAATAAGTACTGTGGATTGCCAACGGCCTCGTCGCCGCCGTTGAATTCACCAGTGATATAAATCTCCTCATCGGCTGTGGTGCCAAATGGGGCAATGAACTCCAACAGAATACGGTCTGCACGTGTCTCAAACTGCTGACGCTCGTGGTCAAACACAATATCCTCGTTGCTCGAACAGCTGCTGATCATGCCTGTAAAGGCTAGCAGAGCGAGTATCAGGCTATATATTTTCTTGTTCATAACTTTAATTCTTAATAATCAATTACTTAATAGTTGGGATTCTGAACCAAGCCAGGATTTACAGAGATAGCAGTCTGTGGCAATGGGTACCACTCGTACTTGCGATCGCGCTTGGCGGGCAGGCTGATACCATCCTCGGTGGCACGTCCCCAGAACCACCACTGGCCCTGTGTGAACTTATCAAAGCGGCGCAAATCTGTACGACGACGGTTGCCCTCGCCCAGGTATTCCTTACCCCACTCGGATAGCATCCAGTCCATATCGAACTGTGTGAAACCTGGACCAGGAATGCTGAGTGCTGCAGTACGGTCGGAGCTCTTGTAGTAGCGGGCACGAACGGCATCTACATAGTTCTTAGCCTCTGCGCTGTTGCCCTTACGCATCTCGCACTCGGCTACATTATAGTATGCCTCGGCCAGACGGAACTGTACATCATCGATGCTCTTGAATCCGCCATTGTCATCGTTAGGATAGAGAGGGTACTTAACCAGACGAACGCCTGAGTTGGTCTCGCCCCAACGGGGACTCATAACAGTCTCGAGGTCGCGACCCTGATTGAGGAATGTGCCCAGCTGGTCAACATATACCAAGTCCTGACCATCGCGGTCGGCATCGGCCTTAAGCACATCGCCTGTGCCGAAGTTGGCACGCATCAGTCCCTTTAGGAACATACCTGGACCATGGGTCTTGGTAGCTGCATCGTAGGTATAGTTCTGCTTGCGGATGTCGCGATCGTCGAAACGCTCGTATGGAGCACCCAGCTTGTCGCCATAGTCCAAGAAGCACTTAGCGCCGATAGAACCACCTGTGGGCTGAACTGTACCAGAGTTGTCGAACGAAGGAACCAGGCATACGCAGTTCCATGCACCGATGCCGTCGTAGCTCTGTCCGAAGTAGTCGGCATAGCCATACCACATACCCACCATGGTGCGCACGTTAGAGATAGCATTGGCTGCACCCTGACCATCCTCGGCTGCCAGTGCGAAGATTACCTCAGGACTCTTGACATTATCCATAGAGTAGAGGTTGCGGTAGTTATCATCGATGGCATAGTTGCCATAGGTGCCATTGATAATCTCCTTAGAAAGTGATTCGCACTCATCGTAGCGGCTCTCGCCAATGAATACCTCGGCATTGAGCAGCAGACGAGCCTTGAGCAGACGGTTCATGGCCTGGTTGGCACGGTTAACCATAGAGTGGTTTGCATCGTCCTTGGCCAGAGCGCTTACTGTCTCGTCGAGTTCGGTGGCAATAAAGTTGTATATCTTCTTGCATGATGTGTCCCAATCAGGATCGGCTGTGCCAGGAACCTCGCTGCTGGCAGAGGTGTTAAGAGGCAGTGCACCACCCCATAGTTCGAAGATACAGTAGTAGTTCCATGCTCGGATAGTACGCACTTCGGCTACATATTGAGCCAGCTGAGCATCGGTCATACCAAGGCTCGAGGCACTTAGTCCCTCAAGGTCGCTAAGTAGCAGATTTGACAGTCCGATGGCTGTCCAAGCACCGTTCCATGCATTGTTGATGATGGTCGACTCCGAAGTCCAGTTGTGCCAAGAGAGCACGGTCTTCATGGCCTCGTCCCATCCCCATAGTCCGCCATTCCATACACGCCATGTAATCTGGTCGGAGGGGTATTCTGAAAGGTGGAAGAAATTCTCACCAGCCAAAGTCTGTGAGGTCTGTCCGTAGATGGCAGCCACAGCGCCTTTTACACTGGCTTCGTTCTGATAATATACACCGGCGTCGATACGGTCGTATACCTTCTCGTCGAGATCGGTACAAGCCGAAAGCCCTAGTCCCAGTGCCATCGCAATGATGCTATATTTGATTGTTTTCATATCTCTTAATTCTAAATTCTTAAATCTTAATTAGTGAAAGCGCAGTGTTACACCCAGACTAACCTGTGTGGCCTGTGGATAGGCACTGTTAGAGTCGATACCTGGAGTGATGCCTGTAGAGGTAACGATTGATGGATCGTTGCCCTCGTAGCCTGTGAGTGTGAATACATTCTTGGCTGTGAGGTAAACACGCAGACTCTCAACCAGCTGACGGTTCCGAGGAGTATAGGTATAACCCAAAGTCACGTTGTCGAGCTTAAAGTAGTCGCCCTTTTCGAGGAAGTAGCTAGAGATGATGCCACCGCTTGACTCTACATCAGCATATTTGGTATAGGCAGTGCTCAGTACATTATCGGTACCAGCGCCTTTGAGGCCCATGCCATACTTACGCATGTTGAAGATCTCGTAGCCAAGGGCACTGCGGAAGAGCATGCTCAGATCCCAGTTCTTGTAGCTGATAGAGTTGCTCCACGACAGGAAGTGCTTAGGTGCGCCGTTGCCGATGGTACGCTTGTAAGAAGGATCTGCCTGTGCTGCAGGAACCTTGTTGCCATCGTTGTCGTAGATGAGTAGCAGGCCGTTCTCGTCGATGCCAGCATGCTCATAGCCATAGAACTGGCCAATCTTTCCACCCTCCTCGACACGGAAGAAGTACTCGCTGGTACCAGGACCTGGCTTCTGATACAGGTCGAGGTATGCCATCTGATATGCATCGCTAGATAGTTTGGTGAGTTTGGTATCACCCATGCTCCAGTTGATGCCTGTGGTCCACTTCAGGGCCTTCTTGGCTATCACGTCATAATCGAGGGCAACCTCGATACCGGTATTCTTTGTAGTACCTACATTAACCAGAATGGTGTTGTAGATGAATGGAGGCTGTGGGGCTGTGTAGTTGTAGAGCAGATCCTGTGAGCGACGGTCGAAGTACTCGACACTACCACGCAGACGGCTGTTAAGAGCTACGAAGTCCAGACCTACGTTGAATGCGGTAGATTTCTCCCAAGCCAGGTCGGGATTGGCGTTGAGTGATGGTGCATAACCGTTAATCCACTGATTGTTAATCAAGTAAGCACCACGGGTGCTGTATGTTGCGATGCTCTGATAAGCATTGAAGTCTGAACGACCAGTAACACCATAGCTTACACGTGGCTTCAAGCTCTGGAATGTCTGTGCCAGGCTCTGGGCAAATGGAGTGTTGATGATTTCCCATGCCAGTGATGCTGAGGGGAAGTTTCCCCACTTGCTGTTAGCACCAAACTTAGTGCTACCCTCACGGCGCATAGAGGCTGATGCGTAGATGATATCATTGAAATTGTAATTCAATCGGCCGAAGAAACCAATCAGAGTAGATTCTGAAGATCCTGCCCATAGGTTTGCCTTACCATCGCGCAGGTAGCTACCGCTGCCAATGCCATGATACGAGAGTGCATCGTAGACAAATCCCATATTCTCGTTGCCGCTCTGTTCCCACTTGCTGCGCTCCCACGAGTAACCCAGCACAGCCTTGAGCTGGTGCTGATTGAGAGTCATGGTGTAGTTGATGAGGTACTCCAAACGATTGGTCCACCACTTCTGATAGTTGATGCGGGCACGACCGTCGTAACCATTCCAGAACGACTCGCTCGAAGTGGATGGTGTGTAGAAATTGTCCTTAAGATCATTGTACTGCAGAGCGTAGCTAAGCGATGTGTTAAGATTGTGCTGCTCGAGCTGCAGAATATTCAGTTTAATGTCGGCATTACCAAGCAGATAGATGCGGTCGCCCTGGCTCACGTTTTCCTTAAGATCGTTTACAGGATTGTGAATGTCTGTAGGAGAGTTGGGCTGGTAGTAGCTTCCATCAGGATTCTTAACGGGGATTGTAGGATTCATTGTGAGAGCTGTGTCAAACAGTCCGTCGTTGCCCCATTTCTCGTGTACCTTACGGGCAGAGAGTGACGAGTTGAACTGCAGACGGTTGTTGAGTGCGCGCTGCTCGCCAACGAAACGTGCTCCGTATTCCTCGCGACCAGAAACGATATCAAGACCATTACCTTTCTTATAGTTAAGCGACAGTCCGAAGTAACCGTTCTTGGTAGATGAGTCGATAGAAATGTACTGGTTGAGGCTATAGCTTACTGGGCGGGTAATCTCATCCCACCAGTCGGTATCGGCACCATAGTCCTGACCACGACGCGAACGACGGAACTCATCAGTAGAAAGAATGTCAACACGAGGTTTCTGAACGTTCAGTGCTATATAGCTGTCGTAAGTAACATTTGTAACACCAGCAGAGCCAGAGCCCTTCTTGGTTGTTACCAGGATAACACCGTTGGCACCACGGGTACCGTAGATAGCGGCCGAACCAGCATCCTTAAGTACAGTGATTGACTCTACATCCTGAGTAGCAATGTTACGCAGATCGCCACCAGCAATACCATCGATAACTACCAGTGGGCCGTTGCTCGCAGTAAGCGAACCTGCACCACGCACCTGAATATCAGTCATGGCGTTAGGGTTAGCGTCGGCAGTCGAGGCTACGTTAAGTCCTGCTACCTTACCTGCAATCAGAGCCATAGGGTCGCTAGCTGCTCCCTGATTGAACTGATCTTTGTTGATCTGCACAACAGAACTAGAGATTTCCTTTTTGGCCATCGAGCCATAACCTACTACAACTACCTCGTTGAGCTGGGCTACATCTTCCTTGAGCGTAACCTCAACGCCGTTCTTGGCCGATACCTCTTGAGGGTTGTAGCCGATGTAGGTGATGACCAACGTGGCTCCTGTCTGACATTTCAGACTGAAGTTTCCGTCGAAGTCTGTCACTGTGCCGTTAGATGTTCCTTTAACTACGATCGAGGCACCGATAACGGCCTCACCCGCTTCGTCTTTCACATGACCATTGATAGTGGCCTGTGCTGAAACATCCAAGGCAAAAAACATCACCGCAAGCATCATTAGCAAGCGATAACAAAGATTTTTTGATCTTTTCATCTTCATTGGTTTTTTGTTAAAATTAGAGTTAAATATTAAAATGTTTTATTTCTTTTCTATTCTGATGGCAGCACCACCGCTACGGGCCAGTCGCAGATGCAGCGTATCGCCCTTATTCACGTTAATCTGGCGTATTGTCATCTCGTAGGGATTTCGCTCGTAGTCGGCATTGGGGCCGTCTTCGTAGATTACTGCACGATATGTTGCACCTTCGTCAAGGAAATCGAGTGCAATGTTGATGTCTCGAGCCTCCTCATTGGTTATGCTACCTATGAACCAACGGTCGCCACCTCGCTCTTTTCTTACAGTGGTGATATACTTGCCTATTTCTCCATTTGGTACCAAGGTCTGGCTCCATGTGGTGGGACAACTCTCGATAAAACTCAGTGCAGGCTGGCCCTCGTAGTTCTCGATAGCATCTGCGGCCATCTGTAGCGGACTGTAGATTACCACGAATTCGCCTAACTGTTTGGCCAGAGTAGAGTGGGGATGAGTGCCTGGTACAATCTCTGAGAAGTTAAAGATTGCAGGTGTGAAGTCGGTAGGACCTGCCAGACCACGAGTGAATGGTAGTGTTACGGTATGTGATGGAGGATTGCCGCCACGACGATCCCAGGCATTATACTCCTGACCGCGTACACCCTCCTGTGTCATCAGGTTGGGCATGGTGCGCTGTAAGCCTGTAGGCATAGCGGGTTCGTGATTATCGATCATGATGTGATGCTTGGCTGCACACTCTATGACGCGACGGTAGTGACGTATGCCATACTGCGACTTGGCCAGCTCCTTACCATCGAAATAATGACCTACGTAGCCAGTCTTGACAGCACGAATGCCCAACTTCTCAAACCAGCTGAAGGCCTGCTCCATCTGGCTCTCGAGCAGGGTGGCATTACCCCAAGTCTCTGTATGGCCGATAAATCGTACGCCCTTGGATAGTCCGTAACGTGTGATTTCTTCCATATCAAAATCGGGGTATGACTGCAGATAGCTGATCTTTTCGCCCTGTCCCCAACCAGGGTTCCATCCCTCAGCCAGTACTCCGCTAAAGCCGTGACGCGCAGCAAAGTCCATATAGCGCTTAACATTCTCAGTTGTTGCACCATGTGTTGGGCCCATCTCCCAGGTGTTCTGTTTCTTGTGGATACTCCACCAGATGCCGATATAGCGACCAGGTTCTATCCACGATGTATCTTCGATTTGTGATGGTTCATTGAGATTAAGCATCAGATTGGATGTTAGCAATCCACCTGCAGTCTTGCTTATAATCATTGTTCGCCAGGGACTCTTCATCTCACCCTTTGCATATACTTTAACTCCATTGCGCCACGGGGTTAGTGCAGTAAGGAGTCTTACAGCACCATTATCGCCACTGCGTGGTGTGAGGTTGATGCTAGCGTAATCCACAAGTGCTGCCTCGTGAATGGCAAGATACAGCTCTTTCTCGTATTCGATAGTAAGTGGAGTGCATACAGTATCTTTCTTGCTGAGCAGGTCCGACTTGTATATTCCTTCGAAGTACTCTGTGTGGTTTGATGGGACTGACCATCCTTTGGCATCGTGGGCAAGAGTGATTTCTGTCAACTCGCCATTTATGCAGTACTCTTTACCTTTATTATAATCAGGAAGGATATATCTGAAGCCGAAGCCATCGTTGAACACACGGAACACCACTTGCATGGGGCGGCCTGTGTTCTCGCGGAAGTTTACTGTCAGTTCGTTATAGTGATTGCGTGTAGTCTCAAACTCGCCCCAAGGCTGAGTCCATGTGTCATTTACTGATGTACGGATAACCTTGCCCATCTTGGTGTTTACGCCAAGTTGGCCATTGTCAAGTTGATAACCCAGGTGTGATGGTGCAACGAGCGTGCGTCCTTGATAATTAACGGTGTAATACGGACTGTGGTTCTTCACTCCGACGGATACTGTCACAGTTCCGTCGGGCGAAGAAACCTTAACGTTTCCGGCGTTACTGCTCGTAACACCATTCATTACAAAACCAACTAATATAACAATTCTAATAACTAACATTTTCATTTTGCGTAGTACATTTTAGATTTCTGGCGCAAAGGTATAGACATAAATAATCGTTTCCAAGCTCAACAAACAAAAATCTAGATAGCTGAAAATGTAACTATTTGAAAACTAGATACTTACAATTTTGATGCCTTTGATAAATCAAAAGTTTTTCAATCCGTTTTTAGCCCGAAATGACCATTTAGATTTGGTGGTTTCAGAAAGAAGTTGTATCTTTGTGGCGTAATTCTAACAAAAAACCGATACTAGCTTATGGTACGCTTTTGGCTTTTGGCTATGATGATGGTTCTTGTGATGGATGGCTCGGCCCAACAGACAAGTAACAGACAACTCTACCAGACTCTTGATAGTTTGATAGAGCAGTACGACCAGTTGACCATCAACAAGGAACGACGTATGGAGAATATTAAGGAGGGTGTAAGGGGAATAAACCTTACGCCTGAGCAGCAGTACGACCTTAATCAGCGGCTCTATGATGAGTATGTGGCATATAAGTTCGACTCGGCATTCTATTATATAGATAAGAACGTGAAGGCACTACGTGCAACGGGCGACAAAGAGCGATTTGCCGCCAGTGCAGTGCGTATGGCGCATATCCTGGCTGTCACAGGTCTCTTTGATCGTGCCCGTCGACTGCTCGACGAGGTAAATGTCGACTCTATCAGCGATAAACAAAAGATAGACTACTATACCCAGCAGAGCGAGCTGAATCTGTATCGGGCTGAGATGGCTCAATACACCATCTACTTCCACGATTATATCGAGCGTGCTCAGCATTATCGTCAGCTGGTGATACAGATAGCACCAAAAGACAGCTACGACTACGTCTTTAACCAGGCCACGTATATATGCGAGGAGGGTGATACGGACAAGGCTATACAGATACTTGAGGACTATCTGCCCAAACTGCAGCAGGGTTCCCGTCCGTATAGTATCGTAACCAGTACGCTTGCATTCTTCTACCAGATTAAGGATATGAAGGAACAGCAGGAGCGTTACCTGCTGCTTAGTGCCATAAGTGATGAGCAATGTGCCATTCGCGAGAACAATTCCTTGCGACTGCTGTCAGAGGTGCTTATGTCGCGTGGCGAAAACGACGAAGCCTATCGCTATCTGCTTCAGGCTATCAGCGAGGCAAAGTTCTATGGTAGCCGTATCCGCATGATGCAGGTTAGTAGGATGGCTCCGCAGATACTGCAACTATATGATGCTGAGCGCACTCAGACTCAGCATCGCACCAATATGCTACTGATTGTGATATCTATTATCTCGCTGATTCTGGTGGGTATCATTGTTTATACGCTCATACTTTATCGTAAGAAACATGCTGCTGGACTGCAGATTATAGAGATGAACAAGGTGATGGCACGCCACACTGAGGAGATAGAGAATGTGAATGCGCAGATGAAAGAGGGCAATCGTATAAAAGAAGAATATATAGGCCGATTCCTGGAACTGAGTAGTAATCTGATCTCTGGGGGCGAACAAAGGTTGAAACAACTGAACCGTCTGGCAAGAGAGCGAAAGCTGGAAGAGCTGTATGCCGAACTGAAGACTATGGAGCCTGTAAACTCGGGTATACGCACATTCCACAGCCATTTCGACACAGCGTTTCTTAACATCTATCCTAACTTTATCAGCGAGGTAAACAAACTGCTGAATGATGACAGTCAGTTTGTGATAGAGTCTGATGATGCTCCTGTAAAGCACCTTACTACCGAGCAGCGTGTGCTGGCACTTATCCGTCTGGATATCACAGATAACCAGAAAATTGCCGATATCCTGCGTTCAAGCATTACAACTATCTATACCTACCGCTCTAAACTTAAGGCTAAGGCCATCAACAAGGAAACGTTTGAAGACGATGTGCGCAAAATAGCTACATATTAGAGTTAGGAGCAACACCGCTATGATGTTGCTCCTAATTTGTCTTCTATATCCTTTATTACCAGTCCGGCCAGGGTAAAGCCGAAGATGCCTGTGATCTGTACCAGCGAGCCATTCTCGCGACCTATGGCATTGGTGCCACGATTGGTCAGGAGTTCATCGCTGTAGATGCACTGGAACTTTCGCTCGGGAAACTGTCCCAGACTCTTGAACTTCTTGCGCAGAGTGCGGGCCAACGGGTCGCCCTGAACCTTCCAGAATTCAGTTACTTTTATGCGCGTTGGGTCGAGCTTCAGAGCAGCTCCCATCGATGAGAACAGCTTGGCATCGGTCTTACATGCCATAAGGATGAGCTGGGCCTTGTCCTTGAGCGAGTCGATGGCATCGATGATGTAATCGTAGCTTCCGAGCGCGAACTCCTCGGCCGTATCCTCAGTGAAAACCTTATGCAGGGCAGTAATCTCTGCATGGGGGTTAATGGCCAGAAGTCGCTCCTTGAGTGCGTCTACCTTTATCTGATCGATGGTCTGGGTGGTGGCCATCAGTTGGCGATTGATGTTGGTGACGTTTACTGTGTCAAAGTCGACGATGGTGAGGTGCTTGATGCCGCTACGCACCAGCGCCTCGGCACACCAGGAGCCTACACCGCCCACACCAAACAGTATCACACGCTTCTGGGCAACGAGCTCCATCGTCTCGTTGCCCAAAAGTAGTTCGCTTCTATGGAAAATCTCTTTTTCTGTTACCATAGGCTTACAGTGGATAATCCTCGAATGCGTAGAGCACTGTGCTGAGGTAGCGCTCGCCTGTGTCGGGCAGCAGAACCACGATCTTCTTGCCCTTGTTCTCTGGGCGCTTAGCCACCTGGATGGCTGCATAGAGGGCAGCACCTGCACTGATACCTACCAGCAATCCCTCGCTCTGAGCAATCTCACGACCTGTGCGGATAGCATCGTCGTTCTCTACATCAAACACCTCGTCGATTACGTTAGCATCGTAGGTCTTGGGCACGAAGCCTGCGCCGATACCCTGAATTTTGTGAGGACCGCTCTGACCACCGTTGAGCACTGGGCTCGACTTTGGCTCTACAGCGATGATTTTTACGTTAGGATTCTGCTCCTTGAGATACTTACCTGTACCGCTGATGGTACCACCAGTACCTACACCGCCAATGAAGATGTCGACCTTGCCATCAGTGTCGCGCCAGATCTCAGGACCTGTGGTAGCGTAGTGCTTAGCTGGGTTTGCACCATTCTCAAACTGCTGCAGGATAACTGCTCCAGGTATGCTGTCGCGCAGTTCCTCGGCAGCGCGGATGGCGCCTGGCATGCCGTCTTTTCCAGAGGTGAGTCGAACCTCGGCACCATAAGCCTTAACGAGGTTACGACGCTCAACGCTCATGGTCTCAGGCATGGTAAGGATTAAGTGATAGCCCTTAACGGCCGATACCAGTGCCAGTCCTACGCCCGTATTTCCGCTGGTTGGCTCGATGATGGTTGCGCCTGGCTTAAGTATGCCCTTAGCCTCTGCATCCTCGATCATCGCCAGTGCGATACGGTCCTTAACGCTACCGCCAGGATTGAAAAATTCTACCTTAGCAATTACAGGTGTCTCAAGACCCTTTGCTGTTGAATACTTGTTGAGCTCAAGAAGTGGAGTGTTGCCGACGAGCTCAGTCAGCTGTTTTGCAATCTTTGCCATAATCCTTACCTTTAATATTGTTAATAACCTAAATTACCTATGTTTTCGGTGCAAGGTCAGTGCAAGCCGAATGCAATCGAATTTATTCGAATTGCTGAGGCGCCGCCTGAGCTCGCTGTCGAATCTTGTATTCGACGGCAAAGGTACGGCGATTTTCGCAATCCCACAATCCCACTAGTGTGGCATTTCATATACCATATGTTTGGTATATTGCCAAAAAATGGCCAAAAAACGGCCAAAAATGGGCCAAATTTGGGCCTAAATATAGAATTCTGACGAGTCGACAAGGCCTGCACGGAGGGCATATTTGATGACTTCGTGGGCTGTGTTGACCTTGAGTTTGCGGAAGATATTCTTGCGATGGGTGGTGATGGTGTGCACACTCGAGAATCGTTCTTCGGCTATCTCCTTGGTGGTCTTGCCCTGGGCGATGGCTTTTACGATTTCTGTCTCTGTGTCAGTAAGTATGCTTGGGTGTGCCTCTTCTTCCTGTTGGCGACTGATAACTATCTCCATTGCTCGCTGACTGATGTATCGCCCGCAATGGCTTGCCGCCTCGATGGCATCGCGAATATCCTTTAGTGGTCCGTCCTTATACACTATGCTGAACTGATGGGATGAGTAAACCACACGGCGCAGGAACTCGGGGGTGAGGTCGTCGCTAATCAGTATCCACTGCGATTTGGCAAATCGCTCGGCAACTATCAGCAACTGGTCCTCGTCGGCAAAGTCGAACAGGGTGTAGTCGAGCAGTACCACTGCATTGTCGTGCTCCTTAAGCTTCTCAACCAGAGTGGTCTTGTCGCTGGCACGCACCAGAGTGTTGCTGTCATCCTGCTTGATGATTGTCTCGAGTGCGAAGCGCGAAAGCTCCTGATTGTCTGCGATTATATACGTTCCCATCGTGATTAATCATTTGTTTTTACGTGTAATCTGGCTGCAAAAGTACTATTTTTATTTTTATTATTGCTAAGTTTCGTTGATTATTTGTATTTTTGTAGCCGAAAAATTAGAATGTATGAACGAGCTTATTACCTCTATTAATGATGCAGTGTGGGGATATGTGCTGATATTCGCACTGGTGGGTTGTGGACTTTGGTTTACTTGGCGCACACGATTTGTTCAGTTCCGTATGGTGGGCGAGATGATACGACTGCTCACCGATTCGGCAGTGGACACCGTGGGTGAACAGGTGAAGGACGATGGCCGTGGAGGTAAGAAGAAACATATATCGTCGTTCCAGGCTTTTGCCGTGAGCGTGGCCTCTCGTGTGGGCACGGGCAACCTGGCTGGTGTGGCTTCGGCTATAGCTATAGGCGGACCAGGAGCTGTGTTCTGGATGTGGATTATCGCACTTATAGGTTCTGCCACGGCCTTTGTTGAGTCTACGCTTGCCCAGTTGTTCAAACAGAAACATAAGGACTCGTTCATAGGCGGACCTGCTTACTACATACAGCGCGGACTGCATCAGCGATGGATGGCCGTGACGTTTGCTATACTTATCACCTGCCAGTTCGGACTGTCAAACAACTCTATCCAGGCCAATACCATCTGTGGCGCCATGCAGGAGGCCTTTGGCTGGTCGCCCCTTTGGGTGGGAATAGCGCTTTCGGCCTTGGGACTGTTCATCGTTTTTGGTGGTATCCAACGTATTGCGCAGGTTAGTGCTGTGCTGGTGCCAGTGATGGCTATCGGCTACGTGGTGCTGGCAATTGTTATCATTGTGATGAACATAGAGCATATCCCACATGTGTTTAAGGTGATAGTGCTCGATGCATTTGGCATACATCAGATAGCAGGTGGCGGCATAGGTGCTACCATTATGTATGGTGTGAAGCGTGGTCTGTTCTCTAACGAGGCAGGAGAGGGTAGTGCACCTAATGTGGCTGCTACTGCTGCTGTTTCGCACCCAGTGAAACAGGGACTTGTCCAGGCCTTGGGTGTGTTTACCGATACACTGCTGGTATGCTCGTGCACAGCTTTCATCATCCTTATCAGCGGACTCTATCAGGTGCCAGAACTCAATGGTATCGCCCTCACTCAGAGTGCACTGCAGAGCGAGATAGGCTCCGTAGGTCCTGTGTTCATCGCCATCGCCATCTTCCTGTTTGCCTTCTCCAGCATCATCGGCAACTACTACTATGGCGAGGCTAACATCCGCTTTATCACTCAGAACAATCAGGTGATGACCACCTATCGCATCTGCTCGGCTGGTGTGATGGTGATGTTTGGTGCCATGGCCAGTTTCGAGCTGGTGTGGAATATCGTAGATTTCTTTATGGCATTCCTCACGGCTTGCAACCTTATCGCCATCGTGCTGCTGGGCCGATATGCATTCCGCCTGCTCGACGACTATCGAGAACAGAAGCGTAAGGGCATAAAAGAACCCGTTTTCCATCGCAGTCAGTTGCCTGAGATAGAAAACGAGTTGGAGTGTTGGGAATAACTGTTCCCCTGATTATTTGATTACCAGTACAAATCCTCCGCGAGGCTGACAGGTCATCGTGCGTGGAATCTGGTTGCCACAACTGATCAGCCAGTCCTTGTCGCCAGCCAGTTGGTACTGCGATGGATCGGCATCGGCAAAGGTCTGTACACAGTGGTCAGCGGCATCGATGAAACTCAGGTCTACGTCGAGAGTCTTCTTCTCATTGGTACCGTTGATACCAGCCACATACCAGGTGTCGCCACTGCGACGGGCCAGTACCACGCTCTCGCCAGGATAGCCTGACACGTAGCGAGTCTCGTCCCAAGTGGTAGGCAGCTTACCAAAGAAATCCTGTACCTTCTGAGGCTGCACCAGATAGCTCTCTGGCTTGTCGGCCAGGTGCTGCAGAGCACTCTCGTAGAGCACTGTCAGAGCCAACTCGTGAGCATCGCTGGTGATGTGTGGATGCTGTGAGTCGCTGAATGTGCATGGAGTGTAGTCCATCGGGCCGATGATGTTGCGGGTGAAAGGCAGTGTAGTGTTATGACTTGCAGCTACATTGGTAAACGTAGGCACATTGTTATACCACTCAGCACCATAAACACCCTCAGTCGACATCAGGTTGGGATATGTGCGTTGCCATCCGCGAGGCACTGTTGCTCCGTGGAAGTTTACTAGCAGATGATGCTTGGCAGCACTCTCCAGCAGGTCGATGCAGTATGTCATATCGCGCTGGCAGTCGCCCGAGAAGAAGTCGATCTTTACACCAGCCACACCAATCTTCTCGCACCAAGCAAACTCCTTTTCGCGATCCTCGGGCTTGTTCAGGCGGAACTTAGGTGTAGGCGCACCATCAATCCAACCAACAGACGAGTTGTACCATATCATAGGCTTGATGCCTTTCTGGTTGGCATAGGCCACAGCATCCTCGATGCTCTTTCCGTCCTTCATCTGGTCCCACTCGGCATCTATCAGCACGTAAGGCAACTTCAGTGTTACGGCCATGTCGACATACTTCTTGATGATGTTGTAGTCGTTTGATCCGTGATTGTATGCCCAGTATATCCATGATACCACACCAGGCTTAATCCAACTGATGTCCTGCAGTTTGCAGGGCTCGCTCACGTCGGTCACCAGTGTGCTCTGGATGAGTTCCTGCATACCGCCGATGATGGCCACACGCCATGGTGTATGCCACTTGCCACGTATCTTCTGATCGTTCACATCGGGTGTAACACGCAGCAGGTCGCCATCAGTATACATGCATGCTGCAGCCTGATTGCGCTCTATGTTAGCCTCTGTGAGCAGCATGAACACACCCTCCTGAGGCTCTACCAGTGTGGGGAATCCCCAGCGCAGGTTGTAGCCGTCGGCCGACTTAACCACACCAGCCATACGGCCGATGGGCTTGATCTTGCCAGTGGTGCTCATAGGATAAAAACCCTCGTAGCTGTCAGTCCACTGCAGCATCCAGCGCTTAGTGCCCTCTGGTATCATATAGGCTGTCTGCTCCTTGGGCAGTTTTCCTTTTAGTCCGCTCAACTCGTAGCGGAAGGCCAAGCCATCGTTGTAGAGGCGCAGCACCATTGTCAGGTTGCCGCTCAACTTGGCTGTATACTCATTGGCCTCGTTGGTGCAGTGCTTCTTCTTGCCGGCTATCATCTCGTAGTCGGTCTTTACCATTCTGGTGAATTTCCATTTCAGTTGGCCGTTCTTAATACCCTCAAATCCCAGCGCGGGGATTTTCAGAGCGGTGTTTTGCTGATAGTACACACGTATGCCCTTGCTATCGTTGACTACCGACAGCTTACCATTGGGCGACACGGGTTGCTGAGCCATCATGCTGAGCACCCCCAGACACATAGTTAGTAAAGCTAATACCTTCTTCATTTATAGATGTTTTTGGATATGAATTCTGTAACCATAGACCGTTACCACCAGGAAACAGATGAGTGGCAGAACGAACGAGATGTTAGTGGCAGGCATACCCATCACCGTGCCCTCGTCGATGATCATAGCTTGCAGCGGGGGCAATACCGATCCACCCAGAATGGCCATGATAAGACCTGCAGCACCAAACTTGGCATCGTCGCCCAGTCCGTCGAGAGCTATACCATAGATGGTGGGGAACATCAGCGACATGCATCCGCTCACGCATACCAGACAGTACAGACCTATACGGTTTTGGAATCCGATTACACCCAGTGTAAACACCATAGCCAGCACACCAAAGATGGCAAGCAGCATGGCGGGTTTTACGTACTTCATCAGGAATGTGGCGATGAATCGCGAACAGATAAAGAACAGCATGGCATAGATGTTGAATCGCTGCGACAGCACCTCGGCTGCCTGCTCCTCCATACCCTCGGCCATAAACACACGCGTACCATATTGTATAATAAAGGTCCAGCACATTATCTGTGCACCCACGTAGAAGAACTGGGCTATCACACCCTCGCGATAGTACTTGAGCGAGAAGATGCGGCGGATAGTAACCAGGAAGTGGATGTCGTGGTTGGCATCACCTATCTTCGGCATTTTTGTAAAACGCATCAGCAGCAGCATGGCCACGATTACCAGTCCGATGATGAGGTAGGGCGATATGAGCACGCTCAGGTCGGCATCCTTCAGGGCCTCAAACTCAGTGTCGCTCAGCAGAGCACGCTCGTCGCTGCTCATGGGGTTGAGCTTGGCCTGGATGAAGTTCATGGCCACAAACATGCCGATGATCGATCCGCAGGGGTTGAAACACTGCGCCATGTTGAGTCGTCGGGTGGCTGTGTCCTCAGGGCCCATGGTCAGGATATACGGATTGCACGATGTCTCTAGGAACGACAGTCCGCACGTCATGATGAAGTAGGCGATAAGGAAACATCCGTAGATGCCGATGGCTTTGGCAGGGAAGAATAGCAGGGCACCTGCGGCATACAGTCCCAGTCCCATCAGCACTCCAGCCTTGTAAGAGAACTTACGTATGAAAATAGCTGCAGGGAATGCCATACAGAAGTATCCTCCATAGAATGCCACCTGAACCAGTGTACCATCAGTCACGCTCATGCGGAATATCTTTGAGAATGCCTTAACCATCGGGTTGGTGATGTCGTTGGCAAATCCCCAGAGTGCAAAGCAGAACGTTACCAGTATAAAGGGCACGAGGTAGTTCACCCCGTCTTTTTTTATCAGAGATTGTTGTTGCTTTTCCATTTCTACAGGTCTTTAGAAGTGAACTAAGATACGGAAAACCTTGCCTGGTGCCTCGCTCCACTGGCGCATAGCCTCGGGTGCGGCCTCAGGTGCCACATCGTTTGAAATCAGACGGTCTACAGGGCATGTGCCACGTTGCAGATAGTGGATTACGGCACGGAAATCCTGTGGCTGGGCATTGCGCGAACCACGTATGTCGAGCTCCTTCTGAACGAAGTACTTGGTCTGGAAAGATACGTCGGTCTTGGCATAGCCTATGCATACCACGCGACCTGTAAATGCCACCTCGTTCACGGCCATCTGATATGTAGGAGCACTACCCACAGCCTCGATTATCACGTCAGGACCAAATCCACCTGTTATCTCCTGCAGACGGGCGTGTACATCCTCAGTCTTGGTGTTGATGGCGTATGCAGCACCCATCTCCTTGGCCAGAGCCAGCTTCTCGTCGTCGATGTCGGCAGCGATTACTGTTGCACCACGCAGGGCTGAGCGAACGATGGCACCCATGCCCACCATGCCACAGCCTATAACCACTACAGTGTCGATATCAGTTACCTGAGCGCGATTCACAGCATGGAAACCTACACTCATGGGTTCGATAAGTGCACAGGTGCGTGGATCAAGTCCCTCGGCAGGGATAATCTTCTCCCATGGCAGGGCGATAAACTCGCGCATGGCACCGTTGCGCTGCACACCCAGAGTCTCGTTATGCTCGCAGGCATTTACTCGCTGGTTGCGGCACGATGCACACTTGCCACAGTTGGTGTATGGATTGCAAGTCACCACCATGCCCGGCTTCAGTATCTCAGGCACGTCGGCACCCACCTTTTCGATCACAGCGCCCACCTCGTGTCCAGGTATCACGGGCATCTTTACCATTGGGTTGCGGCCCAACCATGTGTTCAGGTCAGAACCACAAAATCCCACATACTTCAGGCGCAGCAGCACCTCGCCGGCCTTCAACTCCTGTTCGGCCACGTCAACTATTTCCATCTGGCGCTCGCCAGAAATCTGTATTGCTTTCATTTTACTTTTGTTTTACCTACGGATTATTATTTTCTTTTTGCCTACGGATTATCTTTTTCTTTTTGCCTACGGATTATACGGATTTTACGAATTAAATTTTAACGGAAAAAAATCTGTATAATCCGTAAAATCCGTAGGCCAAAATATTTATTCACTCATGTTCTTAATGTAGGGCAGATCGGGCAGATTTTCGAAGCCGAAGAACTTCTTGGCATTCTCGCCTAGGAACAGGCGCTTCTCTTCGGCCGACAGCTCGGGCGATTTCTCCACAAAGTCGTAGCTCATCTTGTAGGTGATGGCTGTGATGGTGCGAGGATAGTCTGAACCCCATATCAGCTTGTCCATACCTACCTCGTCGGCTGCCTCCTTGATGGCACGGATGGCCGATGGGAACGGGTAGAACTCGTCGTTGAACAGCCAGGTTATACCACCGCTCTCCACGTATACATTCTCGTGTCGGGCCAGACGTATCTGACTCATCCATCCCTCGCGAGTCACCATGCCAAAGTGGCCTATTGCAATCTTCAGCTTGGGGCACTCCTGTATTATCTCCTCCATCTGCCCCACCTGTGCGGCACCGTCCTGCAGCTCTATGCCCAGTATCTTGCCATTGTCCTCAAGCATGTGCATCAGTTGCATCATCTCGTCGGTCAGGAACTGCTGTGGCAGTCGTGCGGCAGGCACCTTCATGCCTCTGAATGTCTCGACCACTGCTGGGGCTACCTCGATAAAACCGGGATGGCGATAGTCCACCATGCCAAACGCGAAGAAACGATTGGGATAGCGACTCTCCACCTGTATCAGATAGCTGTTCTGTATGCCGTCGATAAACTCCTGAGTAACCACAGCTGCTGCCACTTGGGCATAGTCCATATTGCTAAGGAATCTTTCGGCAGTGTTCTGTCCGTCAGTCATGTATGGCGGCAACATCTGTCGCTCTTCGCCAAAAAACAGCGAACGGCTGCGATTGGGCTCAAGCTGACATATACGTTGTCCGTCTACTACAGTGTCTTGATTCAGCCACAAATGGCTGTGTGCATCGATTATGAGTTTTTCCATCTTACAAACATTTGGTCGCCGATGATCTCCTGTACCTTACGTACCAGTTCCTCGTCCATCGGCTCGTTTACATATTGTATATTCTTTAACACATTCTTTGGATTAGCACTGCTGAAGAGTGTTGTGGCTATACGTGGATTCATGCTGGTAGAGAACTGGATAGCCAACTTGTCGATGGGGTAGCCCTGCTCCTCGCAGTACTGGGCTGCCTTGGCACATGCTCGCTGCAGATCCTTGCCTGCCGGATGCCAGTCGGGTGCTCCACGCTGCGACAGCAGTCCCATCGAGAATGGCGAAGCATTGATCACACCCACACCGTGCTGCTCGAAGAATCCCAGATAGTCGGCCAGCAGTGTATCGTTCAGCGAGTAGTGGCAGAAGTTCAGAATGCTCTCCACTGTGCCTGCTGGTGCGTGCTCTACCACCCACTTCAGGTTCTCAGGCTGCAGGTCGGTGATACCCACGTGCTTCACCACGCCCTTCTCGCGCAGCTCCACCAGTGCGGGCAGCGTCTCGTCGACAATGAGTTGCAGTCCGCCCTCCATGTCGCCCTGAAACTCTATGTCGTGCACGTTTATCAGGTCGATGTAATCTACGTTCAGTCGCTCCATACTCTCGTACACACTCTCCTGAGCGCGCTTGGCGCTGTAGTCCCAGGTGTTAATGCCGTTGTGTCCGTATCGGCCCACCTTGGTCGACAGATAGTATTTCTCATGTGGTATGTCCTTAAGCGCCTTGCCCAGCACGGTCTCGGCCTTAAGGTGTCCATAGTAGGGCGACACGTCGATGAAGTTGATGCCGTTGTCAACTGCCGTGTGTACAGCCTCTATACCCTCTTCCTCGCGGATGCTGTGGAACACTCCGCCCAGCGATGATGCGCCGAATCCCAGATTCGACACCTTCATGCCAGTTTTTCCGATTTCGTTGTAAACCATATTGTTGATATTAGTTAGATGTTATATGCGTCGTTTGTCATTTCCACGGCCACTGTCTCATCGCGGAATCGCTCCATGGGGTAGTACTCCAGTCCGTCGTAGCGGCCTCTGTCGCCCCACGAGTTCTTCATGATGAAGTATCGCTCGCCGTCATCATCGTGAGCCAGACCTACTATGGCCATAGCATGATGCTTGTCCTCCCAGCACACCCCGTGGTGCATGCGCACTGCGTGCTCTGTCTTGGCCATCAGTGTGTCGATGGGTATGTTCAGATAGCGCTCGTGTGTCCAGTTGTCGGGCATCTCCAGCTCGCTCTCCTCGTTATACGGCTTGCTGTCGTCGCACATCAGCGCTATGTATTCGCCAGGCTTGCACACACTGCGGGCAAACTCCTGTGGGGTGTATTGTGCGCCCAGCATAAACACGTAGCGTGGTGCGGGCGCGTCGGGCTTTCGCATGGCGTCGTAGCCGCAAATGCCGTATTTCTCAATCATCGTTATCAGTGTGGTGGGCTCGCCACGCTTGGTGGCAGGGCATGCCTTCTCTTGCTCTATCATCTTCTCTATATAATAAGGTGACAGGTTCACAGAGTCGCCCCAGCTCAGGTGCTCTGTCTCTATGGCGGCCAGCATGGCGTATATCCAGCATGTCTGGGCGTCGCCCTGGTCCTTCACAGGCGTCATGCGGTTCATCACGTCTATCGTGAAGTGCTTGCCATCGGGCGTGTATCCGCTCTGTTGGTGAGCACATGCGCCCATCATCATCACCACCACTGCCGCTATGGCCATCTTCGTTTTAAGTTTCATGGCTGCAAAGATAGCCTTTTTTTGGCACGAATTACACGAATTAACACGAAAAAAGTATTGCCGACATGAAAAAAATCGATAAAATCGCATAATAGGTGCCGAAAAAGTCGTATCTTTGCAGCCCAATTAGATTGATATGCATATCGCAGTAGCAGGAAATATAGGTAGTGGTAAGTCCACGCTCACCCGTCTCCTGGCCCGTCACTACGGCTGGGAACCACGGTTCGAGGCGGTGGACCATAACCCGTATCTCGAGGATTACTACCGCGATATCCATCGCTGGTCGTTCAACATGGAGGTGTATTTCCTAAAGGAGCGTTTCCGCGACCTTATCGACATCGCCAAGGCCGATCACGACGTCATTCAGGACCGTACCATCTACGAGGGCGTGTATGTGTTTATGGAGAACAATCGCGATATGGGAAACCTCTCCGAGCGCGACTACGAGACCTATATTGAACTGTTCGAACAGATGATGTCGGTAGTAAAACTGCCCGACCTCATGATCTACCTCCATGCATCTGTGCCACACCTGGTTAGCAATATCCAAAAGCGTGGGCGCGACTACGAGCAGAGCATCCAGCTTGAGTATCTGCAGAACCTGAACCGTCGTTACGACGAGTTCATCTTCCATAAGTATCAGGGCCGCGTCATCACCATCGAGAAAGACGAGCTCGACTTTCTGAACACCCCTCGCGACCTTGCCGGCATCATCGACAAGATCGACGCAACCCTCTTCGGATTGTTTTAATGTTTAATCTTTAATGTTTAATGTAAAGATATTATGCACATCGCAGTAGCAGGAAACATCGGTAGTGGCAAGACCACACTCACCAAACTGTTGGCCCATCGTTACAACTGGACCCCACGTTTCGAACCCGTCGACAACAATCCCTATCTGGCTGATTTCTACGCAGATATGCCACGTTGGTCGTTCAATCTTCAGATTTATTTCTTGAACAAGCGATTCAAGGAGGTGGTCGAGATTTCTAAGTCTACCGACACGTTGATACAGGACCGCACCATCTTTGAGGATGCACGCATATTTGCGCCCAACCTGCACGACCAGGGCATGATGAGCGATCGCGACTTTGCTAATTATACCGACCTGTTCGACCTGATGATGTCGCTCGTAAAACTGCCCGACCTCATGATCTACATCCGCTCCAGCATACCCACGCTGGTGTCGCAGATAGCCAAGCGCGGCCGCGAGTACGAGCAGAGCATCCGATTGGACTACCTGCAGGGGCTGGAGAAGCGCTACGAGGAGTGGATAGCCACCTATCGTGGTCCGCTGATCATCGTGGATGGCGACAACTGCAAGTTTGGCGACCGCCCCGAGGACTTCAAGATGGTCTGCGAACTCATCGACCAGAAGCTCTACGGCCTCTTCCCGTTGGAATAATATATATGGCCTACGGATTTTACGGATTATACAGATTTAATTAATCCGAAAAGAAAAAAAATCAGTAAAATCCGTATAATCCGTAGGCAAAAAGAAAAAGATAATCCGTAGGTAAAAAGAAAATATAATCCGTAGGTAATAAATAATAGTAGTATGATTCAGGATTACGAAATAATGGCCCCTGTAGGCTCCCGCGAGAGCCTTGCCGCAGCTATACAGGCTGGGGCCGACAGCATTTACTTTGGTATCGAGAAGCTGAACATGCGCGCACATTCAGCCTCTACATTCACTATCGACGACCTGCGCGAGATAGCCGCCACCTGCGATGAACATGGCATCAAGAGCTACCTCACCGTCAACACTATCATCTATGGCGAGGATATCCCTCTGATGCACGAGATCATCGATGCAGCCAAACAGGCCGGCATATCAGCCGTTATCGCCAGCGATGTGGCTGTGATGACCTATTGCCGCCGTGTGGGTCAGGAGGTGCACCTCAGCACCCAGCTCAACATATCTAATATCGAGGCACTAAAGTTCTACGCCCAGTTTGCCGATGTGGTAGTGCTGGCTCGCGAGCTCAATATGGACCAGGTGGCCGAGATATTCCGCCAGGTTGAGGAGCAGAACATCTGTGGTCCCTCGGGCCATCAGATTCGTATCGAGATGTTCTGTCATGGAGCCCTGTGCATGGCCATCAGCGGCAAGTGCTATATGAGTCTGCATGCCGCCAATCGCTCGGCCAATCGTGGCGAGTGCATACAGGTGTGCCGCCGCTCTTATACCGCTACCGATAACGAGACGGGCTATCAGCTCGACATCGACAACAAGTATATCATGTCGCCTAAGGATCTTAAGACCGTTCGCTTCATCGATCGCATGATGCGCTCAGGTGTACGTGTGTTCAAGATCGAAGGTCGCGCCCGTGGCCCCGAGTATGTCTATACCGTGGTCACCACCTATCGCGAGGCCATCCAGGCTGTGCTCGATGGCACATTCACCGAGGAGAAGAAAGATGAGTGGGATGCCCGTCTGGCCACAGTGTTCAATCGTGGATTCTGGGATGGCTACTATCAGGGGCAGACCATGGGCGAGTGGAACAAGCACTATGGCAGCAATGCCACCGAGCGCAAGGTCTACATAGGCAAGGGCGTCAAGTACTTCTCTAAACTTGGCGTGGCCGAGTTCACCGTCGAGGCCAATACCTTCAAGGTGGGCGACAAGATGCTCATCACTGGTCCTACCACAGGAGTGATGTACGTAACAGCCGACGAGATACACGGCGACAACGGCCCAGTAGAGGTTGCCGAGAAGGGCACCCGAGTGTCGATAGCCGTCACCGATAAGATTCGTCCTAGCGATAAGCTCTTTAAGTTAGAGCCAGTCCAGGCAGAATAACATAATTAGGGTCGCATCACTGCGACCCTAATTCCTTTCCAACCAATTACTAATCACTATACTAACAAAAACCTATAAATGTATGAAAAAACTAACCTTTCGACTATTATTTCTTATTTCTGGTGCAAAGGTAAGCACAAAAGTTCATCTGCGCAAATCCGTTCAACGAATCTGCGATTTTAATCTGCGAACACCCTTATCCGTTATGCCTTGTGGTTATAATGCCTGATAAGAAGTGCCACACCAACGGTAGCAACTACGAATTCTGCAGCAACAATGCCTACGTATACCATACTTAAATAAAACAATTGTGCCTCGTGCCCTTACATCGAGAGCCTCGGCTGGTTTCCATGTCAGGCTGGTCTTCAGACTTTGCTCCACTCTCAAGCGCCTTCTCATCCACGTTTGCGGTGGACAATGGCCTAGTTGCTTAAGAGCCATAATGGAGTTCACTGCTGCGGGACAGTTGGAGATTCTCACTCACATTCCCAATTAAGCACAGCTACGTGCACCTCACAGGGCGGACTTCTGTGTTTCAGATCCGCACTGCAAAGGTACAACATTATTTTTACTCCACCAAATAAATCAAAGAAAAAATCCGCCCCCAGGCACGCTTGCCTGAGAGCGGACTCCTTTTTTTCTACGCGCCTACGCACGATGTGGCGCCCAGTGCCGTCAGTATCGCCGATGCAATCGATGCGATAAGCTGAATCACGAACTTTACTGTCTCCTTCTTAGTCATACGCTTAAGATTTTAATGGTTAATTACTATTCCCCTCACTTTGTCATCTCGATCCCCCTCCTCCTTGTCATCTCGATCCGCCTCCTTTGTCATCTCGAGCCCCCACCTTGTCATCTCGATCCCCCTCCTTTGTCATCTCGATCCCCCTCCTTTGTCATCTCGAGCGTAGTCGAGAGATCTCATCAGATGCCGTATAGATCTCTCCATGCGCTACGCTTAGTCGAGATGACATGGGGGGGCTTTGCTTAATCGTAGGTTACGTCGTCATCGTTGCCGCCGCCACCGCCGGTATTACCACCGCCTGTGGTATTACCACCTCCGCTGGTATTACCACCCTGGCTTGGGTTTTGACTGCTACCACCCTGATTCTGATTCTGGTCGCCATTCTGATTCTCGCTGTCCTCGATGTCGCCGCTGTCGCCAGAGGTCACACGCTTCAGCACTTTTCCATCCTCGTCCAGACAGG
>CACWMK010000015.1 GCA_902761905.1 uncultured Prevotellaceae bacterium
GGGCGGAGCCGCTAAGAGCGAAGAGTTTTCAACCTCAAAGCACATCGACAGCGTGTATCTGCGCGCACGTGCCACTGGCGAGTTCACTCGCACAGAGCTCACCAAGGCCGGCAACGTGACCGAGCTGCCAAAGAACTTCACCGACTACAACGACGAGGAGCAGCAGCCTGCCAACTCAGGCAACCAGTCAAGTGGCGGTTCAGGTAGTGGTTCAAGCGGCAACAATGGCGGCGGTGGCAACACTGGCGGTGGAGGAGGCGACGACGACGACGTGACCTACGATTAAGCGGACGGGGCCAATAGCGCCCCACCGCTTATCTCCCAACCACACACACACATGTTTAACCATCTAACACACACACAACTATGAAAAAGGAAACGTGGAAATTCATCATCCAGACGGTCATCGCCATCCTAACGGCCATAGCCACCAGCCTGGGCACAGCCAGCTGCATGGGCCGTCTCTAAGACAAATCAAAACTCAGGACTTGCAGCCATCACGCTGCAGGTCCTGAGTTGTTTTTCGGTCGCTTGCAATGCAAGAACCCTAGAGGCAGACAGTTATTCTGTAACCTTCTTCATCTCGAAGGTAGCGGTGAAGGTGGTGCCGTCCTCGCGCTGGCGCAGGGCCTTCCACTTCATCACGCCGTCCTCGATCGACTCAATCTCCCACCACTCACGCAGTTCCTCGCTATCAGCAGTATGCTTCCATCGGGTGCAGAGCAGGATGCCATCTACGAAGTACTCGCTCATCACGTCGTTGTTATTCACCCACTCATCGCCTACCTTGTTGTAATAAGCGTAGGTTCCGTCGGCTTTGTACTCCCAGCGGTGCAGTTCGCCATCGGTGTGATCGTCTTCCGCACTGGTCACCTTGCCTTCCCACGTGCCTACGATAGCCTCTTCAAAGTCGTTGTTTATGCGGATATAGTGTTCATTGTCATACACCTCATTAATAACCTTTTCGCCATCTACAAATACTTTCCAATCAGATTTCAACATCATGTCCTCGTCTGTAATAGAGAGAATATCTGCCACAGTAATATGTTTGGTATGCTCATTTTCGAATGCAGTGAGCGTCACACTATTGCCATCGATGACGACATCGGCTGATGCATGGTCGTTCCAAGAGTCGCTATAGAAATCAGAAAGACTACCGTATGCCTTTGTTGGCGACAAGAATGTAATGACTACCTTAAGGTTGGTGGGACATGGTTGGCCGTCCAGTTCTTCTACCATCCATTTGCCTATAATCTTATCTGGCAAGTTAAGATCGGCCGGGCTGGGATTATCAACAACATCGTTTGTACACGATGTGAACACACTTGCGCCGCAAGTAATGATGGCGGCGAGCATCAGGTTAAAAATAGATTTCTTGTTCATAACTTTATTGTTTTAGGTTAATAATCGAGCAAAAATTTTACGTGTATTATCACAACACACGCCGCAAATATACGATAATTTTCTGAAAAAGCAAACAAATATAGAAAAAATTCTTTTAAAATTTGGAATATGTTTGTTAATTGATTATCTTTGCTGTGCTAATTGATATTACTATGAACAGAAGAGCAATACTGATAGCCATACTGGCTTTGTTGGCATCAGGAGTATCGGCACAAAGTGAGATAGAAGGAGGCAAGGTGCTTCCAAAGGATTCCATGCGTCTAGGCAGAAACATCCCAAACAATGATTCACTGCTGACGGGACATGACTCGCTGCTGTTGCTCAACCGTATCCTGCCGAGTAGCGGATTTAATGCCGCAACCAAACTAGATATTAACTCCAGTCTCTACGACAACCGACGCGGCGATTGGGAAGTGAATACGATACAGGGCGGAAAACTGTTCACACCGTGGCGTGGATCGGCAGTAGTTGTAAGTGGAGGTGCCGACACTATGCCTGGGCTGCTCGACCGCGAGTCGGGTGCACTTACACTCTATCAGAGTCTAGGCCGATGGGATTTCTCAGCCTCTGCACTGGCCGACAAATACCGTTTTGTGGGAATGGGATTCCTGCAGACGCGCTATGGTGTTGGCGGTACGGTGGGTTATACGGTTAACAATGTCCTGTCGCTCCATGCCTTCGGCTATTACTATGGCAATTCATCTATGATAAGTCCGACGGTGAATCCCTTTTTGGCCACCACTACCTTTGGCGGCTATGCCGACCTTAGGCTCCACAAGAACTTTGGAGTGGATGCCGGTGCCAGGCGCTACCTGAACCCTATGACAGGACGATGGGTAACCGACCCCATTGTAAGACCATACATCAAACTAAATAATGGACAGAAATTTGGCTTTGACTTCGGCAACTTGCTGAAAGGGCTCATCTGGGGAAATCAAGACCAGATGATGCCGCGTGGTCCTGTGCGCATGCCTCCCCCACAACAACAAAGACGTCGCTAACAATCGATGCTTCTGAAAACGCATCAACGATCGGCCCAGTCGGTGCGGTCCAGGCTGCGGTAGCCGATGGCTTCGGCTATGTGGTGCGACTGTACTCGCTCAGTGCCTTCAAGGTCGGCTATAGTGCGGGCCACCTTCAGTATGCGGTTGTAGGCGCGGGCACTCAGATGCAGCCTCTCCATGGCCATGCGTAGCATGCTAAGGCCGGCCTCATCGGGCTCGGCAAACTGGTGTATCATGCGTTCGGTCATCTGTGCGTTGCTGTAGATGCCCTTGAAGTCCTTGTAACGCTCTTCCTGGCGCTTACGGGCGGCTATCACGCGATTGCGTATCACCTCGCTCGACTCGCCCGGCTGCATCTGCGACAGCTGGTTGAACGGCACTACAGGCACCTCGATGTGCAGATCCATACGATCGAGCAGCGGGCCCGATATGCGGTTCATATATCGCTGTATCTGTCCTGGTGTGCAAACGCAGTGATGGGTGGGATCGCCGAAGTATCCGCAGGGACAGGGGTTCATAGACGCCACAAACATAAACGAGCAGGGATACTCGATGGTATACTTGGCACGACTTATGGTGATCTTACGGTCTTCGAGCGGCTGGCGCAACACCTCGAGTGTGCTACGGCTGAACTCGGGCAGCTCGTCGCAGAACAGCACGCCATTGTGGGCCAACGACACCTCGCCGGGCTGTGCCTTCTGGGTGCCACCGGTCATGGCTACCTGCGAGATGGTGTGATGCGGACTGCGGAACGGACGCTGCGATATGAGCGATGTGCCACTGGGCAGTATGCCGGCCACAGAGTGTATCTGGGTGGTCTCAAGACTCTCGGCCAGCGACAGCGGGGGCAGAATGCTTGGCAACCGCTTGGCCATCATCGACTTACCGCTGCCCGGAGGACCGATAAGGATGACATTGTGCGAGCCTGCAGCTGCCACCTCGAGGGCACGCTTCACGCTCTCCTGCCCTCGCACATCGGCAAAGTCAAAATCGAACGAATACTGCTGCTTGTAAAACTCGTTTCGGGTGTCAACAACCGTTGGCTCGCAATCCAATGAACCATTAAGGAATCCGATGACCTCGGCCAGATTGTCCATACCCAGCACATCGAGATTGTTAACCACAGCGGCCTCGCGCACATTCTCGCGGGGCACTATCAGTCCCTTGTAGTGCTCTTTGCGGGCACGTATGGCTATGGACAATGCACCGCTGATGGGCTTGAGTTTTCCATCAAGTCCAAGCTCGCCTATCATCATGTATCGGGGTAGGAGTTCCTCACTTACCTTGCCATAAGCTGCCAGAATGCCGATAGCCAGTGGCAAATCGTAACTGCTGCCCTCCTTGCGGATATCGGCAGGACTCATATTGATAGTAAGGTCGGCAGTTGGTGCCTTGTAGCCATTGTTCTCGATAGCGGCCCTGATACGATCATAACTCTCCTTAACTGCTGTATCAGCAAGACCAGACAGGTGAAACATGGTTCCACGGGCAAGGTTTACTTCGATGGTTATGGTGGTTGCTTCGAGTGCTGTAACTGCGGCACAATAAGTTTTTACAAGCATCGCAATTTACTCTATTAGTTCTTCTATTTTCTTGTTTAAATCCTGGTAACTCAATGTGCGTGCAATGATTTTGCCCTGTGCATCGGTAACGATGTTGTCGGGCAGATAGGTAAGTCCTATCTTCTGCAGCACTGGTGTATCCCACATCCTGCCATCGCACACGGTGCTCCACTTTATAGAGTCGCGTTCAACGATCTTCTTGCAGTCCTTAACGCTGCCATCGATACTGATGCTCAGCACTTTAAGGCTGCCAGGATGCTGGCGTTGCAGTCGGGCTAGCTGGTTCTGGATGTTAATGCTCTCGTAGTTCCACGATGCCCAAAGGGTGATGACATTCACCTTGGCATTGAGGTCGGACGATGATACGCTCTCGCCATTCAGGCCTGCAGCAAAGAACTGTGGCAGACGGCTGCCAACCTTCAGAGCCTTAAGCCCGTCGAGCTTGCTCATAATTGCAGCAAGCTTATGGTTATCGGGCGAGGCATCGAGGATGGTCTTGGCCAACTTCTGAATCTTTGCAAAGTCGGGCTCAGAAGTCTGTATAAAATATTTGTTGAGAAGATAGACGCTTATAGGCGAGGCCGAATGTTCACTGATGAACTTTTCGGCCTCGCTAAGCATCTGCGGGGGCGTCATGCTGCTAGTTCGCAGGCGGAAGTCGGTCATCTCCTTGTTAGTATCGGTACCCTTAACCTCAGTCTCCCTAAGATGCGAGGCATCGCCTTTAATCTTAACGGTTACGCCAGGCTCGGCAAAGACCGGAATTTCAGAGTAGTTAGGGAATACTACCACAAGTGTGGTTGGTTCGGTGATGGCAGCCTTATAAGTAAACTCACCTTTGTTTACTCCTACTGTGTCGAGCTTGTGAGAGCCATTCAAGCTATAGACGTACAGTTCTCCCTGGTTGAAACCCTTGAAACTGCCCTCTAACTTGAAGTTGTTCTCACCGTCGCCACAAGAGAGTAGCAAGAGCGAAACTAAACATACTAAGATGCCCTTCGTTTTCATTCCGAATTACTTCTGTATCTTTTTAAGTTCGATATCGTTCTCGGCATACTTTGCGAACGAGGGATCCTTCTGGATGGCCTTGCGAAGAGCCTCGGCGGCATCGTCGTCGTTGTTCATACGGGCACTCATCAGTGCACGCAGATACTCTGATATGGCATCTGGGTTCTTGACATACTTCAATGTAACGGCAGCCGATACATAGTCGTGGTTAAGAATCTGAGCCAGAGCAGCACTGTTAGAGTAAACCTCGGCAAAGTTTTCCTCGGCCTGAGCGTAGTTACCCTTAGCCAGATTCAGGTTACCCATAATCTCTGCCAGTCCGTTAGCATCGGTAGCGCTAGCGATATAACGCTCGGCTGTGGCGATGTCACCATCCTTAAGTGCCATCAGACCCAGGTTAGCACTAGCCTCAGGTAGATTGCTAGCCTTGGCCAGGTACTGCTTAGCGGCCTCGTAGTTGCCACGAGCATACTCGAGTGTAGCTATATTGTTGTAAGCACGAGTGTCGTTGGGGTAAATCTTGGTGGCTGTGAGATAAACCTCTTTTGCCTCATCAGGATTTGACTTGAGTGTGGCTCCATACAGTATCTCCTCGATGCTGAGCTTGGCAGGATCGGCAGCAAGCTGCTCAAGGATCTGGTCGTCGCTACGTCCGATTGTCTCATAATTGATAGTGAGACGTGCACGGCGAAGCTCAGGCAGAATACCATCGGCCAACTCGCGGAAAGCTGAAGAGATGTTCTTGATCTGCTGCTCACGCTCCTGTGGGTCCTTGTACATAGAGAGAACACGCAGGATAACATCCTTGTCCTGAATGTCGCTAGCCTTAACCAACTGCTGGAATCCATCCCAGTCCTGAGCGGTGTACTTGGCATCAACAGGGGCATCGATATTGTTCTTCTTAAGCTCCTGGTTTACATACTTCTCTGATACCTTCTGACGCTCGCCAGCCAACTTATCGTTGATGCTGAAACCACCATCGGGCGAAGCGTATGCAGATACCTCAATGTTCTCGAGGTTGAGCTTTTCGCGATCGTTGTTGATCTGCTTGAGCATGCGTACAAACTCCTGAACAGAGTTGTTCTTGAGCTCGCTCTTGCGCAGTGTGGCCTGCTGGATGAGAAACTTGATGTTGGCATCGAGCTTCTTCTTGTTGATGCGCTGATATGCATCAGGAGCCACAGCAGCCTGAGTTGACAGGACTGTCTGCTTGTAGAGCTCTGATGTGGCTACGATACCATCGGCTACCTTAACGGCAGGAACATTCATCTTCTTCTTACCGATGCGAGCATCGAATGTGAGGAACATCTCGGCCTTGTTGTCGCCAACGTAAGCGAAACTGGTCTTCATTGTGTAGTTACCGCCCATCTTGTAGTTGATGGCCTGATCATTACCACGAACACTCTCGCCCTGGAATGTAGCAGCAGTACCCTTCTCGACAGCGCCATTAGAATAACGAAGCTCTGGAACAACGGTTACCACAGCCTTCTTCTTCATGTACTTCTCGGGGAAGTGACCGTTGATAGTGGCAGGCACTACGCCCTTCTGAGTCTCGAGTGGATTTGGGGTTACTGTAAAATTGTCGGCAGACAATTCGCCAAGTTTTGAACACGATGTAAAAGTCATCAGCGTAGCTGCTGATAGGATTAAAATTGCTTCTTTCTTCATAATAAAATAAAATGTGATTTGTGCCGCGAGCGGGACTCGAACCCGCACGACCGTTTTACGGGTCAAGGGATTTTAAGTCCCTCGTGTCTACCATTTCACCATCGCGGCTGCCTTTTTTGCGGTGCAAAGATACTTCTATTTATTGGAATCACCAAACTTTTTATCTTTTTTTAATTCCAAACCCTAAGAATACCACCATCCAAGGCCGCTTTGTACCTATATAACTCTATTCCAGGGGTGCCATTGGCCACTACACCGTTGTTTACATCGTATGAGCGTTTGCACTTGTTGCAGTACAGCTGATTGCCATTATTCTGCCATACCAATGGGTATCGGCGGCCACCCAACTCCTTAAGACAGTTGGAGCACTGACCCTCGTAAGCCACCAGCACATTATCGTAACTGCTCACTCCCACAATTATGCAATTGTTGGCTCCAAGTGCATAGTTAAGTCGCGATTCGCGATCGGTAGTAAGTCGGATATCCTCGGTGGCATTGTCGTAATTGCGAGTGGTAGTAAGGTGGCGCACACCTTGTTCCACACGCGTCTCTATCTTGACATACTGCCCAAGATTGCCCAGTGTAGCCGTGAGCTGACAAGGCAGTGGGTGCAGGAATGTGTCGAACACAAAGTAGCACTCGTACTCGCGATAGATGTTCTGTTCGCCAGTACATGCCATCAGCAAAGTGCACAGGGCTAGTGTAAGAAAACGTTTCATCCCAGCAGCTTCTTTTCTGCCTCAGTCATACGCTCAAAGTTGAATCCCTTAAGCGTCTGCTCCATCAGTGCCTGTATCTTGTCGTTGCACAGATTGCCTATGCTGCCCTCGTGGGTGTGATGGATGTCGTGGCTGGCCTTAAATGTGCCTGCCTCGATATCTAGTCCCACCTTCTTATATGCATCGCGGAACGGCATGCCATTGGCGGCAAGGCGGTTAACCTCCTCGACCGAGAACATTGGGTCATACATCGGGTTATCGAGTATATGCTCGTTGACCTCTATCTTATTAATAATGTACGCGGCCATCTGCAAGCAGTCCTTCAGTTCGTCGAAAGCAGGCAGGAACACCTCTTTGATAATCTGCAGGTCGCGGAAGTAACCTACTGGCAGATTGTTCATTATCAGCATAATCTGCTGTGGCAGCGACTGCAGCTTATTTGACTTGGCACGAATAAGTTCGAATACATCAGGATTCTTCTTGTGAGGCATGATGCTAGACCCCGTGGTGCACTCCTTGGGGAGTTTTACAAATGAGAAGTTCTGCGAGTTGAACATACATGCATCGAAGGCCATCTTGGCTATAGTGCCAGCGATGGTGGCGATGGCAAAACCTACGTTGCGCTCCATCTTGCCTCGGCCCATCTGAGCGTAGACCACATTATAATCCATAGAGTCGAAACCAAGCAGTTCTGTGGTCATTGTGCGGTTCAACGGGAACGAGCTGCCATAGCCTGCAGCGCTGCCCAATGGGTTGCGGTTGGTCATCTTATATGCAGCCTGCAGGAACAGCATGTCATCTGCCAGACTCTCGGCATAAGCACCAAACCACAAGCCGAAGCTGGATGGCATGGCTATCTGCAGATGGGTGTAACCCGGCATGAGCACATCCTTGTACTGGTTGCTCTTCTGTATGAGTTCATCGAAAAGAATCTTAACTTCATCGGCAATCTCCATCAACTCGTGACGCGTGAAAAGCTTAAGGTCGACAAGTACCTGATCGTTGCGCGAGCGGCCTGAGTGTATCTTCTTACCCATATCGCCCAACTTGCGGGTGAGCAGCATCTCAACCTGAGAGTGTACATCCTCAACATCGTCTTCGATTACAAACTCGCCACGCTCGGCCAGATGATAGATGTTTTTCAGCTCTGCAAGCAGCTGTGTAAGCTCATCTTTCTCGAGCAGACCGATGCTCTCGAGCATAGTGATGTGAGCCATAGAGCCCAACACATCGTACTTGGCCAGATAGAGGTCCATCTCGCGGTCGCGACCTACGGTGAAGCGCTCTATCTCCTTGTTGATTTCAAAATTCTTTTCCCAGAGTTTCATCTCTTATCTCTCAAATCTTAATTCTAAATTACTAAACATAGTGTACCATCGCAAGGGCATCGGCTATCTTCTCAACGCCTTCCTGCAAGGGCTTCTCTACCATGCTTTTGATAAATGGATTCAATTCGGCTTTCACCGTTACCTTCATCTTTGATGAGTTCTCATCTACAGGCAGTACCTGCACCCATACATTGAAGGGAACCGGACTCTGAACCGTTTCGAACTTTACGCACTTTGGCTCTTCGCGATCGCAGATGCGCAGTTTCAGTTCGCCTACGGGAGCCACATTAATGCTCACGGTGTCGGCATCAAAACTAAAGTCCTTCACCTTATCCTCGGGCACACGGTCGCGCACCTTCTCAAGATTTGTAAGATCGCTGATATTATTATAAACAGCCTGCTGCGAGTAAGGCACCAGCTTCACGCTGCTCTCAAATTTGCTTTCTCCTCCGAATAATCCCATGGCTTACATTAAAGATTAAACATTAAACATTCTGCTTCCAGGTATCAGGACTCTTACGCCACTCGGCCAAAACAGCCTTGTCTTCCTCCTTGATATATCCTGTCTTGGCAGCCTCTTCGATCACAGCCTCGTAGTTGCTCAGAGTGATAAGCTTAACTCCAGCATCGGCAAAAGCCTTCTCGGCCACAGGGAAACCATAGGTGAACGATGCTACCATACCAATAACCTCTACACCATAGTCGCGAAGTGCCTGAACAGCCTTAAGACTGCTGCCGCCAGTAGAAATCAAATCCTCTACTACAACCACCTTGGCACCTTTCTTAATCTCGCCTTCAACCTGATTGCCCATGCCATGGTCTTTTGGCTTTGGACGAACGTAGCTGTAAGGCAGCCCCAACTCCTCGGCAACCAATGCACCCTGAGCTATTGCACCAGTAGCAACACCAGCCACAGCCTCGGCCTCAGGGAAGTTCTCCTGAATGGCATGGCAGAGTTCCAACTTCACAAACGAGCGCAGACGGGGGAATGAAAGGGTCTTGCGATTGTCAGTGTAAATAGGTGATTTCCAACCCGAAGCCCATGTAAATGGATCGTTGGGCTGCAACTTGATGGCCTGAATCTCCATCAGTTTCTGAGCAAATTGATTCTTGATTTCCATAACGTTATTCTATAATTTGGGTGCAAAGATACGAATAACTGAGGGAAATGCAAAATAAAACAACAATTATTTTCCTATCTTTTTGTAAGGCCAAGCGACAGAACACTTATCTTTATGTCGGCTGATTGGACCAATTTACTTGAAGATGCTACAATTGTGGCACCCGTTGTTACCACATCATCTACCATCAACAGATGCTTGATATTCGTGGGTATTGGCTTGTTGGCGGCAAAAACATGTTCTACGTTATCATTACGCTCCCATCGGTTCTTCCTGGTCTGACTGTCATGAAACTCGGTTCGCTTTATCACGTCATTATAGATTGGCAGGCCTGTTATCTCGCTGATACCCTTGGCTATCTCCTCGCTTTGGTTATAACCTCGGTCTCTCAGTCTGCCCTTTGTGAGGGGCACCGGTACAATTCCATCGATTCCATCGAAGAAATCATAATCCATAAGTTCATTGGCCATCATACGTCCCATGGTATGTCCAATCTCGGGATGCCCCTTGTATTTTAGCTGGTATATTATATTTGCTGTTTCGGAATGGGCCTCGTAATAGAACAGTGCCGATGCACGCTCTATTGGTAATCGCCCCCAAAACAGCTTAGCCATAATGTTGTTGTATGCATCCTTGGCAAAATCAGTCCTTGGAAGATGATAATTACACTTGTTGCATATCACCTCCTCGGTAGCCGACAGACGTCGTCCGCACATCACACACATTCGCGGTGATATCACATCGAGCACACGATGCCAGAAACTAACAATCTTCATCTAACTCGGCCATTTCATCGTCAACATCCATACATTGACGAATGATACTAAAATCAAACCCTCTACTCAATGCAAACCTGACAAGCTTCTGATTAAGTTCGTAATCGCTTTTGGCTTTTATGGTTTTTCGCTTCTGCTTAAGCAAGGGCACGAGCACATCAATATACTCCTTATCATCGATTTCATCGAGCACGCTACGCTGTATATCGTTATCTATGCGCTTCATCCACAGCGCCTGCATCACCTTGCGCCTACCCCATTTGTTATAGCGGATCTTGTCCTTGACAAAAGCACGGGCATATCGTTCATTATCAACATAACGCTCCTTTACAAGCCGAGCCACAACACGATCCTGAGCATCGGGCTCTATACCCCAACGTTTCATCTTATCGCGCATCTCCTGTTCGCAGTGTTCTGCCTGTGCACACATGGCAGCCAGTTGCAGGTATGCTTCTTGTTCAGTCTTCTCCTTACTCATTTCTTGCAGGCTTTTATAAATCTAGTTTTGCCGTATTGATCGTCTATCTTTGATACATCCGTAAAGCCCAAGTCGCCCAACTTATCCACGATAGAACCGGCATAAATAGGATTAATCTCAAAGTATAATCGTCCACCCATCCTCAATGCAGTCTGAGCATAATGCATAATGTGGCGATAAAACAACAATGGATCATCATCGGGCACAAACAGCGCTGTATCGGGCTCGTAACGAAGTACGTTTTCTTCCATTTCATCGGCTTCCTTCCTACAGATGTATGGTGGATTGCTCACTATCACATCCCATCTCTCTGCATCAGGTTCTATTGCAAGTGCATCGCGATGTTCAAACACAACGTTAGAGTCCAGTTTATCAGCATTTCCCTTGGCTATTTTCAGGGCATCATCAGAGATATCCCATGCAGTAACTCTTGAATCAGCGATATCCAGAGCCAATGTAATGGCGATACATCCGCTACCTGTACCAATGTCGAGTATATCGCCGCCACCATCCCGCTCGATTAATTGGCACAATTCTGCAGTTTCAGGTCTTGGAATAAGTACACCTGGAGCTACATGAAACTGTCGGCCACAGAAGTCGGCCACACCCAAAACATACTGCACAGGCTCTGCTTTTTCGAGTCTTTGCATTATTTTTTCAAGTTCTGCTTGGTCGTTTGGCGATAATTGTGTAACTTTGCCACAATAAATATCGGCTGTTGACAGTCCAAAGCGGACGTCAAGCACCCAACGGACGATGGCTTTTGCCTCGCCAGCATCATATATGTTGCTGAGTCTTTGGTAGAGTTGTTCGTAATTCACACTGCAAAGGTAAGTAAAATTATTGATAATTGATAATTGATAATTGATAATTATATGAATATCGACGAAAAATTCATGCGCCGCTGCATTCAGTTGGCAAAAAACGGACAGCAGAATGCCAAACCCAACCCAATGGTTGGAGCGGTGATAGTGCACAATGGGCGTATTATCGGCGAGGGATATCATGTGCGCTGTGGTCAGGCCCATGCCGAGGTTAACGCCTTTGCATCGGTAAAAGCAGAAGACGAGGCATTGTTGCCTGAGTCAACCATATATGTGAGTCTTGAACCATGTTCACATTACGGCAAGACTCCACCTTGCGCAGATCTTATTATTAAGAAAGGTGTACGCAGAGTTGTTGTAGGATGCATCGATGAATTCGCAGAAGTACAAGGCCGCGGGATAAAGAAGATTCGTGAGGCCGGTATCGAGGTTGAAGTTGGTGTTCTTGAGGAAGAATGCAAAGCTCTTAACCGTCGTTTCTTTACATTCCATCGCGAAAAGCGCCCATATATCATATTGAAATGGGCTCAGACGGCTAATGGTTTTATCGATGACCATCACAAACCAGTGAAAATATCAACTGATTTCACTAAGATGCTCTCGCACAAGCTCCGCGCCGAAGAAGATGCAATACTTGTTGGCCGAATCACAGATGAGCGCGAGCATCCGCAACTGAACGTCCGTGAATGGTGTGGTCCTGATCCTAAACGACTGGTCATTGATCGTACACATCCCCTGAACATCGACAGTCTGTATGCCCAGAACATACAATCTCTGATAGTAGAAGGTGGTGCAGAAACCTTGCGCACATTCTTGATCCAAGGTTTATGGGACGAGATACGTGTAGAAACAAACACAACACTGACAGTTACCGACGGGACGCGAGCACCAATCGTTCCTGCCAACGCAGTTGTTGTAAGTTCGAAAACATTCGGTAGTAACAGTATTGTAATTTTCAGACGTTAAGGATTAACACTAAAATATATACCCCTCGACACAGCTGTGTCGGGGGGTATATTATATATAAGGTAAAAAACTTACTTAACGAGAGCCTTGCGAGCTGCCTCAATCTTATCCTTGGCAGCAGCCAGCTGATCCTTCAGCTCAGCAACGGTTGTAGCGTTCAGTACATCCAGAGGAGCGAGAGCATCAGCTACAGGCTTGATGTCTGGGTCGTACTGTGCAAGACGGTTCAGAGCGTCGAGAATCAGGATTACACGGAAGGTGCTGTTAGCAGCAGTCTCATCGTTAAAAGCAGCAAGGAACTTATCAGCGTTCTGGTTAATGAGGTAGAGCTGTTCAACGAGAGAAGCAGCAGCCGACTGCCAGAAGTAGTTGATACGACCATTCTCGTTCATTGCATTGTAGAGAGCCTCAGTAGCCTCAGCAACAGGAGCCCCGTCCTCGAAAGTCTTGAATGAAGGATCATTGATATCAGCAGCCAGCTTAGTAATAGCCTTGTCAAAATCCTCAACAGGCATCTCGTAAAGCTTTGCTGTAGCCTTGTCTACCTGGAGAGCTGCCAGTGCACGATACTTTTCGGCCAGTGTGGTAGCGTTGTCGGCAACAGATGGGTTCAGGAGGTAATCGGGCTTAACCTTCAACTCATCAGCAGTCAACTTAATGCTGCCATCCTCTGACAGTACAGGGAGCTGCTTAAGCTTTCCAATCTCAGAAGCAAGACTGTCAACATGCATCTTGATACTTGCTTCAATCTGCTCCTGTTCGAAACTCTTGGTAGAGTCAGCATCCTCAACATTCTGAGCACTCTTGTTTCCTCCGCATGCTGCGAAGGCAATTGCTGCAAATGCTACAGCGAAAATTGATAATTTTTTCATTTCTTAAAATTTTAGTTATTAATTAATACTATTATTATTGTTCACTTTTTCTAATTAACTTGCCTGGCCAGTCAGCAAACAGGAACAGGGCTACGATGACACACATAAACAACATCACACACATATTAAACCAGAGGGTCTTAATGTGCCATGAGCCAACAATCTTCTCGCTACTGTAGAATGGTGCACGACCGATGCGGCTCTGTGGAGTAAGGAATATGATACTGGTGCGAGGCACGATGACATGATTCACAACGTCGAGCATTCGAGCATTGTCGGCACCAATAACAAATTCCTCCAGACGTATGTTATAGTTGTTACGCTTCAGGTCAAGCATAGCATCCTTACCTTGTTCGCGAATCATACTTGCCATCTTAGCATCGGCAGCCAGCGTAGCTTTGTTACTCCTCTTCGAGAGTATCTCTTCGCTCTTACCTAAGTAGTCCTTCAGAGAGTTATATGAGAAGTCACCATTATAGGCTTCCATTCCGCATACTTGTGTCAGGTGAGGAAGGTTGGTCTTAATAATCTCAAGATGGTCTGGATTAACCTCCTTGCCATGTGTCGCCTCATCGTTCATTGTCTCCAGCTGTGACTGCAGTTCGTAGAGATAACCTAGGTTATAGAACTGAGTTTCATACTTCTCCTTATGAATATCAAAGAAAGGCTTCTCGTAGCTGTTATCTGTATAAGATGTGACAGCAAGTGCCTCGTAGGCCCAGCGAGATGGTATGATATCGCCAATAACGGGTACATTTCCCGTGGTGCTCTTAGGCGTCAAGTCTGAGAAACTAACCACAAGACCGCAAAGCAATATCTGTGGAATGAGCAATAGAGGGATACTGATGTAGATTGCTACCACCGAACTGAGGCATTGCGAGAGAAGCAATCCTACAAGGTTTGAGAGCAGCGATGTAACAAAAAGAACAATCCACCAGGTCCAGAACAGACCTTGCAGTCCCATAATATAGTTACCTATTGTGATGAACAAGAGTGTCTGTAGCAGTGACACACCTGCCATATAAACTATCTTAGACCATATATAACTGCTATGTGAGAGACTGAGGAACTTTTCACGCTTAAGGAGTGAACGGTCCTTGATGATCTCCTCGGCACTACCACTCATACCAATGAATGTGGCCACGATTACCGACATGAAGAAATAGCTGACAAGGTTCTTGTTTTCCATTACGCTGTAACCCTCGGGAGGAGCAAAACGAGTAAGCAAGCCGCAGACGACAGCAAGCAGAGGCGCCTCGAGCAGAGTTATACAGAGGTACTGCAAGTTGGTAATCTTTGTATTGAAATTGCGGCGCAGGAAGATAAGGAACTGCTTGAAAGCATTGGGTTTCTTCTGGTCTGAAGGTGGCACTGCACTTACATTCACCTTGTCAAGCTGCTTCCTGTTCTTCAGATAAAGCTCGTGCCACTCCTGAGGTGTCATCTTTCGCTCGTCTGATATTTCTCCACTGCTATTAAGAGCTTTCTCATCGATAATATTCAATACTATCTCTGGGTTAACGTTTCCACACGTCGGACAGGTACTGGTTGCGGCATCTACGTAGTTTGCAGCGGTCTTGAAATAAGTAATCGCATCGATAGGATTACCATCGAAGACAGGGTAACCACCTTTATCCAGAAGCCACAAACGGTCGAAAAGCTTATATACATCACTCGAAGGCTGGTGGATATTCACCACAATGAGTTTACCTTTATAAGTCTGCTCCTTAAGCAGATTAATAACTTTCTCAGTATCTGTAGATGACAATCCAGAAGTGGGCTCATCAAGGAAAAGCACAGATGGCTCACGGATAAGCTCCAGAGCGATATTCAAACGTTTGCGCTGTCCGCCAGAGATATATTTATTGATAGCAGAGCCTACCTTAAGGTCTTTGGCTGCATCAAGGCCAAGATCCTTAAGGGTCTTCATCACACGACTGTCAATTTCGGCGTCACTCATACCCTCAAAACACAACTTGGCTGTAAACCAAAGGTTCTGATACACCGTCAGCTCCTCTATCAGCAGATCGTCCTGGGGTACATAACCTATCAAATCCTTAACTCTTGGTTCAGAGATACTATGACCATTGATAGTGATACTGCCCTCCTGAGGGATTAATGTTCCGTTGAGGAGTGAGAGCAATGTAGATTTTCCTGTACCTGAACCACCCATGATGGCTAACAGTTCACCATGGTGCAAAGTAAAACTCAGGTTGTGTAATCCATTATCGCTATTGGGGAATCGGAAATTGATATCACGACCACAAAACTCTATACGATGTATGTTTTCGAGAGCCTTTCCATCGCGAGCTGCATATTTGTCTACTATCGTAGAGAAATAGATGGGGTTGCCCTTCTTTCCTTTGATTACACTGCTTTGCAACCATACCATGAATGCGCCTGGAAGTACGGGCACATCGTTGAGCAATACAGTATCGCTACCCTTATAGGTAAAGATAAGCAATCCCAATGACGGACAGGCGAGAGTCTTAAGTACACCATCCGTACCTTCTAGCTTATGTACCATCACGCGGCGATTCTCCTTATTCTCCACGAAATCAGAGAAATCCTGATAGAGTTCGTCGGAGATATTGAAAATCTTAGCCATGGTTTTGAACATACCAATGGCCTGGAGCAGCACACCGTCGTCAGAGCAGAACTCCATCAAACGCAACAATAGCAATGCCTTATCTTTGGGAGTAATCTTTCCATGAAGATTAGAGCAAATGGCACTAACCGTTTCATTTGTATCCAGATTATCACTCAATTCATAAACTCCACGCAAATCTGAGTACAAATTGAGATAGTGCTCAATGTTTCTGATACCAAAATGTCTACGCAGATAATTGGCAAGTATGGTTTTAGCCCATACTTCGTCTACTTTTTCTTCTTTGCCAAATAAAGCAAACAAGCTCAGGAAACTAGATATAATGATATCTGTCATTTTCTCTTGAATAGCAATTTTATAGTTATAACTTAAATTGGTTGCAAATATAGAAAAAAAATAAGACTAGGGACTTGTTCTATTAGTTAAAAAGAATTAAAGTCCCCTATTTGTGTAACAAATAACGCAATCTTATTTTATTTTCTGCCAAAATCGGCAGGAACTTCCCCCCACTGCTTGGTTTCCCACTTGATTATGGGATTACGATATTGGTGGGTTTTCAACCAGTTCTCAGCTCGAGCTATTATCTGAAACAATGGTTCTGTTTTTGGAGTGCGCTCAAGCGCAGTTTTGCACTTGCCCTTAGAAACCCAAAGGATGGCATTGTATGAATCTGAATAAATGGTCTTATTGTGCAATCCCTTCTGCCAGCAAAGCGCCAAGGCGTGCACGATTGCCAGAAATTCGCCGATGTTATTGGTGCCATGCACAGGGCCGAAGTGGAAAACCTGATATCCCGTCTGCAAATCGATGGCCTGATACTCCATCGGGCCAGGATTGCCCGAACAGGCAGCATCCACAGCCCAAGCGTCAGCCCGTACCTCCATAGGTAATGGAAGTACGGTATCATGGCGATTTGTAGGGGGATTGACGAGTTTTGTCATTATTACATACGCTCAGGTACCTCGATACCCAGCAGACTCATACCATTCTTAATAATCTTAGCAACGTTCTTAGCCAACATCAAGCGCACAGCCTTCTTCTGCTCATCTGGCTCGTTAAGAATGCTGTAATCATGGTAGAACTGATTGAACACCTTGGTGAGTTCATAACAGTAGTTGGCGATACCGCTTGGTGAGTAGTCCTTGCCAGCCTGCTCAACAGCTGCTCCAAACTCGTTCATCTTCTGAACCAGTTCCACCTCCTTCTCTGCCAGTTCTACCTGGGCATTTGCAGGCTTCAAGCCCTCAGCCTCGGCCTTGCGCAGAATTGAGCGGATACGAGCATAAGTATACTGGATGAAAGGACCTGTATTACCGTTGAAATCGATACTTTCTTCCGGATTGAACAGCATATTCTTGCGAGCATCAACCTTAAGAATGAAGTACTTCAGGGCACCCATACCTACCACACGGGCTACCTCGCGGCGCTCTGCCTCAGTCATATCATCAAATTTGCCCAATTCCATCGAGGTTTTGTAGGCATCTTCAACCATCAGAGCCATCAGATCGTCGGCATCAACCACCGTACCCTCACGACTCTTCATCTTGCCGTTTGGCAGCTCTACCATTCCGTAAGAGAAGTGTGTAAGCTCCTTGCCCCACTTGAATCCAAGACGATCAAGCAAGATTGAGAGCACCTGGAAGTGATAGTTCTGCTCGTTACCTACCACATATATCATCTTGTCGATAGGATAATCCTTGAAACGCATCTCGGCAGTACCGATGTCCTGAGTCATATATACACTGGTTCCATCACTACGCAACAGCAGCTTCTGGTCGAGGCCCTCGTTTGTTAGGTCGGCCCATACAGAGTTGTCCTCATGGCGCTCGAAGAGTCCTTTTGCAAGTCCCTCTTCTACCTTGGCCTTACCCTTAAGATATGTCTGGCTCTCATAGTAGATCTTATCGAACGATACGCCCATCTTCTTATATGTCTCATCGAATCCGGCGTATACCCAGTTGTTCATCTTTTCCCACAAAGCACGAACTTCAGGATCGTTCTGTTCCCACTTAACCAGCATCTCGTGAGCTTCCTTAATCAGTGGAGCCTCCTGCTTGGCCTTCTCCTCGTCCATACCCTGAGCTACCAACTCCTTAATCTCCTCACGATAGTGCTTATCGAAGGCTACGTAGTAGTCGCCAATCAGGTGATCGCCCTTCTTTCCGCTGGTTTCGGGTGTCTCGCCATTGCCGTACTTAAGCCACGCAAGCATAGACTTACAGATATGGATACCACGGTCGTTTACGATGTTGGTCTTCACCACCTTGTTGCCATTGGCCTCCATAATCTGTGCCAAGCTCCAACCTAGCAGGTTGTTGCGCACATGACCCAGATGCAGAGGTTTGTTGGTATTGGGCGAAGAATATTCTATCATCACGAGCGGGCTCTCATCGGTAGCCTGCTTCATGCCGAAGTGCTCATCCTTATCGATGGCATCGAGCAACTGCAACCAAGCACCGTCGCCTACGCTCAGGTTCAAAAATCCTTTTACTACATTAAATTTCTCTACAGCGGCACAGTTGGCTGCAAGATATTCGCCAATCTCCTGTGCAGTCTGCTCAGGACTCTTTTTAGCAGCCTTCACAAATGGGAAAACCACCAGAGTCAAGTTACCCTCAAACTCACTTCTTGTCTTCTGCAACTGCAACATCTTCTCTGTGGCATCCATACCATAGAGGGCCTTCACAGCCTCGCCTGCAGCCTTGCTGATTAATGCTTCAATATTCATATCTTAAGAATTTTGGGTGCAAAGTTACGAAAAAAATAAGAATTATGAATTCTTTTTAGCGAAAAAATCACTTCTTGCCCTTGTTGATTATATATATTCCTGCCGTTGTCATAGTAGCTGCTACAGCATATTTCCACTGGAACTCCTCACTAAGACACAGGCAAGAGGTTACAGCCCCCACTACAGGAATAAGCGAATTCCAGATGGCAATCTTACCTACAGGATTGCATGTAAGCAGCTTGTTGTAGAGTGTGAAACCTATGGTAGATATGCCTATCAACATCAGTAGATAGAATAGTCCAAGTATTGTCACATTAGGAAGCGTTCCCCCCATCAGCAATCCTGGGATGACCAGCAATGCGCCACCAATACCAAGACTATAACCAGTGCCAACAAAAACATCTATCCGTTTGTTCACACCTCTCGTCATCAGCCCTGCAAAGGCTCCACACAGGGCGTTGAGAATGATCATTCCATCGCCTAAAAAGGTAAAAGCCCCGCTCTCTTCTCCACCGATATTCAGCGACAAGATACCTCCAAAACCTAAAGTGCAACCTATGATTTTTCGCATTGTGAGTTTATCGCTCTTGAAGAAAATGCAGGCTAGGAGCACCAATGTAAACACACTAAGTGAGTTAAGGATTGCAGCTCTACTGCCCTGACTGTGCGACAATCCGATATAGAAAGCAGCATAATGCAGGGTGGTATTGAGCAGAGTGAACGCCAACAGAAACAAGCTACAACCTAAAATATTGGTTTTTGCCTCATCTTTCAATTGAAACGAACGATGAGTGAATCGAGCTATAGTGAGAATAATCACACCAGAAATAAAAAAACGGATACCAGCAAACAGCATCTTGCTTCCTGTCATATCCGTAGTAATCTCAAACTCGGCAAATCCAAGTTTGATAAACGGATAAGCCCATCCCCATAGGAATGCAGCAGTAAATGCCATGAGTGCCGCCCATATCGGACGTTGAAAAACACTTTGTTGTGATATTCCTTTTTCCATGCTGAAAATAATGTTTCAGCTTGCAAAGTTACTATATTTTCTGCAATTTGGTTTGTGTTTTCCGAAAAAACATTGTATCTTTGCAAGCAGATAATAACATATAGAACAAAAAACTATGAAGATTGGAGACAAAGCACCTGAAGTTTTAGGTAAAGACGAACAGGGACGTGACATACGTCTGAGTGACTATCGTGGACGTAAACTTGTGTTGTATTTCTATCCTAAGGACAACACTAGCGGATGTACTGCCGAGGCTTGCAGCCTGCGCGATGGCTATGATCAGTTGCAAGCCGAAGGCTACGAAGTGGTTGGTGTGAGCAAGGATTCGGCCTCATCGCACGTAAAGTTCAAGGAGAAGCACCAGTTGCCATTCCCACTGATTGCCGATGTCAATCGCGAACTGATGGAAGCTATGGGTGCTTGGGGCGAGAAGACAATGTATGGCAAAAAGACAATGGGCACCATCCGAACCACATTCATTATAAACGAGGAAGGAATAATAGAACAAATTCTGTCCGGCAAGCAGGTAAATACCAAGCAACATGCCGAACAGATACTTAAGAAATAAATTAATCGGATTATGAAAAAACTATTCTTGATGGCCTTGCTGACAGGCTGGATGATAACAGTCAGCGCACAAACCAACGTGCCCGAGGCACCACAACTGGAGTTTGCACTCCAACTCAAGGTTACACTGGGCGAGGCTTTCGGCATCGACAACACTCAGCATGGCCGACGCACCGTGATTCCCATCACTGGCGGAATCTTTGAGGGGCCACAGATTAAGGGAACCATAATGAATGGTGGTGCCGACTATCAGCTTAATGCCGAAGGACGCACTGAACTCGAAGCCATCTATTGTATCAAGACGGATGACGGAATTTACATCCACGTTCGCAACCGTGGAATCATCGCCAACGGCAAGGATGCTGACGGAAAGCCAAGTTTCTACTTCCGTGCAGCACCGCAGTTTGAGGCTCCTGCCGATAGCAAATACGGTTGGCTTAACAACTCGCTGTTTGTTTGTGCACCTACGTTCTCGCCCGAATTTAAGGGTATTGTACTTAACGTTTGGCGTGTTAAGTAAGCGTTAACCCAAGAAGAAAAGACTAACACCCACCACGGAGATAACTGCACCAGCTACGGCTCGCCAGGTTATCTTCTGGTGGAACAGCCAATACGAAGGCAGCAGTATTATAATAGGTGTCATCGCCATCAGTGTACTGGCGATGCCAGCTGCTGTGTATTGTACTGCCATCAACGAGAAGCCTACACCAACAAACGGGCCAAACACTGTAGTGGCTGTGGCTACAGCAAGTCCCTTCTTATCATGCATAGCCTCACGCAGTGGATCTAACCCTTTACGGAAATACAACAACAGCGTAAATCCGATTATACCAGCCACACAGCGATAGAAGTTTGCACTGAATGGCACGAGCCAATCAGGCATATTGGCCGTTGCTTCATAGTGATCCATTCCTATCTTGCTGAGTACCAATCCGATACCCTGGCACATAGCAGCTCCGATAGCAAACAGCACACCATTGAGCGGCAACTTTAGTCCAACCTTGTGATGTTCACCTCGACCAAGCACTGAGATGCCGATACCCGCAAGGGTGATAAGCATCGCAAGGATACTCATGCCCGTCATCTGTTGACCAAGAGTTATCCAAGCCATCAGTGCCGCAGCTAGTGGGGCTAGCGTCATAAACAGCTGGCCATAGCGCGAACCAATTATAATATAACACTGAAACAGGCAGAAATCGCCTATGACATATCCCACAACGCCTGATAGCAACATCCAACAAGCCGCCTCGGCCGAAGCACCAGGAGGCAAAGGATTGCCTGTAACAACCACAAACAGCACTAGCGAAAACACCAGCGCAAGGCCCATTCTCAGCACATTTAGCGTAAGATTACCCAGACGTTTGCTGCCAAATTCACTTAGCAGCGCGGTAGCAGTCCATGAAAATGCTACACCGATCGAAATCAATTCTCCTATGTAAGTCATTGCTTAGTATTGACACTTCATTTTTTCAAATCGGCTGCAAAATTATACAAAATTCAGTTAAATCCGTCATTATCCATCAAAGAAATCTATTTAATTCAAGTTATTTAAGAAATGGCCTTATCCACACTTCCTGCTTCTAATAGCCGCTGACGGGCTTCATCGTATGATATTCCCAAAGATTCCTGAATCATTCGTGTGCCACGATCGATTAGCTTCTCGTTGGTAAGCTGCATCTTTACCATACGATTACCCTTTACACGTCCCATCCTTATCATCAACGCTGTACTTATCATGTTCAGCACCATTTTCTGCGCAGTACCGCTCTTCATACGACTAGAGCCTGTAACAAATTCGGGACCTACGATAGTTTCTATAGGATATTCGGCTTCTGAGGCTAGCGGCGTGTGGGGATTACTGGATATACAGCCAGTAAGCAGTCCGTTTGCCCTGGCGTGCTTTATCGCTCCTATCACATAAGGCGTAGTACCTGAAGCAGCTATACCAATAACACAATCCAAAGGTGACGGATGATAAGCCTCCAGGTCAAGCCAACCTTGCTTCTCATCATCCTCTGCACGCTCTACAGCACGACGCAAAGCCTCATCACCACCAGCAATTATGCCTATCACCCAGTCGGGCGACACGCCAAACGTTGGCGGCAGTTCGCTGGCATCCAGCACCCCTAGTCGGCCACTGGTTCCTGCACCCACATAGAATAGGCGCCCACCTTGTTTCATTCTTGATTCGATGGCACATACCAATGGTTCTATCTGAGGAATGGCACGCCCCACAGCCTCAGCCACAAGCATATCCTCGCGGTTGATATTTTTCAGCACTTCGCTTACGTCCATCTTCTCCAGATGGTCGTAATGCGAAGGCTTCTCTGTTATCTTATCCTCTGTTTTCAATCCTCTTCCTTTGGCAGTTCGTTCTTTGTCCACTTACCCTTTAACGTGGTCAGTCCCTGTATGCCATCAGGGTTGTAAATATAAAACCTGGCATCGCTCTCTTGCATCCATAGATTGCCCATCGAGTCGAAGAATATACGGCCTACATAAGACACCTTTTTTGTATTAGGGTCAGTATAGCCATACTTATCTGTATAGTGGATGCCGGTATCCAGTTCCTTCGATATTTTTGGTGTACCAGTCATATCCTTGTTGTCCCACTCGTAAATATGTTTCTCATAGTGGTCGGTCAGCGCAAATACGCGTTTCCCATTGCATACAACCTTAGTAAACTTCTTGTTCTCACCAGGCAGACAGTATACTTCTTGGAACTTCAAGTCGGCTACGGCTTTCGACTTCAGCACCTGCTCGCCGATGGCCACGTAGACAGTTGTGTCGGCTGCGTCGTACCATATAGAACAGAAGTCACCTCCAGCACCATTGTCAATCTTGTTACCTCTTGTCACCTTCAAACCCTCACGATTCTTTGGACTTCCTGTATCGGGCGTCACATTCGGATTTCTTCCACCCGTGAATATTTCTGAATAGTCCGTGCCTATCAGCAGTCCATCGTCTGTAACAATTGCTCCAATTGTGGTAGAGCTGATACCCACACGCATCACTTGCTTTTTCTCCAGATCGTAAAGTATTGGCGAGTCGCCATAGAAGAACAGATAGCGTCCGTTGGGCGATGTAATTATGTTGCTGCCTCGGTTGCCATAACTCAGGAATCCTTTATCGTTCTGCGGAAATACAAGTTCTGATGTATTCACGTCAGTTCCATTAAACAGAGCTATACCTTTGTCCTCCAGTCGCATATAGATGTTCTTACCATCACTGCCTGCGCTGCATATCTTGGTACGAGCACGCTTCTTTTTGGGCACCACAAGTTTCACTTCGCCTGTTTTCTTGTTAACAGCACGCAGGGCATTCGACGAGCCACTGGGATAGTCGAGGAAATAGATATACTCCTCGTCTTCAAACGGATTATTATCGTTAATCCATTCGTCGAACTCCAGGATAGCAAAGTTGTTGTTTACTTTTTCCGCAGGTTTCTTTGCAGCAGGCTTTGCAGCTTGTCTAGCAGCAGGTTTGGCGGTTGGTTTGCGTTTAGCCTGAGCTGATGCCGTCTGTACACACAATACCACGCCCGCTAAGACAGCTATCGCCATAAAAGCCAATTTGGATAGGTTTCTCTTCATAATCAATATAGTTTTAATTGGTTTAATCGATTATGCAAATATACACAAAATACTTATATCATAGTCCTCTTCCGCCTGTTTTTTATAATAATTTGGCTTAATGCCGATTTTTGTTCCCACGTTGGGAACATAATATTCCCTCGTTGGGAATGAATCGTTCCCACGTTGGGAATAAACTTCAAGAATAGTTTATAGCGGTAACGTCATCACGAAGCGGGCGCCACTGGTATAGGCAGTATCCAGAACCACATCGCCACCCAAGCGACGGGCAAACGAACGGGCAACCGTAAGTCCGATACCAGTACCCTCGTAATACTCATCAAGTTGCACAAACTCATCGAAAATAATCTCAGCCGCTTCTGCTGGCACGCCTATACCTGTATCTTCTACAGCCAGACAAAGATAATTCTGAGTACGCCCAACAGAAAGCGTAACCTTCTGTTTTACAGTAGGTTTATTATTACCAACATTAGCCGGGCGTGTAAACTTACCAGCATTATCGAGTATCATAGCCAAAGCACGCGAAGCAGCACTCTCGTTGGTGGTTATCATAAGCGTTTCTACCTCAGGCTGTATCTGCATGTCGAACTCTACGTGCGCCAACTCGGTTATACCGCTGGCATCGGCAGCCTTGGCGGCTAATTGTATGGCCAATACTTGGTCTGTGCGCTCTATTACGGTCTGACTGTTGGCGTCGCTAAGTTCTATCATCTTGTTAACCAAGTCGGTAATGCGACCTGTGTTCTCGATTATCTTCTGGTTTACATCCTTGCGTGTAGCATCATCCAGGTCCATATCTGGCATCGTGATAATCTGGGTAAAGCCGCTCAGGATGTTGAGTGGAGTACGGATTTCGTGGCTGACCTGACGGATAAAGTTTGACTTCATCTTCGACGACTCCTCTGCCCTCTCGTTGGCTATCATAAGCTTCTTATAGCTTACCTCAAGTTCAGCGTGAGCCTTACGTAGTCGGCGATACAGCTCATGCAACACACCAATGAATGTGATTAGAAACAGAAAACCGACACCAATACCTATCATGCGTTGCTGGTTGATGTCTGCCTTTTGCTGTGCTATCTGCGCCTCTTTCTGCTGGGTCTCATAGATAACGGCAAGCTCTTCGGCATCGCTACGGTGCTGATACTCCTTTACAGAGTCGAGCAGATTAATAATCTGTCCGGCTCGTTGCAGGGCTTCTTCCTTGCGACCTGTATTTATCAGAGCCTTGAAAGTGATGGCAGGACTCTCTATCAGATAGTCGATGGTAGGCGGGATGCCTGATGCCTGCTCGGCAGAGTCAATACGAAGCTGTATGTCGAGTAGTTTCTGCCATTGTTCTGTCACCTCAAGATAGTAGGCCTGATTATATATACCGGTGAAAGTCTTTGCGTATGGCAACGCCAGATAGTTCTGATAGGCCACATCAGCCTCTTCCTTGCGACCTGTTTTGGCATAGATTACAGCTTTGTTGCATAGCAGTCTGGCTAGATAGTTACCATAGTTGTTGGTAGTCGCATTGGTGGCGGCATAGCGCTCTAGCGACTGCTCCATCATGCTTATCCACGGTTCAACAATATCAAACTCGTGGCGGTTGAGATATCCGTTTATGATGTTTGATGCTATCATCAGACAACTCTCCTGCAAGTCGCTGTTAAGAGGATATGTCAGAGCCAACTCTTCGGATTGTTTTCTTACCTGGTCAAATGTCTTTGCTGCCTCGTCGGCATGGTTAAGTTTCAGCTGACTTGAACCAATTTGCATCAGCAGATTGTTGGCCATGTCGCGACCTACTATCGTTGTGTCCTTGCTGGCCAACTGATAACCCTGTGTGGCGGCAGCCAAGGATTCTTGCAGGTTGTTGATATTAGAATAACTGGTGTGCAACCCCACAAACGAAGCATAATATTTGCTTGAACTGATATGCAGCAATGCATCGCTTGCTATCGCCTTTTTATAATAGATAACTGCCGAGCGGAATTGGTCAGAATCAAAATACCTTTCAGCACGGAAATAGTCGAGCTCGCATGTGGCCATTGTTCCCAGCAACTCTATACTGTCGAGCAACTGAAAATACACTTCATTACTTTCACCCTCAGCATCTAATATAGAATTGATAGCCCTATCATGCTTAGATAGTTTTGCGTTTTGCTTGACCGACGTATTACTACGTTGCTGCTCGGATTGACACGAGGTTAGGATAAAAGCAAAGGCCGCAAGGCACACGGCCAGTTTACTGCGATATCTACGCAGCAAGCGCCAGAATGGTACGATCATAAGTATGATTGTTAATAATATGAATGGCATAAACACACAGAGCAAACGCAGATAGTTGTTTAGTATCACAACATCTGGACAAACCATAGCAAGACTCCACCCCGTCTGGCGGAATGGCATATAGAATACGTGACTCTTAAGTCCATCGAGTTTTAACTCCCTATACCCCGTCTCACCGTCAACCATAGCACGTCCCAGAGCCATCAGAGCCGTATCACGACGCTCTTGGCAAGGCGTAAATATCGTCTCATAAAGCAGTTTAGTTGTGTCTGGATGTACAATATAAGAGCCTCCGCGACCTATTAGCATACAATACGAACGGGGCATAGGACACTGAGCCAGCACAAGGTTTGACAACCACTTAAGTGGAACATCGGCCGACAACACACCAACAGACTTTCCATCGGAGTTGTAAATAGGTTGGCAGTAAGATGTCATTACCTCATTTACCTGGATACCAGTAGCGCTGGCATCCTCGAATGGTTCAATCCAGTATTTGCGGTCTAGCTGGTGTGGTATCAGATACCAGTCCATATAGAAGTACTGATAACCATCATTTCCCTCCTGTTCTGTCTGTATAGTTCCGTTGTTGTTATACGAATAGGCCGAGAAGTATTGACCTTTCTGCTTAAAGAAATAAGGTTCGAACGCTATGCTACACCCCTTCATATCAGGATGCTCTGCCAACAGTTTGCGACTGAAGTCGAACATCAGTTCTGGATTGTCAAGATTCTGCTCAATCAATGGCAGCAGACTATCTACAGCAGCCTCTGTCTGATGCAGTCGCATATCGGCATTATTCATCACGCGTTCGAGCGACTGCACAGCATCGCCCATAGCATTCTGCTGGATATATAGGCGACTATAATGAAGAGTAAACAACATAGCAATCAAGAGAACAGCCCCCAGAATGGCAAACTTCCACTGGTGGCACATATAAAACTCCTTGAATCTGCTATACCTCTCCCTACTCATAGTCCCATCAGTTCCTTATATGTCACTTCGCGCTTCAGCATACCGCTCTCAAGCATCAGCTGACTTGCCTTTTTCACCATATCCGGTCGCACGCGGAATTCGCGGCGCTTAGATTCTCTGTCAACCTGCTGTCGCAGCACCTCCTCAAGCATAAGTTTCTGCATCACCCTATTGGTATGTGACTTGTGCTTATTAACGTATTTCATCACTATCTGCAGAGCCTCATCAGGATGAGCGGCTACCCACTCCCACCCTCTGCGGCTGGCTGCAGCAAACTTTGCCACCTCGGCACGATGAGCAAGGAAGTAGTCGCGCTTAACATAAACGCCGTTTTCCTGAATGTTGTAATCGTGCTCGCTAAAGCGATATATGCTCTCCTCGCTCATACGGAAGCCTGCCTGTTTAAGCAGACAAAACTCGTTGTAGCTTACCACCATAGTTGCATCAACTGCACCCGACAGGAACACATTTATATCACTGGTAAAACGCACCCACTGGAAGTTCATACCCTCGCGCTTGCTCATTATATAAGTAAGGTAGTTAGGGTCAGCATTGAATATGCCCACCTTCTTTCCCTTCATCTGTAGCGGATTTATGCCCCAACGCGATACCAGAATGTTGCTGCTGTTCATCGAGTCTTGGAAGATGTTGACCAAAGGAGTGCCTTGGGCGATAAAGTCCATAGCCGACATCATCGAAAACATAGCAGCATCGCACTGGTCGGTCTTTAGTCGATTTGATGCTGAACTGGTGAGAGATGGATGCTGAATGACCACATCCAGCCCAAGCTCCTTATAGAAGCCCTTCTCCTTAGCCACATAATAGCCAGCAAACTGCGCCTGAGCGGTCCAGATTGTAGTAAACACAAACTTTTCGCCCCAAGCCGGTGCTGCAACCAACAATATTGCGGCACACACGATAGCTATGCGATGGATAAAATGAGTCATTTTTCCTATCTCTCTCTTCTTTTCGGCTGCAAAGATACAAAAATACATTAAATACAACAAGCATTTATGAAAAAAACGCTGGTCGTCTCTCGACGGCCAGTGTTTTTTTAAAGACGTAACGTTGTTCTTTTGCGAACAATCTAACTAACTATTATCAACTATTAAATTAATTTCTGTAAGCAGGATTTTGATAAGCATCCTTCTCCTCCTTTGAAATCATCAGACCATCAATCTGCCCCTGTGGGATAGGACGCAGGTAATAACCTGCAGGGATGTCGCGAGTGAAAGTCTCCAGATCCTTATCTGTATAACCGCTACCAGCAATGTGGTAAGTACCTGCACGCTCAGCCCATTTCTGTGTGCGAACAAGGTCGAACCAACGATAACCCTCGCCCCAGAACTCACGGCTGCGCTCATCGAGAATGAAGTCGATAGTGATTTCTGCAGGAGTAGCTGCCAGCATTTCTGCACTGTGATCGGCAACGAGTTCAGCACGATTGTTTACGCAGTAGGTCTGTTTACCAGCACGAGCACGCAGCACGTTAACCATCTCCTTGGCATCAGCCTGCTTGCCCAATTTAACAGCAGCCTCAGCAGCAATTAGGTAGAATTCAGAGAATTTGGCAACGTTCCAAGGACGTGGGCTACCACCGTTAACCTTAGAACCAAGACCGCCATCGTTATCGGTACGATAGATACCTATCTTCCAGTTACATGGATACTTCTTACGGCTGATGTGGTTGACAGCTACTACAAAGTCAGCACGTCCATCCATCTCGCCGAAACCAAGCTTACCATCGGCTCCTGTATAATTGATGTTTGCGTCCTCGCTTTCTGGAACCCAAGTGAAGTAAGCCTCGTTTGGCTTAACCTGCAATCCATTAGCGCCAATAACATAAGGAGCAGTATTACCAGCCTTATCCCAGTTAGTGAAATAGCTCAGTGTAAATGTAGCATCGTAGCGAGAGTCAATAGCCTTAACAGCATCTTCCCAAACACCACCCTCGATGAAAGCATCAGCAACAGGAGCCATACGTGTCCAAGGACGTCCGAGACCCTGAACTGCCTCACGCTGAACGGGGTTAATACTATTGCCCGAAGGATCCTTGGCAATCATTTCTGTGTAGTTCCAAGTCTCCATCCAGTAAGCGAAGTTCTCAGGAGAACCACCGCTACCCCAACCGTAACCTACACCACCGTTACCAAACTTCTCGTCCTCATCATGGTCAGCATAGAGCATAATCTCAGAGTTGCGATCGTTTGTAGCAACGTTTACATCATAGAATGTAGGCTGCAGAGCGTATGGGCCAGGATTGTTGATGGCCGTTTTGGCTGTTTCATAAGCCAGCGAGAAATACTCGTTAGCTTTGTTTGATTCGCGTGTGCACTCAGGATAAGTTGGGATGTTGTTAGGATTCTCCAACCACCAAGCGTATGTAAGATATGCCTTAGAGAGGTACAAACGAGCCAGGTTCTTGGTTGCAGTACCTGTGAGACGTGGATTCTCAGGAAGATCAGCCACAGCCTTTTTGAGATCGCTGAAGATTGCTTCATAAACCTCAGGAACAGTGTTACGTACAGAAGTACGAACAGTAGATGTGTTGAACTTCAGTTCGCCAGCACCAAGATCCAGTGGCACACCACCGTAGGTCTGAACCAGGATAAAGTAGTCGAATGCACGGAAGAAGTAAGCCTCAGCCAGCAGAGCATCGTCGATGCCTGCAGCAGCACCATTCTCGATAATACCACTAGCAGTATTGATGTTGGCAAAAGCTGCGTCCCAACATCCACCTGCAATACTATTAGATGGAGTCATCTGTCCAACGCCAGAGAGGTCGGCATCTTTAAAGTTACCATCGGCACTCTGAGCATAAGTGTACTCGTCGGTACCTGTCTCAAGGCTGTTAAGATAATAGCCATTGCCATAGAAAAAGCGCAAGTGCGCATAGAGTGAGGTCAAACCTCCTTCGATACCAGCCTTCGTGGTGAAGAATGTTGGGTCAAACTGGCTGCGTGGCTGCTCGTCGAGCACATTACCACAAGAGGTGAATGTTGTGGAAAGACCACAGCAAACAAGACCCGCAGCAAGAATATATTTGATACTTTTAGTTTTCATAACTCTTAATTCTTTAATGGATTAAATTAGAATGTTACGTTAACGCCAAACAGGAAGTTGCGGGTTGCAGGAGTGTTGTAACCTACGATAGGCATCTTGTGCTTGCCTGTGTAACCGTCGATGGCAACAGCAGTGTTCTGAGTAGCGAATGAGTTGGTCTCAGGATCGAGTCCGCTCTCATTGTTGAATGGAGAGAACAGTACCAATGGATTCTGAACTGTAGCGTAGAGACGCAGACGACTGATGCCGAGATCCTTGATAGCCTTGATGCTGTCGAAGTTGTAGCCAAGAGTGATGGCACGGATCTTCAGATAACCAGCATCGAAGTAACCCAGTGTTGAACCATACTTGGGGTTATCACCACTCTGGATTCCGCCTGGTTTTGGATACTTAGCACCAGTATTCTGCTCTGTCCAATAGTCAACGTCGATGTTGTTACGACGGCCTGTGAGCATATTCAGATAACCATTAGAAGAGTGGATAGCCGAAATCAGTTTACCACCAATCTGGAATGCACCAATTACTGTCAGATCGAAGTTCTTATAACCAACTGTGGTATTGAAACCTCCCATCAGCTTTGGCTCCATGCTGATAACCTGACGATCAGCCTCACCGATAGCGCGTGTAGGCATGCCGTTGGCATCATATTCACCAGTATACTTTACCTTAATCATACCAAGGTTTCCACCTGGCTCCAAAATTTCGAGGTTAGTCTTACCATCTGGACCTGTAACGATATCACTCTCGTTCCATAAGCCCTCATACTCGTAGTCATAAATTACGTCAATGGGATAACCCACGAACCAGCGGTTTGCCTTATCGGGTACAGGCTCACCATTCTCATCAACAGCACCTGTCAGTTTTGTCAACTTGTTGCGGTTAGCATAGAGGTTGATACCTGCCTCCCAGTTCCAACCATTCTTATTGTCGATAATGATTCCATTCAGAGTGAACTCAAATCCCTTGTTCTCTGTATTACCGATGTTACCAGTATAGCTGCTTACACCTGATGTAGAAGGCAGAGAAACATCGAGCAGGATGTCGTTAGTCTTCTGAGTGTAGTACTCGAACGATCCAGACAGACGACCGTTGAACAGAGAGAAGTCGAGACCGAAGTTCCACGTCTTAGAATATTCCCAACCGAGCTCTGGGTTAGGCAGAGCGTTTACATAGTAACCAGCCTTGTAGGTAGAGCCGAAGTTGTAGTTACGAACAGCCAGACCACCAAGTGTAGAATATGGGTTGATAGACTGGTTAGATGTCTCACCATAACCTACGCGCAGCTTCAGGTTGTCTATCCAAGTGAGGTTCTCCATGAACTGCTCACGTGCGATGTTCCAACCAGCACTTACTGCAGGATATGTGTGCCACTGATGCCCCTTAGCCAGACGTGAAGAAGCATCTGAACGGAGGGCGGCTGAAATCATATACTTATTATCATAAGAGTACATTACACGACCCATCCAAGAGATAAGACCGCTCTGCCAGTAGTTGTAACCAGTGAGGTTAGCCTGACCAACAGCCTTGTCGAGTGCATAGTACTGGAAGTAGTCTGCAGGAATATCCTGTGCATTAGCACCTGTCGACTCGTAAGTAGTCTGCTCAGCAGAGTACATAGCAACAGCATTGATGTTGTGCTTGCCAAATGAGCGATCGTAAGTCAGCAGGTTCTCAACAGCCCAATTATAAGTCTGGTTCTCTGAAATAGAACCGCTGTTAACAGCCTTAGGATCCTTGTTGTTCACACCTGTACCGGTGAAACTGCCGCCTTTAGAACTACGGAAGTTCAGACCCACGTTTACACGATAGCTCAGGCCCTCGATCCATGGGCACTTCAGCTCAGCAAACAGAGTATTGTATGAACCGATACCCTTGTTCTCGCTCAACCAGATATCCTGGTCGCGCTCAACGGTTTCTCTTGTGATAACGACCTGGTCATCAGCAGGCAGAGCATTGTAACGCTTCAAATTGCCATTCTCATCGTATGGGCTTGAGATTGGTGTTGAACCCAATACATTATACATATTATTAACACCCTTGGTCTTGCGATAGCTGTTGTTGGTGCTCAGACCGAAACGGAAGTACTTACCAACACTCTGGTCGAAGTTACCACGCAAAGAGATACGATCGTAACCCTCAGTTGGAACTACTGACTCATCATGATAGTAACCAGCACCGAAGCTGTAGCTACCACCATTGGTACCACCAGCTACACCGAGATCATGGTTGTGGCTAACACCAGTACGATAGTAAAGATCCTGCCAATCGGTGTTAGTGTTGTCGTTCTCGTCCAATGAGTTCTGGTACTTACCAGCGTACTGACGGAACTTTGTAAACGTAGGACCGTCCATCATTGGATACTTGTGGAACACCTTTTTGAAGCTTACATAACCATTATATGTAACCTTGGCAGGTGTGCCCTGGCTACCCTTAACGGTTGTGATGATGATAACACCATTAGCACCACGAGAACCGTAGATGGCTGTAGCAGAAGCATCCTTCAAGATGTCCATCGACTTGATGTCGGTTGGGTTGATATCCGACAGCTGACCCATGAATGGAATACCATCGAGCACGATCAGAGGGTCGTTACTTGCACTCAGTGAGCGCTGACCACGGATACGGATCTGCATTTCATCACCAGGCTTAGAACCTGTCTGTGTCATAAGCACACCAGCTACACGACCCTGCAGAGCCTGAGCAGCGTTGGTGGCTGCAATCTGATTCAGTTTCTCACCACCGATGTTGGCTACAGAACCAGTAACTGCCTCGCGGCGCTGGGTACCATAACCAATAACGACAACCTCGTTTACTACGTGGCCGTCTTCCTTAAGATTGATACGCAGGTTGTCACCAGCCTTTACTTCCTGAGGCTCGTAACCTACATAAGATACCACGAGCGTAGCTCCTGGCTTAACATTGAGAGAGAAGAAACCGTTGAAATCGGTAACAGTACCATTGCTAGTACCTTTCTCCTTAACCGTGGCACCGATCAGCGGACCCTGAGAGTCTGCTACATAACCAGTTGCCTGCTTCGTTTGCTGTACGGAAGCTACTGCTGTGGTAGCTGCCGAAGCCTGCTGTGTTGAGATCATGCCTAAGCAGCACAATCCTACCAACATGGCTGTTTTCTTTGCTTTGAAACTCATACGTTTGGTTTGTTAGTTAATAATTAATTATTTAAATAAAAAAAATCTGCCGCAAAGGTAGGCAGATTCTTTTTTAGAGGCTTTAACGTATGTTTCGTTTCATTTCATTTTTGTATCAACCTTGATTTTTTAGGCCTTTTTGCTCTAAATACTCGGTTGGAGACACACCAAACTGCTTGCGGAACACCGTAGAGAAATGAGCCAAATTGCTAAATCCTACGCTATATGCCACCTGTGTAACATTGATTTTCTGTTCCTCAAGTAGTCGTACCGCTTGTTCCAATCTGATGTTTCTGATAAACTCGCTTACGGGCAATCCTGTCATATCTTTCATCTTTCGATGCAGTTGAGCGCGACTGATACCAACTTCCTTTGTGAGCATATCCACATTGAACTCGCTATCATCCATATGGTCATTCACCACCTTCATGATACGTTCCATCAGCATCTCATCATTGCCCTTTACCTGTTTTTCCTCAACCTTATCTTTCTGCTGCTGCGTACCAGAGTATTTCCCCTTAAGTCGCAGGTTCTTGCTGATAAGGTTGTTTATCACCATATGCAGTTCGTCCATATCAAATGGCTTTGCCAGGAAAGCGTCAGCACCTTTCTCCAGGCCCTCCAAACGATTTGCCACTGCGGCCTTTGATGTTAGCATTACCACTGGTATGTGGTTAATGTTCATATTGGTTTTTATCATACGCAGAAGCGTAAATCCATCCATCTCTGGCATCATCACATCGCTAACTACCAGGTCGAACTGCTTTTCTGGTTCTGCACTGAGTAGTAGTCGCAAGGCATCACGACCTCTAGTTACAGGGGTGATACGATAGTAGCTGCCTAATTCCTGAGATATGTAAGTGCCGATTTCTTCGTCGTCGTCAACTATCATCACTCGATAGTTTGACTGTGCTTTTTGCTTGGTGTTCTTTTCTTTTTCTTCGGCAGTCAGTATCTCTTCTTTCTTCAGATGGTCGCTACCCAATGGCAGTCTTACAGTGAAGATACTGCCCTGATTATCAGTTCGGTTAGCGGCCTCAACGGTACCATGATGCATCTCTACCATCATCTTACAGAGATTCAGTCCTATGCCTGTTCCTTCGATATGCATGCTGCGCGAACTGCTGCCCTGATAGAATCTGTCGAAAAGCTTTCGTGGATCACCCTTTATGCCCATACCGTTATCGATGACCTGCAATACTGCATTCTTACCGCCATCCTCTGCCACACGAACTTCTATCTCACCATTATCGTAGGTGTATTTAAAAGCATTCGACAGCAGATTATCTACCACCTTGTCGATAGCCTTACGGTCGAACCACACTTCCAACTTATCGATTTGTGGAGCGTAGCGGAACAAAATATTACGCTCCTTAGCTGTATACTCGTACGACTTGAGCAGATTACCAACATATTGTACCATATCCGTCTTCTGACACTGTAGATTCATCTGCTGCTTGTCTATCTTTCGGATATCCAGTATCTGGTTAACCAGGTTCTGCACTCGCTGGGCATTATGCTCAATAGTCTTAAGGTCGTTCTTTGTGTCTTGGTCGAAATCACGTTTCATCAATTTGTGCAGCGGACTCATTATCAGTGTCAACGGCGAACGGATATCGTGTGTGGCGTTGATCAGGAACTTCATCTTTTCTTCATCCAGTTCCTGACGACGACGACGAATGTAGGTCCACATCAGCGAACCAAGTACACAAAGAGCCGCCATAATATATAATAGGTACGCCCACGAAGAACGATACCATGGAGCCTTGATCGTGATATGGAACACTTCGGTATCGGTATATGTACCATTATCATAAGCTCTCACTTCCAGAATATAAGAACCAGGCTGCAGATGGGTGAACGACACCACGTTACGGCCGGCATCTGTCTGACTCCACTCTTGCGATCCGTTCAGTCTGTACTCGTATATCACGTTTTCAGCATTGGCATAGTTAAGCGACGAGAACTCCATCGAGAAAGTGTTGTCAATGAAATCTAGCGAAAAATGCTTCTGGCCAGGTAACGCCTTACCTCCCACATAGATTCCTGTGAGAAGCACCTGACCTATCTCACTATTCATCCTCCTGAGATCCTCTGGATTGAACGATGTAATGCCATCGCTGAAACCAAACCATGCCCTACCATCAGCAGTACGCATAGCAACGCCGCTTACATATTCGCGACTAGCCAGGCCGTTACCATAAAGATAGCCCACAAACTGATCGTCCTTATGCTTATACTGCCACAGACCCATAGTGGTACTTATCCACAGGTCACCCGTATAGTCTTCGATAATTCCGCCTACTACCTTATTATTAAGGACCTTTGCTCCTTCGAAGGGCACAGCCTTTTTCTGCTTTTCATCGTAGATATAGAGTCCAGTATTGGTACCAAACAGCATCTTATGGTCGCGAGTCTCGCAGGCTGTTTCTATAGCATTATAGTCTAGCAGCACTTCCCAACCGTACGGACGGAAATGGTCTTCTACAGGATTATAGCAATTAATACCCGATGCGGTGCATATCCAGAGATAACCCTTGCTATCCATCATCAGTTTCCTTATCCAGTCGTTGTGGAGTCTGCCTTTAGGACCGTCTCCATCGTACATACTGAAGTGCTTTACCTCATCAGTGTTTGTATCATACGAGAAGAAGCCCTGCGAATATACTGAGAAGAAGATCTTTCCCTTTCCATCGTCGGTGATGGTATTGATAAAACCACTCTTGAACGATGATTTCAGCTGATATTGTCCATTTGCAGGATTATAAGCATATAGTCCGGCATTAGAACCTATCCAGTATTTCCCTAATCCATCGCGATAGATAATATATGTACCTTCGGGCGATTGTGGATGGGCAACGACTCTACCCTGAGCGTCAAAACCAAACACACCATTATTCTGTACTGCACACCAGGTCATACCATTGTCGCCAGCACAGATAGACGTGAGTGAACCACCTGTGGTGATATGCTGATCAATGAACTTCCAAGATCTGAATGGTGATTGCTGCTGTGGAATCATCAATAGTCCACGATTCTGACAACCAACCCATAGATTCTCCTGATTATCCTCAAACAGTGCCCAGATGGTAGCAGTATTCAGGTCCATCAGTGCATTCTGATAGTCGTAACGTCTCATCTGGTTTTCGCCACGAGGCACCCACCAAAGACCGTTACCCATAGTTCCGATAAACAGATTTCCGTCTCTGTCACTCTTAGCTGTGCGCAGCAACAAGTCCTTGCCGCGCAACTCACCAGGATCGATGAAATCGGTTATTAGCTGTCCATCTCGATAATAAAGCAGTCCGTGATTACAAACTATCAGCACACCTCCCTCATAATCCACAAAACCTGTCACCATGCCATAGGGCGAGAGGAACTCCTCCAATTTACCTCCAGGCGAACGGCGTATTATCGAATTACCGTGTCCTGACTTCCAGAAATAGCCCTTTTCATCGATAAAGATATAGCTGAAGTAATGGGTATCTTCTTTGGCATAGCCCTGCAGCATCTTCGATGAGTTATCGCGTGTGTCCAAACGGAACAAGCCGTAGCCGGCCGTACCTATCAGCAAATGATGATCGTCTTCCTGAATGATAGAGTTGATACGTGGAATACTGGTGGCGCCCTTCATCTCTACCGATATAAACTGATTGTTTTCAGCATCATAGCGATCCAGTCCCATCTGGGTTCCAACCCAAAGCGTACCGTCTTTGTCCAGGAACAGAAACGATATCACGTTGCTGCTCACGGTGTTCTTATTGTCTTTCTCGTGCAGATAGTTAGTAAATCGGTAACCATCATATTTGTTCAGTCCGTACTCAGTACCTATCCATATATAGCCATTTTTGTCCTGGCAGATTTGGGTAATCTGATTACTCGACAGCTTCTCCGACGTATAGAAATGCGACTGACCTGATGCGGTCAGCGTATAGATCGAGATTATAGTTAGCAGCAGTTTACGTATCATCGTTATTTTGTTTTGGATTTGTTTATAGATAGAAAACACTTTCTGGGCCCATATTGAATAGCAGATCTAGAACCGATAGATTCGGCATAAATCCATGCTTCTGGGCATATACCTGATAGTAAGGCTTTGGTGTAAAGTCTGCGTCGGGCACAGGGTGCTTGGGATTGATAGCTGTGCGCATATCAGCCAGATTATCAGGTTCCAGCACGAACTCTGACGTACGCTCCACCTTTGGTTCTATATCGATTAATTCGCACATTTTCTGGCAAATAGCCTCGTTATAGTCCATCAGATAGTCCCATCGTTTCTCGAAGAACGGACGGATATCATCCTGATAATACTCAAAGAATGGCGACTCGCCGTAGGCACTCTGCAGAGCCATCCAATGCAGATGACGCCAATTGCCGTGATCGCTTATGCGCATATCCCTTATCAGAGATGAGCTACCACGCTCAACAGGCACGGTAAGGGCCTGCACGCCATTGGTGGTGGCTATCAGACAGCGATTGCGATAGGTCTGTTTCTGAAAACTCTCGCACTGCTCTATCAGCACAGCATCAGCCCGATGCAGCTTTTGATACCACTGCACCGGGCCGAAATATGTCGTACTTAGCAAAACCTGCATGGTTTCACCTTATTTTATATTGTCTACGATGTTGCCGATACGGCTCCAACGGATACCGCTGAATCCTTTACGGTCAGGATCGCTGCTCCACCAGATGAAGATAGGCTTACCTACGATATGATCCTCAGGCACAAAACCCCAGTAGCGAGAGTCGGCCGAGTTATGGCGATTGTCACCCATCATCCAGTAATAGTCTAACTTGAATGTGTACTCGTTAGCCTCCTTGCCGTTGATGAATATCTTGCCATTGCTAACCTTCAGGTCGTTACCCTCGTAGGCACGGATCGGACGTTCGTAGATGGGCAGGTTTTCGAGTGTAAGCTTGACTGAAGCTCCCTTCTTTGGAATCCAGATTGGACCGTAGTTATCGCGGGTCCAGTGATAGTTGCCGTTCTGGGGATACATGCTCCACTGCTCTTTATCCATATGGAACGATATACTCTCCAATAGGTCGCCACGCTTATTCATCTCCTCAACCACACGTTTTGTAAGCGGCATATAACCATTGTTGTTAAGCGACGCCAGCTCCTCGCTGGTGATGTTCCACTCTTCCAGCTCCTCCTCAGTAAAGTGGCGCTTAAGTTTCAGATTATATGTGTACTGCACGTTCTCAGGCTCCTTGTTGGCCTTGCCGTCCAGATATACTATATGGTCCTTTATCTGCAGAGTCTGACCAGGCAGACCTACACAACGCTTCACATAGTTCTCGCGGCGATCGGTAGGACGAGTAGCTATCTCACCAAATTCCTGTGGGTTCTGCTGTATCACGTTCTTACCCATCTCGTAAATCTGACTGAAAACCTGCAAGCGCTTCTCAGTCGAAAGCGAATCAAGGTTTGGCATATTTGGCCAACTGCCCAGTCCGTAGCCATAGCACAGGTTGTAATACTCTGTCTGATAGTTCAAGGCTGTGCATATAGTATCGCCAGCTGGATAGTTGAACACTACGATGTCGTTCAACTGCACATTGCCCAAGCCCTTTACACGTCGATAATCCCAGTGAGGCCACTCTATGTAGCTCTTGCACTCTACCACAGGCAGAGTGTGCTGAGTCAGCGGCATTGTGAGTGGTGTCTGTGGGATACGTGGGCCGTAGCTTACCTTCGACACAAACAGGTAATCGCCTGTAAGCAGCGACTTCTCGAGCGAACTTGATGGTATGACGTAGTTCTGGAAGAAGAACTGATTGATGAAGTAGACTGCCACCAGCGCAAACACCAGTGCATCTACCCACGACATCACAAACTTCACGGGCTTCTCGGCCTCTTTCCACCATTGCCATTTTATCTTCTTGGTGATATACACATCAAAAATGAAAGGTATCACCAGCAGTCCCCACCAGCTCTCCACCCAATATAGGAAGAGCAGATAAAGCACCAGCACGCCAATGAACTTGGCCCACTGTACTTTGGGATTGAATTCTTTCTTTTTTACCATTTCGTGTTAAGGCTTAAAATTTAAACATATCGCTGATGGTCAGCAGTCCTTGATGCTCTTTGGTATACTCAGCAGCCAGCACTGCGCCAAGTGCAAAGCCCTTGCGACTATGAGCATCGTGGGTGATGGTTATCAGGTCGGCATCGCTGTCATAGCGTATGGTATGTATACCAGGCACTTCGCCACGACGGATATTGTCTACACGCAGGAACTTAGGATCGGTAGTATCCTCTTTCCAAGCCTCCTTGCGGTCGATGTTCTCAACGATTTCCTCGGCCAGTGTGATAGCTGTGCCACTTGGGTGGTCTAGCTTGTGTACATGGTGGGTCTCCTCCAACTCAACGTCGTACTGTGGAAACAGGTTCATAATCTTGGCCAGATAGCGGTTTACGGCTGAGAAGATAGCCACACCGATAGAGAAGTTTGATGCCCAGAACAGCGTCTTGCCGTCCTCGCTGCAAGCCTTGCGTACCTCGTCGCCATGCTCCTTCATCCATCCTGTCGATCCACTTACTACCTTTACCCCCTTCGCCCAAGCCTTTAGATAGTTGCCATAAGCTGCCTGTGGGGCAGTAAACTCGATAGCAACATCAGCCGATGCGAACTCAGGCGAATCAAAATCCTGTTGATTATCGATATCGATAATACTTACAATCTCATGACCACGGTCGATGGCTATCTGCTCTATCATCTTGCCCATCTTTCCGTAGCCGATCAAAGCTATTTTCATAATTAATTCGAATTAAAACGCCGCAAAGATACTACTTTTAATCAACAAATACCCATTTTCAACAGAAAATAACTAAAAAATTTGCTGATATTAAAATAATGTAATACTTTTGCACCCTCGAAGAGAGCATAGAATTCTATTTCAGGAAATGAGAAAATCTATTTTTGACTTACTTGAACGTAAGGGTAAACAGCCGATCAGCATGCTGACGGCTTACGATTATCATACGGCCTGCACTATCGATGAGGCTGGAATCGACATGATTTTAGTTGGCGATTCGCTCGGCAATGTGATGCTGGGTTATGAGAATACATTAGCAGTTACAGTGGATGATATGATTCATCACGGCGCAGCAGTTGTGCGTGGTGCTAAGCAGGCATTCGTGGTTATCGATATGCCGTTTATGTCGTATCAGGTATCAGTCGAAGATGCTGTACGCAATGCCGGACGCATCGTAAAAGAGACTAACTGTCAGGCAGTTAAGCTTGAGGGCGGTGTGGAATATGCCGACCGTATCAAGGCTATCGTAGATGCAGGAATACCTGTTGTAGCACATATCGGACTGACACCACAGTCCGTTAATGCCATGGGTGGCTATAAGGTACAGGGTAAATCATTAGAACAGGCCCAGAAACTGATTCGTGACGCCCAGGCAGTGGAAGAGGCTGGCGCTTTTGCCATTACCTTGGAGTGTGTGCCAGCAGCATTGGCTAAGCTCATCACCTCGCAGACCAAGGCATTGACTATTGGTATCGGAGCTGGTAATGGCTGTGACGGCCAGGTGTTGGTTTATCAGGATATGCTGGGCTATAACGATGGCTTCATACCTAAGTTCGTGAAGAAATACGCCGACTTGCACAGTGTGATGCTTGAGGCTTTTAAACAGTATAAACAAGAGTGTGAAGAGCGTGCTTTCCCAGCAGCAGGGCAGACCTATGCTATCAGCGAGGAGGTGATGCAGGCGCTTTTTGAAACGGAGTTAGAAGAAGTAAGAAGATAAAAGAATATGAAAGTTGTTAAGACAGTTAAGGAGGTAAGAGAGATTGTAGCAGATTGGAGAAAGGAAGGTCTTTCTGTAGGTTTGGTTCCTACTATGGGATTTCTCCACGAGGGTCATCAGAGCCTCATCCGCAAGTCGGCCAGCCAGAACGACCGCACTGTGGTTTCAGTGTTCGTTAACCCCATTCAGTTTGGTCCTAACGAGGACCTAGAGGCTTATCCACGCGACCTGAACCGAGATATGGAGAAGGTTGAGGAGGCTGGTGGCAACCTGATTTTCAATCCAGAGCCAGCCGAGATGTATCCTGGTCACTTCACATCGTTTATCGACACCACAGAGACTACTGAGCTGCTTTGTGGTGCTGTTCGCCCCGTTCACTTCCGTGGTGTTTGCACTGTAGTAGGCAAGCTGTTTAATATTGTATGTCCTGATCGTGCTTACTTCGGACAGAAGGATGCACAGCAGCTAGCTACAGTTAAGCGTTTTGTTCGCGACCTGAACTTCCCCGTAGAGATTGTTCCCTGCCCCATCGTTCGCGAGGACGACGGACTGGCCAAGTCGAGCCGCAACACCTATCTGAATGCCGACGAGCGCCAGGCTGCGCTGATTCTTTCTAAGAGTCTTAAGCTTGGTAAGCAGGCTATCGAGGCTGGCGAGCGCGATGCACAGAAGGTGATCGATATCATCCGCCAGAACCTGGAGACTGAGCCAATGGCACGCATCGACTACGTTGAGGTGGTCGACTTCGAGAACATCCAGCGTACAGCTCGTATCGAGGGCGAGGTACTGGTGGCTATCGCCGTATATATCGGCAAGACACGACTCATCGACAATTTCATCGTTAATATTTAATATAGGTATATGGACATAACACTGCTGAAAGCTAAGATTCATCGTGCTGTGGTTACCCAGGCCGATCTGGACTACGTGGGCAGTATCACCATCGACTCCGACCTGCTGCGCGAAAGTGGCATACTGGAGTACGAGAAGGTTGAGATAGCCGACATCGACAATGGCAACCGCTTTGAAACCTACGCTATCGCTGGCGAAGCAGGCTCAGGCGTTATCTGTCTGAACGGAGCTGCTGCACGCTGTGTAGAGGTGGGCGACAAGATTATCATCATGGCCTATGCCTATATGACTCCTGAGGAAGCTAAGACTCACAAGCCTACTGTACTCTTCGTAGACGAGAACAATCGTATTGCTCGCAAGGCAAACTACGAGAAGCACGGCTTACTCAAAGAGCAATAAATCATCAAATAGTCCAATAGCACCATGCTGACAGGAAAGACGATTGTACTGGGCGTTACGGGCGGTATTGCTGCCTACAAGAGCGCCAATCTGGCTTCGATGCTCATCAAGCTGCATGCCGATGTGCATGTGATTATGACGCAGAACGCCACCAAGTTCATCACGCCGATGACGTTCGAGACACTTACCAACAATAAGTGCATTTTTGATACCTTCGACCGCAATTTCTCGTTCGACGTAAAACATGTGTCGCTGGCCAAGCGCGGCGACCTGTTTGTTGTGGCTCCCTGTACAGCTAATGTTATCGGCAAACTGGCTCACGGCATTTGCGACGATATGCTTACCACCACCATGCTGGCCACTCGCGCGCCAAAACTGATTGCGCCTGCCATGAATACTGGTATGTGGGAGAATCCTATCCTGCAGGATAATCTGATGAAACTTAAGGGCTACGGCTATCATATCATCGATCCTATCATAGGCCGACTGGCTTGTGGCGATACAGGCACAGGCAAGATGAACTCTGAGGAGGTAATCGTGGAACATATCCTCACGTTTATGGCCAAGGAACACGATCTGAAGGGCAAGCGATTCCTTATAACAGCAGGCCCTACACAAGAGTCTATCGACCCTGTTCGCTATATCACCAACCACTCATCAGGCAAGATGGGCTACGCTATAGCCAAGATGGCTAGACTGCGTGGAGCCGAGGTTACGCTGGTTTCTGGTCCTGTAAATATCAAGGCCTTCGAGGGCGTCAGTGTGGTGCCCGTTAAGAGCGCCGCTGATATGTTTGAGGCAGTTACCAGTCGCAGCACTGAGGCCGATGTAGTGATTATGTGCAGCGCTGTGGCCGACTATATGCCAGCTGAATATTCTGACCAGAAGGTGAAGAAACACGATGGCGATATGGCCATCCAACTTAAGCGCACTCAAGACATTCTGGGTTGGTTAGGCGAGCACAAGCCTGCAGGCCAGACACTCGTTGGATTCTCGATGGAAACGGAGAATTTGATTGAGAACTCACGTGCAAAACTCGACAAGAAGCATGCTGATATGATTTGCGCCAACTCTATCGCTGATGGCAATACAGGTTTTGCTGTCGACACCAACAAGGTTACACTCATCACCAGCGATGCCGTAACCGAGTTGCCTCTGTGTTCTAAGGAAGAAACAGCCGACAAGATACTCTCGCACATCCTAACACTCTAGCACGCTATGCATATTCTGATAGATATCGGCAATTCCACCGTTGTTATCGCTATGGCTGATAACAAGGGCGACATAACTGCTACATGGCGATTCAAGACCAAAAAGGAGGAGACGGCCAGTTTCTTCCGCTACGAGTTGCGCCAAGGACTTCGCAAATACGGCGTAGAGGCTGCTGATATACAGAATATCACCATTTCATCGGTAGTGCCTGAGGTTAATGATGACATCGCGCAGGCCGTAGTCGACCTGACTGGCATCACGCCTCACTTCTTCTCGATAGCCGATGCTGAGGGAATTATCACCATCGATGTAGAATCGCCATCGCAACTAGGCAAGGACCGTTTGGCCGATGCTATCGGCGCAGCCAAGTGCTATGGTGTGCCAGCCATCGTCATCGACTTTGGCACAGCTACCACACTGGGAGTTATCGATGAAAACAGTGTTTTTAAGGGCGGAATGATTATTCCAGGCGTAAAGACATCGCTCAGCGCACTCAGCACTCGCGCATCGCAACTGCCATCCATCACGATTGAGAAGCCTCAGCACCTGATTGGTCGCAACACCCTCGAATGCATGCAGAGCGGTATTGTAAACGGCACAGCTGCCATGATCGACGGCCTTATCCACCAGCTTGCCTCATCCATGTCGCAAGCCCCCAAAATCATCGCTACCGGCGGCATGGCCCGCACCATCGCACCCAACTGCCAAACGCCCATCACCATCGACCCACACCTACTCTTCAAAGGCCTCTTCCAGGCTAAATAACTTAAAACTTGTTAACATTCTAAAGTTTTAGAGTAAAATATTTGTTTATTCTAAAAACTTAGAGTACATTTGCCGACGGTAATTCTAAAAGTTTAGAACATGAAGGATAAGAAACAACTGACAAAAGCTGAAACGCAAGTGATGAACATACTCTGGTCGTTGCCTGAGAGTAAGGGTTATTCGGCTGAGATTATGGAGAAATTCCCTGAGCCTAAACCCGCTCTTACCACGCTGCTTACATTCCTGAAGATACTTAAGGAAAAGGGCTTCGTGAGTGCCGAGAAGATAGGTAAAGCCCAACTTTTCAGTACCACCATCAGCAAGGAAGACTACACACGCGCCTACATGAAAGAGGTGAAGAATACGTTCTTTGGTGGCTCGTTCGCTTCGCTCGTATCTTTCTTTGCCAAGGATGAGCAGCTGAGCGACGACGAAGTAAATGAGATTATGGAAATCATAAAGAATCGCAAGTAATGACTGAATTTTTGACCTACGACCTGAAGGTAGCCGTATTGATAGCGGTATTCTATTTCTGCTATCGGCTGCTGATGGAGCGCGAAACGTTTCACAGACTCAATCGTATCGTGCTATTATCATCCATCGCCCTCTCGCTCGTCCTACCCCTTTGCGTCATCACTTTCCATGAAACAATAGAGGTTGAGCAGACGACTGCAACGGCTAATCCTAACCCACAATCGCCCATCACGGATATGCCGGCTGTAACGGCCGCAGATAGCGTGCAGATGGCTCCTATTAATCAATCAGCCGTTATCTTTGCCATCTTTTTGATTGGTGTTCTTTGTAGATTGTTCTTTATAGCAAACAGTTATCGGCTTTTGCGCCGAATTATTAATGATAGTGAGCAACATGCGTTGGAGGATGATGTAACTCTGGCAGTTGTCGACCTGCCTGTTGCACCGTTCTCGTGGATGCGTACCATAGTGTTAAGCCGGATTGACTACGAGGAGCGCAACCCTTCGATACTTGCCCACGAGCGTGGACATATCCGCCTGCTTCACAGCTGGGATATCGTCTTCGTCGAAATGCTTACGGCCCTGCAATGGTTCAATCCTGTGGTATGGCTCCTGCGTCGCGACCTGCGAACCGTCCATGAGTACGAAGCCGATGCATCCGTCCTCTCGTCAGACTCAGACGTGAGTCAATACATTCAACTACTGATGCGGAAGGCGATGGGTACAAAGGCCAGTATCCTCGCCAATGGCATCAACAACAGTACCATTAAAAAACGAATTGTCATGATGTTAAAACATAAGTCAAACAGGCGAGCATGGCTCAAAGCCCTTTATATCGCCCCCATAGTAGCAGTTTCATTAGCAGCAACGGCAAAAACAGTGACTGAATTTAAGACCAAACCTACCAATCCTGTTACGCAAACTGCTGTCGCAGCTGACACTTTAAGCATTAGTAACACGCTTGTATGGATTCTTACCCAAGAGCAGTTAAAGAAAGCCAAGACAATAACTCCTGGTAAAAAAGGGTCTATCAGTATCAGCGCGGCTATACACGACAATGGTATCCCTATCGATAAGAACAACGCCTTTTTCTATCAGATCCGTGTACCAAAGGGTTGCTGGGTAGAAGACGACGAAGATTCTTGGATAGAAGTAAGCTGGGAAAGATTCTTATTCGCTGGCAAGACCACCAAGATACAGCTCGATGGTGTACCATTCGATGAGAATAGCGCGCCCAAATTGCACTATTCTGCCCTCAAGAAAATCGAAAACCATCGGAAAGGCAATGTCAACGTGGTAAATCTGATTACCAAGCCCGTATCCATTCCATCAGGCATCAAGAGCAACGCCTCAAAAAAGTAACAGCATCATAACCATGTTACCCCTCGCTCGCTGAAGGTTTTCTCTCTCTCCCAGCAGCGAGGGGCTTAAAAGAGAAAAAGATGACGAAGTTAAGAGAAATCTTGGGTTATGTATTAGGTGGAATGCTGTTTGTGCTGCTTATACCTGCTGTGATGTGGTATGCTTCTGGCAGACCATCGATAGCGCATGTTAGCGTTTTAAGGGCGTCTGTGGCCGTTCTGATGATGCTTGGCGGATTGGCGATGAGTATTTGGACTATCGTATATATGCGCCAGCGTGGCAAGGAAAATCCCATGGACGCTTTTGGACACGAAGTTGCCCCACGCACCCAGCATCTGATGACTGATGGCCCGTATCGCATCAACCGCAACCACACACGCAGGTTTTAAGATATTTCTTTGGATTTTTTCGATTTTGGCCGAATTATTTCTTTGGATTTTTTCATTTTTCGGCAAATTATTTGTTTGGATTATTTCTTTTTTGTATATTTGCGGGCGAAATAAATAACAAAAATAAAGCATTATGGCAACGATTACATTAACAACGGCCGCATATAATGATGCGAAGCAATACGCTGAGACACAGAATCTTACTGTGGATGAATTCGTTGTGTCTCTTATAAAAAAATATGCTCATTCTAAGAAACAATAGTTCGTTAAAAATTCAATATACGGCGTAACGGCTAAGCCGCGCAGCCAAAGAGTTCTTTGAAAATGTGATTAATTAAAGTTTGGTTCGGTC
>CACWMK010000016.1 GCA_902761905.1 uncultured Prevotellaceae bacterium
ATTATTAACAACTTCAAAGGTAATAAAAATCTTGCAGGTGTGCAAGAAATACGTTCCTTTTTTTGTGCACTATGAATAATTCAGGCTAGAGAATTTTGTAGCTTCCTAACTAGTTAGCAATCCTTTGCACGTCACTTAGCCGAAAATTCTCTTGAGAATTTCACAACACCCCATAATACTAATCATTACAAACATTACAAAAAGTATCTTTTCGCAAGGCTAGGAGTGGCTTTCTACAGCCTAATAAGTTACTCGCTAGATGTCAAAAAGCTACTTTTTGTGTAGGAATCATGTAGGCTTTATGTAGGCTTTATGTAGGCTTTATGTAGGCTTAAAAACGCAGAAAACCTAGTGTTTATGCGGGTTTTGAGCAATTTTATGTAGGCATGTAGGCTTACACCAAACTTTTTATTCAGAAAATTTATATATTTATTGGGGGCAGAGGGATTTTTATTCTAAAAACTCTTATAAAATTTGGTATTCTTCTCATTTTGCCGTACCTTTGCAGCCGAAATGAAAAGGTTGATTGTTTCCATAGGATTTGCATGCCTGGCTATCGGCGCTGCGGCGCAGGAGGCTGAGCAGAGGATGACCGCTGAGCAGGTGCTGGCGGAGATGGACTCGCCTACGTTTGTGCCGACCGTAAAGGTGGGAAAGGTGCTGCACGAGGGCGACAGCATACAGTATATGGAGATGAACAACGTGTATGTGTATCCGCAACTTACGTTTAAGAACAAACGACAGGCCTCGCAGTATATGCGACTGGTGACCAACGTGAAAAAGGTGCTGCCGATAGCCAAGGAGGCACGAATGATGCTGATAGAGACTACGGAGTATCTGGAGACGCTGCCTAACGACAAGGCTAAGGCAGAGCACATGAAGCGCGTGGAGGAAGACATATTCAAGACATACAAGCCGAAGATGAAGAAACTGACATACAGTCAGGGCAAACTGCTGATAAAACTGATAGACCGTGAGTGCCACTCGAGTAGCTACGATATGATAAAGGCGTTTATGGGACCAATCCGTGCAGGATTCTGGCAGGTGTTTGCATGGGGATTCGGCGCATCGCTCAAGAAGGAGTACGACGCAGAGGGAGTGGACCGACTGACAGAGCGCGTGGTACTGATGGTTGAGAGCGGACAGATTTAACACTGGGATTTTTACAATTGTTATAGATTTAGGGTGCAAATTTGCGGAAATATTTTGTAATATTATAAAATTTGATTAACTTTGCACTCGAAATAAATTATTTTTTGTGTGGAAAAAACTGAGTTTACTCTTTTAAATAAGATAGAAACACCTGAGGATTTGAGAAAACTGAAGGTGGAAGACTTACCTCAGGTATGCGACGAATTGCGTCGCGATATTATAGAAGAGGTGGCAGTAAATCCGGGACATCTGGCGTCGAGTCTGGGTGTGGCAGAGATTACTGTGGCACTACACTACGTTTTTAATACCCCTGAAGACAGAATAGTATGGGACGTGGGCCATCAGGCCTACGGCCACAAGATATTGACCGGGCGTAAAGCCCAGTTCTGCACCAACCGTAAGTTGGGCGGAATCAAGCCCTTCCCATCGCCCGAGGAGAGCGAGTACGACACATTTGCCTGCGGACACGCCAGCAATTCGGTATCGGCTGCGCTGGGCATGGCAGTAGCAGCAGAATTGGAAGGCCAAAAAGACCGACACGTGGTGGCCGTGATAGGCGACGGCGCACTGAGCGGCGGACTGGCATTTGAGGGACTGAACAACGTATCGAGCAGCCCTAACAACCTGCTGATAATACTGAACGACAACAATATGTCGATAGACCGCAGTGTGGGCGGAATGAAGCAGTATCTGCTCAACCTGAGTACCAACGAGACGTACAACTGCATAAAGTTTAAGACGGCACGATGGTTCAATCGCCACGGCATGCTGAACGATGACCGCAAGAAGGGACTTATCCGACTGACTAACGCCATGAAGAGTGCGATTTCGCACCAGCAGAACATATTCGACGGTATGAACATACAGTACTTCGGCCCGTTCGACGGACACAACGTGAAGGAACTGGTGCGCATTCTGAGTCAGCTTAAGAACATGTCGGGACCAAAGCTGCTGCATCTGCACACCAAGAAGGGACACGGATATGCTCCGGCCGAGAAGGATGTGACCGTATGGCACGCACCAGGAAAGTTCAACCCCGACACGGGCGAGCGACTGGTGGACAACGACCCGTCGAAACCACAGAAGTATCAGGATGTGTTTGGACATACCCTACTGGAACTGGCCAAACAGAACCCGAAGATAGTAGGTGTGACACCCGCCATGCCTAGCGGATGCTCGATGAACATAATGATGAAGGAGATGCCCGAAAGGACATTCGACGTGGGTATAGCCGAGGGACACGCAGTGACATTCAGCGGCGGTATGGCCAAGGACGGACTGCTGCCATTCTGCAATATCTACAGCGCATTTGCACAGCGTGCATTCGACAATATCATACACGACGTGGCCCTATTGAATCTGAACGTGGTGTTCTGTTTTGACCGTGCCGGACTGGTGGGCGAAGACGGACCTACACACCACGGTGCATTCGACCTGACATCGCTGCGACCGATACCTAACCTCACGATATGCTCGCCTATGGACGAGCACGAACTGCGCCGACTGATGTACACGGCACAGCTACCCGACAAGGGACCGTTCGTGATACGCTATCCACGAGGTGGCGGCGAACTGCATGAGTGGCGATGCCCATTCGAAGAAGTCAAGGTGGGCACTGGTCGCAAACTGCACGACGGCGACGACGTGGCTGTGCTCACAATCGGACCTATGGGTAACAACGCCATGCGTGCTATCGAGCAGCTGGGCAGCGAAGCCAGCGTGGCTATGTACGACATGCGATTCCTGAAGCCTATCGACGAGGACATACTGGAAGAGGTGGGCAAGAAGTTCAAGCGCATCATCACCGTCGAGAACGGAGCGATAAGAGGCGGACTGGGATCGGCCGTGCTGGAGTGGATGAACGACCACGGATATACACCAAAGGTGAAGAGACTGGGTCTGCCCGACAACTTCGTAGAGCACGGCACAGTAAAAGAACTGCAACACATCGTCGGTATCGACGAAGAAGGCATAAAGAAAGCTATTCTGGAGGCATGAAGATAGTAATAGTAGGTGCAGGCGCCGTAGGTACTCACCTGGCGAAACTGCTTTCGAGAGAACATCAAGACTGTGTGCTGATAGATGCCGACGAGGAGCGACTGGCCAAGATGAGCGAGTATGACGTGATGACATATTGTGCATCGCCCACCAGCATCAAGGCTCTGAAAGAGGCCGGCACACATAATGCCGACCTGTTTGTAGGCGTTACCCCCGAAGAGAGCCTCAACATCAACGCATGTATACTGGCACACGCACTGGGTGCCAAGAAGACGGTGGCACGTATCGACAACTACGAATACCTGGCACCAAGTCTGCAGCCTTTCTTCAAGAATCTGGGACTCGACTCGCTTATCTATCCCGAGGTGCTGGCAGCTATCGACATAAACAACGGTCTGAAACTGTCGTGGGTGCGACAGCGCTGGGATGTGCACGACGGTGCGCTGATACTGCTGGGCATAAAGCTAAGAGAGCAGGCCGAGATACTGAACCAGCCACTGAAGGACCTGTGCGGACCTGACGATCCTTACCACATAGTAGCCATCAAGCGCGGAGGCGACACCATCATACCTAGCGGTATGGACGAACTGAGAGTGAACGACCTGGCCTACTTTATGACCACCAAGGAGTATATACCATATATACGCAAGATTGTGGGCAAGGAGCACTATACCGACGTGAAGAACGTGATTATGATGGGCGGCGGAAAGACCACCGTACGTGCGGCACTGACCACACCCGACTATATGCACGTGAAGATAATAGAAAAGGACGCCAAGCGATGCGAGCGACTGAACGAACTGCTGGAGAACCAGGACACAATGGTGATACACGGCGACGGTCGCGACCTGGGACTGCTGGAGGAGGAAGGAATACGCAACACTCAGGCATTTGTGGCTCTGACCGAGAATGCCGAGACCAACATCCTGGCCTGCCTTACAGCCAAGAAGATGGGCGTGCGCAAGACTATCGCCATGGTAGAGAATCTGGACTACGTGAGCATGGCCGAGAGTCTGGACATCGGAACTATTATCAACAAAAAGACCATAGCCGCCAGTCACATATACCAGATGCTGCTTGAGGCCGATGTGAACAACCTGCGATCGCTGATGATGGTTGACAGCGAGGTGGTAGAGTTTGTGGCAGCCGAGGGATCGAAGGTTACAAAGAGACCAGTGAAGGACCTGGGACTGCCATTTGGCGTGACCATAGGCGGACTGGTGCGCGACGGGCGCGGTATGCTGGTGAACGGTAACTCGCAGATTGAGGCGGGCGACTCGGTAATGGTATTCTGTCACGAACAGAAGTTGAACAACATAGAAAAGTACTTCAAGAAGAACACGATATGGTAAACTTCCGCATCATCAGTAAGATCATAGGCTCGCTGCTGTTTATCGAGGGGCTGTTTATGGGATGGTGCGCCCTGTTGTCGTTTGCGTATCACGAAGATGACTTGATGGCATTTCTGGTATCGCTACTGTTAACATTCGGAAGTGGTTTCTTCTTTCTATATTTGGGACGCGATGCCGACAACAGTCTGAATCGCCGCGATGCTTACGTGGTGGTGACAGCGGCTTGGGCGGTATTCTCGTTCTTCGGCATGTTTCCGTTCCTTATACATGGCTGCATAACAAATGTTACAGACGCATTCTTCGAATCGACATCAGGATTTACCACCACAGGAGCCTCGATTATCGACGACGTAGAGAAACTGCCGCACGGCATACTGTTCTGGCGATCGCTGACACAGTGGATAGGCGGATTGGGAATAGTGTTCTTTACCATCGCCATCTTGCCATCGCTGGTGGGTGGTAGCGTAAAGGTGTTTGCCGCCGAAGCTACAGGTCCCATCAAGGCAAAGATGCACCCACGACTAACCACAACTGCCAAATGGATCTGGAGTATTTACCTAATACTAACACTGGCCTGCGTATTATCGTACTGTGCTGCAGGCATGAACTGGTTTGAGGCACTGAACTACGCCATGACCACCACGGCTACAGGCGGCTTTGCGATACACAACGAGAGCACGGAGTACTTCCACTCGCCTACCATCGACTATATCTCGATTACATTCCAATTCCTGTCGGGCATCAACTTCACCTTATTATATTTAAGCATTGTAAAAATGCGACTGAAGGCGCTGCTGACCAACTCGGAATTCAAGCTGTACGTAAGCGTGGTGATAGGTGCAACCCTGTGGATTATGTACCTGCTGCTGACACGTATGGGCTACGACTTAGAGCATGCCTTCCGTGCTGCATTGTTCCAGGTGGTATCGTTTATTACCACGACGGGTATGTTTAACGAGGATGCAGGCGCCTGGCCACATATCACCTGGGTGATATTGGGTGTGGTAATGTACTTAGGTGCCTGTGCAGGTAGTACCAGCGGTGGCTTTAAGTGTATCAGAGGCGTGATGCTGCTAAAAGTGGTTCGTAATAACTTCCGCCAGATACTGCACCCCAATGCTGTGCTGCCTGTAAAGATTAACGGCATGAGTATTCCACAATCAAAACTGGTAGCGCTGTTTGCCTTTTTCACGCTCACCATGCTGATGACATTAGTAACGGCCACCATTATGATTGTGGCTGGCATTGATAACACCAACGCCATTACCATAGCCCTGAGCTGTGTGAGCAACGTAGGCCCAACACTGGGCACACAGATAGGACCGGTGATGTCGTGGTCGACACTGCCCGAATACATCAAGTGGATTCTGTGTCCGTTGATGCTGATGGGACGTCTGGAGATTATGACGGTGCTGGTACTGTTTACACGTACCTTCTGGAAAGAGAATTAAACTAACACTAATATAGCTATGATTAAATTTGAACCGCTGCTGAAGCAGACACTGTGGGGAGGCGACAAGATTATCCCCTTTAAGCATTTAAACGAGACGCTCGAAAGCGTTGGCGAGAGCTGGGAGATTTCGGGTGTAAAGGATAACGAGACCATCGTAAGCGAGGGTGAGTACAAAGGCAAGAGCCTGAACCAACTGGTACGCGAGCTGAAAGGTAAGCTGGTGGGCCAGGAGAACTACGAGCGCTTTGGCGACGAGTTTCCCCTGCTGATTAAGTTTATCGATGCCCGTCAGGACCTGAGCATACAGGTACACCCTACCGATGAGATTGCCCACCGACAGGGTAAGACACGCGGCAAAACCGAGATGTGGTATGCCCTTGAGAGTGCCCCAGGTGCACAGCTGTACAACGGACTGAAACAGCAGATTACGCCTGAGCAGTACAAGCAGATGGTTGAGAACGATACGATTACGGATGCGCTGGCACGCTACGAAGTGAACGAGGGCGACGTATTCTTTATTCCAGCCGGCCGCATACACGCCATTGGTGCCGGTTGCTTTGTGGCTGAGATACAGCAGACAAGCGACGTGACCTACCGTATCTACGACTACAAGCGTAAGGATAAGGACGGTAACTATCGCGAACTGCACACACAGCAGGCATCAGAGAGTATCGACTACACTGTGCTGCCCAACTATCGTACAGAGTACGACCTGGTTAAGAACGAGGGTGTGCAGATAGCAGAGTGCCCCTACTTTACTACAGCTGTGTATGACCTGAACGAGCCAATGACGCTGGACTACAGCGAGCTCGACTCGTTTGTAATACTGATAGCCGTAAAGGGCGAGGGAACAATCACCGCCAATGGCGAAGAGATGAAACTGGCCAAAGGCGACACAATACTGCTGCCCGCCACTACTGGCGAGGTGAAAATCAAAGGAACCGTCAAATTCCTCGAAACCTTCGTGTAGTTTTTTCTTAGATAAAAAGAACATAAGGACATAAGATTTTTGCTCCGCAGGGCTTAATTATGTTCTTATGTTCTTATTATCAAAAACCCATCAGTTCTTATTATCTAAATAATCTTGGATATCGGACTGGAGGCGGCGGAACTGCTCTGACGACATGTAGCCCGTGTTCTTCTTAAGCATCACCTTAATGTCCTGTAGCGAGTTTTCGTAGCAGGACATTTCATTTCGCTTCTGTGTCTTGTGGGCAGAGGCATAGTAAATCTCATTCTGTCGCTCCTGGCGCAGTATATTGCACACCTTGGATAGTATTGGAGTTACCACAGTATCAAACAGGTGGTGGCCCTGCATATATAAATAGGTGGTCTGCGGAGTTACGCCAAGAGCACGCAGGTCGTCCTTAGTGGCCAGATACTCTTCCTTAGCATCGGGGAAAAGGCGCTGCAGCTCGTTGATCTTGGTATGCACCTTGTGCTTAAGCTTGTTGATAGACGGCAGTGGGTTCTGCACATTAAACCCACCAGGATCGGCCACGCGATTGAAATCGGTGATAGAGAAACGTGGATAGGCGCCATTGCGATACACCATTATCGACCACACAAAGAGTGGGAATAAAGCCTCGGAGAACAACTGGAAGTACTCGCGAAAATCGAAGATGCGATGGTCATTGAGAGTGACCGACACGCAGACATTGTGCAGCGATGGTGCATAGCACTGGAAGTTCTCGATGGCATAAACGTAGGTATGGAACACATACGGGCTATTGAGTATGCGCTGCGACTGGTGGGTGCGGCCCTGAATAAGATAATCGTAATCGGCATCGACACAAGCTATCATATCGCGGCCAAGAGGCTCGCCCTCGAGGAAGTTCATCAGCACCGACTTCTTACCACGAGTAAGATTGATCTTAGACGGCAGCATCACCTCGAAATAGCGCTTATCGTTCTCGAACTCGCTGAGAACAGTTCGCCAGAAGTAGATATCGTCATAGCTCTCGACATAGGCCACTATCCTATGTCGCGCAGTCTTTGAGGTAAGCGCATTGGCCGCCTCGAAATACTTGCTATTGAGATTATCCTTCAGTCTACTTCCCATCAATCTTTGTTTTTCCTACGGATTATACGGATTTTACAGATTTTATCATCGCAAGGAAAAATTAGTATAATCCGTATAATCCGTAGGTCCTATAAAACTAAATAGTTATATCGCTCACTTCAGTTACGGAGTCTACCCAGCCGTTCATAACTACTGCAGGAGAGTGGGTGGTAAGGATAATCTGTACGTTGGGATTAAGTTCTAGACAGAGGTCGACAAGTCGCTTCTGCCACTCGATATGGAGCGAAACCTCAGGCTCGTCCATAAAGAGCACATAAGGCTGATTGTCTTCTACCAATACCGTGAGCAGGATGGCAAGAATCTGCTTTTCACCGCTCGACAACTGGTAGGGCAACAACACTTCGCCTATCTGAGTGAAACGGAGTTCGTTTTCGGTACGGATAATCTTTTTGCGGGTCTCGCTAAACAGATCGTCGACCATATCCTGGAAACGTGACTTCTTCTGCGAAAGTTGCTGGGCAGCCTCGGTATCACCGGCTTGCAGTTTCTCGATGATACGGTTGCCTATGTTTACCTGATAATCAAGGTACTTGCGCTGTAGGTTGTATAGCTGGACATCGAGCAGTGAGCCACCCCCTACCCCAGCCAGAGCCGAGAAGGCCTGACGGAGGAATCCCTCGCCCTCGGCCAAAGCCTGCTGCAAGTTGGAATCGAGCGAGCGAATCATGTCATAGCGTATCCACTTGGCATCATCGGGCTCTACATCAAGACGTACGCCCTTAAGCATGTGCGATGGGAACTCGCCACCAGCTGCCAAACCCTTCACCACCTTGTTGAGGATGGTGCTCTTGCCTTCGCCGTTCATTCCGCTGAGGATATTAACATGGCGGTTTAACTCCCACACTATGTGCTTCTTCCCGCTCCAAAGCGAGTCGATCTCAATCCGTTTGATATAATCAGCGTACTTAGGCATAGGCAATCGGTTTTTAAGTTATAAAAGATTTGTAGTACTGCTTACTTGAATGCAGGACGGCTTTCGCCAGGATGCCAAACATCAGCGATGGCAATCTCGAAGACCAGTGTGCTGTAGGCAGGGATAGATGAAGAAGTGCTCTCGCCATAAGCCAACTGATGTGGGATATATACCAACCAGTGGTCGCCCTTCTTCATATTCTGCAGTGCAGTACAGAAACCGTCAGTCCACAAACTTGTGGTTGTACCCGATGAGGTGGTAACTGTGTTCCAACTTACGCAAGCCTTCTTCATACCAGCTGTAGACCAGTCGAAATCGCCAAGGAATGTCTCTTCGAACACATAACCGTTGGCATACGACTTAGAAGGAAGCAGACGACCGCGATAGGTGTAATATACCGAATCGGTAAACAGAGCAGTCTCTGTACCACTTCCCGACTCGAGTACATCTACATAGATATAGTCAGAATTTGACAATCCTTCCTGACTCGAGTCCTTGGTGTAAGTAAGAATCTTCTTAATGCCAGGGTCAGAAGCCAACTTATTGATATAAGCCTCGTTCTTAGCCTGCCAATCAGCAAACTCACTCTCGGGTTCGGTTTCTTCGCTGCACGATGATACCATCCCCACAAGTGGGAACAGTATCACGCTCAGCAATATGTATTTCCAATTCTTCATTGTTTACTGGAGTTTCTTCAGCAATGATGCGATGCTAACCTTATCCTCGATGATAGAGTTGAGATCGCTGATGTTTACACGCTCCTGCTCCATGGTGTCGCGGAAACGCAGAGTTACCTTACCATCGGTCAGGGTGTCGTGATCGACTGTTACGCAGTAAGGAGTACCAATGGCATCCTGACGACGATAACGCTTACCGATAGAATCCTTCTCATCGTACTGGCAATTGAAGTGGAACTTCAGCTGATCGATGATCTCACGTGCCTTCTCGGGCAGACCGTCCTTCTTGACAAGTGGCATAACAGCACACTTAACAGGAGCCAGAGCTGCGGGCAACTTGAGCACGGTACGTGTCTCGCCATTCTCGAGCTTCTCCTCCTCGAAGGCGTGGCACATGATAGAGAGGAACATACGGTCGACACCGATAGATGTCTCGATAACATACGGAGTGTAGCTCTCGTTGGTCTGAGGATCGAAGTACTTGATGCTCTTGCCAGAGAACTTCTCGTGCTGACTCAGGTCGAAGTTGGTACGAGAGTGGATACCCTCAACCTCCTTGAAGCCGAATGGCATCTTAAACTCGATATCGGTAGCAGCATTAGCATAGTGAGCCAGTTTGTCGTGGTCGTGGAAACGATAGTTCTCTGCACCGAAGCCCAGAGCCTGGTGCCACTTCATACGTGTCTCCTTCCACTTGGGGAACCACTCGAGCTCAGTGCCAGGAGCTACAAAGAACTGCATCTCCATCTGCTCGAACTCACGCATACGGAAGATGAACTGACGAGCAACGATCTCATTACGGAAAGCCTTACCAATCTGAGCGATACCGAAAGGAATCTTCATACGACCAGTCTTCTGTACGTTCAGGTAGTTAACGAAGATACCCTGAGCGGTCTCAGGACGCAGGTAAACCTTCATCGAAGCATCGGCGCTGGCACCCATCTCGGTAGCGAACATCAGGTTGAACTGACGAACGTCGGTCCAGTTCTTGGTACCGCTGATTGGGTCAACGATCTCCTCGTCGAGAATAATCTGCTTAAGAGCCTCGAGGTCTGGACCCTGCATAGCCTCAGCATAGCGGGCATGCAGAGCGTCGCGCTTCTCCTTTGTCTCCTTTACGCGCTCGCTTGTCTCCATATACTTAGCCTCGTCGAAGCTGTCGCCGAAACGCTTGCGAGCCTTCTCTACTTCCTTCTGGATCTTCTCGTCGTACTTGGCAATCTGGTCCTCGATAAGTACATCGGCACGATAACGCTTCTTAGAGTCGCGGTTATCGATAAGGGGATCATTGAAGGCATCAACGTGACCTGAAGCCTTCCATATTGTGGGGTGCATGAAGATAGCCGAGTCGATACCTACGATATTCTCGTGAAGCATCGTCATGGCCTTCCACCAATACTGCTTAATGTTATTCTTCAACTCAACACCGTTCTGACCGTAGTCATAAACAGCTCCTAAACCATCGTAAATCTCACTTGAGGGGAACACAAAGCCATACTCCTTGCAGTGGCTTACGATTTTCTTAAATACATCTTCTTGTGCCATAATAAACGTTTATTTTGCAATTTTGGCTGCAAAGGTACAACTTTTTTTCGAAAATACTTGCTTTTTCAATAAATTTGTGCACCTTTACATCAGCTTAACATTTCCTATTTTGTCAATCTCTGCACGTATTTCACGGGTTCTCCATCGCCTTTCAGCACATCGGCAAATGTCTGGGGTTTGATGGTGACGGGACCATGCATGAACTCAGGGATGTTATAACACTTCATCATCTCGCGATGGTAGTTGGGATCGGCACTAGGCAACTCGAATGGTTTGGTGCCATGACCATCCTTGTCGATATGGGCAAAGAACGGACGTGTATATGTGCCATCGTCGCGACGACTGCTGAACACTACCCACTTGCCATTGCTCGACCACGAGTGATAGCTCTCGGTATCAGGCGAGTTGATCTCGTCGGCCGATCTGACCTGACCTGTCTGCAGATCGAGCATCCATAGGTCGGCATCGTGATGCCATATATGGAACACACCATATTCGGCCAGAGCAAACATCAGGTATCGTCCATCGGGCGAGATGCGTGGCAGAGTGGCACTCTTGTTTATGCTATCGGCCGCGAATACCAATTGGCGAGGACCAAAGGTCATAGTCTCCGGATCGAAACTCTTCTTGTAGAGGTTATACTTTATCTCCTGAGAGCGCTTTACTACCTCGCGGATTCTTGACATTGTCGAGTCTTTCTTCTCGTAGTGGGCACTACAGTAGTAGAGTGTCTTGCCATCAGGTGCCCAGGCTGGGAAACACTCCAGTTCGGTGGTATCGTTCTCGAGATTGGTTATCTCTCCCTTCTCGATATCGTATGCTATCAGGTCGCTCTGCGAGTCGTACACCTCGATCTTGTTGTGATGCATGGTGTGGAAACTCTGATTGGTCTTATTGGTAGAATAGACTATCAACTTGAGCCAAGGATGCCATGCCGGATAAACACCTGCCGAGAGTATGGAATCGTTACTCATGTTGACCTTCTTGATATTGCCATCGTAGGTCACAATGGTACCGCCATTGTTCTGACGGGCATGGAACTGCATGCGCTCAGGGTTGTACTGCTGATAGTTGTGACAGTTGATGCACTGGCCTTCTTTCTCGAACGTACACAGCACATTGTCGTAAATCACACTCTCGTCGTAGTTCTCAAGGCAACGCTGATTGATGGTAAGAGCCTCGTAACTTACAAACGATGGGAATATGAGACGATAGCTAAGATAGCTGTCGATGCTATCGGGCGACACGTAGATGCTGAATGGTTTGTAGTGAGTCCACTTGTCGGCCTTCTGGGCATATACATCTACTGTGATGGCGCCATCCTTAGCCTTCTGGATGAGCGTGCGCCACTGGTCAATATCGGGCTGGGCCTTGCCTTCGCATACTATCTCCTCATCGCCACAGCTGTATCGGGCTATCATATTGTCAGCCTCCTCATCGAGCTGGAATGTAAGCGGAGCGATGTTGATGGGGATGGTAACATCGGTATAGTCGGGATAAATCTTAGGTAAGGTATTGGCATCGGTAAACACATCGGGCACAGATGGACCAGCACAGCCCACCATGGCCAGACAGAGACCGATATATGATAAAAACTTTAATCGCATAACTATTCAGTATTTTAGTATTCTGGTAAATTCTTCATCATGTAGTAATCGTAATAATAGGTATCGCCGAACAATGGATACAGACCCTCGCGACATACCTCTACAGTCTGATTATCGTAATTAGACGCTGCAGTCATGAAACTCTCGTACGACGACTTGACACTCTCGTCGAAAGGCATGTTTTCTACGGCAGGATCTTCCACCAATTTAGCATACAGATAGGCTGCTTCCTGATAATAGCGAGGTATACGCTGGTTGGGGTGCAAAGCTACATAGTTATGGAAATGATACCAGAACTGCTTAATATCCTTAGTGAACAGTGAGGCCAACAGAGCCTGCTCCTGGAAGATAGGATCATCCTTATAGGTGCTCCTTACCAGGCGAGTCATAAGGAAACTCTCTGTGTAGCCATTATCGCCACCAAGCATATTGTCGTAATGCAACATGTGGGTGATAGGCTCGCGCTCTGCGTCCTTGGCTATCAGGGCAGGATTATTCAATAGATTCTCTGCCTGCTCAGCCCAATCACTATAAAATATGGTCTGCTTAAGTATGTTGATATACTTACGTGCCAAAGGTTTATCACCCTCGAGCAGGGCACAGTTTACAAGCAACTGATAATCCTCTGTGCGGAATCCGAACTCTACGCCCATCTCCATACACAAGCGATTGCAGTAGTTAAGCATACCGTATTGGTAATATATCAACTGGCCAGCCACCAGCATCAGTCGCATGCCGAATGGGGCTGCGTAAGCCTTTGAACCATTCTTATACAGGCACATAGCATCGCCCTGCTTGCCCAGTCGCGACAGAGCCAGGTTGCGCATCATCACGATGGCTCGTGTGGGTTCATCCTGCTGTTCTGCAGCCACCTCTATCACACCCATCCAGTCTTGGTTGGCTATACGATGCTGCATGGTGAGTTCGCGATGGAAGTTCTCGTCCTTCATCCAGAAATGGTATACACCACCTACAAGCAGAATGGCTATAACAGTCTGACAGGCCAGGTAGTAGAACTTCTTCATAGGTTTGCCACCCTCGCGATCGGCACGATACGTAACAGCCAGAATGACAAAGAACAGCGCCAACAGATAATAAGGTATATAATAGGTGGGATGATTCTCGGTGATAAAGAATAGCGGTAGTTGTGGCCAAAGCACATTTGACAGATTGACCTGATAGTAGACATAGCGATAGCAGAACAATGGTACTGCGGCGACACTAAGTATAGCCACAAGACTATTAACTACTGCCCCAGTGCGACTGCCTGACAATCGCCACGACCAGATGCCCATAAGCAGAGCAGAAGCCAGACCATAGATACCGAACAGCGGATAACCCAGGGCACAAGCAACAAAGATATAGCCCGTACGGAGATAATACTTATCAGGTATACATCTGAAGCCCCACAGCAGGGCAGCAACGATGGTTGCACCTATGGTTGATACAAAGAAATATCCCCTGAGCTTAAGCATATATAGCCAGTAGCCCATATCCATATTTGCTATCAGCAGGATGGCTACCGGTATGAGCATCAGTATGGCCCAGCGGTCAGCTATACAGAAAGCCCGTTTAGTTATAGCCATAAGCCCAAGCCACCAGCCACATAGCAGCAGCACGCCCAACCAGGGGTAATATAAGAACTGAGTAAACCACGTGCCTACCCAAGTGAGCAGGCCTCCAGGAACAACCAACTGATCCTTGAAATACAATGTAGAGCAGAGGAACAAGTTCTTCTGCTGCACCTTCCACAGTTGGTCACTCTCAAATAAAAGCAAGGCTCCGGCTATTACTACTAATGCCACCAGCCATATCGCTATTGCGAGATGCTTTTGCTTCATTTTCATACAAGGTTGATAAATTTTTGTGCAAAGTTACATATTATAATTCATAATTAAGTAACAATCACAAAAAAAATGATTAATCCCCGCCTTTTAGCGAGGATTAATACTATATTAGTTGAACAGATAGCGTATCGTGAACATTATCTGATAGGTAGACGCCAGATTCTGGAAGTCGCGGAATGTGGTAAGATGTCGCTCACCATCCACAGTGTTATAGGTGTATTTGCCATTGCTATACGATAGCAGTGCCGTCTCGCCTATCTGCTTGTATAGTCCCCACTTCTTGCAGAGGAAGTTTGGCAGATTCAGAATATCTACACCCAACTGTAGTGCATGCTTGGTATTGCCTACATCAAGTCGTATATCCTGCTCAAACTTGAAGTCAAGCTGATGATGCCAAGGCATCTTGGCACCTCCGCGCTCAGCATATTGTCCTGTGCGATTCTTAAGATAAGCATCCTGCTGGATGTATGCCCAGAAGTCGTCGCGCTGCATATCGGCGGTATATACCTTATTGCCTTCGTACACACTCTCGGCAAAATCCCAACTATCAAGTTCCTGACGCGATGCTGGCACGTATATCAGATTTGCCGGAGCCAGAGCATCGCTGTTGACATTAGCCGAGAAGATATACGAGAAGCGGCTGAAAGCGTAATCATTAAGATAGCCATACTGATAGCCATCGTAGACCAGCGAGATACGCGATGTGGCATTCTTCGACTCCTTCAGGGTGTAGCTGGCAGAGAGCAAAAGGCGGTTTGGTGCTACGTAAGTGGCGTAACCTATCTCGTTGTCGTTGACTGCATTAACCGAGTTGCGATAGTTGTTGTAGGCCGAAGCTACCTGGTTTCCGATACCATCGGTATAGGTCTTAGCCTTCGACAAGGTGTAGCTGGCCGAGAGATCGAGACCAAAGTCGAACTTCTTGCGCAACTGGGCACTCAGTGATATGTAGTAAGCCTTTGAGCCGGCATTCTCCAGTACATAGGCCGAGTAGTTGGGGTTGTAGTACGACATCTTGTGGCGAACATCGCCATGGCCCAGATCGATGGTAGAATGGCCGTCCCAGTAGATGTCGCGGTTAGAAACAACAACAGGGTTGATATCCTTGTTCATGATACCCTCGATGGTAAAGTCGATATCGCCTGGCAGTTTGGCATCGAGGGCCAACGAAGCTTTCCAAGTCTTTGGCATGCGCAGATCGTCGCTCAGGATGGTAGCGCTGCTTGGGATAGTGGTCATACTCGTTGCACCAATCTGACGAAGCATATCATCCTGGCTGGTGGTAAAAGTAGGAATAGTACCCTTAGTTTGCGATGCGATATACGAGGTCTGTCCCATACCCGAGTTGCCTACTGCAGATATCAGCCATACAAATGGCAAACGACCAACGAAGAGACCTGTACCTCCGCGCAGTATGAGGTTCTGATTGCCTGTAATGTCCCAATTGAATCCCACACGAGGCGAGAATGATACGCTGGCATCAGGCACATTATCAGTACGGAAGTGCTGTCCGCCGAAATAGTTAGGATCGCCTTCTGGCAAATCGCCTAGTTTATAGTATTTCTCATTGAAATTATCCTTAAGACTAGGATACGAAGGCAGCTCGAAGCGCACACCAAGCGACATGCGGAAGCGATCGCTCAGGCTCATATTGTCCTGGAAATAGAGCGACCACTGATTGGTTGACATCTTGGCAAAGAAAGGAGGATGATTGTCGCCGTTTCCGTATGTGATACCAAACAGTCGGGTGTTCTCCTTAGTGAACACACTGGCCCAATCGCCTGTTCTAACCTGATCAGGAGTAGCCTGGAATGCATAATATCCTGCGCCAGCCTGAGCATAGCCATTAGCTGCATAATCGTGCTCGTACTGCAGTCCGCCAAACAGATTGTGTTTGCCCAGATGTATGTTCAACTCGTCGGTGATAACAGTAGTCTTGGTCTGGGCCATATTCTGATATGTAAACATATCGCCAGTGAGTGCCCACGATGGATAATGTTCCTGGTTATCGCTCATCACGATCTCAATCACTGGTACACTCTCGCCATACTCATTGGTACGAGGCTGATCCTGGAACGAATATGTGCCACGCAGAGTGTTGTGCAATTTGCCAAACTTACTGTTCAACTCGGCAGCAAACGAGGTAAAACGGAACTCGCTGACATAGCGGCTAGAGAGCGACGACATGCTGTAGTCGGTATTGCTACCATACGAGTTCTGGTTTCCACCATATATTATAGAGGTACGATTGCTACCAATGCTGCGCGATGCTGATGCAGGGTTAGACTCCTTGCGATTTGACTTGGTGAAACGTACATTCAACTTATGGTCGTCGTTGATATTCCAGTCGATACGAGCCAGTATGCGGTAAGCCGGAGTCTTAATATTGTATCCCTGCCAAGGACCTGTACTTATGCCATAAGTGTTGCGCAGATAGCTCGACAGGCTCTCGAGTTCAGAGAGCTTTGGACGACGATTGGTAGCTGAATAAGGAGGATTGCCATCACCAGCCGACACAGCAGGACCAGCTACTACCACATCCTCGTATTCACCATTGAGAAAGAAGAACAGCTTGTCCTTAAGTATCGGACCACCAACGGTAAATCCAAAAGTAGAATTATGCGAATCGATGACAGGCAACTTCACATCGCCAACCTTGCTACCCTTCATGTGAGAGTTGGTAAGATAGCTATATACCGACCCCTTATATGTATTGGTACCACTCTTTGTCACAGCATTAACACCACCGCCTGTAAATCCGCTCTGACGAACATCGTACGGAGTGATAGATACAGTCATTTGGTCGAGAGCATCGATAGAGATAGGAGTGCCGCCACCAGGCAGAGGACTTGGCTCCATACCAAACGAGTCGTTGAACGATGCACCATCGATGGTAACACTCGACTGGCGATAGTTTCCACCACCAATCGCCATACCACTGGCCGAGCTAGACTGTGGAGTCATCTTCATGATATCGAGCATGGTACGACCAACGGTAGGTATAGATGCAATCTGAGTAGCATTCAGATTGGTAACAGCACCACTGCGGTCAGAGCGCATGGTGTTGTTAGCCTTTGCTGTAACCACTATCTCCTGAATCATCTCCGACCCCTCGCTTAGTGTGGCATCAACCACTGCATTCTGTCCCAGAGCCAACTGGATATCAGTAAACTTAGCGGTCTGGAATCCGATATACGAGATTTCGACCTCATAAGGGCCACCCGACTTCATACCAGTAAGGGTATATTGTCCTTCGATATTAGTTACTGCACGATATACCGATCCTGAAGGTACATGCTTAGCAGTAATGGTGGCACCAATAGCCTCTTCGCCACCAGCCATTACAGTACCTGTTATGCCCGAGGTAGTAACCTGAGCCATTGTTGCAATCGAAATTGTCAAAAGCACAAATAGTAATGTAGCTAGTCTTTTCATCATCCAATCAATTCGTTTTGTTCCACTTACGGGGCAAAGATACAAAATAATTTGAAAGAATGCAAGTTTTTATATAAAAAAATCACATTTCTAAACTGCGTTTCAAATCGGGTATAGGCAAACAACCGTTTGCGTATAGGCGAATATCCGTTTGGGTATAGGCAAACAGTATCATAATAGGCATCCTGTACCTATTATCCTTATTGTTTGTACTTGCTACCCTTAGTTTTTCCCCTATCAAACCTTAATAAACGGAAAATGGTTACACGGTTACAGCTGTAACCATGTGACCATTATCTGTCGTGCAGCAATAAAATTCTAATATAACTATTTGATATACAGACGTTTATATTCGCTGCTACATTTTTTATAAGCCTCTGCGGTTACATGGTTACAGCTGTAACCATGTAACCATTGGCATTATTTTACGATCATTTTCTTGTTCTTGCGGATGTAGATACCCTTCTTGAGATTCTTTCCATCTACACGCTGTCCACGAAGATTGTAAATCGAGTCATCATCCTGAATGAAGATAGTCTTGGTAATCTCCTCGATACCAGATGTTGCAGGTACATAATTGTCGTAGCTGAAAGCATCTTCCATCTTAGAGCCCCAAATATACTGTTCCAGACCTGGATAATCAACAAACGGATTGCGGTTGCCCTGAATGCCATAGATACCCTCGTTACGCTTTATCTCCTTCTCGCTGACAGGATCATTTGCTGCCCAACGGAGCAACATCTTCAGCGCCCAATCTGTAAAGAATGGATATACATTCGAAGCCAGCATATCGCTAGTCCAATTTGCAGGACTGCGGGTTACACCTTTCTCGTTTTTATACGACTCATAACATGTAGCCATATAGAAGTACACACGAGCCAAATCACCCTTATACTCGTCATTAGGTTCAAACACTCGTCCGTTCTGTCCATTCACCTTGTAACCTAGGTCGTCCTTACAACGTCCGAACTTTGAGAAACCACCCGCTGACTGTTTGGTGATATTAGGCCCCACCTCGCCATAAGGATAATTTGATCTCATAGTGTTAATTAATCGGTCTGTTGGGAACAGATGATGAAGATCTGTATACATAGGATATACATTGACAGTATAATTATCCTGAGTAGCTTCATTAAACCAACTCTTAGGCATAGCGTGCTCACGATTATACTTCACACCTTCTTCTACATCATCTCCCTTATCGCGGTCAGTCCTTGGGGTGAAATTAGAAATACCTGAATAGATTTCCCAAATCATACCATCCTCACGAAGATCGTACGACTCAATCGCATCCCATACACCATAGGTATACGTCTGAATGGTATGCGGACTGATGATAGAGAAAAGAGCTGTTTTCAGTTCTTGAGCTTTCTTACCATCAGCAGCCTGATAGTAAGTTCCCGTTTCGTTTGGTCCCTGCGCCCAAGCAGAGCAGACAGAAAGAACAAAAAGAAAAAGTAGAGATTTCTTCATAAATAATATCTTGGTTTTAGGAAAAATGCTCCCAATGCCTCCTACGGCATCGGGAGCAAATATCATATTAGTCAAATATTACTCAGCGTGCTTGAATCCGAAGCAGATACCACCGCAGAGCTCTACGAGTCCTTTATAGGTGTCCTTATAACCAATCATGGTCAGTTCGTCACCTACCTGGATACCGTTGTCGGCAATGAAGAACTTGCGATCGTCGCCAGTAGCACCCCAACCTGGATAGCAACCATAAACGTAGAGTTCGTTGGCACCATCGGTAATGTAGAGGTTACCATAATCATTCTCTTTACCATTGCTACCAAGCAGAGAGCTGATAGTACCAGTTACCATATAATAGGTATTCTTATCATCAGGCTTAGAGAGGAACTCCTCGATTGTAACAGGTGTTACAGGGATGTGGCTCTCATACTGAGCACCAGTCATCTGGGCTGAGCCCTTGTACTCACCACGCTTACCAACGAGTGTTACGATGTCACCCTCCTTCAGGCCAAGCTTCTCAAAGTCGCCCTTAGCGCCTACACCATAAACGTAAGCCTCGCCAGAGAAGTCCTTAATGTAGATGTTACCATACCCAGCATTAGCAATCTTGGTGATAACACCAGTTACACGATACTGAGAGTTTCCAACAGGTGCAGCAAGGAACTGAGCCACGTTGCACTCTACGATAGCACCCTTCTGAGAGATAGTAGCCTGAGAGGTGTACTCCTTAGAACCATCAGTGGTCTTGAAGGTTACAGTTGTCTCACGATCGCCACCCTCATTATTCTTAGCATAGAAGGTAACAGTTGGGTTAGTACCTACTGTAGATGAGGTAACACCCAGCCAGTCCTTAGCATCAGCAGGAATCTCAACAGCCACACCAGTACCCTTACATGTGAGGTGAGCAGTGATCTCACCACCCTCAACAGGCAGAGTGCTAGTAACAACATCACCAACAGTCAGAGAGTCAACCTTGATAAGAGACTTAACAATCTTAACTACGGTTACGTCAACCAGCTCAACAGTACCATTGTAGGTAGTCTTTGGACCCTGAACAGTAATCTGGTCGCCTACCTCGAGACCCCAGCTTGAGAAGTTCTTAGTACCACCATTCTTATCGAGTGTACCATAGATATAAACCTCGCCTGTACCATCGTTCAGATACCAGTTACCATAGGTAGTGTTAGCAATAGCTGTAACAGTACCAGTTACCTGATATGTCTTAGAGTCAGGACCAGCCAGAACCTCTGCACAAGTAGCTGTGCTGATGGTTACGATACCCTGGATTACTTTGATATGCTGCTCCTCACCATTACATGAGATAACCAGCTCGCATGAGCGACCCTCGCCAGCCTCAGCGCTGAAAGTAAGCTTAGTGGTACCCTCGCCACCAGAGAGCTTATCTACTGAAAGCCAGTCTGGTGTCTCATAATATGTATCTACATTCTTACCATCAACCTTGGTGGTAACCTTGATAACTTTCTCAAACTGCCAGTTTCCATTGGTTGTAAGATCAATAGATGTTGATCCACCAGCAGTGTTAAGAGAAACATATGACTCTGAAACCTTGATATTACCAAGGTATGTAGGATCATTATCTTTTGCGCAGCTTGTAAACAGAGTGGCTACAACTGCAACGAGAGACGGAATGAAATATTTAAGTTTCATATTCTCTTAATTCTTAATTTATTAATTCTTAATTGAAATAGTACTTGATACCTACAGAAGCATACCAGCACTGGCCAAGACTATAGTTGGTAGTCCAAGTCTCTGTCTTACCGCTGATAGAAGAAGGTGTAGAGAATGTAGCATAGCCCTGTGCATCAACACCCTCGTACTTCAGGATTTTAGCCTCTGAACCAATCTCAGGATTCAGGTACTTAGCAACACCCCATGAAGAGTTGAAGAAGTTCAGTACGTTCTTCATATCGAAGGTGAGCTGCAGCATGTGCTTGGTCTTACCTACGTTGAGTTTGAAGTCGTGCTTGTAACCGAAGTCGATACGGTGTACCCATGGAGAGTAAACACTGTAAGCCTCAGCATACTCACCCTGATGCTTGCTCAGGTAGCTGTCGTTATGAACATAGTCCATGAAGCGGGTCTTATCGTCCTCGCTTACGAAGCGGAACAGATTGTTCTGAACCTCAGCGTCTGTTGGGATATAAATAGCGTCGTAGTTGTAACCATCACCGTTCATATCGTTCTGCATCATGTAAGAGTAGTTGTAACCGCCACGCCAAGCCTCATAGATGAAGTTATAGTGGTTGCCGCACTTGTCGTGGAGAGTAGCGCTAGCTACAACACGATCAGGAGTTACATACTGAGAGTTGTGCAACTTGATGTTGTTTGGACCCTCGTAAGTAGGAACGTATGTGAAGGCAGACTCAGCAGCCGAACCAGGCATACCGGTAACCTCCTTAGATACGGTGTGAGTATAAGCAGCCATCAGGCTAATCCAGTCAGCAGGCTGAGCGTTAACAGTTACGTTTGCACTCCAACCATAACCCTTGCTTGTGTTCTCAAGAACGAAAGCCTTGGTACCGCTGCGGAAACCGTCTGGGAAGATAGGACGGTTGTCAGCACCATTGAAGCGAGCGAAACCACCTACATTCTTAATACTCCAGTCAGAGATTGATACTGCATTGATAGTCTTATTGTAGATACCCTCAACAGATACTGTGAATGGGAAATCAACTGGGAGCTGATAGTCAATAGCCAGAGAAGTCTTCCATACCTGTGGCATCTTGAAGCTAGGATCAACACCGTTAACAGCTGAAGGAACAGTTCCATCCTCAGGAGATACAGTTGTAGGATAACCCAGCGAGAACAGTTTATTCTGCATATCGCTGACATTAGTCATCATACCCTTAAACTGATCCATATCAACGAAGCGGTTACCATTACCATCAGTAGTATAAGCACCTTTGTAATTCTCATATCCCTTTACAGCAGCATTGGTCTTACCATCCCAAACCTTAGTTTTTGCATTAATCTGTGCCTGATACTGAACCAGACCACCGTTGGTAGGCATGTTGGTGAAGAATACCAGAGGCAGACGACCAGAGAAGAGACCTGTACCACCACGAACCTTCAGGGTTTTGTCACCAAATACATCATAGGTGAATCCGAGACGTGGAGAGAATGTGATGCTGTTCTTAGGCCACTTACCGGTATCAATGTGACGACCGTTGTAGTCGAGGTTCAGAATAGCAGCGTTAGTCATCAGGTCGTTGTTGTTGAAGAACAGACCATCAACACGCAGACCGTAAGTGAGCTTAAACTTATCGTTGATGTTCCACTCATCCTGAGCATAGATGCCAGGACGGTTGAACTGCACACGAGCAGCAGGAGCTGTCTCGCCATCATAACCGTAAGTCAAGCAGAATACCTCAGGAGTGCTGTTGAACAGCATATCTGGCTGAAGCTTACCAGCTACGTACATATCGTCAGTAAGGTTGTAACGATAGTAACCAGAACCGTTACGCATGTACTGGTTGTCGGCCATCTGATGCTCGAATGTAAATCCAGCCATAATCTTGTGAGCGCCCAAATAATAGGTTACGTCATCCTTGATGTTCCAGATGGTGTTGTGAACGGCGTTGTTCCATGTGAACAGCTCATAACCCAGAGCCATGTAGTTATCGCCATCCTTAGTGATATCGATGAATGGGAACTCAGCAGAGTTGGTACCACGGATATCGTCGAGCTTAGAGATAGTAGCCAGGAACTGGTTAGACAGGTTGTCTGTCAGACGGCTATTCAGATCCAATGACCAAGAGTGAACGAGGTTCTCCATTGAGTACATTGAATTAGCAAACGCCATAGAACCCTGTGACATACGATAGCTAGCCAGACGAGTACCACCGTCCATAGAAGTACCGTTAGGTGAGTTCCAAATATTGTTCTTAGTATAATTATAGCGCAGGGCTACCTTGTGTCTGTCGTTGATGTTCCAGTCCAAACGAGCCATCAACTTGTAGTTGCTCTCGTCGGCAGGGAAGCTAGTCCATGAACCTGTGTCGTAACCATACTTGCTGGCCATGTAGTTAGAAACAGCTTCAAGATCCTTGTTAGTAGTACGAGAGATGTAGTTGTCAGGATCAGCCTTACCATCATCCGAACCCTTCCAACGGTTAACGACTGAAGGAATCTTAATCATTTCACCGTTGACGAAGAAGAACAGCTTGTTCTTGATGATTGGGCCACCCAGAGTGAAACCATAGGTTGTGGTCTGAGCCTTCTCACGAGCACCCTGAATCTGCTGACGATTTACAGCATCACCCTGCATATTCTCGTTCTTGTGGTAAACATAAGCACTACCCTTGAAGGTGTTGGTACCCGACTTAGTAATAGCGTTTACACCACCACCGATGAAGTTGGTCTGACGAACATCGTAAGGAGAGATAACAACCTGCAGCTCCTCGATAGCATCGATAGAGATTGGGTTACCACCACCAGGAAGATTTGAGCTCAAACCAAAGTTGTTGTTGAAGTTAGCACCATCAACGGTGAAGTTAGCTGTACGACCATCAGCACCTGCGAAGCTCATGCCATTACCTCCGTAAGGAGACAGACGAGTTACGTCTGTGATAGAACGGCTAACGGTTGGCAGGTTGGTAATCTGCTGGCTACTGATGTTAGTAGCAGCACCCGTCTTTTCAGCGGCAAACTTCGAAGCCTTACCACTTACGATAACCTCAGCAAGCTCAGTAGCGTCCTCTGACAGGAATACATTAAGGTTGTAAGTTTCAGCCAGCTGGAGGGTTACTCCCTTGACGGTCTTAGGCTGGAAACCGATGTAAGAGATGGTCACATCGTAAGGACCACCAGTACGCATACCATTGATCGAGAAACGACCCGTGGTATTAGTCACTGCTGTGTAACGAGTACCAGAAGGCTCGTGTACAGCCACAACTGTAGCACCGATGACTTCCTCTCCATTCGCATTGTCGAGGGTCACCTTTCCAGCCATACTTGAAGTTGTGATTTGTGCCATCAATGTTAACGAAAACGTCAACATCAAAGCAACCAGAAAGAGCAATCTTTTCTGCATAAACTTTTTACTGTTTTAATTAAATAATTAGCGGATAAAAATCCGATTGGATAAATTTCGGTGCAAAGTTAGGAAAATTTTCCGATTTAATGTTATAAATCGGCAACTTTTTTAAAAATTGGTAAAAATAGTTGCGTAAGATTATTCTTCGTCGTCGAAGTCTTCGTACTCAAAATCCTCGATATCTTCGATATCATCGTCGTCGATGTACTCAATATCCTCGTCTTCGCCCTCATCGGCAAGCTCTTGAGCAAACACGCTCATATCCTTGTCGCGATGCACCAAAGAGTCCTCGGATGTGATAGCATTGAGCTTATTACTTTCTGAATTAAGCTCGCTCCACAACACATCTTTGAGTTCGTCGAGTCCATATCCTGACACTGCCGAGATAAACACTACTGGCAGATCGCTAGGCAGTGTCTCCTTAAGCATCTCGATAAGTTCCTCGTCCAGGAGGTCGCACTTGGTCACTGCCAGCACACGATGCTTATCCAGCATCTCAGGGTTGAACTGCTGAAGTTCGTTGAGCAAAATTTCGTACTCCCGCTTGATATCGTCGGTATCGCCAGGCACCATAAAGAGCAACAGCGAGTTTCGCTCTATATGACGTAAGAACCTGAGTCCCAGACCCTTACCTTCAGAAGCACCCTCAATGATTCCTGGGATATCGGCCATAACGAATGACTTGTTATCGCGATAGCCCACAATGCCAAGCGAGGGTTCCATAGTGGTAAAGGGGTAATTTGCTATCTTAGGCTTGGCATTTGACAGCGATGAGACAAGGGTAGACTTTCCTGCATTAGGAAAGCCCACCAAGCCTACATCAGCTAATAATTTCAATTCAAGAATAATGGTCATCTCCTGCATAGGCTCACCTGGCTGTGCATAGCGAGGAGCCTGATTGGTGGCTGTGCGGAACTGGAAATTGCCCAATCCGCCACGTCCGCCCTTAAGCAGCAGAACTTCCTGACCATCGTATGTAACATCGCAGACATACTTACCAGTTTCGGCATTATACACCACGGTGCCACATGGCACGTCGATATATACATCCTTTCCATCGGTACCATGACACTTGTCGCGACCGCCATTACCTCCGTGTTCGGCAAAGATATGGCGCTCGTACTTCAAGTGGAGCAGAGTCCAGTAGTTATGGTTTCCTCGAAGAATGATGCTTCCACCCTTTCCACCATCACCACCGTCAGGACCTCCGTTGGGGTTATACTTCACATGGCGCAAGTGCATACTGCCCTTACCTCCCTTACCAGAGCGGCAGTAAATCTTAACGTAGTCTACGAAATTACTCTCCATTTAGATATTGTCAATAACCTGGCAAATGTCTGCAAAGATGCGGTCGAGCTCGCCCAGACCGTCGATATGATAGTGAACACCCTCCTGCTTATACCACTCGATGAGAGGCATAGTCTGAGAATGGTAAACCACGAGACGCTTCTTGATAGTCTCCTCATTGTCGTCAGCACGTCCGCTCTGCTGTCCACGCAGGATGAGTCGTTTCATCAGCTCGTCCTCAGGAACATCAAGCTCGATCATGGCAGCCACCTTGTCGCCACGCTCGTCGAGCATCTTCTTCAGAGCCTCGGCCTGTGGGATAGTGCGGGGGAAACCGTCGAAGATAACACCCTTGCTGTCACGTCCGAAACTATCGTATACAGAAGCGAGAATATTAACCATCAGGTCGTCGGGGATAAGCTGGCCCTTCTCGATGAAGCTGGCAGCAGTCTTACCCAGTTCTGTACCCTTCTTGATCTCACCACGAAGCACGTCACCAGTTGAGATGTGGTTCAGTCCGTACTTCTCAATCATCTTATCACTCTGTGTTCCCTTGCCTGAGCCGGGAGCACCAAAAATCACGATATTCTTCATTATCCTGATAATTTTAGTTTAATTAAGTATTTAATCTATTATTGTATATACATCTTTAAGTCCGCGTCCCTGCTGATCGTAATCCAGACCGTAGCCCAGAATAAAATCGTCAGGAATGCTGAATGCCACGTATTCGGGATTGATATTCTCCTTCAGCTTGCTTGGCTTGAAGAAAAGGGTGCAGATATGGATAGATTTTGGATTTCGTGTACCCAGCGACTCGATCATCTGCTTCATTGTGAGTCCGCTCTCTACTATATCCTCAACAATGATTACCGTACGATTGGTAAGATCCTCATTGATACCGAAAACCTCCTTGATTTTACCTGTAGAGGTGGTGCCCTGATATGAGGCAAGCTTTACAAACGAAATCTCACAGGGAATCGTCATCTCACGCATCAGGTCGGCAGCAAACATAAATGCACCATTCAGCACACCTAACAACAGAGGATTCTTTCCCTCCATGTCCTTACTTATCTGCTGTGCAACAGCCTTTACACGTTCCTTGATCTCCGCCTCTGTAATGGAGATTTTGAAGGACTTATCCTTAATCTTAACAATACCCATATGCTGAAAGAATTAAAAATTTGTGCAAAATTACAAAAATTCTGCCAAACTCCGTCATTCATTAGCAATTTTTTCGTATTTTTGCACCATTATGAAGATATTTACGAGCTCACAGGTCCATGAATTGGACAAATACACTATAGATAACGAACCCATTAAGTCTATCGACCTAATGGAGCGTGCTGCTAAAGCTTTGACTCAAGCTATTACCGACAATTGGAGCAACAATTCGCCCGTAATCATATTTGCGGGACCAGGAAACAATGGAGGTGATGCACTGGCTGTGGGCAGAATGCTTATCGACAAGAACTACGATGTGACAGCATACCTTTTTAATATCTCCGACCACCTGTCGGAAGACTGTACGGTAAACAAGAAACGCCTCATAGAGAAGCGATCAAAGGCTCTTATCGAGGTTACTCAGGAGTTTGAGCCACCACAGTTGGAAGAGGGCATGCTGGTAATCGACGGACTATTTGGTTCTGGACTGAACAAACCTCTTGCTGGCGGATTTGCGTCACTCGTAAAATACATCAACGCTTCGCCTGCTCAGGTGGTTAGCATCGATGTCCCATCGGGACTGATGACAGAGGACAACACCTACAACGTAAGGGCTAACATAGTTCGCGCCAATATGACGCTTACCCTACAGTTGCCAAAGCTATCGTTCCTGTTCCCTGAGAATCAGCAGTTCATCGGACAGCTTAAGGTGCTTGACATCCGTCTGAGCAAACAGGGAATCGAGAAGATTGACGCCAACTACACATTGCTCGAGGAGAACAATGTACGTCCTCGTATACTCAAGCGCGACCCGTTTGCTCATAAAGGCAAGATGGGTAACGCCCTGATAATTGCCGGATGTTATGGTATGTGTGGAGCATCTGTTCTGGCCACAAAAGCTTGTTTGAGAGTTGGCGCCGGAAAGGTTACCACCCACACACCAAAGCGCAACAGCACAATACTACAGATTAGCGTGCCCGAGGCTATCATACAGTTTGACAAGGAGGAAACGACCTTCTCTGAAGCTGTAGAAACAGAGGATTTCAACGCTTTGGGCATTGGTCCTGGGCTTGGAACCAGCGAACAGACGGCCATCGCTATCATTGCACAGTTGCGTCGCACTAAGTGTCCCATCGTGGTTGATGCTGATGCAATAAACATCCTGGCCAATCATCGTGCATGGGTGCAGCAGTTGCCCAAGGGAATAATCATGACTCCCCACCCAAAGGAGTTCGATCGTTTGGAAGGTCCATCTAACGACAGTTTCGAGCGATTGATGAAAGCCCGCGATCTGGCAGAACGCTTACAGGCTTATATCTTGCTAAAGGGTCATCACACATCTCTCTGCTTGCCCGACGGTCACATCATCTTCAACTCTACAGGCAATGCAGGCATGGCCACAGCCGGTAGTGGTGATGTTCTCACAGGTATCATTACAGGATTGCTGGCTCGTGGTTATAATCAGGAGAATGCCTGCATCGTAGGAATGTATCTACACGGCCTGGCTGGCGACATTGCTGCTCGCGAACTTGGCGAGGAGAGTGTTATAGCAAGCGATTTAATTCATAATTTGCCTTACGCATTTAAACGTCTTATCGAATGAGAAGATTTTCAACTCTAATTATAGCCTTAGTATTAGGCGCAACTGGTGCGCTGGCTCAGACAGTCATCAGTCAGTATAAGCCAGGAGTAACCAGCGAGGGAGCAGTTTACTATCTCCCAAAGACAGCTATACGCATAACTATACAGGTAGAGAAAACCACATATACCCCTGGAGAGTTTTGCAAGTATTCAGAGAAATATCTTAGAATAAAGGATGTGTCTTCAGTTGCATCCACAAGATATCGACTGATATCTGTACGTCAGGAACCATTTGCTGTGGCCGACACCTCAAAGTGCTATGCAGTAAAGTACGACTCAAGGACATCTGCCTGCAATGTAAGACTGTCCGACGATGGAATCCTGCTGGCCATCAACGAGAATATCAAGCCTCAAGCTACTGCCAAGGTGCAGGCTGCTCCGAAAGTGGCTAAAACAGTCATCAACCCTCGCAAGTATATGAGCGAGGAGATACTCTCGGCTGGTAGTACATCAAAGATGGCCGAACTCACAGCTCAGGAGATATACGAGATACGTGAGAGTCGTGGTATGCTGGCCAAAGGTCAGGCCGACTTTATGCCTAAGGACGGCGAGCAACTCAAACTTATGCTCCAGGAGCTGGCCACTCAGGACCAGGCCCTTACAAGCATGTTCACTGGCGTAACACTGAGCGACACTACCATCCACACCTTTACATACGTAACCGACAAGCCCGTAAAGCGCGATGTATTGTTCCGTTTCTCATCAGATTATGGACTTGTTGATAACGACGATCTGTCAGGTACACCTTATTATATATATATAGAGGACCTGAAAACGGTGCCCGAACCTGCACCTGCCGAACCAAAGAAAGGATTAAAGCTACTGATAAAACCACAGCTTTCGGGCGTCTACGTAAATGTCCCTGGCAAGATGCGCTCAACAATTGCTGATGCCAAGGCACAGATTGTAGCCAATGAGTTCCCTGCCGGACAGTTCGGAAATGTAGAACTGCTTAGCGGAGCGTTGTTCAACAAGAAATACACCACACACCTACTACTCCACCCCCTTACAGGAGCAGTAGACAAGCTTGAAGCTGAACAACCCAAGAAATAAGATTTACTTCTCAGAGAATATCACCTGGATAAGAGTCTGCCCTACAGCTTGTAGGGTATTCTTATCTAAGTGTGCCATATCATCGTTGACGGTATGCCAAGTTGGTCCGAAACCACTCTGTTCGCAATTCGGATAATAAGGGATGATATCGATGGTAGGAATCTTGGCCTTGGTGTTCACAGGCAGATGGTCGTCGGTTATACCAGGACCAAGCTGTGTGGGGAACATACTTCCATATCCCACCACCTGAGCTGCACGCCAAACCTTGTCAACAACACTGTTGGCATATTGCACAGACATACCCTCCTTATAGAACTGAGCTCCTTGGCCTCCTACCATATCGAGCAGGATACCAAAACGGGCCTTATACCCTTTCTTATGCAGATTGGCCGACCAATACTGGGCGCCAAGAGCCCATGAATCACCATTATAATCGCTTTCACTCCACTGAGGCACGCCCCAGTCTTCAGCATCGAAACAGATAAAGTCTACACCAAGTCGCAGAGTGTCTGCCGAAAGCAGTCTAGCTATCTCGAGCATCACGCCTACACCCGATGCACCATCGTTAGCAGCCATCACAGGAGTCTTCCAGTTTGCCTCGTCAGGGTCATTATCTGCCCAAGGACGACTATCCCAGTGAGCACAGAGCAATATGCGGTCTTTTAGCTCTGGATGATAGCTTGCAATGATATTGGTACTGTTAAGCGATGTACCATCGTAGCCTTTAAGTACAGCCTTCTGCTGCACAACCTCCATCCCAAAGCCCTTGAACTTATTAACAATCCACTGTTCACAATCATCATGAGCCTTACTATTCATGGTTCTTGGACCAAAGTCGCACTGACTCTGGCAATACTGATAGGCACTATCAGCACAGAACACAGGACCAACAGGCTGCAACGAAGCCGACTCACCAGAAGTCTGCTTTCGAAGATTTCCACAACTAGTTACTAAAAGTACAAGGGTTAAAACCGCAACTATATTCTTGTTCATTTTTACTTTCTTACCTTTTGGCATTCTTCCATCACACGCAGGAAGTTGCCTCCCCATATCTTCTGGATATCGTGCTCACTGAATCTGCGAGCCAGCAATCTGCGAGTGAAATTAATCAGTTCCGACGAATTGGCCAGGCCTCTCACACCTCCGTCGCCATCGAAATCAGTTCCAAGTCCTACATGGTCGATGCCCATCACATCGATAGCATGTTCCAGGTGAGCTATCACATCGTTGATGGTTGCCTCACCATCCTTCTTCAGGAATCCATGATAGATGGTGGTTTGAGCCACACCACCCTTCTTAGCGAGGGCACACATCTGATCGTCAGTAAGATTACGTGGGTGATCGCAGAGAGCACGGGCCGAAGAGTGGCTGCATACTATAGGCATATTGCTAATCTCCAATGCCTGATAGAAACTCTCTTCACCAGCATGACTCATATCTACCAATACCCCCAGGCGATTCATCTCCTTGATAACCTTCTCGCCAAACTCGCTCACACCATGGTGAGTGTGCTGAGTCTTCGAGGCCGAATCGCAGATGTCGTTATCACCATTATGACACAAGGTCATATAAACTATACCTCTATCTACAAAGTGCTGCAGATTCTCAAGTTTTCCATCGATAGCAATACCGTTCTCGATACCAAGCATAATGCTCTTCAGGCCCTGATGCTTGTTCATCCACAGGTCTTGAGGAGTGCTGGCTATACGGATGTAATCGCTATTCTGACTTACGATTACCTCTATCTTATCAAAGATGTTATCTGCAAAACCCCTTGGATTCTCAGTAGGTTGTGGCAGATAGGCCACCATGATGGTAGCATCCTGTCGGCCTTCAGTCATCTTATGCAGATCGACCAGTATCTTTGGATCGCGATGGTCAAAGTGGATTCCCTGAGGGAAGAACATCGGCGTATCGCAATGAGTGTCGAGAGTCAGCACCCTGTCGTGGGTATTATGAGCCTCGCGATAGCTCTTAGCCTCGCCAACCAGCCACTTGAATAATGGCAGACCATCTTCCATACACTCTGGATGCCACTGCACACCAAGTATCGACTTGAACTCAGTACTCTCCATAGCCTCCACTATACCATCAGCCGACTTGGCAACAATTCTGAACTTGTCGCCTCCATCGGCCACTGCCTGGTGATGGAAAGAGTTTACCATCTGTTTCTCGCTGCCGTACAGACCATATAGTATAGAGTTTTCCTCTATGATTACGCTATGAGTAGCCTCCGAACGATCAGCATCCTGCGAGTGCTTTACAGTAGCCACATCGCTAATATCCTGACTGACCTTACCTCCCAAAGCGGCAGCCAGAGTCTGGATCCCCCTGCAGATGCCCAACATAGGTATCTGGCGATTATAAGCCAGACGGGCTATCAGCAATTCTGGAAGATCTCGCTCCTGATTGATGCCGTGAAGCTTTGTCGAAGGCTCTTCGCCAACCCAAAGCGGATTGATATCAGCACCACCACTCAGTATCAGGGCGTCAATATGTTCCAGGGTATTGATAATCACATGCTTATCAGCCACAGGAGGTATCACCACAGGCACACCACCTGCCTCTACCACCGACTGATAATAGCCACGACCCAACTTGCAGGTAAGGTCCTCATAATTACCAGTTATACCGATAACAGGACGCTTGTCTGCCTCTGGGTAGTGAGCATAGACATCATTCAGATGCGACTGAAGGTCAAATCTGCTCATAGTTTCTTATCATCTTCGTCGAGCACAATGGGTATCTCACGCTTCAGACTCTGCTCAAGCGAGATGAGTGTCTCTGTGGCTACAACTCCAGGAGTACCCTGCAGTTTACCATTCAGCAGATCCATCAGCTGCTCATTGTCTCTGGCATAAAGCTTTACCAACATCGTATAAGGACCAGTGGTAAAGTGGCACTCTACCACCTCAGGTATGTGTTTCAGACGTTCTACTACTTCTTTATACATCGAACCTTTCTCAAGGTTAATGCCTACATAGGTACAGGTAGAATAGCCTAGGCTTTTAGGGTTAACATCAAAACCACTACCAGTGATGACATCAGCATCGATAAGGTGCTGAACGCGCTGATGAATAGCGGCTCTCGATACATTACACTCTGCAGCGACATCCTTGAAAGGAATACGCGCATTCTTGGAAAGAATACTCAGAATCTTCTTGTCCAAAAAATCAATTTTCTCCATTAATTTCCCTTTTGGTTACATTTTGTTAGCAAAAGTAAGCAAATTAATTGAATAACGCAACTTTTTTGGAGAAAAAATAAAAAAAGTGTGCCACTTTTGTGACACACTTGCTTATTTCTGTGATTATTTCTTTGATTTTTTCTTAGTTTTCACGCTTTTTGCAGGAGCAGGTTTGTCGTCAACTATTCCTACAAGCTCGATATCGAAAATCAAAGCGCTGTAAGGCTTGATCTGGCCTGCATCACGACTGCCGTAAGCCAGTTCGAATGGTATATAAACCTGCCACTTCGAACCGACAGGCATCATAGTCAGTGCCTCAGTCCAACCCTTAATTACATCTGTAGGACGGAACTCTGTCGGCTCGTCGCCATGCTTTCTTGAAGCGTCGAACACTGTTCCATCAATCAAGCGTCCCTCGTAGTGCACCTTAACCTTATCGCTGGTTGTAGGCACTGCACCAGTACCCTGGGTCAGCACCTTGTACTGAAGTCCGCTAGGCAGTGTAATCACGCCATCCTTCTTGGCATTCTCAGCCAGGAACTTTCTACCTGCATCGCGATTAGGACCATACATGCGCTCTTCCTTCTCAGCATGGACAGCATCCATCTTAGCCTTAAAGGATTTTTCTGCATCGTTAACCTTGAAGAAGGTTGTATCCTGCATCAGAGCATCAGCGAAACCCTTGAAGAATGCATTTAAAACTATAGAATCGGGTGTACCCTCAAGTTCGTTCTTTACACCAGGCAGCATGCGGTCAACCAACTGCTGAGCAATCTGTATACCCATCAAATAAGCCTTCTGCTTGGGATCATCCAGATTCTTTGATACTGTCTCGTTGAATCCATTCACAAAGTCGGCCATATATGCAGTATCCACCTTCTGCTGGAGCAGATAGTTTACCAGACCGATAGTGCTACTCATACCTGCAGTATAGCTGATAGAGTCTGAGCTGGTAGCCAACTTGAAAGCCTCAACTACTGGGGCCTCCTCTTTAACTACCACCTTCTTTTTCTTGGCAGCGTCAACTGTAGATAAAGAAGCACCCGCCACGAGGGCGAGTGCAATTATAAGAGACTTTTTCATTTACTTCTTCTTAGGATTAACCTCGATCAGTTCGATCTTGAAGATCAGAGCTGAGAAAGGATCGATGTTACGCTGAGCACGCTCGCCATAAGCCAACTCCTGTGGAATGTAAACCTCCCATACAGAACCAGCAGGCATGTGTGTGAGAGCCTCAGTCCAACCCTTGATTACCTGGTTAGCACGGAATGTAGCAGCCTCGCCACGCTTGTAAGAGCTATCGAAGATAGTATCGTTGATAAGACGACCCTCGTAGTTAACCTTTACCAGTGAGGTGTCAGATGGGATAGCACCTGTACCCTCCTTGATAACCTTGTACTGTACACCGCTAGGCAGAGTCTTCACACCGTCCTTCTTAGCGTTGGCAGCAAGGAACTTCTCACCAGCCTCCTTGTTAGGACCGTATGTCTTAACCAGCTCCTTAGCCTTGATGCTCTGAATCAGGCGCTGAGCAACCTCCTGAGCAGAGTCGGGAGTCATCAGGCCCTTCTTGCCAGTAGTACCGCTGATGAATCCAGCGAGGAAGTTCTTCAGTGAGATAGTCTTTGTAGAGTCATCGCCGAATACCTCGTGGTTGATACCCTTAACCATACGGTTAGCAATCTGCTGACCAATCTGGATACCAGCATAGTAAGCGGCCTTCTTCTTGTTGTCGCCAGCATTGGCACCCTCGTTAAGACCCTTGATAAACTCAGCCATGTAAGCAGTATCAACATCGAGACTACCTACGAGATACTCCTTCAGACCCTGAGTCTGAGCCATACCGATAGCGTAGCTCATGGTGTCTACGTCGGTCTTCAGATTGGCTTTTGGGCCCTGATTGCCACATGCGGTGAAACCTGCAGCGGCGATAGCCAGAACGGCTACAATTGAAATCTTTTTCATTGCTTTCTGTTATTTTTTTAAACTACTTGTATTAACTCTACGTCGAAGATCAGAGCTGCGAATGGTGGGATAGATGCTCCTGCGCCACCCTCGCCATAAGCCAGACGGTAAGGGATGAAGAAACGATACTTGGCACCCTCCTGCATCAGCTGCAGTCCCTCTGTCCAACCAGCGATAACCTGCTGGAGTGGGAATGTAGCTGGCTCGCCACGCTGATATGAGCTGTCGAATACGGTTCCGTCGATAAGTGTACCCTCGTAGTGGCACATTACGGTATCCTTGGCAGATGGCTTCTTACCATTACCCTCCTTCAGAACCTGATACTGCAGTCCGCTAGGCAGTGTTACCACCTCGGCCTTCTTACCATTCTCGGCCAGGAACTTCTCGCCTGCCTCCTTATGTGCCTTTCCCTTCTCGGCACGCTCAGCCTGGAGCTTCTGCTCCTGCTTCTGGAAATAATCCTGTACAATTGTCTGAGCCTCGCGGTGTGAAACCTTCAGCTCGTTGCCCTTCAACACGTCGTTGATGGCCTGTGCAAAATCCTCGGCACTGATGTTCTCAGCACCCATCTGAGCCAACTGCTGACCGATGCCCAGACCTAAAGCATAACTTAATTTATCCATTTTCTATTTATTAATAATGTGTAATCTTCTAAAAATCGGCTGCAAAGGTACACTTTTTTTCTCATTTCGATGCAATAAAATTGCTAAATTTTCTTTTTAATTGCAGAAAAATTGTATTTTTGCAGCATCAAATTAAAAAATTGTTCGTATGAAAAAGATTGTTGTACTTACAGGTGCCGGTATGTCGGTAGAAAGCGGACTTAAGACATTCCGCGATGCCGATGGTCTTTGGGAGAATTATCCAGTTCAGAAAGTAGCTACTCACGAGGGTTGGCTAGCCGACCCCACGCTCGTAACCAACTTCTACAATATGCTCCGCAAGAAGTGCTGGGGCGTAAAGCCTAACGAGGGGCACCGCCTGGTGGCCGAACTCGAGAAGAACTATGACGTAACGGTGGTAACACAGAATGTAGACAACCTGCACGAGATGGCTGGTTCGTCAAAAGTTATTCACCTGCACGGCGAACTGATGAAGGTATGCTCCAGTCGCGATGTCGACGACCCACGCTACCAGATCCAGCTTACTCCCGACAACTGCGAGATAGAGCCTGGCACCAAGGCTGGCGATGGCTCACTGCTCCGTCCGTTTATAGTATTCTTTGGCGAGGCTGTGCCTAACATCACCATAGCCGCCGAAGAGGTGCAAGAGGCTGATATTCTGATAATTATCGGCACATCACTGGTGGTTTACCCAGCCGCAGGACTCATGCATTATGCCAAGCCCGACGCCCCAATCTATCTCATCGACCCTAACCCAATAAATGTTGGAGGCAGGGTAACACAGATTCAGAAAGGTGCCAGCGAAGGCATGAAGGAACTGATGGAGATACTTAAGTAAAGAATAATCCCGCCGATTTGGCGGGATTTATTCTTTTTATCCTCTATCCTTACGGATAAGCTCCAGTAGTTTTTCTACGGCCTCTTCCTCTGGGATATTCTTTTCTACACACACCTTAGCCTTGTAGAGCGAAATCTTTCCACGGCCAGCTCCCACATAACCATAGTCAGCATCGGCCATCTCGCCAGGACCATTCACAATACAACCCATGATACCTATCTTAAGTCCTACCAGATCCTTGGTGGCAGCTTTAATCTTGGCGATAGTCTCCTGCAGATTGTAGAGTGTACGTCCGCATCCAGGACATGAGATATACTCTGTCTTGGTAAACTTGATACGGGCGGCCTGTAGAATGGCGTCAGAAAGCTCTATGAGCTTTTCAATTGAAAATTGAGAATTGACAATTGATAATTTATGGGCTTTCTTATCGATCAGCAGGGCACCTACGGCCATGGCGGCTTTCAGCTGCAGAGTCTCCCAGTCTGGGGCGTCAACTTCCAGAGTGATGGTATCATCCTTGATGCTGGCCTCAGCCTTTTCGCGCAGAGCAGTGCACTCTGGTATCATATCCACCAGTTTGCGAGCCACAGGTATCTCGCACTCAGGCTCCTCCGACAGCGATACACGGATGGTATCGCCGATACCCTCAGTCAACAGGGCTCCGATACCTACAGCACTCTTTATGCGTCCGTCTTCGCCCTCACCAGCCTCAGTCACACCCAGGTGCAGTGGGTAGTGCATATCTTCCTTATCCATCGTCTCAACCAGCAGTCGCATGGTGGTTACCATCACCACTGTGTTCGATGCCTTGATACTTATCACCACATCGTTGAAGTTCTCGCGACGGAATATGCGCAGAAACTCCATACAACTCTCTACGATACCCTCTGGGGTGTCGCCATAGCGGCTCATTATGCGGTCCGACAGCGAACCATGGTTCACTCCGATACGAACGGCTGTGTGGTGCTCCTTACAGATATTTAGGAATGGTACAAGCTGCTTCTCGATTTTCTGCAACTCAGCGGCATATTCCTCATCAGTATACTCCAGATGCTTGAACGTGCGACCCGGGTCAACGTAGTTACCTGGGTTGATGCGCACCTTTTCGCAGTACAGTGCAGCCACATCGGCAGTGTGGGCAGTAAAGTGCACATCGGCCACCAATGGGGCATTATACCCATCAGCCTTCAACTGGGCTGAGATGTTCTTCATGTTCTCTGCCTCGCGAGTGCCCTGCGTGGTGAAACGTACCAACTCGCCACCAGCGTCGATGATACGTTTGGCCTGAGCCACACATCCTTCTGTATTATTGGTATCTACCGTACCCATCGACTGGATGCGGATAGGATTCTGTCCACCTATGCCGATACCACCCACACGGGCTTCGGATGACAATCTTCTTTTATACATTAAACATTAAACATTAAAGATTAAACATTAAAGATTAAATTAAACATTTAATTTGTTTTGAACTGGTACTTTACTGTGGCCAGTTCCTCGTTGGCCTTCTCGATCTTGATACGCAGATTGCCCTTGTACACAGCCAGTCGCTGAGCCAGGTCCTGATCGGCCAGAGCCATCATCTCGCAAGCCAGGATAGCTGCATTCTGGGCGCCATTCACGCCAACAGTAGCAACGGGTATTCCAGGAGGCATCTGGATTATCGACAGCATGGCATCCAGTCCGTCGAGCATACCCTTGATGGGCACACCTATCACAGGCAGGGTGGTCGATGCGGCAATCACACCAGGCAGTGCTGCAGCCATGCCAGCACCTGCAATGATAACCTTGATACCGCGATCCTTGGCGGTACGTGCAAACTCCTCTACAGCATCGGGAGTACGATGAGCCGAAAGGGCATTAACTTCAAAAGGCACCTGCATCTCGTCGAGCAGCTTGCAGGCTTTTTCCATGATGGGCAGATCGCTTGTGCTACCCATGATAATACTTACTAGTGGCTTCATATTTATTTTAATTGATAATTGACAATTGATAGTTGACAGTTATAGATAGAGCAGGCCTAGCACTGAGCAGATCACTCCTACCAAGAATCCGGCTACCACCTGCGATAGCGAGTGCTGGCGCAGTATCATACGGCTGGTACCCATCAGTCCTGCCAGAATCATCACCAGACACAACCACCACACGGGATTGAACCCGAACAACTCGCCAAACACGAACAATGCTCCAGCCACACCGCCTATGGCCGATGTGTGGGTAGATATCTTCCACCACACGTTTATCAGTGCACATACTATCTGTATGGCCAGTGCTGCCGACACGATGGTGCCCATAAAGTGTGGGATGTGCAGCATGTCCATGATGTAGACACAGAAGAAGTAGCACAGGATAGATATGACATAGGGCACCATTCGCTTCTCCCTATGTCCCAGTTCTATCAGGTTCCAGCCGTTGTACTTGCGATACAGATGGATAAGCACCGTAGGCAACAGGATGGTGAAGAAATACACCAGCGTCAGCACCTGCAGCTTATATGCTGTAGGCATCAAACTAAGATAGCTCAGGAAGAACAGGGCCATCAGTCCCACTATAGGCAGATAGAATGGTGTGAACACCATACTAACCACACGTGCCGTCAAAATTATATTCTTTTCTCTGCTCATTTTCTTAGTCGTGCTATGGGTATACCCAACTGTTCGCGATATTTTGCCACTGTGCGACGTGCGATGGGGAATCCCTTTTCGGCCAACAGGTCCTTCAGTTGGTCGTCGCTCAGCGGTTTGCGCTTGTCCTCAGCATCCACCAGGTCGCGCAGGGCCGCCTTTATCTGTCGTGTGCTCAACTCCTCGCCGCTCTCAGTCACGTATCCGTCGCTGAAGAAGTGACGTAATGGAAAAGTTCCCCAACGAGTCTGAGCATACTTCGAGTTGCTCACTCGCGATACGGTCGATATATCGAGTCCGGATTTTTCAGCCACGTCTTTCAGTATCATCGGGCGGATCGATGCCTCGTCGCCATCCAGGAAGAACTGGCGCTGCAGCTGTATGATAGCCCTCATGGTTACACTCAGTGTGTGCCTGCGCACTTTTACAGCCTCGATAAATCCCTGTGCAGCATCCACCTTTTTCTTTATATATAGCAGTGCCTCCTTGGTCTGCTTGCTCATGTGCTCCTTGTTCTGCTGATACTCCTTCATCGAGTCGACAAACGACTGCGACACCTTTAGCTCAGGCACTTCGCCGTTGTTCAGTGTGAATGTGATGGTGCCATCGTCCTGAGTGTCCACGATAAAGTCGGGCGTTATCTGCTGCATGCTGCGTCCTACCGTCTCGCCCAGCGATGCACCCGGACGTGGGTTCAGCTTCCTCAGTTCGTGAAACAGTGCCTCGGCCTGAGTATCGTTCAGCTTCAGGTCTTCCTGTATCTTGTCCCAGTGCTTGCGTGTAAAGGCCTCGAAGTAGTCGTTCACCACTCGCTCCATCAGGTCGCGCAACTTCGACGGGTCGCGTCGCTCTATCTGCAGCAGCAGACACTCTTGCAGCGATCGTGCGCCTATGCCGGCTGGGTCGAATGCCTGCAGTATCAGCAGCACGTGCTCTATCTCCTTCTCGCTGGCATCTATGTTGTGATAGATAGCCAACTCGTCGCTAACTATCGACAGGTCCTTGCGCAGCAGTCCGTCGTCGTCGAGCGATCCTATCAGATATTCTATTATGTCGCGCTCCTTGTCAGTCAGTTCCATCTCGCCCACCTGCTCTTTCAGCTGGTCGTAGAACGACTCTGTCTCGCCATACACCATCTCCTCGCGATCCTCGCTATACGAGCTGCCACTCTGATACACAGGCAGATCCTCGTCGTCGCGGCCTATACCGTTCAGAGCCTCGTCGAGTGCACTCTGTCGCTCCTCTCGCTCTGTAGCAGTCTCAAAGTCCTCTGCCCCATCGGCATCGCTTCCACCGCCAAAGTCAGCCTCCTCTGTGGCTATGGTGTCGTCATCATAGGGCGATTCGGTCTCAAGGGCAGGGTTATCGTTCATCTCAGTGTTGATACGGTCAACTAGCTGCGCCACTGGCAGTTCTATCAGCGACGATTGCAACAGCTGCTGTTGAGAGAATGTCTGTCCCAGTTTCTGTTGCTGTAGTTGTTCCTGTATCTGTGTATTCTTAATGCTCACTTGTAGTACTCCTTAAGTTGTTCGGCAAACGATGCCAGATCTTCAGGATTGGCATTGCCGTATCTGCGCCATATCAGCTGACAGGCCAGCACCAGTTCGCCCATCACCACATCCTTACGGTTTAGGTATGGATCGCAGTGCTGGAAAGCCTCCAGCGCCTCTACCACCTCTTGTGGTTTAACCTTTATCTGTTTGGCCAGCTCCTGCACCTCGGGCGTCTCCTCTACCATAGTGATAGGTGTCAGTCGGAAGTACAGGTCCAGTATCAGTGTCAGCATCACTGGCGTCAGCACACTGTCGGCCGATATCGGCTTGAAATCCTTCTCAAAACTCTCCTGGGTCTCCACGCCCTCGTAGAACTCGAGTGCATTGTTGAATCCCCACATCTCGCGCAACATGTTTACGGCTCGCTTCAGCTTTTTAGGGTTGTTGCCATACAGCTCCCAGAAGTACTCGATACGTGGTGTTTCAAGATTTGCTATCTGGCACATCTTGTTGAAGAGCACGTTGGGTGCAATGTGCAGCTCCATGCTCAAATCTACCATTTTCTTACTGTACATTGGCTTGATTCCAGCGGGCTTCTGCAGGTATATTTGCATCAACAGTAGCCAGTATTCATCCTGCCATTTTAAATTTTTTGCCATATTATGCGCTATTTTTTTGCAAAAATAATGTTTTTTTCGTATATTTGCACCGAAAAGGAGAAAAAACTATGCGAAAAGTGATATTATTTGCCCTATGGGCACTATCATCGGCCTATGTTTGCGCCCAAAACGTGCGCGAGGAGTTGAGACACGATTTGCTTAAGGCAGGCAGTAACTACTATGCTTATCAGGGGCCAACTAAAGCATTGACGCCAGCACCACATGGCTACGAACCGTTCTACATCAGTACCTATGCTCGTCACGGTTCGCGCTACCTCATCAAGGCTAGCGAGTACGACTATCCGTACATTCAGTTGCAGAGAGCCTACGAGGCAGGCAAACTTTCCGAGTTGGGTCAGAAAACACTCAACCTGCTGGGATATCTGCGCGAGGACGCCATGGGCCGTTATGGCGACCTGACACCCCTAGGCGCCGTACAGCACCAGCAGATAGCACAGCGCATGTACGACCGGTTCCCCGAGGTGTTCAAGGACCGTGCTGTTATCGAGGCCAAGAGTACCATCGTCATCCGCTGCATCCTGTCTATGCAGAACGAACTGCTGCAGCTGGCCAAGAACAATCCTAAACTTATCTTCAATGCCGATGCCTCTGAACACGACATGTACTATATGAATCTGCAGGATTCGGCTCTGTACAGGCAGCGCTACTCCAAGCAGACTCAGAAGGTCTACAAGGACTTCTGTGCCAAGTACGAGGTGCACAAGTCCGCCATGGCCAAATTGTTCAACGACACGGCCTATTATAATCGCGAGGTCGACGCCTTCGAACTCAACAAGTCTATCTTCAAGATTGCGTCGAGCGTGCAAGGCACTGAGATGCGCAATGTGTTCAACCTCTTCGATGTGTATACCGACGACGAGCTGTACAACAACTGGCTACAGGCCAATGCCTTCTGGTATCTCAGCTTTGGTCACAACCCTTACAATGGCGGCCACCAGCCTTTCACCCAGCGCAACCTGCTTAAGCGTATCATCGAGGATGCAGATAGCTGCATAATCCGTCCCAACCCAGGTGCCACACTGCGATTCGGCCACGAGACTATCATCCTGCCGCTGGCTTGCCTGTTAGACCTTAACGGCTATGGCCGCGAGATGCACGACCTGGAGACACTCGATACCGACGGATGGATCAACTTCGAGGTGTTCCCCATGGCGGCCAACATCCAGTTTGTGTTCTATCGCAAAAGCGATAACGATACCGACATATTGCTCAAGGTGCTGCTCAACGAGAACGAGGCCCGTCTGCCCATACCTACCGATATGGCACCATACTATCACTATCGCGACTTCCGCGAGTTTTACGTAAGGAAACTACAAAAATATGAGATTGAGCGCGCAGCTCAGGGTATAGACTAGATGGTTACATCCGGCTGCCACAATACCACGTGCCCCTCGTAAAGCGATGCGGGCACGTTTATTATGCGCTGGTTCGAGCTGCCACGAAACAGCAGGTCGGGGTCTTTCAGTCGTTCTACGAATGGGCCGTCCACCAGCACATCCAGTTCGTACAGCAGTTCGCGCTGTGCTCGTGTTATCAGGGTTTCGTATGTAAATCCCGTATAGCACCATATATCCTTGTTGGTACGGTTGTGTATGGCGCGAGCCAGTTCGGCAAATCCGTCGCACTGATACATAGGGTCACCACCCGAGAAGGTGACGTTGGCATAGGGATCGGCCTCGATTATCTTCATCAGCTGCTCAGTGCTCATCTCGCGCCCGCCGCCAAAGTCCCACGACTGCGGATTATGGCAGCCAGGACACTGATGCCTGCACCCAGCACAATAGATGGATGTCCGGAATCCCGGCCCATCCACCATTGTATCCTCGATAATATCCAATACCCTGATCATATTCTCTTTTTACCTACGGATTGTACGGATTATACGAATTAATTATTCTGTAAAGAAAAATCTGTAAAATCCGTATAATCCGTAGGCCGTATATTAAAATAGGTTTTGCTCCTGTGCGCTGTGGTCTATGTGGGTCACACGGTCGTTCAGCTCGGCCAGTTTACCACTGTTCCAGCGGTCTGTGGTACCTACCAGATAGCCTGTGATGCGCTGCAGCTTGTCGATGTTTGTCGAGCCGCACTTTGGGCACTTCTCCAGATGGTCGTCGGCATTCTCGTAGCCGCAGTCCATACAGCGGTTGCGGTTGTGGTTCACACTGCCGTAACCCATATCCAACTGGTCCATCATGTCTACCACACTCATTATCACCTGTGGGTTGTGTGTGGCGTCGCCGTCTATCTCTACATAGAATATGTGTCCGCCACGTGTCAGGTTGTGGTATGGAGCCTCAACCTCAGCCTTGTGGCGTGCGCTACATTTATAATATACGGGCACGTGGTTAGAGTTGGTGTAGTAGTCGCGATCTGTCACACCAGGTATCACGCCAAACTCCTTGCGGTCCTTCTTCGTAAACTTACCGCTCAGTCCCTCGGCAGGTGTAGCCAGCACGCTGTAGTTGTGGTGATAGCGGTCGCAGAACTCATTTGCACGATCGCGCATATAGGTTACTATCTTCACACCCAGCTCCTGCGCCTTCTCGCTCTCGCCGTGGTGTTTGCCAGTCAGTGCCACCAGCGCCTCGGCCAGTCCGATGAATCCTATACCCAGTGTACCCTGGTTTATCACACTCTCGATGGTGTCCATTGGCTTCAACTTGTCGGCACCCACCCACAGACACTGCATCAGCAGTGGGAACTGCTTGGCAAATGCAGTCTTCTGGAACTGGAAGCGGTCGTCAAGCTGCTTGGCTGTTATCTCCAGCATCTGGTCAAGCTTGGCAAAGAACATGTCTATGCGCTTCTGCTCGTCCTGCTCCTCGCGGCACTCCAGAGCCAGCTTTACTATGTTGATGGTCGAGAAACTCAGGTTACCGCGACCTATGCTGGTGCGCTGTCCATAGCGATTCTCGAACACACGTGTGCGACATCCCATTGTGGCCACCTCGTGCACATATCTCTTCGGATCGTCAGCCTTCCAGTCAGGATCCTGATTGAACGTTGCATCCAGATTCAGGAAGTTAGGGAAGAATCTGCGTGCTGTCACCTTACATGCCAGCTGATACAGGTCGAAGTTACGATCCTCAGGCAGATAGTTCACACCGCGCTTCTTCTTCCATATCTGTATGGGGAAGATGGCAGTCTCGCCGTTGCCCACACCCTCGTAAGTACTCAGCAGTATCTCGCGCATCACGCAGCGGCCCTCGGCACTGGTGTCGGTACCATAGTTGATGCTCGAGAACACCACCTGATTACCACCACGCGAGTGTATCGTGTTCATATTGTGTATAAACGCCTCCATAGCCTGGTGCACACGTCCCACGGTCTTGTTCATAGCGTGCTGGCGCGCACGGTCCTTGCCAGTCAGTCCGTCCAGCGGAGCCTTCAGATAGTCCATCAGCGGCTCGTCATACAAGTCCTTATAGCTCTCGCCGTTCAGGTCCTCCAGCGCCTTCAGTTCCTCTATGTAGCTCATGCGTACGAATGGTGCCAGATAGAAGTCGAATGCAGGTATAGCCTGTCCTCCGTGCATTTCGTTCTGTGCGCACTCCATCGATATACAGGCCAATACGCTGGCAGTCTCTATGCGCTTGGCACCACGCGATGCGCCGTGTCCGGCAGTAAATCCGTTGTGCAGTATGTTGTCCAGCGGATGCTGCACGCAGGTCAGACTCTTCGTTGGGTAATAGTCCTTATCGTGTATGTGCAGATAGTTGTGCTCCACAGCATTGCGGCTCTCCTCCGATAGCAGATAGTCGTCCACGAATGGCTTGGTGGTCTCGCTGGCAAACTTCATCATCATGCCGGCAGGCGTGTCGGCATTCATGTTGGCATTCTCGCGTGTCACATCATTGTTCTTGATGTTCACGATGTCCAGAAACACCTCGCGAGTCTTTGCCTTGCGGGCTATCGAGCGCTGGTTGCGATAGGCTATGTACTTCTGGGCCACATCCTTGCGGCTCGATTTCATCAGCTCCATCTCCACCAGGTCCTGTATCTCCTCCACCGTCATCTGGCTCTCACCCCTTTGGGCAATGCGGTCAGTTATCTGGTAGAGCAAACGCTCGTCCTCGCCCTTGTCTGTATGCAACATGGCCTTACGTATAGCGGCCATCACCTTCTGTTCGTTAAATCCTACTATGCGCCCGTCGCGCTTCTTTACTGTCTGTATCATAAAGGACCTTAATTTTTACAATGTTTAATCTTTAATGTTTAATGTTTAATCTCACTAAACGCGAGCGCGTACATCTTTATCTGCTTCACCATCGCCAGCAGTCCGTTGCTGCGTGTAGGCGACAGATGCTCCTTCAGTCCTATCTGCTCTATAAAGTACAGATCGGCATCCAGTATGTCCTGTGGTGTCTGATCACTCAGCACACGTATCAGCAGCGCCACTATGCCCTTCACTATCAGCGCATCGCTCTCTGCACTGAAGTGAATCTTGCCGTCCACCAGGTCAGCCTGCAGCCACACGCGACTCTGACAGCCGTCTATCAGGTTCTGCTCAGTCTTATACTTCTCGTCCAGCGGCTCCTGCTCATTGCCCAAGTCGATGAGCAGCTGATACTTATCCATCCAGTCGTCGAAACCACTGAATTCCTCGATTATCTCGTCCTGTATCTCATTTATTGTCATAGCTCTAAATTTTTGCCTGCAAAGGTACTAATTTTCCCCGTCTTAACCAAACAAATCCGACATTAAAATCCGTTAATTTTTGGTTCCATTTTCGTTACACGCTGATAAACAGAACCTTGTGTCGATTCCCTTTAGGTTTCACTGCAAAGTGCAACCAAAACGCCCCAGAACGGTTCTTTTCCAACAGCAATTCGTCGAACTCTTCGCCCGTTTCGTCGACATAATCCAGCAGTATTGCAGCATAGCGTATCAATTGCTCCATCCCCGTCACTCGGATATCCGCCGCACACCCTGTCAGGTGGTTGCTGGTGGCTACGCCGCCTACGGCTTTGTTCACTGCCGGCGAGCGATAGCCGCTGTTGATTACAATCGGTTCCTCCCTACCCTCATTGTCATCTCGACCAAGCGCAGCGCGTGGAGCGCTCGGCTCTGCCGCTTGGCTTGTCCAAGAAATCTCTCGACTTCGCTCGAGATGACAACACACCCCTTGTCATCCCGAGCGTAGCCACACTCGACGTAGTCAAGTGCTCGCTCAGGCGTGCGTTCATATTTATTTCTACTTGTGTCATAATATCATTGATTTTATCAAATGACGCGCCGACGCGGGTAAACGCCGACGCGCCTAAGATTGTTAAAGAATAATGGTTCCTGTTTTGTGATACAGGGCAGGTGCTGTGCCACGTTCCTCACGAATTTTATCTACCAGATGGTACATCTAGCCGCGTCGGCGTTTAGGCGCGTCGGCGCGTCATTTGGTTGTTGCATGTAGTAGCATCATGGATATATATATTCTATTTAAATTATTATATATTATAATATATAATAATTATATATAATAGATTAATAGCACGGCGCACCTATCGATTTTCCAAAAGACGCGCCTAAACGCCTAAACGGCGACGCGCCTAAAAAAAAAATAATATTTCTCAAAAATAATTGGGGGAAAGTATTGTTTTGCATTGAAAATTTTCGTACCTTTGCATTGTCAAATTGAAAGAGCGGACGGATGGCCTTTAATGATAAAAATTGCGAAGATTAAATCTAGAAATTGCGCAAGTTAAATCTAGCAATTGCAAACATTAATAGTGGCCACAGAAGCGATGAATAGGCGACAAAGAGAGAACTTTGAAAATATTAACCATTAACCATTCTTTTAGTCGGCTGTCGCCTTTGTAAAAGCGGCAAAGCCGAGCGAAACATTAAACATTATGGCGATTAAAGTAATTGCACAGCGACGTGAAGTAAAGCTTGGTAAGAATCCTGGTAAGAAGTTCGTGATGCGTCCGGACCTGT
>CACWMK010000017.1:0-409 GCA_902761905.1 uncultured Prevotellaceae bacterium
GGATGCCTCAGTGTTCTGGTTGTAGTGATAGCGAAACTGGGTAAGACTATATCCGTCAGGATGTTCCCTGCGATACTCTTCCCACAGCAGTTTCAGTGTTACGTGAGTCTTACGGCTCTTGCCCATCTCCTCCTCAAGGTAGGGCAAAAGAGCCTTGAATTCCTCGAAGCGCTCGTCTGGGTAAGCAGCGTTGCCTCCCTTCAGACGATGTTCCAACACAGGGTCATCCAGTTTCAGGAGCCCGTCGATACCGAGAGGATCTGCCTTGGCTTTCCTCACATAGTTGTTCACAGTCTCCTTGTCCATGCCCACCTGAGTGGCTGCTTTGCGGTTGGAGACGTTCTGCTTTTTCAGTAGCAGCAATTGCTTGATCTGACTCATACTCTTCGTTTTACCTGCCATAACAATG
>CACWMK010000017.1:467-82687 GCA_902761905.1 uncultured Prevotellaceae bacterium
ATTTTGTGGAGTGAACGGACATGCTCCGTTTTCAGGTCGCTCCCGCTTGCTTTCGCCTAATTGGCTTTACAGGTGAACGGATTTACTCCGTTTTTCTGTTGATTTTTGCCAAATTGAACGGATATGCTCCGTTTTTTAGGCCTGTTTTTGGCCTTTTTCAGCTCCAGAACTGAACGGACTTGACCGTTTTTAGTGGGGGGACATGCTCCGTTTTTATCTACTACAGGACAACATGTTGTTTTTTCCCATCTATTACACCTCCTTTCTGCGCTCAGTTTTGACGGACACGTCATAGCGCTATATATTACTCTTGCAAATATCAAACCAGAGTCAAATTTATAATAAAAACATGTTACCAACCGACAAAATAACAATATTAAACACAGATTCTGTCGAATTTACACATATTTAACACAAATAAATGTCTGTGTTTCGAAATAAATTATTATCTTTGCAACGAAATTTCACGAAATATCAGACATCATTATGTTATTGTCAGCCAAATTTGAAAACATTTACTCGTTTAACGAGGAAACGCGCATCTTGTTCACAGCCAGCAAGAGCGACCAATTGCCGTTGCAAGTGTCACGTGCGGAGAAGCGAGATGATATATCTGTGCTTCGCATGGGATTGATTTATGGTGCCAATGCTTCTGGAAAGTCAAACATCATAAAATGTTTGGCGATTATCAAGGAGTTTGCCCTGAATGGTTGGAACAACCTCAAATATAATTACTTCAAGATGACTGATGAACCCCAAGAGCGTTCGAGTGTCGAATTGGAGTTCAAGACAGACAACCAGTTCTTTGCTTACGGAGTAACTTTCTCAAAGGGCGGCTTGCTTGAGGAATGGCTATATAAGACAGGCAGCCGCAATGACGCCATGATCTTTGAGCGTAAACGCAATGGTGACAGTTGGTATAATACTATTGCACCTCAGTTCTTGAAGGATGAGGATGGACAATTCTTGAAGTTTCTGATTGATGGCACTCCTACCAAGGGTACTTTCTTAAGTGAGTATATCAAGCGTAACGGAAAGGGAATAGATGCGATTAAATCTACTCGTAAATGGTTTGAGAATCTGAATATCATCTTCCCCCATACTCATAGAACGGATTTCCCATTCCGAGTTGTGAACGACACCCAGTTCAGAACTATTATGCGCGAACTGCTAATATATTTTGGAACGGGTATATCAGACCTTCGTCGCGTAGAGTCTAAACCCGAAGAATTGGGCATTCCCGACGAAATCAGACAAAAGATTGAGGAAAGTCTTGAAGGCAAAGGCTCCGAAACTGGTGTGGTGGTTCACAATGAGAACCGCTTCATCTTTGCAGAAAAAGATAAGTCGAAGAATCTGAAGTGGCATGAGCTGAAAACCATACACAAGAAGGATGGCAGTAATTCAGATTATATATTCGAAATGGAGGTTGACAGGAGCCTGCATCCAATGTTGACATTGAAATTATTAGAGATGTATAACAGCTTGCTTAGAAGCGATTCGCAAATGCAGTTAATCTGCACCACCCATGAGTCCAATCTACTTTCTACCGCCCCTATCCGTCAGGATGAAGTATGGTTTGTAGAAAAGGACAAAAAAGGAGAAAGCCATTTGTCTTCACTCTGTGAGTACAAACCGAGGGAGAATGTTCAGAAAGGTTATCTGAACGGTCGCTATGGAGCGATTCCATTCTTTGGCGAACTGAATAATATTCATTGGGACGATGAGAAGCAAGAATAGTTTGATGCGCGAACGTCGCGAGGCATATCGTGACGCTCGCCTTATAGTCATTGCCTCCGAGGGCAAAGACACGGAGCGGATATATTTCAAGGCATTAGCCAAGGAATATACCAATCCACGCGTGCACGTACATATTTTGGAACGTAGTGTAGATGAACAGAACAACTCAAGTCCTGAACACGTATTAAAGCAACTGAATGACTATAAAAAACTGTATGACTTGGAGGCTGATGACGAACTCTGGTTGGTTGTAGATAAAGATCAATGGAAAGATAAAATGTTATCTCGTGTAGCCACGGAATGTGCACTGGAAGTTTCCATGCACATGGCTCTGAGTAATCCTTGTTTCGAACTATGGCTTTTATTGCATTTGGAAGATGCAGCATCGTTGACACCAGAAGAACATATGCTATGGATGGAGAATCGCCGAAAGTCTAAAAATACTGACCCATATTTGAAGGTGCGTTTGCGTCAGAGAATGGGTTCCTATCATGAGTCTGTCTATGATGCTCCAACTTTGATAGCGCATGTGGAGACGGCGATAGAACGAGCAAGAGCATTGGACAAGAATCCTGCTGATCGTTGGCCGCAAACACTCGGAACACGAGTGTATCTGTTAGCAGAAAGTGTGATGAACAAAAAACAATAAAAAAGTATAAATGAAACATTATGGCACATAGAGTTTATAATTATTCTTTTCGAAGGACATACCGGCAAAGGCCATGTTTCAACGCGCGTTCTCTTTGGCATCACGCCCAAAGGCTATTACGTAGCAATCGCTGATGTTGAGAACAATTTCTGTATTCCCAAGGAATGGTCTGTGCTCAATAGTTTCGTCAACGGCGAGAAGAAATACATCAAACAGAAGTAGCATAAAAGGTCGATAATTCTTTGTACCTTTGCAACAGATTTAATAAGATTCATATATTTGTTAGTTGTTTTTAGGTAGAAGATTGAAAAGCTATTGCCTAAGGCAATGAGGAAAAACAGCGGCCATCGTGACGATGGTCGCCGTTTTAATATGCATCAAAGTGGATCAAACAAAACCGTCAAAGCCGCTAACTCATTGAGAATTAGCGGCCTATGTTTTGGAGGGTGGTGGAGCTGGAGGGAGTCGTGCTCGGCTTGCCGCTTTCATCGAGCGCAGCGAATGAAAGAACCCTCACGAGGGTGAGACCTCGCGAGGGCGCAACGAAGTGGAGCTGGAGGGAGTCGAACCCTCGTCCGCACAAGGAAACCATACGCTTTCTACACGCTTATCTTGGCCTTCATTTTCGAGCTGCAGCAAGACCCAAGCCACCAACTACAACCTTATCTCCTAAAACTTCATCCCTGCATCGGAGCCTACATGGACTATTTCCGATTTAACCTGCGCCGCTTGATCTCTGGATTCGGAACAACATCCGCGGAGCGACGTCTCGTTCTCTCACCTAGTAAGAGAATAAAGCCAGTAATCTACTGTACTTCGATTAGGCAGCGAGAGCGTAATTCTTTTCGCCAATTATAATTTCTTTGACTCAGATTATGGAGGGAACCAAAGAAGCCTCCGCGTGCTTACGTACCATTTCATCTCGCCGTCAAATCCAGTCAACCCCAAGACGAAAATGTCGTAAATCGAACTGCTCACTAGCAAATTCGGGTGCAAAGATAGTACTTTTTCGGATATAAACAACATTATATTCCAAATTTTTAGTATTTTTGCAGCCGATTTCTATAATAATAATGTAGAATTAACGTTTAAATTAAGAAAATTATCAATCAATTATGAATAAGAAATTACGCAAACTAATAGTGCCTGTATGTGCCGTTTTGGTGTTTTCGGCTTGCTCTACACCTAAAAACATAGCATACTTTACTGATGTAAACGACGGTGCTACCATAGCCCTAGCCGAGAGTAAAGGTATCACACTGAGACCTAGCGACAAGCTGTCGATAGTAGTCAATACCAAGTCGGCTGAACTGAACAATGTGCTGAATCTGCCAGCTATCACCCACGTCATCGGATCGTCGGAGGCTCTGTCGCTCAATCAGAGCCAAGGCATGTCTGGATATACTATCGCCCCAGATGGCAACATCGACTTCCCACTTATCGGCAAGGTAAAAGCCGCAGGACTAACCCGTACAGAACTTGCAACAAAACTCAAGCAGATACTTGAGGAGAAAGATGCAGCAAAGGATGCAGTAGTGACAGTAGAATTCCTGAATATCGGATTCTCTGTTCTTGGCGAGGTTCATTCGCCAGGATTCCACTCATTCGTCAACGATAAGACCACACTGCTGCAGGGCATAAGCCGTGCTGGCGACCTGACCCTATACGGCAATCGCAACAACGTGAAAGTGATAAGAACTGAAGACGGCAAGCAGCAGGTATACGTAGTCGACATCCAGAACACTGAGGCTATGATGAAATCGCCTGCCTACATACTGCAGCAGAACGATGTAATATACGTAGAGCCCAACAACTATCGCAAGCGCCAGTCTTCGGCCAATGCCAGCGAAGTAACAACGGCATCATTCTGGCTGTCAGCCATTTCGGCCATCGCAACATTAGCTGTACTTGTATTTAAATAATAATCCCATACACCTAATTATATTAATAATGTAACGTCCTAATATGAAAGAATCAATTACAATAATAGATTTTTGCAAGATTTGCCTCAGTAAATGGAAATGGTTTGCCACATCGGTTGCAGTATTCTTACTGCTTGCTATTACCTACTTATTAATAACACCACCCAAATACACACGTCAAGCTCAGGTGCTTATTAAGGAAGATGGTGGTATCGGAGGACTAATGGGACAGCTTGGTGGACTGGCAGAACTAGGAGGATTCATGGGATTTGGAAGTTCTAACGTATACAACGAACTGTATGCGATGCAGTCACCATGGCTTCTGCTTAATGTGGTCAACCAGCTACATCTTGATATGAATTACACCGTTAAGGGGATTTGCAACAAGAACTTGTATGGAAAGTCGCTCCCTATAACAGTAACGCTGAAGAGCATCACTGATGAAGATGATGTCCGCATGAAACTCGACCTTAAAAAGGACGGTAGCTTCAAGATTTACAAGCTGAAGAAGAACGACGACAAATATAGCGACGAAATATCAGGAAAAGTAAACACTACCATAAAGAGTAGCATTGGTGACATAGAGGTGAAGGCTACACCTTATCTCAAAGATATTGAGGACGACGAGATGACAATCGTTGTAACTCGTACAGAGCCAATGGCAGTAGTAGACAATTTGAAGAAGCGTACACTTACAATTGCAGTTGGAAGCCGTGATGCATCTATTATAGATATAAAAGCTAAAGATGTATCGAAACAACGAGCTACAGATATTATCAATGCCATCATCGCTGAATACCAGAAAGAAGTAAATGACGACAAAGATGCCCAAACAGCAGTATCTGAAAAATATGTTACTGAACGACTTGTCTCAATTGAAAACGAGCTGAGAACGCTTGACCAGCGTGTTGCCGATTACAAAAGCAATACTATGATGCCCGATCTTGAAGTGATGGCAAAGGTTTATGCCGAGAATGCGAAAGACATGTCTGCAGCCCACATAGAACTGAGCAATCAACTATACGTGGCTCAATCAATACGTGACTACCTTCGTGACGAATCGAAAAAGGACGAAATGCTGCCAGCCCTACTCATTTCAGATAAGAGCGGACTGCAAGAGGAAGTTAGCCGCTATAACGAATTGCAGTTACAGCGAAGCAAACTGATAGCAAGCAGTAACAAAGACAATCCATTGGTAAAAGAGCTGGATAAGCAACTTGCTTCTATGCACTCTGCAGTACTTACCTCTGCATCTAATGCTGTTAAACAGATCCAAATGCAATTAAAGACTATTGTAGCAAAAGAGAATGAAGGACGCGACCTGCTAGCCTCAGCACCAAAGAAAGCCATAGGCGGACTTACTGACGAACGCGATTGGAAGGTACTGAACCAAGTATATGTATTCTTGCTACAGAAGCGTGAAGAAACACAGATGGCCAAGTCGCTTAAGACAGATGTACGTGTACTCACCCCACCATTGGGTGTAAAGAAACAGAGTTCACCTGTAAAAACCAACGTATTGTTTGGAGCTTTCCTCCTGGGGTTGTTCCTACCAGCCTGCTACATATTTGTTCGTGAGCGCAATAAGCGATAAAAAAACTTTATTACCCAAAGAATGGCATATCTGTTAAGTGCGCTAGTTGTGGTTCTGCTTCTAATATCATGGAAGTATATCCAGAAGCTGGAACCAGCGGGAATATTCGCAGTAATGTGGATATTCTTTGCCACATCATCGCTTCTGCTTAGCGACTACATCGACCTTAGGTATGATGGATGCGTCTTTGTTGTCTTTGGAGTAATAATGTTTGTTGCAGGAACTATTTTCAGCGATTACTTTTACAATCCAGAGTCTTCGGATGTAAAACTGGAGCTAAAGAAGCAATGGGTTACACCTATGCTTATAATACTGATTGCTGGGGCAATGGTAAACCCGATTTACTCACTGATATTACATGGTTTCAGTCTTCAGGCATTGCTTGATATGCGAGAAGTACTAGAAATGAACAAGGAGATCTCAGTAGAACGCTATTCAGGTTCTGAAGCACGCAATATCGTTAGCCAGTTTTTCCTTATCTTCTCATATACAGCACCTGTCATCGGAGGTTTTTGTTATAGATTGGTAGGCAAGTGGAACAAGGCCTTGTGTATTATCACACTGATTCCAGGCACATTCATCGCACTTACACAATCGCTGAAGATGGGTATGATAACATCATTTATGACGTGGTTTGCCAGTTATATTGTATGTTCATACACCTACGAACTATCCATTAGGATAAAATTGAAATCCATCATTAGATTTGTTAGCGCAGTAGCTGGACTATTCCTGATTCTGTTCATATCGATGGTATTCCGATATGGTGAAATTAATGATAAAACTATCATTGAGACAAGTCAGAAGTTTGTTACATACGCTTTAGGTCACATGCACAATGTCGACATTTGGTATACCACCTATATGCCAACAGACTTGACATGGGGTAGCAAAACTTTTATGGGAATATCCAATCTATTGGGTATAGAAGAGCGCATACAGGGTATCTACCATGAGTTTTTGAATGTAGGCAAGAACGGATTCTATGGAATATCCAATACATTTACAATTTTCCGTCCGCTTACCGAAGACTTCGGAGAGGTTGGAGCGATGATATTCATGTTCTTGATGGGACTTGTTGCAAACATGTCGCTGAAGGCTCTAATTACACATCGTTCTGTATATTTGAACCAGATGCTGCTTGTAGCCATCTACGCCTATCTCATGTGGGGATTCTCGGCCTCATTCTATGCATATACCAGTTTTCTGGCTATGTTCTTCGTCATATACTTCATTTTCAGATTCCTTCAAATTGAAACTAAAACATGCTGAAGGCTATCAAGGAAAAAATGAACTCAGGATTGGGACAGGATGTAATTTGGACTTTCATCCTGCAAATTGCAATTATGCTGTGTTCATTTTGTATTAATAAGATATTAGCCAATCGTTTGAGTATTGATGACTTCGGACAATTTAATCTCATCAAGCGCTCCGTACAGGTTCTGTCATTCATAATGCTGGCAGGAGTGGGTATTGCCCTACCCCGCTATATTCCACGCTATAAGAATAGTACACCTCCACAGAGTATTATACCACTGCTCTCAGCATCATTGATCTATATAATAGTTGTCTCATTGGTGGTTTTCTTTATATGCATATTGTTTTCCACTAAAGTACAAGATATTGTCATTGGTCAAAGCGAGAATGTATATCTTTTCACTGTAGCAATTGCCTACGCATTCATTCTGGCCCTGATACAATATGTTTTTGCATATTATCGTGGAACCAGTAGTTTCAAGTGGTACAATGGTTCGCAACTGGCCATGCAAATACTAATAACGTTACCTCTCCTCTTAATACCATTTCTAACCGTCAACAAGGTTTTCTTATCGTGGTTAATAATTACCTGTTTGCTAACTGTATTTCTGTTTTTTAGAGAGACTTCCAGTTATTATAAGCAAACTAAACATTTGCCATTCGAGATTCATGTAAAGAAGCATCTAGCAACTATTGCAAAATACTCTTCTGGACGACTTGTTGGCGACTTTTTTCAGTTCTCATTGTCTGCTTTTCCTTTGGTATATATCAGCAATGTTCAAGGATTGCAACCTACAGCTTACTTTTCCGTAGGCATAACTCTGGTTACAATGGTAACTCCATTATTTTCCTTCATTGGTATCATTCTCCTACCTTATGTATCAAAAGCAATGGCACGTAATGAACTATCATCAGCAAGTCGTGTTGTTTCACAATTAACTCTATTCTACGTAGTTGCTTCATTGGTTATTACTGCCATAATATACATTCTCATAAGATCTCTCATTATCATTTTCTTCGCAGAAGAATATGTAGTTACAACAGACATATCGCGCATCATGGTATTTTCTATTTTGCCACAGGCACTTTTCCTGCTATACCGCAATACTATAGACGCTGTATCAGAGATACCATACAATGCTATCTTTCTAGGAATATGTATTGCGGCAATGGCAATAAGTTTTTCATTTTGTACAACTCTAACAGAATTTGCTTACGCATATCTGGCAGTATCAATCCTTCAGGGACTACTTTCATTCGTTACCTGGCAAATTCTTAAAAACAGGAATACAACAGCTTAATTCTGAGATAACAATGGGGCTTTTTTATAGTTTTGAGTGTTTTTCTTCCAAACATTTGGAGATAATGAATAAATGTATTACTTTTGCAGCATGAATAAGCGAAGTATACTCAATAAGATCAATATTTTGAAAGATGCCTTGATGGGGAATGTCGTAAAAATTAAAGTGTTTTATGATATTCATATTCGAAAGGCTATTACTTTATCTGATCATAGCGATCCATCTGTAATCATTTCTTTAACAAGTTATGGTTGTAGAGTTCGGAATAGTGTTGTATATACTGTTTATTCTTTGTTAAAGCAGTCGTTGCGGCCTGCTTGTGTTGTTCTGTGGTTGGATCAGAATGAGTATAATAACGATAATTTGCCTAGTGACCTTCTTTTCTTATGTTCATATGGGTTAGAAGTACGATTTTGCAAGGATATTAGATCGTATACTAAGATAATTCCTTCATTATCTGCTTTTCCAAATAAGCATATCATTACAGCTGATGACGATTTATATTATACAAAGAGTTTTGTAAGAGAATTTGTAGATACTCACCATCAATACCCAAACTCAATTATCACAGCATGGGCAAAATTGCCGATTAGTAAGGGTAATGGACAACTAGCATCATATTCAGAATGGCCCGAGTTGAAGAATGTTACGACAGATTATCAGTATAGTGTACTGAAAATAATGCCTTTGGGAGTAGGGGGCGTATTATACCCTTCAAATATCTTTGATGATGAAGTATTGAACGAATCCGTTTTTTCTTCGCTTTGTCCTAAGGCAGATGATATTTGGTTGTATTTAATGGGCTTGAGATGTGGCGCGTCTAAGCGACTTCTTGTAGATTCTCAAATATCATATTATCAAACAGATACGCTACGACAGTATCTCACAAAGGATCGTCTAACAGAGTCAAACCGCCTTGGTGGTGAAAATGACAGCCAACTTATAGCTCTTATGGAGTATTATAGCATTTCTTGTAATATGTTGGTATAATCCTATCAGAAATATAATAATTGATAAGAAAATACGTTAATATATTAATAGAACAAGACAATAAATAATTATTGATATGAAGAGATCTTTACAAGATGTAAAAATAGCCGTTATAGGATTAGGATATGTAGGATTGCCACTTGCCAGACTTATGTCTACCAAATTTAAAACAATTGGATACGACATGAACGCAGAGCGTGTCAACCTTCTAAACCAAGGATGTGACTCAACATTGGAAGTGCCAAACGATCTACTTAAACAGGCACTTTCGTCTGGTTTCAGATGTACAGCGACACTAGATGATATTCGAGATGCAAATTTCTATATTGTTGCCGTCCCCACCCCTGTTGACAAGAACAACCATCCCGACCTAACACCATTATTGTCAGCCAGCAAAACAGTAGGACAGGTCATAAAAAAGGGCGATATAGTTGTTTACGAATCAACAGTTTATCCTGGCGTCACAGAAGACGAGTGTCTACCAGTTGTTGAACGTGCTTCTGGCTTGAAGTATAACACTGATTTTTTTGCAGGATACTCCCCAGAACGCATTAATCCAGGAGACAAGGAGCATTCTGTTGAAAAAATCAAAAAAGTAACATCAGGTTCTACACCAGAAGTTGCAGATTTGGTTGACAAAGTGTACAACTCAGTCCTAGTGAATGGTACCCACAAGGCACCCAGCATCAAAGTAGCAGAGGCTTCAAAGATAATTGAGAACTCACAGCGAGATGTAAACATTGCATTCATGAATGAATTGGCAAAGATATTCAATGCAATGGGTATTGATACATACGACGTTTTGGAAGCTGCTGCATCAAAATGGAACTTTATAAAGATGAAACCAGGACTTGTAGGTGGTCATTGTATCAGCGTTGATCCATATTACCTTATACAGAAAGCACAGGTCTATGGTGTAATGCCAAGAGTAATGATGTCTGCACGCAGACTGAATGACGGTATGGGCGACTACGTGGCGAACCAGGTTATAAAACTCATGAACAAAAAAGGAATTTTGGTCAAGGACGCAAAAATACTCATACTTGGATTCAGTTTCAAAGAAAATTGCCCTGATACAAGAAACACAAAGGTAGCCGACATATACCATACATTCTTGGAATATACACCAAACATCACAGTTTTCGACCCCTGGGCTGATGCAGAAAAAGTAAAGAAAGAATATGGCATAACAACAATATCTGAAGGATTGGAAAATCTAAAAGGAAAATACGATGCAGTAGTATTAGCTGTTGCACATAAAGAATTCACACAGACAAGCATACGTTCATTCCTTAATTCAGAAAATGGAGTTGTATATGACGTAAAGGGCGTCTTGAACAGAAACGAAATTGACGGAAGGCTATAATATATATGATATCACTTGTTTGCCCAATTTATAACGAGGAAAAATATATTGATGTATTTCTAAAATCCATCATCAAACAAGATTACCCCAAAAAAGAAATGGAGGTATTGCTGGTAGATGGAATGAGTACGGATAATACTAGAAATATCATCAGCAAATACCTAAAGAAATATCCATTAATTCATCTGCTTGATAACCCACAACGTACATCATCATATGCGATGAATATTGGCATAAAAGCAGCACAAGGTGAGTACATTATACGAATGGATGCTCATGCAGACTATCCTTTAAACTACCTAAAATTGTTGGTGCACTATTCTAAAACCCTAGAAAATGCTCAAAACGTAGGTGGAGTATGTATCACATTGCCATGCAACAAAACTAATGAAGCTTTGGCAATTTCTGAAGTTCTGAGCAGCCCCTTTGGTATGGGCAACTCCTACTTCAGAACAGGTACTGACCAAATAAAACAAGTAGACACAGTACCATTTGGATGTTTCAAAAAGACGTTATTCGACGAAATTGGCTATTTTGATACAGACTTGATACGCAATCAAGACGACGAATTTAACGGACGAATAATAAGGAACGGTGGAAACATCTATCTTATACCTGATATTCGCATAAAATACTTTGCACGAGACAAAGTGGCTAAGATCAGAAAGATGTTTTACCAATACGGACTATACAAGCCTTTGGTAAATAAGAAACTCGGAGCTCCTGCTACCATTAGGCAGTTCTTTCCCCTACTCTTCTTATTAGGATTAGTGATAGGTGGAATTATAAGCATCTTCTTATTCTGGGCAAGATACATTTATTTATTTGTTATTTCACTCTATTTATTAATAGGACTTATATTGGGAGGTATGGTTGCAATACGCAGCGATAAACCTTCGCTGATATTATGGATGCCATACGTATTTCTGAGTGTACACCTAAGTTATGGTTGGGGATATCTATGCGGACTATATAAAATAGCGTTTAATAAGAAAATTAACGTGAAATACAATAGATAATGGGGAAAAATAACCTAGCCATTACAAATAAACAACCATTTTTTCGGATAATTAAAAAATTAGTTGTACCTTTGCACACTAATTTCAAGTAAACAGCGTTAATATAATAATAAACGATTATAAAGAAGAGATGAAGATCCCATTTTCACCACCAGATATAACAGAACAGGAAGCACAAGAAGTGACAGCAGCCTTGCTCTCTGGATGGATAACTACAGGCCCTCGAACCAAAGAGTTTGAGAGACAGATTGCCGCATTCTGCGAATCGAAGATGGCTGTATGCCAAAGCAGCGCAACAGCATGTCTCGAAGCAATACTTCGTATACTGGGCGTAGGTCCAGGCGACGAGGTTATAACTTCGGCCTATACCTATACCGCTACTGCAAGCCCAGTTTGTCACGTTGGTGCCAAACTGGTATTTGTTGACACTAAGCCCGACTCATACGAGATGGACTACGAAAAGCTGGCAGAAGCCATCAATGAGAATACAAAAGTGGTGATACCTGTTGACATAGGTGGTGTACCATGCGACTATGCCGCCATCAACAAGGTGGTAGAGGCTAAGCGACATCTGTTTAAACCTACCAACAAGATACAAGAGGCCATCGGACATCTGATAGTAGTAGATGATGCTGCACATGCTTTTGGTGCCAGTTGGAACGGAAAGATGATAGGATCGGTAAGCGACTTCACATCATTCTCATTCCATGCTGTAAAGAACTTCACCACTGCCGAAGGAGGCGCACTTACTTGGACCCCCATCGATGGTATCGACGACAACTGGCTTTACACTCAGTTCCAGCTGAACTCGCTACACGGCCAGAGCAAGGATGCTCTGTCGAAGAGCCAGCTAGGTGCTTGGGAATACGACATAGTGAGTCCTGCCTATAAAAGCAATATGACAGACCTGACTGCAGCTATCGGTCTGGTACAGATGAAGCGCTATCCAGATATGCTGAAACGTCGCAAGGAACTTATCGCCCACTACGATAAGGAACTATCAGGCCTGAATCTGCAAGTACGCGATCACTATACAGCAGAACATACCTCATCAGGACACCTGTATCAGGTAAGACTGTTGGGACGCGACGAACAGCAGCGTAATGACATCATCATAAAAATGGCAGAACGTGGCATCGCAACCAATGTACACTTCAAGCCACTGCCCATGATGACTGCCTACAAGAAACTGGGAGCAGACATAAGCAACTATCCTAATGCTTATAATCAGTATAAAAACGAGATTACACTACCATTATATACTAAGCTTACAGACGAGCAGGTAGAATACATCTTGAAAAACTTCAAAGAGGTAATATGATCAGACTATTCGACATACTATTTTCTTTGTTGGGCTTACTGCTGCTTTCTCCCCTATTTGTGGTAATATATCTGCTGATTATTGCAGAGAGCAAAGGGGGCGCATTCTATATCCAAGAGCGAATAGGCAAGAATAGCAAACCATTCGGACTGTATAAGTTTCGCTCTATGCGAGTAGGTTCTGATGCAGAAGGACTTCTTACAGTGGGCGAACGCGACAACAGAATTACTCGTACTGGCTATATACTGAGAAAGACCAAGATAGACGAACTGCCCCAGCTACTGAATGTATTGAAGGGGGATATGAGTCTAGTTGGTCCGAGACCAGAGGTAAAGAAATATACAGATATGTATACAGATGAGCAGCGCAAGGTGCTATCTGTAAGACCTGGCATAACTGACTATGCATCAATCGAATATGTAAACGAGAACGAGTTGCTTAGCAAGTCTGATGATCCTGAGCAGATGTATATCGAAAAGGTGATGCCTGACAAAATCAAACTAAACATGAAGTATCTGGAGCACTATACTGTAGGCGAATACTTCAAGATAATCTTTCTCACCTTTAAAAGTCTTGTAAAATGAAAAGGTGTATTGATTTCTGTCTGGCACTTGTCTGCATCATCATATTCTCGCCATTATTCATCATTTGCTATCTGGCCATCAGATTAGAGGACGGAGGGCCGGCATTTTTCAAGCAGGAAAGAATCGGACTAGGCGGAAAACCTTTCAACATACTTAAGTTCAGAAGCATGCCGGTAGATGAGAATCGCGACGAGTATGCATTGTTCAATCATAACAAACACGAACAACTTACACGCATAGGACGATTCATGAGAGATCATCATCTGGACGAACTTCCCCAATTAATCAACGTACTGAGAGGCGATATGGCTTTTATCGGCCCCAGACCTGAAAGAAAATACTACATTGACTTGATAATGGAGCAGGACACAAGATATGAGCGTCTGTACCAACTGCGCCCTGGTGTTACCAGTTACGCCACACTGCATAATGGCTATACTGACACTTTGGAGAAGATGCTCATCCGACTGGAAATGGACCTGTACTACCTGGAGCATCAGTCATTGTGGATGGATGCAAAAATACTGATGCAGACTTTCTTCAGCATCGTAGGAGGAAAACGTTTCTAGTATCTCCTGAAGTGAAGACGAAGAACATCGTTGGTTAGCACCATATTATTATCATCCAACTCCTTTATCGCAAACTTTTCAACCAATCGATAGATGCCGAATGGTTTCAGGATTTCCACATCATCTATAGGTTCGTCTGTTTCATACAGATGATGAATGAAGGGAGAAGACAATGTCAATATGGAGTCATTATCCTCAAATCTGAACAACAACCCCTCGCCCAGATAAACATCGTTTTCAGAATAACGTATCTGGAGAAGCTTACCCTGCACCCCCCAGTAAATAAACGATTCGCGAGTATCTGTCGAGCCTCCTGTAGCCAAGGTGTCTACTTGGCTCATCTGCCAGTAACCATCCAGTTTGCCATTACCAGACGTCTCCAGTTCGCAAGAAACGACCATCAGACCAAATGCCAGTAAATATAATATCTTTCTCATTTCTTTATTCAATCAAAATAATCCACTCTTTGCTATTGTCATTTGCAGGCCAAAGTTGTCGCCCATAAGTTTTCCGAAATCTGCTCCCATAGCACCTTTAATACTCCAGTCCTTAAGCACAGATGTAGAAGGGAATGTATAGCATGCTTCTGCCAACAGAGATACTGTCTTACGAGGATCAGAGTATGGTTTATCGTAAGTGCCGTAACCTTTAAGATAGGTACCAAGCATACGATAATGGAAACGTGGATATGGACTACCACTGAAGCCTATATGATAAGCCTTGCTGCGATTGTTCTTTATATATATACTCTGGTCAGTGTTATAAATTGGCGAAAGGTATAGTGGGTTTCCTATCACCTGTCCCCAATGCTGCCATCCTGTATATATACTATGATTATAGTAGTTATCTTGTCCACCAATATGGTCAGAAATCACCTCATCGTGGTCGTGATATATGGGCCCACTCTGGTATTTCGAGAAAAACAACTCTGCCACAATATTATCTATCCAACGGGCGTCTTTCAGACGCAATTCGAATCCAAGCTGAATATCCTTTAACCCATACAAGAAGAAGCGGCGATCCTTCTTAACATTCCAATCAGTTCCTTCGCCATATCCATCATATTCGATGAGAAACATAGATGAGTGATCCTCAAAGAAATGGTCAGCATAGATGCTGAATCCCCACTCCTCATCATCAAAATTGAAACGAGCCAACCAACTGCCCAAACTGTTTCCAGCACCACCTGTATACAGATCATCTACAGTATCGCTACCTCCTGGTATCAAAGCTTTCAACATACCTTTAAGACCACCCTGCTGATGAACCTCATCATCAAAAGTTCCATCAGAATGGAATCGATAAGCTGTCCCACCAAACTGGTTAGCCATCTCTAAACCCAACTCCAACGAAAACAAGACTTTTTCTGCATTTCCTATCCTAAGATAACCAGCCTTTGAGTGAAAAAGCGCCCCCTCAGTATATTTGTTATGCTGTCCTGTAAAATCTTTCTGCCAATTATCGTCTGTGGTTTTGCCGTAGGCAATGTGACCTTTAAGGGCTAGCCAGTTGTGGGTGCCTGGGATAGTCCAGTAGTCAGGAAGTGCCAAGCGGACTTGTGGTATAGGACGGGCATTGATTCCAAGGGTCTGAGCACCAGTGCTAAGCTCTTGGTTCTTAAGTTCCATTGGATATTCCTTGGCTCCAACTGTTAGAACTCCCTTAAGCCAGCGACCTTCAACGTAAGCCTGCTGAACTACCAGTTTGCTGGTAAATCCTGCTGCAACAGCCACATCTGCGCCATAGCCAACACCCCACTTTCTGCCATCATCAGCCGAAAGAGGACGATAAACAGCGCCACGCAGATATCCATTCGTAGTCTTAAGCGAACTCAATCCATACTTGTTGGCATTAAGCCACAATGGAGTATTATCGCCTGAAGATAATGTAGTCTGCAACTCTGCACGATAGTGAAGACTATCAGTAAGTGAGTGCTGCTGACCATTCATAGTCAACGGGCTACACATTATTAATAATAAAGACAAAACTTTCTTCATAACGGGGGCAAAGATACTAATTTTTTCTTATAAAAGAATAGTTTTAGGGATTTTCCTCCGCCTAATTAGGGAAAATCCTTTGTATATGACAGGAAAATGTCGTTCCTTTGCACTGTGAATAATTAATTAGAATGTCTAACCACATTAAATGATACGATTATGAAGAAGATGTTTTTCGCACTGATGGTGATGCTGACCTCGACAATGGCAGCGAGTGCAATGAGCTATGAGCAGGCTCGCAACGAAGCCCTGTTCCTCACCGATAAGATGGCGTACGAGCTGAACCTCACTGACGAGCAGTATGAGGCTGCATACGAGATAAACCTCGACTATCTGATGGGAGTATCAGGCCGCGACGATGTATTTGGCACTTATTGGGAGCGCAGAAATCTCGATTTGAGCTATATCCTCTTCGACTGGCAGTGGAATGCTTACATAGCTGCTTCGTATTTCTATCGCCCATTGTACTGGGAGGCTGGATACTGGCACTTTGGCATCTACCGCATATATCCACATCGTGATTTCTTCTACTTCGGACGTCCTCACTTCTATGCTACATATCGTGGTGGACATGCCTGGCACCTGCATGGTACACATGGCTACTACTACAACCACAGAAGTCATTTCCGTCCTGCCCACAGAGAGCACTTTGGAATGCACGATCGCTGGAATCGTGGTGACTTCCGCAATCCTCGCCACAGTTCAACACGTGTGACTGGTCGTCATGACAGCCATCGTATCGAGAGTCGTCCAGGCGACCGTCGCATAGAGAACCGCTCTGGTAACCGTCACTACGAGAACCGTTCTGGAAATCGCAGTTTCGAGAATCGTAATAGCAATAGCACTAATCGCAACGACGATGTATATCGCCACTCTGAGTCACATCGCAACAATAGCTCGTTTGGAGGCTATCGTGGTGGATCGCAGGGCAACAGCTCGCACAGCGTTGGATCACACAGCAGTGGTTCGCACAGCAGCTCTGGCTCGCATGGATCTCGCAGCATGGGTGGTGGTTCGCACAGTAGCTCAAACCACTCTTCAAGCTCAGGTCACTTTGGTGGCAGCCGCATGGGAGGTCGCAGATAAACTAAAGTTCGAGTGTACGAACTTCCGCATTCGACATCCTCTGAATTTCGTTCATTGATTTCTGATAATAAACTGATTGTATAGCTTTGTTGATGATGCCATGGCCTACGGCCAGCACCTTCTTTCCAGGAAATGTCTGCTTGACATAAGCGATGAATTCGCCAGCCCTGGAAAGAAGGTTTTCTAATGTCTCTATATCATCAGGCCATACTTCTCCTTTCAAGTCGGGAATGAATCTGCCAGTAAAACTGCCCCAGTCACGTTCGCGAAGCAACGGTGTGGTGATAACTTCCAGATGATGAGGCTCGGCTATAATCTGTGCAGTATCTATAGATCGCTTAAGATCGCTGGCAATTATCACATCTATAGGTTTATCCTTCCACTCATCACTGAAAAGCTGAGCCTGCTTGATGCCATTATCATTAAGCTGTCCCTGAGTCTGGCCCTGCATTATCTGGTTGGCGTTATCTACTGTTTCGCCATGTCTTACTAAGTATAAAGTTGTCATAATCATTTAAAATTTCTGCAAAAATACATCTTTTTTACTATTCACTATTCACTATTCACTATTTTTTGTTATATTTGCACCGTAAAACTTAGAATTTTATAGATATGAAGATATTACAGAGTTCCATTTTCCGTGCCATTTGTGCCATAGCCATTGGTATCATGCTGATTAAGTATCCTGATAATACAGTTACCTGGATTACAGTTGCAATAGGTATATTGTTTCTGTTGTCAGGTGTGATATCAGTTGTAGTATACTTTAATGCAACAAAGAATGTGTCAGAGTATAAGATCATGGATGCCAACGGCAACATAATTGCAGGCGAAAAACCCACATTCCCATTGGTTGGTCTTGGCAGTATAATACTGGGACTGCTGCTGGCACTCACTCCAAACATCTTTATCAAGGCTCTGATGTACATTATCGGAGCAATACTGATACTTGGCGCCATCAATCAGTTTATGGTACTTGTAAGAGGCCGCAGATTTGGAAAAATCAGCTTTGGATATTATGTTTTCCCATCAATAATACTGCTTACAGGTCTGTATGTGATGATAAAGCCTATGGATCCTGCAAGCATGGCAATGCTGATATTGGGTTGGTGCTCGCTACTGTATGGTGTAACAGAAATCGTCAACTCGCTGAAGATACACTCTAACAAGCGTAAATCAGAAAAGGCTCAGGAGATACCAGTAGCCGAGGAAGTGAAAGAAGAGCCAAAGGATGTTACGGAAGTGACTACACTCCCGTAACGATTCCCTCGATATATGTCTTAAGGATGTGGATACCCGTACGGTTATCCCCTCCCCAAGGTACTATCAAATCGGCAAATTTCTTTGTAGGTTCGATAAACTGCTCGTGCATGGGCTTGAGCACCTTCTCGTAGCGATCCAGCACCATCTCCACAGTTCGACCACGTTCTACCACATCGCGACGTATGTTTCTTATCAGTCGAACATCGCTATCTGTATCTACAAAGATCTTAAGATCCATCATATCACGTAGTTTCTTATGATGCAAAGCCATGATACCCTCGATGATAATCACGGGTTTGGGTTCTACGTGTATGGTCTCCTTAAGACGGTTGCTCTCTATATATGAATAGGTGGGCTGCTCGATTGCCTCGCCATTCTTCAACTTCTTGATGTGTTCTGTGAGAAGTTTCCAGTCGAAAGCGTCAGGATGGTCAAAATTGATTGCTTTACGCTCTTCAGGAGTCAAATCGGTGGTGTCGTTATAATACGAGTCGAGTGGAACAACTGCTGCACAATGAGGAGGAAGAGCCTTGGCAATTCTCTTAACGACGGTAGTCTTGCCAGAACCTGTACCGCCTGCAATTCCAATTATTGTCATAATTCAAGATATTAGTTTTCTATATTACTCTTTCACAAGATATACCAGTGTGGGCAGGTGATCGCTATATCCATTAAGCCACTTTCCACCAGCATGAGTGCGCAGGGTATTGCCTCTGTACTCGCCGCTCTGCTGTATCAGATAATCGCGACGGAAAATCTGATAATCCAGAAGTTTTAGCGTAGAGTAATCCTTACTGCCCGACTTATCAAGCAGGTTTGACGAGAGGATTATCTGATCGAAGAGATTCCACGAGCCCTGGAACTGAAGAGTGCCCTGACCAGAAGCCAGCACATTCCACCAAGGATTCCAGAGTCCTCCCTCCTCTACTTCGCTGATTTCGCGCTTTGCACCAAGGCATACAGCCATCGAACGATCCTGAGGATCATCGTTCATATCGCCCATAATAAACAACTTGACTTTTGGATCATCCTTTTGCAGAGAGTCCTTCACTACTCTGAGCTGAGAGCCACCATCCTCACGAGCATAAGATTTTGCACCACGCGATGGCAGGTGGTTTACTATAATAGTAACATGCTCTTTGGCCAATGTCCCGCTTACTACCAGGAATCCACGAGTAGCACGGCCCTTATCCTCTGGCCTATTATATATATAAGGTACAAGTTTAACGTTGCGAACCTTAAACAGTTTGGGATTATAGAGCAGAGCACAGTCGATACCACGCTGATCGGGTCCCTCGATATGAACGTACTGGATATTACGGGCCTTGAGTGCAGGCTGACTAATCAGATTGTCGAGACACTTAGAGTTCTCAACCTCAGCCACTCCGATAGCTGCACATCCTACATCTGGCAGTTTATCTGTGCCCATTTCGCCCAATACCTTAGCCATATTATGTAATTTGCACTTGTATTTTTCGCCTGTCCAATTAAACGAACCGTCAGCCAGGAATTCATAGTCATTCTTGCCCTCATCATGGCACGTATCAAACAGATTTTCAAGGTTATAGAATCCTATACCATAGACATTCTGCCCCTTGTTTCCCTTACCAACACATGCACTCGAAATAAGGAGCGAAAATAATAATAAAAGATGTATTCTGCGCATAATAAGTTATATTTTGATGCAAAAATACCACAAAAATCCGAGTAAACAAAGAAAAAAGCACAAAAAGTTTGTAAATTCAGAAAAATATTCGTAACTTTGCACCCGCTTTATGCGAAATTAGTATTTATAAATTTAAACTCAAAATGAAAAAAGGTATTCATCCAGAAAACTATCGCCCCGTCGTATTCAAGGATATGTCCAACGGCGATATGTTCCTTACGAAGTCTACTGCAAAGACAAATGACACTGTAGAATTCGAAGGCGAAACTTACCCAGTGGTAAAAGTCGAAATTTCAAGCACCTCTCACCCATTCTACACAGGTAAGAGTAAGCTCGTTGACACTGCAGGACGTGTCGATAAGTTCATGAGCCGCTACGGTAAGGCTGCGAAGAAGTAAGATAAAACCGCAAAGAACATTAAAAGATGCGTCCATGGTAGTTGCATATGCCAAGGCCGCATCTTTTTATTTTATAACAACACGAATATTATTACAACACGATATGAAAACAGTTTATGACTTCACTGTCAAAGACAGAAAAGGCAAAGACGTATCCATGAAGGAATACGCCAACGAGGTGTTGCTGATTGTAAACACAGCAACCAAGTGCGGATTTACTCCACAGTATGACGAGCTGGAGAAACTCTATGAGAAGTATCACAGCCAGGGATTCGAGATTCTAGACTTCCCTTGCAACCAGTTCGGACAGCAGGCTCCAGGTACAGATGAGAGCATCCACGAGTTCTGCAAGCTAAACTTTGGCACAGAGTTTCCACGCTTTAAGAAGGTTAAGGTAAACGGCGACGATGCAGAGCCTCTGTATAAGTTCCTGCAGGAGCAGAAGGGGTTTGCCGGATGGGATATGAATCATAAGATTGCCCCTATCCTTGAGGACATGCTCTCGAAGGAGGATCCTGACTATAAGCAGAAGCCAGACATCAAGTGGAACTTCACTAAATTCCTTATTAATAAGAAAGGTCAGGTTGTTGCTCGCTTTGAGCCTACTGAGAATATCGACAACATTGCAAAGCAGATTGAAGAACTGTTGAAGTAATCATATGGAGCATACCAAATGTTTGATCATAGGCAGCGGCCCTGCAGGATATACTGCAGCCATATATGCCTCGCGTGCCAATCTCAGTCCTATCGAGTATAGCGGCATGCAGCCTGGCGGACAGCTTACTCAGACCACTGAGGTAGAGAACTTTCCAGGCTATCCCCAAGGTGTGGATGGCAACCAGATGATGATGGACCTGCTTGAGCAGGCTCAGCGCTTTGGTACTGACATCCGTAGCGGCGAGATTGTCAAGGTAGACTTCTCGAAGGCTCCTTACGTCTGCACAGCTGATGACGGAACAGAGATCGAAGCCGATACTGTCATCATCGCTACTGGTGCATCGGCCAAATATCTTGGACTGGATGATGAGCGCAAGTACAACGGACAGGGTGTTTCTGCCTGCGCCACTTGCGACGGTTTCTTCTATCGCAAAAAGACTGTAGCAGTAGTAGGTGGTGGTGATACTGCCTGCGAGGACGCTCTCTATCTGGCAGGATTATGTAAAAAGGTGTATCTGATTGTACGCAAGCCTTTCCTACGTGCTTCGCAGGTTATGCAGCAACGAGTTAAGGACAATGAGAACATCGAGATACTGTTCGAGCACAATACACTTGGACTCTATGGCGAGAACGGCGTAGAGGGCGCACACCTGGTTAAACGTAAGGGTGAAGCTGATGAGGAGATGGTTGATATCGACATAGATGGTTTCTTCTTGGCTATCGGCCACAAGCCAAACACTGACATCTTTAAGGATTGGCTCGATATGGACGAGACTGGATATCTTAAGAAGATTGACGGAACACCAAAGACAAAGATTCCAGGAGTGTTTGTGGCTGGCGACTGTGCTGACCCTGTATATCGTCAGGCTATCTCTGCAGCAGGTTCTGGTTGCCAGGCTGCTATCGAGGCAGAGAGATTCCTTCTTAACAGATAAACATCAAATAAGGCTCGTTTCACAACGAGCCTTATTCTTAATTACTTAAAAAACTAAATTAATCAACCATAAACCTTAACCATTAAAATCTTTTTCTGCTGCAAATATACACCAAGAAAATTAAACTGATGTTCACTTATCGTTATTTGATGTTTAAAATGCGTGAAATCACTATTTTTCGACCATTTATCACTGATTTTAAACATTTTAACTATTAAAACAGCAAATTTTACCGAAAAAATATCCTTAATTCCATTTTTTTATCTATTTTTGCAAATGTAATCAATAACTATATATGGACAGCCGTATACTACTAACCCTATTGGTAGTGGCTTTAATTGCCATTATTTTCTTCGCAGGACGTCGTTTATACCTGCGGGATTTAAGAGTACGGAGACGATTACAGATGAGTGCCATTTTTACTAATATCACTCACGAACTACTTACCCCACTTTCTGTCATTTCTGCCTCTGTCGACAAATTGCGCGACACTGAGCCTGAGTATAGTCACGAATACGACATGATGCAATTCAACATCCAGCGTATGGTGCGACTACTGCAGCAGATATTGGAAACCAGCAAATCAGAAGCTGGACAACTACGACTGCTCGTGGCCCAGGGCGACGTTATGAAATATGTACGCGAAACAGCAGAGTGTCTGGAACCGCTGATAGCAAAGAAAGACATGAAGTTTACCATCAACTGTCAACCAGAAAGCATGATGGGATGGATTGATACAGACAAACTCGATAAAATCATCTATAACCTGCTGTCGAATGCGGCAAAATATGGCAAAGAGGGAGGTAATGTAACTATCGACGCCATTACCAACGACAAATATGATCATATTATTATAAAGGTGAGTGATGATGGAGATGGAATCTCGCCCCAACAAATGAAACACCTGTTTAAGCGATTCCAAGATGGTAATTATCGTCAGCACCAGACCTTCGGCACTGGACTCGGTCTGTCGCTCACTCATGATTTGGTATATCTTAACAGAGGAACCATCAAGTGTCAGAGCGAGGAGGGCAAAGGCACCGTATTTACTGTTACACTGCCTATCAAAAAAGAAGCATTCGCGCCTGACCAGGTAGACGAGAAACACAAGATAGAATTTAATCTCACCAATAATACGATAGTAGACGTCAACACAGTTATTTCTGATGTTAGCACAGCACCTGAAGAGATCGAGCAAACAGACGAAGACGCCTACAAGTTGTTGATAGTAGAAGACAATCTGGAACTACTCATGCTGATGCAACAACTGCTTAAAACCACATATCGAGTATACATAGCACGAAATGGCAAGGAAGCACTTAAGATAATCAATGAAAAAGATCTCGACCTGATTATATCTGACGTAATGATGCCCGAGATGGATGGTCTGGAACTGACACGCACCGTTAAGGCCGATCCCAACTATAATCATCTGCCCATAATGCTACTTACGGCCAAAACTCAGGCCGAAGACGAGCAACAGGCTATGCAGATTGGTGCCGACGAATACTTACGCAAGCCATTTCGCCTGGCCGACCTGAAAGTGCGCATCGACAATATTATCGAGAAGAGAAAGCGCATGCAGACGGAATTCAGCCAACTAACAGCCGAAGAGGAGAAACAGCATATTGCTAAGGCACCTAGTCCAGACGAGAAGTTTGTAAAACAGGTTATAAAACTTATACACAAACATATCGATGATGAGAGCTATGATCGCGATGCTCTGGCCGCAGACATGGGAGCGAGCGCCTCTACCTTATATAATAAGTTACGCTCAATTACAGGCATGCACGTTTCGGCATTCATTCGCGATATAAGAATGAAAGAGGCCCGTAGAATGGCTATCGAGAATCCTTATCTGCGTGTAAGCGACTTGGCTTACAGTGTAGGATTCCACGACCCACGCTACTTTGCAACTTGTTTCAAGAAACAGTTTGGCATTCAGCCAAAGGAGTTTTTGGAGAGCTTACAGCGAGTAGTGCCCAAAAAGTAAGCGCACCATTCATCATCAGTAGTTCATAACCGAATCGATAGCCTGCCAAATGCCAGGTTATCGCATCGATGGCATAGCACACCAGTGGCGATGCTATACAGATATATGGTACAAAGCGGTCGCGAGGCATGCGATGGGTAAGCATACCAAAGGCAAAAAGTCCAAGTAGCGGACCATACGTATATCCACAGATAGTGTAGATAGCATCGATAACACTGGTAGAATTGAGTAGTCTGAACAGCAGTATCATCACAACAAACAATATGCTTATCATCATGTGGGCACGCTTACGCAACTGTTCGTCGCCTGCCCTGCCCCTTATGTCAACACAATAACTTGTGGTGAGCGACGTAAGGGCCGAATCGGCACTCGAGAATGAAGCGGCCACTATGCCGATAGTAAACGGGACGAGTACAGACAGACCACTACGCTCCACAAACCCAGGAAGCAAAGAATCAGATACTCCACTCTCGCCCAGCATCACAAGTAGCACACCTAGCGAAAGGAACAGCAGATTGGCTGGCACAAAAGCCACACCATAAGTACACATATCCTTCTGAGCCTCGCGCAACGACTTGCATGTCAGATTCTTCTGCATCATATCCTGATCCAATCCAGTCATAACTATCACAATAAACACACCGCTAAGAAACTGCTTCCAGAAGTTCTGCTTGCTCACCCAGTCGTCCATCACAAACATGCGGCTATGTTCATCAGCGACAATAGCACTGATAGCCTCTGGTATAGTCATCCCCAACTGGCCCACCACCTTATATATAATAAGGAGTAGCGCAGTAAACAGACAGGTGGTCTGAAATGTATCAGTCCAAACCAGCGTCTTTATGCCTCCACCACGAGTGTATAGCCATATCAGAGCAACCATGCCCGACACAGTCAATACAAACGGAACTCCCATCGAGTCGAACACAAACTGCTGCAGAATCATGCATACCACATAGAAGCGCACTACTGCTCCAATCATCTTCGACAGCAGAAAAAACGAAGCACCAGTCTTATATGCTCGCTGGCCCATACGCTTGCCCAGATAAGAGTATATAGTGGTGAGGTTAAGTCGATAGTATAATGGCAACAGGATGAAAGCAACAGCAATATAGCCAAAGATAAACCCCAAACAGGTCTGCATGTAGGTCATATCTATACTGGTGACCATACCAGGCACTGAAACAAATGTCACGCCAGAAATCGACGCCCCAACCATACCAAAAGCCACCATATACCAAGGCGACTGACGATTACCACGAAAGAAGGTATCGTTGGTAGCGCGGCGAGCAGTCAGCCTGCTGATGGCAAACAAAACTGCAAAATAGCCTAATATTATTGCAATCATCCACATAATCGGGTGCAAAGTTACACTTTTTTTCAAAATTATCAATTATCAACTATCAATTATCAAACAAAAATGTTATCTTTGCAGGCGGAATTCCTAATTCTAAAAATTTATTATTATGTCTAGACAAAAGAAATTCATACTCCAAGAGAGTGAGATTCCCACACAGTGGTACAACATTCAGGCTGATATGCCAACCAAACCTATGCCTCCCATCCACCCTGCTACCAAGCAGCCTCTGGGTGTAGACGACCTTGCACACATCTTCCCTCGTGAGTGCTGTGTACAGGAGTTGGACACAGAGCATCGTTGGATTGATATTCCTGAGGAAGTACTAGAGAAGTATAAGTTCTATCGCAGCACACCGCTGGTTCGAGCCTATGCACTCGAAGAGGCACTCGGCACACCAGCCCATATCTACTTCAAGAACGAGAGTACCAACCCACTGGGCTCACATAAGATTAACTCAGCCATACCTCAGTGCTACTATGCCAAGCAGGAAGGCACCACTAATGTAACCACAGAGACTGGTGCTGGACAGTGGGGAGCAGCTCTGAGTTATGCTGCTAAGATTTACGGTCTGGATTGCGCTGTATATCAAGTAAAGATAACAATGCAACAGAAGCCATACCGCTCGAGCATCATGCGCACATTTGGTGCAGTGGTTGAGGGTTCGCCTTCGATGTCGACCCGTGCTGGTAAGGACATACTGACCAAGGATCCTACACATTCAGGTTCGCTGGGTACAGCTATCTCTGAGGCTGTAGAGTTGGCCACCACCACACCTAACTGTAAGTACACACTAGGATCGGTACTCAATCACGTTGGTCTGCATCAGACCATCATCGGTCTTGAGGCCGAAAAGCAGATGGAGAAGGCTGGTGAATATCCTGATATCGTGATTGCCTGCTTTGGTGGTGGTAGTAACTTTGGTGGTATCGCCTTCCCATTCATGCGTCACAATCTGTGCGATGGAAAGAAGACAGAGTTCATCGCCGCTGAGCCAGACAGTTGTCCTAAGTTGACTCGCGGTCAGTTCCGCTACGACTTTGGCGACGAGGCTGGTTATACCCCACTGCTGCCAATGTTCACACTGGGTCACAACTTCAAGCCAAGCAACATCCACGCAGGTGGTCTGCGCTATCATGGTGCAGGTATGATTGTAAGTCAGTTGCTTAAGGACGGTCTGATGCGTGGTGTAGATATCCCACAGCTCGAGACCTTCGAGGCAGGTATGCTGTTTGCCCGAACTGAGGGTATCATCCCTGCTCCTGAGAGTTGTCACGCCATTGCTGCAACCATCCGCGAAGCCAAGAAGTGCAAGGAGACTGGCGAAGAAAAAGTTATCCTCTTCAACCTCTCAGGCCACGGTCTCATCGACATGCCAAGCTACGACTCATTCATCAAGGGCGACCTGCAGAACTACACTGTAACTGATGAGATGATTGCTGCTAATCTGGCAGAACTGGATAAGTAATCACTTTATGATTTAAATAGTAATCCCCGCTCGTTTGAGCGGGGATTATTGTTTTCTATTAGAATATGCGACCTGTTATCGTGAGTTTCAGAACTGGATAAACAGTCAGCTTATCGATAATCTTCGACAGGGTATCGTCAGTATCGTTCAAATCGTTTATCTTAACCTCCGTGTCGTCCTGATAAACCTTCATCTTTCCCATAAACTGGCAACCAGCTTCAAAGCGTAATCCCAAACGATTCTTGGGCACCAGACGGCCAACACCAAGTCCAACATAAGGACGGAATTTCTTTACGCGAATATCACCACTAATATCACCCTTCTCGTCAAACTTCACGTTGTATTTGTCGAGTTCAGCAGTGATGCTACTCAGAATTATATCCTTAAATGCAGGATAATCCTCGATAGCATTCTGTATTACGTCGCTATGACCTGTCAGTGTGCCAAGCTTCTCACCCCCAAACGAGAAACCACCTGCAATGAAAAAGCTTGAGTTGCCTCCAAAGGGATAGATATTCAGCTTTACATCCATCGTTGTGCGCTTCAAATCGCCAGTAATCTTAACTTTGTCGTGGTTAGGAATAGTAATCTGAGCAGGAAGGGCTCCGAGGTTGTAATCAACATTCACATCACCCTTAATCTTGATGCTAGGCATGAAATTTACACCAGCACTCAATTCCAGATAGTCAGTAATAGGAGCAGCAACGCCCACGCCAATACCCTCAGTGCTAGCCGAAACATTCAGCCCTACATGGTTAAATATACCACGATCGATATCATCCCACCACTCTTGTGCTGATGCAGATGTACTTCCTATCAGCATTGTAATACATGCAATAAATAGTTTTTTCATATCAGTAATTGTTTTAAATTAGTAATAACATATTTATATCAATTGCAAAGATATATACTTTTTTCGTAAAATGCAAATTTTACTCATACTTTTTTCAACAAATAAATCCCCGCCATCTAGCGGGGATTATTTGTTTTATCTTATTCTATCCATCGAGCGGACCAACTTTTCGTCTGCCAGGATGGCGCGACGGGCCATCACATAGAGTATCAGCGAAATAGCTGGGAACACAGCAGGCCACGAAGGACGGAACTCAACGGCTCCCCACGACTTATCGCCAACCATCTGGCCTACAACGAAGAAGCACACATACCAACCAATGATAAACAACACATTGAACAGACAGAACAACGCCTGCATCTTGCGATTGTTAAATATAAATATGGTATAGGTAGCTATTGCAGCTGTTGGCAGCAACACTGCCATCAGTGGCCAGGTATCAAAGTGATGCTTACCCAGGGGATCGGTAAACCAGAGGTTGTACACACGAGCCACCTGCAGTCCGCCCAATTTAAACGAGCCTATCTGCATACAAAGACAAATGACGGTCATAATGATGGCCGCCAAAAGATATAATGTCTGCTTACGCTGTATCATACTGATTAATCTTCCTGTGTCTGTGCCTCGCGAGAAGGATCACGCCAGTAAACCTTATTCTCTACAAACTCCTGTGTTGCGAGAAGACTTGGCTTTGGCAGTTTTTCGTAGTAACGTGAAATCTCGATCTGCTCACGATTCTCGAATACCTCCTCGAGTGAATCGTTGTATGAAGCGAACTCTGCCAGCTTCTTCGACAGATCGTCCTTAATCTGAAGGCTAATCTGGTTGGCACGCTTACCAATGATAGCTACGCTCTCGTAGATATTACCTGTGTCGTCACACAGATCCATAATGTTACGTGTTACGGTGTTAACCGGTGCTTTTGACTTCTTATAATCCATATCTTAATCTTTAATTACTTTTTTGCACTTATTGATATATTTCTCTGCCAACTGTGCATTCTTAGATTCAGGGAACTCGTTGATGAATCCGTAGCACTCATCCTCAGCATCGCGATAGCGGTCCAGTCGTTTCTCCTCTGAACTATTTTCTGCCAGTTCAAACTTAGCCTTCATTATCAGCAGCATCAGATCCTCACGAATACTGCAGTAAGGATAGTTCTTAAGGCAGTTCTGGGCTGTGATTATGCAAGCTGTATAGTTACTCTCCTCGTTCGAGTTGATGTTACCAAAATATCCACCCAGATTGTAGTAAAGCTCGGCCGACAGATATTCCTTCTGTATCAGTTTGTCGTGTAATTCGTAGAGACGAGCTTGAGCCTGAGCGCGAAGCGACGACTCTGGATAAAGATCGATGAACTGCTGATAGGCAGTGATGGCGCCATTGGTAGGCGACTGATCGAGTCGAGGCTCAGGTGCACTCTGATAAAGTGACTGACCTACATAAAAATAAGCCAACTCAGCATAGGTGCCACGAGGATAGCTGGTAGTATATTTTCTGAAAGTCTCAGAAGCAGCATCATAGTCCATATTGCCATATTGGGCCATACCTAACATATATAAGCACTCCTGAGCATCATCAGTACCTTTCTTGATAGTCACAAGTTCTTCCAACAAACTTGTAGCCTGCTGGAACTTTCCACATGCGAATGCCTCCTTGGCATACTCATACTTATAATCAGAGTCTCCATACTTGTAGACGCTGTTAAACTCTGAGGCACAACTGCTAAGCAGTAAGGCCGCACATGCCAATGTAATGATACCTTTATTCATATTCGGGGTGCAAAATTAGCACTTTTCGCGCAAATAACAAAGTTTTATGTGATGTTTTTGGCGTTTTTTGATGTTTTTTTAATAACTTATTCGTATCTTTGCAAACTCAATGAGCAAATTTATACTTACATCGGATTACAAACCCACTGGCGATCAGCCAGAAGCGATACGTCAGTTGACCGAAGGGCTGGATCGTGGAGACCGTGCGCAAGTACTGCTTGGCGTTACGGGCTCGGGTAAGACGTTTACTATGGCTAACGTCATTGCACAGCATAATCGACCCACCCTGATACTTAGTCACAACAAGACACTTGCAGCCCAGCTTTATGAAGAAATGAAGGGGTTCTTCCCCCAGAATGCAGTAGAGTACTATGTAAGCTATTATGACTATTATCAGCCTGAAGCTTATCTACCAACCACTGATACTTACATCGAAAAAGACCTGGCAATCAATGATGAGATTGATCGTCTTAGACTTTCTGCTGTATCTAACTTATTATCAGGACGTAACGATGTAATTGTCGTATCATCCGTTTCATGTATTTACGGTATGGGCAGTCCAGTAGCTCTACAGGAGAATGTTATAGAGCTGAAGAAGGGACAGATACTAGACCGCAATGCATTGTTAAGAAAGTTAGTTGCGGTATTATACGTAAGAAACGACCTCGACCTGCAACGAGGCAACTTCCGTGTAAAGGGCGATACAGTCGATATTGCGATGGCTTATAGCGAGGTGGTTCTGCGAATCACGTTCTGGGATGACGAAATTGATGCAATCGAAGAAATGGATGCAGTTACATTCGACCGTTTGGCCAGTTTCGATGAATATCGCCTCTACCCTGCCAACCTGTTTATGACATCGCAGGAACAGACAAACATCGCCATACGTCAGATTCAAGACGATCTGATGAAGCAAGTACTATATTTCGAAGAGATAGGCGACCCTATAAAAGCCCAGCGAATAAAGGAACGCGTGGAGTATGACATGGAGATGATTAAGGAGCTGGGCCACTGCTCAGGCATAGAGAACTACAGCCGTTATTTTGATGGTCGCCAGGCTGGCGAACGACCATATTGCCTGCTGGATTTCTTCCCAGACGATTACCTGCTGTTTATCGACGAGAGTCATGTAAGTGTACCACAGATAGGCGCCATGTATGGAGGAGACCGCAGCCGCAAACAAAATCTGGTGGAATACGGATTCCGTCTACCAGCAGCATTCGATAATCGCCCACTAAAGTTTGAAGAGTTCCAGAAGGAGGTTAATCAGGTAATCTACGTAAGTGCCACCCCAGCCGACTATGAACTTGAAGAGGCCGAAGGAGTAGTTGTAGAACAAGTAATCCGTCCAACAGGACTACTCGACCCCGAAATCGAGGTCAGACCTAGTGAGAATCAGATAGACGACCTGCTTGATGAAATACTAACCCGCAGCCATCGTGGTGAACGAGTGCTCATCACTACACTGACCAAACGTATGGCTGAGGAACTGACAGAATACCTGCTTAACCATAGTGTAAGCACAGCATATATCCACAGCGATGTAGCCACATTGGACCGTGTAAAAATCCTGAGCGACCTGCGCCAAGGAGTGTACGATGTACTGGTAGGAGTAAACCTGCTGCGTGAGGGTCTCGACCTGCCAGAAGTATCGTTAGTAGCAATACTCGATGCTGACAAAGAAGGATTCTTGCGTAGTCGTCGCAGTCTTACCCAGACCGCAGGACGTGCAGCACGAAATGTAAATGGCAAAGTAATTATGTATGCCGACAACATCACTGCATCAATGCAACTAACCATCGACGAGACTCTGCGCCGCAGAATGAAACAGATGAAGTACAACGAGGAGCATAACATCACTCCAAAACAAATCATCAAAAACCTGTCATTCAGTGCATTACAGAAGGAGAATCGTGCCGACACCAAGGAACTGATTCGTGACATCTCACTTGCAGCCGAAGGTGGTAACAAGGTAATGATAGCAGCCGACCCGATAGAGGAACGTATGACGCGACCACAGATGGAGAAGCTGATAGACGAGACCACCAGAAAGATGAAAGAGGCAGCGAAGAACCTCGATTTCTTGCAGGCCGCACAGTATCGCGACGAGATAGTAAGACTACAAAAGGAGTTGGAATTAAAGTAAAAAATCATAAAATCCGTGTTAATCCATGTAATCCATGCCTGATTATAAAAAATTCTTAGTAATTTTGCACGGTTTTATAATATAAACAAGGTGAATATGAAAAAGTATCTTATAGCCATACTGATGGCAATGCCCCTGATAGCTTCGGCTCAGGACAACACATGGGAACGTATAGAACAGCCTCAAGAAAACAAGGAGAATCCAGATGCCAAGTATCTGGCAGAAGGAGCAGTACCCGAGGTTGACGGCATAGTATGCTGGCAAACCACCATCAATGCCCCAGGCAAATCGGCTCAGCAGATCTACGACATTTTGTATAAGCAGATAGACAAGATGACCCATGAGCCGAACCAGATAAAGAATAGCGCCATAGTTGTAAACGACCCTGAGCAGGGCCATCTTGGTGCTATCTTCCACGAGTGGCTGGTATTCAAAAATGCGGCACTTTCGCTAGACCGTACTCAGCTAAACTTCCAGTTAAAGGTGAGATGTTATGACGAGAAAGCCGATGTACAGATGCTACACATAAGCTATGACTACGATGTGGAACGCAAGCCATTCCACTACACAGCTGAGGAGTGGATCACAGATAAGTATGCCGTAAACAAGAAGCATACCAAGCTATACCCAGTTTCTGCCAAGTTCCGCAGAAAAACAATTGACCGTAAGGACTTTATCTTCAACAAGTTCGCTACCCTACTTAACGAGAAGTAACAAAACATGAGCAAAGACCTGATACGCAACATCCTGAACATCATCTTCATGATTGGCGCAGTCGTGGGCGTAATTCTATTTCTTTCAAAGAACGAAGAACGACACAACCTCGGTTTGTACATCATACTATTCTCGATGTGCTTTAAGATAGCCGAATCGTCTATGCGATTGATAAAGTAATATATGTACAGAAGACTATCACTATTAATTATAACACTATCGGTATTGGTACATGCCAGTGCCCAAGATACTCGTCAGTTTAACCAGATTGACGAAAATGGAAATGTTTCACAGCGCAGCGGAAATAGCAGTAGCAATTTCAATAAGCATAACAACGACACCACAAAAAACAAGGTAATACCCAAGGGACTTTATACATGGACCATCGACAGACGTTTTGGCGATATTATTCCTACAGAACCCGACACGGTGCCACACTTGTATATGAACACCACATTCAATAGTGGTGTTTATGGCGACTACAACACTACAGGTAGTAACTATACTGCACGTTTGAGCCGTATTTATATCGACCGTCCGTTTGGCGAATACTTCATATTCAGCGAACCATACAGTTTTGTAAACAAGAGACCAGAGACCTTTCTGTTTATGAACACCCTGTCGCCATATACCAGAATTGATTATGACAACTGCGGCGACAAGACCAACGGCGAGGACCATATCGACGCCAAGTTTGGAGTCAATGTCAACAAGCGGCTTAACTTCGGTTTCGATCTCGACTACGCTTATGCCTGCGGATATTATAGCAACCAGAATATCTCGCACTTCAGCGGGTCGCTTTTTGCATCATATCTGGGCGATCGCTATCAGATGCACTTCTTCTTCAATGCTGCGCATCAAAAAGCATCAGAGAACGGAGGTATAACAACAGATGACTACGTTACTCATCCCGAGTCATTCCAAGACAACTATCAAGAAAGCGAAATACCAACAGTACTATCACAGAACTGGAATCGTAACGACCATCAGCACGTGTTCCTCACCCACCGATATAATCTGGGATTCTATCGTATGGTAAAGATGACCGACGAGGAGATTAAAGCACGCAAGTTTGCTATGGAATCACAAAAAGAGCACGAAGCCGATCGTGAGAACAAGAATCTGAACGACAGAGAGATTCGCAAGAATAAAGACTTCAAAAAGCCTACAGGTCGCCCCGAAGGAGCAATCGTTAGAGGCAAGGAGCCACAGAAAGATTCGCTGAATATTGCTGCTGACACCACCCGCATTAAGGTTAACGGACAGGCAGCCATCGACAGCCTGAATCGTCTGCAGGCCATTCAAGACAGCATCGATGCCACAATGAAACGTGAGTATGTACCAGTAACAAGTTTCATACATACTCTCGACATCGACAATTACGATCGTATTTATCAGTCATATTACACCCCAACAGATTATTATAAGAACACCTATTACAAACAGGGACTGGAATTCGGTAATGACTCTATCTATGACCAGACAAAACATTTCCGCATAAAAAATACGCTGGGAATAGCCCTGCTTGAAGGATTCAACAAATGGGTAAAGGCAGGTCTGAAAGGTTTTGTAACCTACGATCATTGTATATATCGTATGCCAAGCATAGACAATGGTATAACATATTGGGACAGATGGCACGAAGACGACATCAGTATTGGCGGACAACTCAGTAAAACTCAGGGCAAGACACTACACTTTGACGTTACAGCAGAAACCTGGGTTGGAGGTGCCGATGCGGGCGACTATACCATCGACTTCAGTACCGACCTGAACTTTCCATTGTTTGGCGACACAGTACAGCTGGCTGCTTCAGCTTTCTATTACCATTGCAACCCTGTTTTCTTCCAGGCAAAATATCACTCAAAACACTTCTGGTGGGATGCTGAAGATCTGAGCCGTGAGACAAGAAGCAGGATTGAAGGATTATTCTCGTATCAGAAGACAGACACAAAACTTCGAGTTGCCATCGAGAATATCAAGAACTACACCTACTTTGGCATGAGTTACGATATGACATCAAACGGTGGACGCAAGAATATGACAGCCGGCATCTATCAGGAAGGCAGCAACCTTACTGTATATACAGCACAGCTACATCAGAACTTCCGTCTAGGCCCCCTTAATTGGGAGAACTTTGTCACATATCAGAACTCTAGCAACAAGGACGTTCTTCCACTTCCCGATTGGAACATCTTCAGCAATCTGTATCTGAAGTTTAAGATAGCGAAGGTATTAGGCGTTGAACTTGGAGCCGATGCCACTTACTTCTCTAAATATAACGCCCCTGACTTCTGTCCTGGTATCAACCAGTTTGCAGTACAGCAGAACAAGGACAGTCGCGTAGAGTTAGGCGGCTATCCATTTGTCGACGTATACGCCAACATGGTTCTTAAGGGAGTAAGATTCTTTCTCGTGATGAGTAATGTGGTAAATGGCGGAGGCAATCACATGAAATTCCTCACACCACACTACCCCACCAACGGATCGGTGTTACACTTTGGAGTTTCATGGCCTTTCTTCAACTAAAGAAGCAAAAGTCCCAAACTTACGCATAAACCATAGATAAAGATATTACGCGCTGTTTCTCCCAGGCAGAGATTCAGCGCTTTTCCTTGATATATGCGCTTTATTTTCAGGTATGTAAAGAAATGAAGCACCAGATATACAAAGGGGAACAAGAACGCCAACAGATGACCATTCATTAGGAAAGTACCACCAAGAATGATGGCTCCGATGCCCACACCTATGTATAACTGCAAGCCTGCCTCTGCACCCAGACGAACTATAATAGTATTCTTGCCCGCCTCTCGATCATTGTCTCTGTCACGGAAGTTGTTTACTATCAACAATGCATCAATAACAAGTCCACAAGCTAATGAAGCAAGAAACAACTCCCACGTAAACACATGTAATTGTACATAATACGAACAGCATACTGGTACTATGCCAAAGAAAACAAGCACCAACAAGTCGCCAAGCCCTTGATATGAGAACCATGTGGTATATAGAAATGCGAATACCACACATATCATTCCTATCAGCACCATCTCATATCCACCAAAATATACCAAAGGCAATCCTATGACACAAGCCAAACAAGTGGTAAGCGCAATAGCTTTCTTCATTGCATCAAGCTTAACCCACCCTTGCGCACAGGCTCTTCTTGGACCAAGACGAGTCTCTGCATCGTCAGTTCCATTCACATAATCATAGAAGTCATTAATAAAATTGGCATCTATCTGCATGGCAAAGGCGAATAGCAAGCATAACAAAGCCGCTGTCCAACTAAATGTTTCGCCACCATACGTCAGTGAATCAACATAAGCCAAAGCCACTCCAATCATCACAGGAACAGCTGCACCAGAAAGAGTTTTTGGGCGTGCAGCTAGTAGCCACGCTTTAAACGAATTGGTCTCAATTTTATTATCTTCTGCCATAATTTTCCAAATTTTCTTGCAAAAGTAACATCTTTTTTGTAAATTTGCAAAGAAATTAGAAACTTTTATGACAAACAATACGCCAAGCTTGGATTTAGTGGAGTTCATCGAAACACAGATACTCCCCAAATATGCAGAATTCGATCGTGCCCATAATCTTGAGCATGTAACAAGAGTTATACGTAATTCTTTGGAATTGGTACGTTCTACAGGAGCAGATACAAATATGGTATATACTATAGCAGCTTATCACGACCTGGGAATGTGCGGACATCGTGCTGACCACCATATCAGAGGCGGAAAGATCCTTGCTAGCGATGCAAGACTTAAGAAATGGTTCTCGCCCGAGCAGATCAAGATTATGAGAGATGCAGTAGAGGATCATCGTGCATCGGCAAGTCGCAGTCCACGAACCATCTATGGCAAGATAGTAGCCGAAGCTGACAGAGATATCGACCCTGAGAGAATACTGCGCAGATGTGTACAGTTTGGACTTGCCAACTATCCAGAAAAGACACAAGAGGAGCACTGGACACGTTTTAAGGAGCACATGTTCGACAAGTACTCAAAGGACGGATATATCAAACTATGGATTCCCAATTCGCCAAACGCCAAGCGCCTGAACGAATTACGTAGCATAATAGAAAAGCCCCAGCTATTGCGTGAGGCCTTCGATCGTATCTTTCCTGAAGAAAAAGCTATCGCAGATACAGATAGTAAATAGCAGCAAGAGCCACTACCATAGCAATCAGAATAGCCGACTTTATGAGACAAGAAGCCACCTTCTTAATCACCAAGAAAGCTACAATGATAGCTACGAGCACAAAAATGTAATATCCTACGTTCTCCATATTACTTAAATAGTTTCTTGAATGCTGTGGGAACCGGTGTTTCAAACTCCATTGGCTCGCCAGTTATCGGATGATGGAAACAGAGCAACCATGCATGCAGACACAGACGATGTATAGGATCATCGCCATTGCCATATTTAGTATCTCCACATACAGGATGGCCCATATCCGATGAGTGTACACGAATCTGATTCTTTCTACCTGTTTCGAGTTTAAACTCTACAAGCGAGTGATCTGTGGTACGATCCATCACATGATAATGGGTAACAGCATATTTACCACCATTATCAGTAGGCGATGAATAGGTAACGTATGCCTTATTATCCTTCAACCAGTTGGCGATGGTACCCTCATCGTTCTCCATCTCGCCAGAACAAACTGCTACATATCGACGGTCATAAACTATATCATGCCAGTTATGCTCAAGTATCTGTTCTGTCTCCATATCCTTGGCATAAACCATCAGACCACTGGTATCGCGATCCAGGCGATGTACTACATGAGCTCTACACTTCTGACGTGACTTCTTAAAATAATCATCAAGCACAGTCTTTACATTCAGCGACGAATGTCCTGCCGCCATCGAAAGAATACCTTCGGCCTTTTCGATGACAATCAACCATTTATCCTCGTATACTATCTTAACATAGCGGCTCTTGAATGAATTCTGGTTGCGCTTGGTCTTACTGATAGCAACCTTCATTCCTGGCTCCAACTGGAAGTCGAACTGACTAACTGTCTTACCGTTAACCTTTATACCTCTACCCTGCAGAGTCGCTTTGATTTTATTGCGACTTTGCTGAACATTAGCCAACAGCCACTCAAGCAATGGCATCGACTCATTTACCACCAGGTGTTCATAATCACCCTCACGGTTATAACCTGCGTTATATCTCATATCAACATCTTATTTCGTCGGCAAAGGTACAAAAAAAACCGCAGACTTGAATATCTGCGGTTCTTTTATTAATAGAATTTAAAGTATCTTCGTGCGTTATTGTAACTGATATCCTCAACCATGCGTCCCAGAATCTCCATATCGCATGGCAGCAATCCCTTCTCAACATCGTTACCGAGCAGGTTACATAGTATGCGACGGAAATATTCATGACGAGGATAGCTAAGGAACGAACGGCTGTCGGTAAGCATACCAACAAAACGGCTAAGCAAACCAAGAACAGACAAGGCGTTCATCTGACGAACCATACCATCCATCTGATCATTGAACCACCAACCAGAGCCAAACTGTATCTTACCAGGCTCGCCACCCTGGAAGTTACCCAGCATTGTGGCAATCATCTCGTTGGCACAAGGATTCAATGTATATAATATGGTACGCGTAAGCTTGTCCTTCATGTTCAACTTGTTAAGGAAACTCGACATAGCCTTGGCGGTATTGAACTCACCAATTGAGTCGAAACCTGTGTCAGGGCCAAGCTGGTTGAACATCTTTGTATTGTTGTCGCGAATAGCACCATAATGGAACTGCTGTGTCCAGTCTGAATCTGCATCCATCTCGGCCATAACAGTAAGGAAGCAGTTCTTAAACTGGCGAACCTCAAGCTTAGAGAGCTGCTGACCACGCATAGCCTTCTCGAAGATGGTCTCAATCTCAGAATCAGTATATTCCTCATCGTAGAACTCTTCGATACCATGGTCAGAAAGCTTACAGCCATTCTCGGCAAAGAAGTCATGGCGCTTCTGCAGTGCATCCACCATATCGGCAAACTTCACGATATTTACGCCACTTACCTCAGCCAACTGCTCAACGTACTTAGAGAAATCAGCCTTCTCAATGTTCATTGCCTTATCAGGACGCCAGGCAGGAATCATCATTGGGTCATCCTTTGCCTTAGTCTTGGCATACTCAATATGGTTATGCAGATCGTCAACGGGATCATCGGTAGTACAAACACACTCCACGTTGTAATGCTTCATCAGTCCGCGAGCTGTGAACTCAGGCTGCTGCAGTTTCTCATTACACTCATCGAATATCTCGCGTGCAGTCTTTGGCGAAAGTTGCTTGGTAATACCAAAAGCAGTCTTAAGCTCAAGATGAGTCCAGTGATAAAGAGGGTTGCGGAATGTATATGGTACTGTTTCTGCCCACTTCTCAAATTTCTCCCAGTCGCTGGTATCCTTGCCTGTGCAGTACTTCTCGTCGATGCCGTTAGTACGCATAGCGCGCCACTTATAGTGATCGCCACCCAACCACAACTCGGTGATACTCTTAAACTTGTGGTCTTTAGCCACCATCTCAGGAATCAGATGACAATGATAGTCGATAATAGGCATTTTAGCCGCATGATTGTGAAACAAGTCCTGTGCCACCTGGGTCTCCAGAACAAAGTTTTCATCATTGAATTGCTTCATAATTTTGTTTTGTTTACAGGTTCTTCTAAAATTTTCTGCAAAGATACAGAAAATCTCGGATAAAAACACTATCTTTGCAAAAAAAATAAAACGTAAACGATGACGTATCGCAGCAAAGTCCTCTTAATATATACAGGAGGTACCATAGGAATGAACCGGAATCCACGTACTGGAACTCTGGAACCATTTGATTTCGAACACCTATTATATAATGTGCCCGAACTAAAGCAGTTTGACATTACGATAGAAACCTATCAGTTCAATCCGCCTATTGATTCGAGCGACATGTCGCCTGCCATGTGGACAGATTTGTCACACTGTATAGCCGACCACTACGAGCTATACGATGGTTTTGTAGTGTTGCACGGAACTGACACGATGGCCTATACAGCCTCTGCCCTATCATACATGCTGGAAAACTTGACCAAGCCAGTGATATTCACAGGCTCACAATTACCTATCGGGCAGTTGAGAACAGACGGCAAGGAGAATCTCATTACAGCCATAGAGATAGCGGCAGCAAAAGATCGCGAGGGGCACGCTTTGGTTCCAGAGGTTGGCATTTATTTTGGCGGTCATCTGCTTCGTGGCAATCGCACCACCAAACAGAGTGCCGAAGAGTTCAATGCTTTCGAGTCATTCAATTATCCCCATCTGGTTGAAGCCGGAGTAAACATCACATATCATCACGAGCGCATATTGAAGCCGGATTGGAGCAAACCGATGGTACCCCACTTCCGTATGGATAATAATGTCATCATCTTCTCACTATTCCCAGGTATTCGCGAGGATCTTATCCGTCACATCATCCACACTCCTAATCTCAAGGCTATTGTTATGCGAACATTTGGCAGTGGAAATGCCCCCCAGCGTCCATGGTTGCTTAACGCACTACGTGAGGGAACCCGTAATGGCAAAGTAATTGTAAATATTAGCCAGTGTATGCAGGGAGCTGTTGAGATGAGTCGCTATGATTGCGGATACCATCTCCAAGAAGCAGGCGTGATAAGTGGTCGCGACTCTACTGTCGAAGCCGCAGTAACAAAACTTATGTTCCTTCAGGCACATTATCCCGATAATCCCGAAACAGTTCGCAAGTATATGCAACAAAGTATAAGAGGAGAGATATCGTTTTAGTGATATCTCTCCTCCCTATTTTTTCCAGAACCACGAGGTCATATCCTCCATCTCGCCATCTTCCTTAATACCATACAAACGCTGATTTGTTGTTGGACTTTTCAACGAACCTAAATGTTTAATAAACGGTCCGATTTTGATGTAGTCGAAATTCCGCTTATCAATATCTGAGGATATAACTGTTTTGCCACTATACCAAGCCACTTTGAACTCCGGGTGCACCTCGCGGATATATAATGCCAGTTGGTTAACAGCCTTCGGATCGGCATCACCTCCCATAAACGAGATACAAGTAATGTCGGTACCGTACTTATCTACGAACGCATCGATAGCCTCCGTATCAAGCGGCAATCCGATATCTTCCCAAAGATAATAGCTATGACACCCAGGACAGCGACACGGGCAATTACTAATGTTAATTGCCAGTGTCACTTCGTTGGGAATTTCTTGAAAAACTACGCCAGTATTAACGTATTTCAGCATAACTGTTTCTTTCCAGCATAGTAGCGACGTGAAGCCTCCTCCTGACGGGCTTGCGAGAAGTTGCTAACACGCTTCAAGTAGCCGATAATACGGGTCATGTAGTCAACATTCTTAGAATGACAATGCGGACACTCCTTCAGATAGCGCTTGTCGATATGACCACAATCATTACATACAGTATTAGGAATATTGAATGTAAAGTAGTTACATCCTTCCTTAGCAGCCACCTTCAGCAGGTGCAGATACTGCTCCTTCGACAAATGCTCGTCGAGATTCATATGCAGAGCCGAACCACCTGTCAGGTGCTCAATATAAGGTGCACCATGCAGTTTGAACTTATCGATAATGGTCAGCGAGTCATCTTCTACTACATAGAAGTAGCTGTTATAACAATCACGTGGCACAAAGTAGCCATCCTCGCGGTCCCACTTTGCGTGTTTAACACCGACGTTCTCAGCAGGAATCATCTCACAGTTAAACATCACCTCCTTAGAACGGTACTGCTTGTTGTACTTCTCTATCAATCCAAGAATACCCTGAACAAAATGCAGATACTCGTCGTTCGGAGTAATCTTCAGTCCCATGAATTCGGCAGCCTCAACCAAACCATTGATACCGATTGTGAGGTACTGACGGGCAATATTGATATAACCAGCATCGAACAGTGGCAACATACCCTGTCGCTGCAGATCCTTCAGATTCTCGTTATAAGCCAACTGTACCTTATGGCAGAGGTCAATCACGCCACTGAGATACTCCAGATAATCCAGTTTATTATTAACGGCATACTGAATACAACGGTTCAAGTTGATGGTGAGCACACTCTTCGAACCTGTACTTACACCGCCAGCACCAAGGGTATAGCTGAAACCATTATCAGTAATCTCATTACGCAGACGGCAACAGCTCGACAACGAGTCGGCGTTATCACTCATATAGGTAAAGAACGAGTGACCCTCTGCATACATCTCAGCAGTAAATTCACCCCACTCCTTATCCTTGCACTCTCCATTCTCATCAACCAACAGAGCCATGGTCTCTACAGGGAAAGTCAGCAATGTCTTGGTACGTTCTTGGTTAAACCACTTCATAAAGCGCTTCTGCAACCACGAGAGTCCCTCCCAATCGGGTTTAGAGCCATCGGGGAAGTAGAACTCGCCAAAAATACTCTCAAAATAATAACGATCGTAATAAGCAATATTCCAGAACACAGCCTGATAGTTACGAGCACCCGTTGGCTGGTTCAAGGTATAAACAATCTGCTCAAAATAATCGGTAATAATCTTATCGATAGTACGCTTCTTCAAGCTCAGATCAGCCTGTTCTTCAGAACGCTTATAGTAATCAAGTCCATACTCTTTACCAAGGAAATAGTTCATGTACATCAGGAACTCAGGTGTAGCACAGGCACCACTCAACATAGAACTTACCATAAACACCATGTTAACGAAACCACCAGCAAACGACTTCATGTTGGTTGGTGCAGTAGAATTACCACCTATAGCCACAGTACCACCTATCAACCAAGGATACATGGTGATAGAAGCACAGTAGTTAGCCAACGAAGTCTCGTCGTTCTTATATATAAAGTGGTGTGTAAGTTTATCAATATACTCATCAGCCAACTGCTTGCCGTACATCTTCTTGATACGGTCAGTCAACAGACGACGGTTCAAGCGGATAAAGTTCGATTTAGGCAGCTCACCTATCAACGTGGCGATATTCTTATGCTCCACATTTGCGTTTGCATCGTACTTCGAACCTGTAGCAGCGTTAACCGATTCGCAATACTCTGAAAGGAATACCATCTTCTCGAGAGTTTCACGATCCTCAGAGTGCAGCTGTCGATAGAGGATGAACGACTTTGCCACCTTGTAGTATCCTTCGCGCATGAGAGCCTCCTCTACCTGGTTCTGGATATCCTCCACGGTGATGTTGTCGTGCATGTCAAGGTGATTCAAGATCTTAGATACGATGGCTAGGTCAGCAGGTTCTTGAACACTTTCAAACGCCTTAACGATGGCATTCATAATCTTGTCTAGCGAGAAATAGTCCTTCGAACCGTCTCGTTTGGTGATAGTAAAGTTTTTAATTTCCATTTTGTTGTTATTGTTTTTTTAAGTTTTACATTTTTTCTATTCTCTCAGTTTTTCTTTTTGGGAAACTTTTTTGTTTTTTAATTCGGAAAAGTTTTCCAAAAAGGAAAACCGAAATCGATTGCAAAGATACAAAAATATCACAAATACGCATTCTACGAACCTATAAATTTTCTACAAAAGAATGTTAACGGCAAGTCTATGCACTATAATATCAAATACTAACATATTGATTACCAATAGCTTAGACACGCTTTAAACGCCAATTGATTTACATCAATAGCATTCCAAATAGCAAACCCCAAGTTTACAATCGGTCACCAACAAACAACGTCTCACACACAAAGAAGATTTTCTTTTTGGAAAACTTTTCCAAAAATTCCAAGCCAAAAGTTTTCCATTTTGGACAACTCTCATCATCTCACGCGCACACCCGCGCGTACTTAATATTATATAAAAAAAGACCAGATACTTGCACAATTCGAATAAAAGTATTATCTTTGCAGAGTATTAATTTTATCACTCAACTAAACAATTAGAAAAATGAAAGAACTTAAAGGAACAAAAACCGAGAAAAACCTGCAGGAAGCATTCGCAGGTGAGTCACAAGCACGCAACAAGTATACCTACTGGGCATCAAAAGCCAAGAAGGATGGTTATGTACAGATAGCGGCCATTTTTGAAGAGACAGCCAACAACGAGAAGGAGCATGCAAAGATGTGGTTCAAGCTTTTGGAAGGCGGAGCCATCAAGAGTACTCCCGAGAATCTTGAGGCAGCAGCTAATGGCGAGAACTACGAGTGGACCGACATGTATTCACGTATGGCCAAGGAGGCTCGCGAAGAGGGATTCGATGCAATTGCTGCTAAATTTGAAATGGTTGCCAAGATTGAGGCTGAGCATGAGGCACGCTACCGCAAGCTCCTTGACAACGTCAAGAAGGAGTGCGTTTTCTCAAAGGAGAATGATGTAATCTGGCAGTGCAGCAACTGCGGCCATATCGTTATCGGCAAGAAAGCTCCCGAGGTATGCCCAGTTTGCGACCATCCACAGGCTTACTTCCAGGTAAAAGCAGAGAACTATTAAGCCAGTATTATCTGAACTATGCGCTCTGCTGTTCGACCATCCCAACGGTCAGGCAGAGCGCATTTTTTCCACTCACCGCCAACCATCTTCTGTACAGCCTCACGCAGCTTGCCTGCATCCTCACCTACCAATACATTCGAACCAACATTTACCGTTTCCTGGTGTTCGGTGTAATTGTTAAGCGTGATACATGGAACACTATTGAATGTTGCCTCCTCCGAAACATTACCCGAATCGGTAATGATTCCCAGAGCATGAGCAGTAAGCCATCCAAACTCCAGATAGCTAAGCGGATCCACTATATCTATTGCCAGTCCCATAGCCTCAACCACCTTACGAGCCTCGCCACGTAATGGAGCAACAATTCTCATTCCGTTAGCTGAATCGACCATAGCCTTCAACATACGTTCCAGATTCTCCACGTCAGCTATAAGTGCTTTCCTATTCAGGGTAAACACCAGATATTTCTTATCCTCTAGCGACGGAATCGCAGACGGTTTCTTAAGTCTGTCGTAGTTATAGCGCAGAGTATCCATAAGGATATTACCAACCATATAGGTCTGCGAATTCTCTGATTGTTCGCGAGTGGCTATACCTGTGCTCTTCACACCAGCAGTAAAGAGATAATCCGACAAAGCATCGATAACCAATCGGTTTATTTCCTTAGGCATATTGATATTAAACGAACGAGTACCAGCCACCAGGTGTGCCAGACGGATACCACGCTTCTTGGTAACGATAGCCGCAGCCATAGTCGAGGCCAGGTCATCCACCACGATAACCACGTCGACAGCATGTTCATCCAAGAATGCGTCGAAACGTGCCATCACCAGACTGGTTATTTCATTCAGACTCGTTGAGTCTACACCTAGATAATATTGTGGGCGCGGCATCTGCAGGTCTTCAAACAGCGATGGTTCCAGGGTTGGATCGTTCTCACTACCAGCATATACCAACAGGCAAGTTGCCTCAGGATTCTTATTAATTGCTCTAACCAGGGGTGACACCTTAACGAAATTGGGGCGTGCACCCGCTATGATACATACAGTCTTTCCCATTTCTTTCTCTTTTTGAGTGCAAAGATAAAGAAAATCTTTCTATTTACCAAGAAAAAAGCCAAAAGGTTTGGATAAGTCACAAAATAGTTGTATCTTTGCACCAGAAACAGTGGGTCGTGCCTGATAGATCGGGATACTCTACATTAACAAAACAAGTCGGGATCGTTTCCCTTGCCAATGGCGGGCCACTATTATCCTCCACGAGGAGAGCAGCAATGCCGGTGGATTACAACAGCAGGGAGCCCCCACATCGTGTGAAACAGGAGTTTTCACCAAATCATCGGCACGTACCCTTTTTTACATTAAACATTCTTGGCAAGCCAAGCGGCCGCTCGATCTCTGATCGCTTGCTACCGCAGGGACGCAAGAAAGCCGAGCGAAAAATTAAACATTATATTTTAGGTATGTTTTCTGGAATCATCGAAGAATTTGCTACCGTTACAGCTATCCGCAAGGATCGCGAAAATATCGATTTCACATTGAAGTGTTCATTTGTCGACGAATTGAAGATCGACCAGAGTGTCGCTCACAACGGTGTGTGCCTAACTGTCGTTTCTATCGAGAATGGCGAGTATACAGTTACCGCAATGAAGGAGACTCTCGACCGCACCAATCTTGGACTTCTGAAGGTTGGTGATAAGGTAAACGTAGAACGCTCGATGCTGATGAACGGCAGACTTGATGGTCATATTGTCCAGGGCCATGTCGACGAGACTGCCCGCTGTATTGCATTAGAAGATGCCAACGGTTCCACTTATTTCACCTTCGAGTATCCCGAAAACAGAGAGATGGCACTGAAGGGTTACTTCACTGTCGACAAGGGCAGTGTAACTGTCAACGGAGTTAGCCTCACGGTTTGTAATCCCACAGCCAACACCTTCCAGGTTGCTATCATCCCCTACACCTTCGAGCACACCAACTTCTGCGACATCCGCATAGGTTCAGTTGTCAACATCGAATTCGACATCCTGGGCAAGTACATCGCCCGTTTGCAGCAGATTTAACACAACCACATCACAATAGTTCTGATGGAGCGGAGATAAAAGTCTTCGCTCCATGTTGTATCAGGAAATCCCGATCACGAAATCCCCACAACACTGATATACAAGGTAAACCAGAATTAGCAGCTGTCTGTATATCCACATCACTATCGCCCACATACACTGCATCATCTTTACTTACCCCTAGTTTTCTTAATGCAGCATACACCGTATCTGGTGCCGGCTTTTTGCAGATGCCTTCAGCCTCATTCTCACCAATAGCCACCTCGATGGTATCAGGGAAGAAATGCTTGCATAGTTCCACAGTAGCCGCCATCATCTTATTGCTTACTACAGCCAACCTGCACCCGCGGGCCTTCAATTCGGACAATGTTTCCATAATCCCCGGATATGGTTTTGTGGTATCTAGCGAGTGATGCATATAGTGCTCACGAAATGTAGCGAATGTAGCCTTGAAATCAGGATTAGCTTCACCTTCAGGAATGGCACGTTCCATCAGTTTTCGTACGCCATTACCTACAAACCGTCGCACATCATCTATCGAATGTTCCGGCATCCCGTGAGTACGAAGTGCATAATTGCACGATGCCGCCAAATCAGTAAGTGTATCTAGTAATGTTCCGTCAAGGTCAAATATATAAGTGTTATACATTAAATATTAAACATTAAATATTAAACATTAAAAATTAAAAATTAGCGTTTTGAACGCTGAATCATTGTTTTCACCTTATTATTATATTTATCAGCCTTCAACAAGTCCTCTATCGCGATATGCATACGATATTTCCATCGGTTATATGGGTCGCTAGGCACATTTATTCGCTCTTCGCGAGCATTCTTACTTCTGAGTTCACCATCCATCGCCAACCAATCCTGTATAGACAACATACATAGCATCGACGGACAATACAGATGGCGTGCAATAATCTCCTCTGCCAGATGTGCAGGCAAATGCTCAGGAGCCCTACCCTGTTTTTGCAGCATCGATACATAATAGCGCTGTGTACGCTCCGGACTCTCGTTCCACCACATACGCAAAGTCGGCATATCGTGAGTAGATATCGTAGCCACCGAACGATAAGGATTACCTTCAAGATGAGCAAACTCAAAGCCGCTCTGCTTTGGCATCGACTGAATTTCGAGTGTGAGTATTCGCAGTTGGTCAAGCACATGAGCAACGCAGTCAGGCAACATCCCAAGATCCTCTCCGCAGCACAGCATATTGGTCGCGCCAAACACATTGGTTAGTTTACGTATAGCCTCAGCCCCCCAGAAGAAGTTATGTCGCTGATAATAATAGTTGTTATATAACCGCATAAACGCATCCTTCTCCTCGGCAGTGAGCGCATCAAACACTGGTTCGCCAATCACTCCGATACGTGGATGATACATATCTGGCTGATTAGGATCAGCCAGGAACAGCACACCACTTATCAGTCGATACAATCCATCGCGAATCCAGATACTATTCTCATCGTTACGTCCATCAAAGTATTTCTGAACCTTTCTCTGAGTATCGTATTCCGGCTTAATATCATACAGCCCGTAGCTACGATGAATCAGGAAGTTTTCACGCACATAAGGAGCATGCATACCGAATAGTTTATCTAGCACACGATCATTGACAAACGGACGAGTAAACAGTTCCTTTCTGAAAGGCAACCCGAAGTACTCTATCTCACCGATAGTCATTGGCAACGACGGAGAGAAATGTCCTAACAGTCCGAATACAGCATCGCTTGGAATCTCCCAAATACGGAAGAATCCCAATATATGATCTATTCGGATTGCATCAAAATACTGCTCCATCCACTTCAGACGCTTATGGAACCAGTCCACCAGTCCATCTTCCCAATGGTACGTTGGAAATCCCCAGTTCTGTCCGTTCTGTGAGAATCCATCAGGCGGAGCACCTGTTTGTGCATCAAGATGGAAGAATCCCGGATGGGTAGCAGTTTCCACACTATTGCCATTCACGCCTATGGGCACATCTCCCTTGATAAACACGCCTTTTGAACGAGCGTAATCAGTAGCCGACTTCAACTGCAGATGAAGATTATACTGGATATAACCTATCAGATCTGCAGGAGCACCCAGCCATTTGGCATAGGGGTCCAACCATTCCTTATTATTATCATACCATTGCTTAAACTCCTTTGAATCCAGAGTTTGCCGTCCTCGTTCCGCAAATGCCTCATCGATATAGCCCCGTTTCACTCGGTCCACAGCCTCATAATCACTGTACCCTAGAGCATTCAGTTCCTGACGCTGACGATTATATGCGGTCATCTTTGCCTTACTCTTCAGCGCGCCCAGAGCCTCCAGATCCATGTAATGCGGATGTAGGGCAAATGCAGACACTATATTATAAGGATACGAATCGCTCCAGTTACCGGTGCAAGTGGTATCATTCACGGGCAACAGTTGTATAGCCTTCATTCCCGTTGCCACACACCAGTCTACCAGTCTACGCAAATCACCAAAGTCACCCACCCCATAAGAGTGTTGACTTCTCAGTGAGAACACAGGGACCACCACACCAGCAGCCCGCCATGTCTGCTCTTTAACCCTCAGACTCTCACCGTATGCCACAAGTACCGTTCCATCCGGAACCATCGACACATCGGCTGGCAGCAGTCCTTCTGTAGTACGATTATCCCCCTCTTCCCAGGTCACTAGAGCATGGGTATCATCGTCAACTATCACATATTTATATTCTAAGGGCAGTAACACCGATTCCACATTCACCGAGAGCAGCCATTCAAAGCGTCCGATATTCTCCATCAGCAGATAGCGTGCCGTGTTCCAACTGCCCAAAGCTGGGTGCGAACCAATGATTGCTACCGACTGTCCCTTCCTCAACTGGGGGGCCGACACACGAAACAACACCGTCTTTCGATACAATGGTACACGCAGAGGCAACACCTCCGCCGACTCAGCAAATCCCATTGTTGTAAGATAAGCCTTGCTATATAGATGATATTGCAACGGCACATCGCGCCACTGGTCAGCCATCACATAGTTCTTCGACGAGTCGAAATAATACGTACGCGGAATAGCATCCCACTCCTTTCTCAGCACATTTCCGTCAGCATCCTCCACCTGATAATAGTACGAAAAAGATGATATAGGGTGTTTTCGTGATTCAAGCACGGTTGTCTCCAATTGCCACTCCATTCCATCGGTAGTCACCATCAGCATCCTTTCAGACTTTACCGTCCCGTCATTGCTGCGATAAATGATCACCACATAGAGGTTTTGCCCCCATTGAGTGCCATATTGTATAGTAAACTTGAGTTTCATAAGCTATATTTTAGGGCAAAGATACAAAAAAATGATAAATTAGCGATAAGAGTGAAGAGATTTTTGTAACTTTGCAGCGTTTTTTTAAGATTATGAAGATGAATTGGATTAAAAAGTGGCGCTATCTGGTTCCCATTATCGTCTGTGTTCTGGGAATCATGGCCATCGGATATTACTATTTTGTGGGGTGCTTCTCAAAGCTCGACACCACCGGATACGTGTATATCGACGACAACGACAATCTCGATTCTGTGTTTGTTAAGTTAGAGCCGATAGCATCAGACCATGGCCTTATGGCATTCAAGATGATGTCGCGCCATGGAGGATATTGCGACAACATCCGCACCGGACGCTATGCCATATCTCCCGACCAGAGCACTATCCGTGTGTTCCGCAATCTCAAGAATGGTCATCAGGATCCCGTACGCCTCACCATTCCCGAGTGTCGCACCATGGATCGTCTTGCAGGCTTCCTGTCTAAGAAGCTTATGATGGATAGCGTAGCAGTTTCCATTCTGTTCAGCGATTCTTCATTCTGCGCTCAGCAGGGTTACGACACAGCCACCATCGCCTGTCTGTTCATTCCCAACACCTACGAGGTATATTGGAACATCTCGATAGAGAATCTGATGAAGCGCATGAAGAAGGAGAACGAAAACTTCTGGAATACCCAGCGCAACATCAAGGCCGAGTCACTTGGTCTTACCAAGGAACAAGTTTGCACGATAGCAAGCATCATCGACGAGGAGACGGCAAACAATGCAGAGAAGCCAATGATTGCAGGCATGTACATCAACCGCCTCAACGCTGGCATGCCACTTCAGGCCGATCCAACCATCAAATTCGCCCTGAAGGATTTTGCGCTCAAGCGCATCTATCATAACATGCTGCAGTTCAACAGTCCCTATAATACCTATAAGAATATAGGATTACCCCCGGGACCAATTAAGATTGCATCAGTAGCAGGTATCGACGCCGTGCTCAACCGCACAGCCCACGATTATCTGTATATGTGTGCCAAGGAGGATTTCTCAGGCACCCACAACTTTGCCAAGACCTATCAGGAGCACCTGAAGAACGCGGCAAAATATTCAAAAGCATTAAACGAAAGAGGAATAAAATAACACAAGATATGGAAGAGATTATTAAGAACGAGACAGAAGAGAACAAGGCTGCGAGTAAGCGAGAGCAGCGTCAAACTTGTTTGAATGATGCCGAGCGTGAGCAGGCTCGACCAGAGGTCAAGTCTGTTAGCTTCATTGAGCAGAAGGTAATCAATGATCTGGCCGAAGGTAAGAACGGTGGCAGAATGCAGACCCGTTTTCCACCAGAGCCTAATGGCTACCTGCACATCGGACACGCCAAGGCTATTGCCATCGATTTCGGACTGGCAAAGAAGTATGGCGGTCAGTGCAACCTGCGTTTCGACGATACAAACCCCATCAAGGAGGATACAGAATACATCGAGAGCATCGAGAACGACATCAAGTGGTTGGGCTTTAAGTGGGCCAACGTCTACTATGCCAGTGACTATTTCCAGGAGCTCTGGGACTTTGCCGTATGGCTCATCAAGCAGGGACGCGCTTATGTCGACGAACAGAGCGCCGAGGTTATTGCCCAGCAGAAGGGTACCACCACTAGCCCTGGCACCAACAGTCCATACCGCGATCGTCCTGTTGAGGAAAACCTCAAACTGTTCGAATTCATGAATAGCGGTAAGTGCGAACCAGGCACACTCGTATTGCGTGCCAAGATCGACATGGCTCACCCCAACATGCTGTTCCGCGATCCCCTCATCTATCGTGTACTCAACATCCCCCACATCCGCACTGGCAACAAGTGGAATGCCTACCCCATGTACGACTTCACCCATGGTCAGAGCGACTATCTTGAGGGCGTAACCCACTCATGGTGTACACTCGAGTTTGTTGAGCACCGCCCCCTCTACGATCTGTTCGTAACATGGATAAAGGAATGGAAGGGTGAAACCGACAACATCGAGGACAACCGTCCACGTCAGACCGAGTTCAATAAACTGAACCTCAACTACACCCTGATGTCAAAGCGTAACCTGCTGGCATTGGTACAGAATGGTATGGTAAGCGGTTGGGACGACCCACGCATGCCGACTATCTGCGGATTCCGTCGTCGCGGTTACAGCCCTGAAAGTATCATCAAGTTCATCGATAAGATCGGCTACACCAAGATCGATGCCCTCAACGATATGGCCCTGCTCGAGAGTGCCGTTCGCGACGACCTGAATGCACGTGCCATCCGTGTCAGTGCAGTTCTCGATCCTGTTAAGGTTGTTATCACCAACTACCCTGATGATCAGGTTGAACAGCTCACCGCCATCAACAACCCAGAGAACGAGGCCGACGGCACACATACCGTTGAGTTCACCCGCGAACTCTGGATTGAGCGCGACGACTTTATGAAGGAAGCCGAGAAGAAGTTCATGCGTCTGGCTCCAGGCAAAGAGGTTCGCCTTAAGAACGCGTACATTATTAAATGTAACGAAGACCATCCCTGCGACGAGGACGAGAACGGCAACGTAACCACCATCTACTGTACCTACGATCCCGAATCACGCAGCGGTCTGCCCGGTTCTAACCGCAAGATTAAGGGTAAGACTCTCCACTGGGTAAGTTGCAAGCACGCAGTCGAGGCCGAGGTTCGTCTCTACGATCGTCTTTGGAAGGTCGAGAACCCACGCGACGATATGGCAGCCATCCGTGAGGAGAAGAACTGCGATGCCGTTACAGCTATGAAGGAGATTATCAATCCCGATTCACTGCATATCATTAAGAAGTGCTACATCGAGCCATACGCTGCCGATATGAAACCACTTACTTATCTTCAGTTCCAGCGTATCGGATACTTCACTCCTGATACCGATTCTACCGCCGAGAAGCCAATATTCAATAAGACTGTTGGTCTGAAGGACACTTGGAAAAAGTAAACAAGCAAGAAGTGAACGAACAAAACGAGTATTTTGACAGCGAGGGTTTTAAGGAAATCCTACGACAATACGAAGAGTCAGTCAAGTCGGGCGAGCGCATCTATATGGACGCCGACGACTTGGCTGACATCGCCGATTATTACCATCTCAACAATCGCATGGACGAAGCCAATGCCGCCATCTCTTTGGCGATGGAATACAACTCCGAGGCTGTCGGTCCGATGCTATACAAGGCCCGCGAGGCAATAGAGGCGAAGGACTACGACACCGCCGAGAAATACGCTCAGAAAGTCGAGCCTTTAGATTCTCTCGAAGCAGTTTACCTGCGAGCAGAACTATTGGTAATAAAAGAAGACATCGACAGTGCTGACAAATTACTATTAGACTATTCAAAAGACGTCCCCACCGACGAGTATAAAGACTTCGTCAAGGGGGTGGTTCAGCTATATCTTGATTACACCCAGTTCATCAAGGCCTTCGAGTGGATTGCTCGTACTGATGGAGGCAACACCAATGGTTTCAAGGAGCTGATGGCCCAGACTCTGTTTGGCTTAGGCAAGTTTAAGGATAGCGAAAAGCTGTTCAACGAACTGCTCGACAAGAACCCCTACTCTTCCCAGTATTGGAATGCATTGGCTGGTGTGCAATATATGAATGAAGACTACAGCTCCGCACTCACCAGCAGCGAATATGCCCTCGCCATCAATCCTGACGACGCCAATAGTTTGGTATCAAAGGCTAACACTCTCTATACAATGGAGAATTACGACGATGCCCTCGTATATTTCCAGAAATACTCAGAGAAGATGCCCGACGACGAATTCGGATTCTATCACCAAGGACTATGTCTAATAAACAAAGGCAAGTACGAAGAAAGTTTAGAGTTGTTTAAGAAAGCCATCAGCATAGCTCATATTGACTCTGTCTATCTGCCAGATATATATTGCGAGACAGCCTTTGCCTACAGCAAGATTGACAACTTAGACCAAGCGCTATGGTGCCTTAGTATGACAGAACAGCTGGACTGCGACCATGCCAACATACAAGTAATGAAGGGCCATCTCCTTTTGACATTCAAGATGGACAAGGAAGCAAGCGATGAATTCAGAAAAGCGCTCGAGATGTCAGACAACAACCAAAAGATTCAGCTGCAGATCATCGTCTCATACCAAGACAATATGCATCTGAATTTTGCGTACAAGTTGTACACTGAGTTCTTCAAACATGTTGACGAGAAGTGGGTAGATGGCTACTCATATATGGCACTATGCTGCAATGACCTCAATAAGGACGACGAATTTCTGCAGTATCTCCAAAAGGCGTGCGAATGCAATCCTAAAGAAGCAAAAATAGTATTAAACGTACTATTCCCTCAAGATATGGATCCCAAAGATTATTATGATTACGCATTAAAACATTTGAACGATTAAAGATATGAATTTTATTACCAACATCCTCAACACCCTCGGCTGGTATCCCACCATTTTCATTCTGATGTTATTAGAGAGCACAGTAGTTCCCGTACCATCTGAGTTTGTAGTTACCCCCGCTGCTTATCATGCAGCCAGTGGCTCACTCAATGTATTTCTGGTAATACTTTATGCCACACTTGGCGCCGACATAGGTGCCAGCATCAACTACTTCGTAGCCCTGTATGTTGGTCGTCCTGTCATCTATAAGTTTGCCAACAGCAAGTGGGGAAAGATGTGCCTACTCAATCAGGAGAAGGTAGAAAAAAGCGAAAAATATTTTGACGATCACGGCATCGCAGCCACACTTACCGGACGTTTCGTTCCCGTCATCCGTCACCTTATATCTATCCCTGCCGGACTGGCCCGTATGCATTACGGCAAGTTCCTGCTTTTCACCACCATTGGTGCAGGTGGCTGGCATAGCGTTCTGGCAATCCTGGGATGGTATCTCCATGCCATCGTGCCCGAGGATCAGCTGAACGACAAGATCAGCGAATACGCCGAGTACATCAAATTCATCATTCTTGGACTGATTGTTTTGGCCGTTATCTATTTCATTATCAAAAAGAAACTTAACAAGAAATAAGAAAAGGTGGCGTAAAGAGCATTTTTTTGCTTAATTGTTGCTTGTTTTCCATAATTTTTAGTATTTTTGCGCAATATTATCAGCAAACAACGATTATGGCAAGAACAAACAACCATCTAGTTATCATGGCCGGCGGCGTAGGAAGCCGTTTCTGGCCTATGAGCACTACCGAGAATCCCAAGCAGTTCATTGACGTTCTCGGTGTTGGCAAGTCATTACTCCAATTAACGGTAGAAAGATTTGGCAGTCTGGTTAAGCCCGAGAACATTTGGGTAGTAACCAACCAGAAGTATCAGGACATCGTAAAGAAGCAGTTGCCTGATATGCCTGCAGAAAACATTCTCTGCGAGCCATGTCGCAGAAACACAGCACCTTGTATCGCTTATGTCAGCTGGCGCATTAAGTCGAAAGACCCAAAAGCCAACATTGTAGTTACACCAAGTGATCACATTGTGACTGACAAGACCGAGTTCCAGCGTGTCATCAAGGAATGTATGCAGTTCACTAGCGAAACCGATGCTATCGTGACATTGGGTATGAAGCCCAACCGCCCCGAGACAGGCTATGGCTATATTCAGGCCGACCTTAGTACAAGTTCGCTCAGAAATAAGGAAATTTTCAGAGTAGACTCTTTCCGCGAAAAACCCAACCTCGAGACGGCACAGGGTTACATCAAGAAGAACAACTACTTCTGGAATGCCGGCATCTTCATCTGGAATGTCAACACCATTGTAAATGCATTCCGCATCTATCAGCCATCTATGGCTAAAATGTTCGAATCGCTGTTGCCTATCTATGGCACCGACAAGGAGCAGGAAGAAATTAACCGTTTGTTCCCCGAATGCGAGAATATCTCTGTCGACTATGCTATCATGGAGAAGGCCGAGGAGATTTTCGTTTGCCCGTCCGACTTTGGTTGGAGCGACCTAGGCACATGGGGCTCACTCCACGAGCAAAGTAAGAAGGACCTTTATGGCAATGTCAGCATTGGTCAGGATATCAGTCTCGTCGAGAGCCACAACTGTATCGTGCATACCGTTCAGGAAAAGAAGGTTGTCATCCAGGGACTTGATGGATATATTGTAGCCGAGAACGACGACACTCTGCTCATCTGCAAACTGTCCGAGGAACAGCGAATCAAGCAATTCTCTGGAAATAATTAAAACAATATGGATAAAAAAGTAGCGCTAATTACTGGTATTACAGGTCAGGATGGTTCATATCTGGCGGAGTTTCTAATCGAGAAAGGTTATGAAGTTCACGGACTGATGCGCCGTTCTTCGTCATTCAATACAGGAAGAATTGAGCACCTATATCTCGACGAGTGGGTTCGTGATATGAAGAAGTCACGTCTGATTAATCTTCATTGGGCCGATATGACCGACTCTTCATCGCTTATTCGCATCATCTCAAAGGTACAACCTACCGAGATCTATAACCTCGCTGCTCAAAGCCATGTTAAGGTTTCGTTCGACGTACCCGAATATACAGCCGACACCGATGCCAATGGTGTACTCCGTCTGCTCGAGGCTGTTCGTATTTGCGGTCTTACAGAGACCTGCCGCATCTACCAGGCTTCCACATCCGAGCTTTATGGTAAGGTTCAGGAAGTCCCCCAGTCTGAGACTACCCCATTCTATCCCCGCTCTCCATACGCAGTTGCCAAACTCTATGGCTTCTGGATTATGAAGAACTACCGCGAGTCATACAATATGTTCTGCTGCAACGGTATCCTCTTCAACCATGAGAGTGAGCGCCGTGGCGAGACCTTCGTTACCCGCAAGATCACACTGGCTGCAGCACGTATTGCTCAGGGATACCAGGACAAGCTCTATCTCGGAAATCTTAATTCACTTCGCGACTGGGGATATGCCAAGGACTACATCGAGTGCATGTGGCTCATCTTGCAGCAGCCTGAGCCAGACGACTTTGTGATTGCCACAGGCGAATATCACACTGTCCGCGAGTTTGCCACTCTCGCCTTCAAGGAAGTTGGCATCGAACTCGAATGGCGCGGCGATGGAATAAATGAGCACGGAATTGTAAAGAGTATCAGCCCAGAACTCTCAATTCTCCGCTCGGCTTTGCCGCTTGGCTCGTCCAAGAATTCTCAATTGTCAATTGGCCAAACTCTTGTCGAGGTTGACCCGAAATACTTCCGTCCTGCCGAGGTTGATCAGCTGTTAGGGAATCCTGCCAAAGCCAAGGCTAAACTAGGATGGAATCCACAGAAGACCTCGTTCGAGGATCTCGTAAAGATAATGGTTCAGCACGACATGAAGTTCGTAAAGAAACTATTCCTTAAAGCACACATGGACGATGCTGAGTAAAGATAGTAAAATATATGTAGCGGGACACCACGGACTAGTGGGTTCCGCTATTTGGAATAATCTGCTCCAGCGAGGCTACACCAATCTGGTAGGCCGCACTCACAAGGAACTTGACCTTACCGACCAGGTAGCTGTCAAACAGTTCTTCGACGAGGAGCGTCCCGATGCAGTTGTACTCGCAGCAGCATTTGTTGGTGGCATCATGGCCAACTCACTTTATCGCGCCGACTTTATCATGATGAACATGAAGATTCAGTGCAATGTCATCAGCGAGGCCTATGCTCATGGTGTAAAGAAACTGCTCTTCCTCGGCTCTACATGCATTTATCCCAAGAATGCGCCACAGCCGATGAAGGAAGACTGCCTGCTCACATCACCGTTGGAGTACACCAACGAGGAGTACGCCATTGCTAAGATTGCAGGCCTTAAGATGTGCGAGAGCTACAATTTGCAGTACGGCACCAACTACATTGCCGTTATGCCCACCAACCTCTATGGTCCTAACGACAATTTCCATCTTGAGAACTCCCACGTCATGCCAGCCATGATGCGTAAGGTTTATCTGGCCAAGCTCATTCACGACGGCGCTTGGGACAAGATTGCCATCGACCTGAACAAGCGTCCGGTCGAAGGAGTCACCGGCGAAGGATTGTCAACTGTCAATTGTCAATTGTCAATTAAACAAAAGGTCCTCAACCTTTTGGCAAAGTATGGTATTGAGAATAATAAGGTAACACTTTGGGGCACAGGCACTCCACTTCGTGAGTTCCTTTGGTCCGAGGATATGGCCGACGCATCAGTACACGTACTTTTGAATGTCAACTTCAGCGACATTATCGGCATCGAGAAATACTCATCAGTTCACTACGGAGCCAGCACCGATGGCGCTGTAGATCGAAATCATTCTGCAGGTCGCGGTGGCGCTATCCCCAAACTTGGCGAGATCCGCAACTGCCACATCAATGTCGGCACAGGCAAGGAACTCACTATCCGTGAACTATCCGAACTGGTTGCAAAAGCAGTTGGTTTCGAGGGCAAAGTAGAGTTCGACACATCAAAGCCCGATGGCACGATGCGCAAACTCATCGATGTATCCAAGCTCCACTCACTCGGTTGGACGCATAAAGTCGAAATCGAAGATGGAGTAAAGAAATTATATGATTGGTATAAAAAAAGTCTGAGTTCGCAATAGCGAACTCAGACTTTTTATTACATATTCTTTTTCAGCGTTGCTTTCCAAGCCTCATAAGCAGCCTGGTACTCTGCGCGATGAGCAGCATCCGGCTCAATCACCTCCAGTTTATCCAGACTAGCAAAAGCCTCGGCAGCATTTGCATAGATACCAGCACCCAGACCAGCACCCTTGGCAGCACCTACTGAACCGTCAGTATCATACAGTTCTATAGTAGCACCGCTAACACCAGCCAGAGTATTGCGGAACAGTGGGCTCAAGAACATGTTTGCCTTACCTGCATGAATTTTCTTGATGTCCATACCCATCTGCTGCATAATCTCCATACCATAGCAGAATGAGAACACGATACCCTCCTGGGCAGCACGAACCAGATGAGCCTTGTTGTGCTTATTGAAGTTCAGACCGTTGATAGAGCAACCTATCTCCTTGTTCTCCAACACACGCTCAGCACCGTTTCCGAATGGGATTACGGTTACGCCCTCACTACCGATTGGCACACTGGCTGCCAGGTCATTCATCTCTGCATAACCAATCTCTGGAGTGATATTGCGGTGAGTCCATGCATTCAGGATACCTGTACCATTGATACACAGCAGCACACCCAGACGAGTCTGGTCGGCAGTGTGGTTCACATGAGCAAAGGTGTTCACACGACTCTGTGGGTCATAGTTCACGTCACCCAGCACACCATATACCACACCCGATGTACCTGCAGTAGCAGCTATCTCACCAGGATTCAGCACGTTCAGCGACAGCGCATTGTTTGGCTGGTCGCCACCTCTATATGTAATAGGAGTACCAGCCTTCAGTCCCATCTCTGCAGCAGCCTCAGTGCTTACCACGCTCTGCTCAGCAAATGTAGAAACGATATCAGCTATCAGCGAACCGTCAAATCCATAGTAATCCATCAAGAAGTCAGCCACCTTGTTGTTCTTGAAATCCCAGAACATTCCCTCCGACAGACCGCTGACGGTAGTGTTAGCCACACCACTCAGTCGCATGGCGATATAGTCACCAGGCAGCATTACCTTATATATTTTACTATACAATTCTGGCTCATTTTCCTTTACCCAAGCCAGCTTGGCAGCAGTAAAGTTACCAGGCGAGTTTAGCAGATGACTCAGACATTTGTCAGCGCCCAGGTCCTTGAAAGCCTTCTCACCATAAGGCACAGCACGCGAGTCACACCAGATGATTGCAGGGCGCAGAGCCTTCAGATCCTTATCCACACATACCAGACCGTGCATCTGGTAAGAGATACCGATAGCCTTAATCTCCTCAGCTGTAGCACCACTCTCCTTCATAATCTTCTGCAGACTCAGTTTGGCGTTATCCCACCACATCTGAGGATCCTGCTCAGCCCAACCGGCCTTTACAGCCATTATTGGAGCCTCCTTTTCAGGATAGAATGCTGTTGCTACACACTTGCCGCTATCGGCGTTAACCAATGATGCCTTCACTGACGAGCTACCGACATCGAAACCTAATAGATACCTATTTGCCATAACAATTTATTAAGAAATCTTTAATTATAGTACGTTTCAAATGCAAATTTCCCTATTTTTTCCCAATTAAACGACTTTTTTCAATAAAAAAGTGAATTTTTTACGCATTTTTGAGTTGTATTTAATTTTTTTGTTTACCTTTGCACAATAGAATAACGTAATTACCAGATAAAAAATATTCATATATGAAGAAAAAGATATTAATACTTGACGACAAAGAGACCATTGCTAAGGTTCTCTCGATCTATCTGATGAGCGACTACGATGTACAGTGGTTGCCTGATGGCTTGCAGGGTGTAAAATGGCTGCAGGCAGGTAACACCCCCGACCTCATCATATCTGACATTCGTATGCCAGGAATGCGCGGCGATGACTTTTTGGAGTGGATCAAGCAGAACGAGCTGTTCAAGCAGATTCCTGTCATCATGCTTTCCAGCGAAGACTCCACCAGTGAGCGCATCCGTCTGCTGGAGATCGGTGCCGAAGACTATATTGTTAAGCCTTTCAACCCGATGGAGTTAAAGATACGAGTAAAGAAGATTATTCCCTAAATAGAATAATATGATAGGTGTTGTATATCTTGGCAGCAATCCTAAGACCGAGGAGCGATTACGCTACATCCCCGGTCGATTGGTGCAGTACACAAGGAATTACAAAGATGCGGCGTCAGCGTGTTCCACTCACGTCCGCAACGAGCATTTCATCTTGTTTTATGAGCAAGGGGACCCGACCGACGACATTAATGCAATCACCTATTTAAAAAAGAAGAACAAGCGAATCTACATTATTCTGCTCACCAAGGAACTATCCGCTGATGACCGTTTGGGATACCAGAAGGCAGGAATCAACGATACTCTCGACTCCAACGCCTCAATTACCGAACTCAACAAGAAGATACAGTTCATCTCCGACCGCGAGAACATGCTGTTCGACGATCAGCAGCCTAGATACCGCATGCTGCGCTTCAAGATTCCCATTTGGAAGAGGATCTTCGATGTATTCTTCGCTATCTTTGCGCTTATCATCACATCGCCCATCTTCATCCTCACTGCTATTGCCATCCGTCTGGAGAGCAAGGGTCCGGTCATCTTCAAGTCAAAGCGAGTTGGTGCCAACTATACCATCTTCAATTTCCTGAAGTTCCGTTCGATGTATCAGGATGCCGAAGAACGCCTTAAGGAGGTTGCTAAGGAAGCTGGCAACCAATATGCCGAGATGAACAAGAAGGAGGATAAGCCAGCCATGGGTATGGCGGGACTTGGTATGGAGGCAGATATGATGATGAACATCAGCGATGATACTGATATGATGATTAGCGATGATGAAGTAATGCTCGTAGGCGATGACTTCGTTATCTCCGAGACCGACTTCAGCAAGGAGAAGAAGGAAGAAATCGAAAACGCCTTCGTCAAGATCGAAAACGATCCCCGTGTCACCAAGGTCGGCAAGTTCATTCGCAAGTTCAGCATCGACGAGCTTCCTCAGCTCATCAATATCCTCAAGGGCGATATGTCCGTTGTCGGCAACCGTCCTCTCCCACTCTACGAAGCCGAAAAGCTCACCATCGACACCAGCATCGACCGCTTCATGGCCCCTGCAGGTCTTACCGGTCTTTGGCAGGTTGAGGAACGCGGCAAGGGTGGCATGATGTCAGCCGAGGAGCGCAAACAACTCGACATCAAGTACGGCCAGACCTACAACTTCTGGTTAGATATGAAGATACTTTTCCGTACCTTCTTTGCCTTCGTTCAGAAGGAGAATGTGTAACTAAATCCCTACGTTATGAACAGATTCAGACGATTGATATTCACATTTATCATTGCAACCGCAACCACACCCGCCCTCGCCCAATTCAACGAGAGCGGCATCAGTGCTGGTTTCTTTGATGCTAGTAACGAAAAAGACATCAACTTTTCTGAATTCCACCTGCCCCCCTTGGCGGTATTGTTTGAAAATGCGAAGACCAATCCACAAATATTGACGCTTGAAAAAGCACGTCAACTAGCCGAGATGGAAGTCGCAAAGCAAAAAAGACATATTTTCTCTTACGTCACAGGCCATGCAAGTTATAGCTATGGAATAGGCGATATGTGGGGTAACAGTTCATCAGCCTATACCCAAACAATCTATCAATACCAAGGTTCAAAACAAGCCTATTGGAATATTGGAATTAACTTAGCAATACCTGTTGAGGATATTTTAGACTTAACATCAGCTATAAAACGAAAAAGAATTGAAGCAGACAAAGCTGTTATTCAAAAAGATATAGCTTACGATCAACTTAAGCAACAAATTGCCATACTATTCATCAAAATCACTAACAGTCTAGTTACTCTAAAAACAATGGGAGAAGCCGCAGCAGCTTATCAAGGTGCCGGTGCATTAGACCGTGAAGATTTCGAAAATGGCAATATGGAAATTGGTGCATATGCAGGAACAAAAATGCAAGAAAGTTCACAGGTTGCGGCCTACCAAAGTATGCAAACGCAGATTACAACAGATATCATAACTCTAGAAATATTAACCCATACACCTATTATTACTAATGCAACAACAGAAATCACACTCGATAAAAGTATTAGTAAGACACCAAAGGAACAAGCTAAAGAAAACAAGGCAAACGAAAAAAGAATTAAAGCTTTAGATAAAGAAGAAAAAGCAAAAATAAAAAAATTGGAAAAAGCAGAAGCTAAAGCTGAAAAAGCAGCAGCTAAAGCAGTCAAAAAGCAAAAGAAATAATTAAAATTTGCGACTATGGATTTATTTAGATATATTGTTCGATTTTTATATAAAATAAGATGGTATCTCATCATTTTGCCAATGATTGCATTGGTAATTGCTTGGTTTTCTACTAGGAACATGGAACGTGTTTACGACACAAGCACTACCATATATACAGGTATGATTACAGCTTACAATATCGAAGGTGGTTCTGGTACAGCGGGTGGTAACGCTCAAACAAACATGACAAACTTAATACTATTAATTACCACAGATGCAACAATTCACGAAGTTTCATTGCGTCTATTTGGCCGTTGTATGATGTATGGAAACTTAAATAAAGACAACAATTATATCTCAGCAGAACATTATCGTCAATTATACAATAGTGTACCTGCAGATGTAAAGGCGTTAATAAATCACAATAGCGAAAATGCTACATACGCAAACTTAAAAGCATACGAACGTCCTTCTGCAGACAATTATGTATTTGGAATAACTAACTATCATCCATATTTTGGAATAAATAGTATTACAAGCCGATTAAAAGTAATACAATTATCAAGAAGTGATATTATAGATATTGGCTATTCATCAAATGATGCAGGAATCGCTTACAACACGTTGGATATACTTAATGATGTTTTTGCTCGCCAGTACGCTTTATTACGTTATGGAGAGACAAATAATGTAATTAAATTCTTTGAACGTGAAGTAGCGCGCCTATATAGAATTTTGACAAATGCAGAAGATGACTTGATACGTTATAATGTTGAAAAACGAATTATTAACTACGGAGAGCAAACTAAGCTGCTTTCTGGGATGGATGCCACTCAAAAGATAACAGATAACGATCTTATGATTACAAAAACTACGACACGCGCACTTATGAACTATTTGGAGCGCCAGCTAGGAGATCGTGCAAAAGTTATTAAAGCTAATAAGGATTTTACAAATCAGGTTACAGATATATCCCGTATTCAATCTCGTATTTCAAACCTTCGTTTGATGAGTAGCGAAGGGGGAGGAAACGAAATTGAGACACAACAAGAACTTGCCAAAGCCCAAAGAATGCTTCAGGATGCCTCAAATAACGTCAGGAGTCTTGTAAAAGACATCGAAGCTGGCAACTATAACACAGAGACAGGAGTCAAATCTACCGGAATGATTGACAAATGGCTAGACCAGGTACTAAAATTAGAAGAAGCCAAAGCACATGAAAGTGCTCAAGATGTTATGCGAGAAAGAATCGACAAAGAATTCCTATTCTACGCCCCTATAGGAGCGACGCTTTCTCGTAAAGATCGCCATATTTCTTTCATTGAAGGTAATTACATGGCAATGCTTAACGCATTAAATTCGGCGCGTCTTCGTCAAAAGAATTTACAGATGACAACAGCCACTCTACGCGTGCTTAATCCACCTATGTTTCCCATGAATGCCCAACCAACAAACCGTATGATGACGTTACTTGGTGCATTTATGATGGCCTTCATTTTTACGGCTATGTACTTCTTCATAATAGAATTACTAGATCGAACTCTTCGTGATCGTATGCGAGCAGAAAGAATCACAAAAATTCCTGTAATGGGCTGTTTCCCAAAGGAGAGTAATCTACGTTATCGTCGCTTCAACAAAACTATAGCAGACATGGCTCTTCGTCAACTCAGTAAGGCTTTACTACCTCACTTTGAGGAAGGCAAACAGAATGTACTAAATTTGTTATCAACTGATGCTGCCAATGGTAAGAGCTATATCGCTCAAGAGCTAGAAAACTATTGGATTTCAATAGGACTTCAAGTACGTCGTATTACATACGATGAAGACTATTTAGCGGAAGATAGTCGCTTCATTATGGCAAAAGACATCAAAGACATTTGTCCAGATCTTCTTCCTAACGAGATAGCGATCGTTGAATATCCTAATTTAGACGATAATTCCATACCTCCCGCATTGCTTAATATGGGTACAGTCAATTTGATGGTAACACGCGCAAATCGGACATGGAAAGATGTGGATCAAAAAGCGCTCAAAGAATTAAATGAACGATTAGAAAACAAGAATTCGCTGTTCATGTACTTGACAGAATGCCAACGATATGCAGTTGAGGAGTTTGTAGGTCAGTTGCCACCATATACTGGTTTCAACAATTTCATCTATAGAATGTCCCAGATGGGTCTTACAGCAGTAGAAAATAGTCATGCTAAATAATGGTAAAAAAAGTATATTCAAACAGGATATCGGAATACGCCCATGAAAATGGAGGAAGAGCTATATTACTCTTTCTCCTCTTTTTGCTGACTATTTACGAGTTTCTACATAGTGGATTTAACACATTTGCTATTATTTGTATATCTCCTATATTAATATTAGGAATATATATACTTTTCAGGTGGAGAATGTCCGCATTTTGGGCGCTAATATTTATCAATTATATTCTCCAGATGAAAGATTCGCCACTCCCTTCAGGTATACCAATGTCGCTATGGGACGAAATGTTAGAATTAGTGTTATTATCCATAGCAATCGTAGATGTGCGTCATAATCCAAATTTTGAGAAATGTTTAAATCTAATGTTATTGGGAATACTAATTTGGTTAGGTTTCTGTACTTTACAATTATTAAATAACACTTGTGATCTAGGTATAAATGTTGCAGCTTGGTTCACTAGCTTTCGATTAATCTCCCTCCAATTGGTATGGATATTTTTAGTTTTTTTCATCTACATATCATCTCCCAAAAAATTATTAACCTACTTAAGATTTTGGGCTATCCTCTCACTTTTTTCAGCTTTTTGGACTTGGAAACAAAAAAATATAGGTTTTACATCAATAGAATATGCATGGTTATACAATGGACCAGGTCAAACGACTCACCTTTTGAATGCAAGAACACTTGTAAGATATTTCTCTACATTTAGTGACGCAGCGAACTATGGATGTAATGCTGCAGCATCTTCTGTTGCATTTTTAATTATTGCCATAACAAGCAAAGTAAAATGGGAAAAATTATTTTTCCTAATCATCAGTATTTGCGTTATTTGGGGAATGTTCCAATCTGGAACACGAACTGCTATTTTTTGTATTGCAGGAGGTTTTATGATATATGTAGTTCTATCGAAGTCTATTAGAATTGCAATCCCATTCGGAATCTTTTTTGCTTTTTTTATGGCGTTTCTGGTTTTTACAGACATTGGAAATGGTAATCAACAAATCCGAAGGATGCGTTCTGCTTTTGATAAATCCGATGCATCTGCGAATGTAAGAGATTTAAACAAAGCTGCCATAAAAAAATACATTCAAGATGCTCCTTGGGGGTTAGGTATTGGCTCTACTCAAGCAAATATTCCCGCAAACAACAAATACCGCAAACTTTCAGACATTCCTCCTGATTCTGAATATGTGTATATTTGGGTACACACAGGCGTTATAGGCATCACTGTATTCATTATATGCATGTTAATTATGTGGTTAGGAGCTTGTTGGATTGTTATGTTTCGACTGAAATGTCCTTCACTAATCGGCATAGGAGGAGGATTATGTAGCGCATTTATCGCAATACAACTTGGAGCGTATGCCAACCAAGTTTTATTTCAATACCCAAATGGTTTAACATTTTTCGGGGGGTTAGCTATTGTTTATACTCTGCCCTATTTTGAATCTGAATGGGTTGAATACGAACAACAACGAATAGCAAAACAAGAAGCTAAAAAACGATTAAAAAGAATAAAGAAACTTGCAAAACGAGTGTAGATTATCAATTATTACTGTCAATTACAACGGTATAAAAGATACCTGCGAATTAATTGATTCAATCCCCTTCAACAATGATATGGAGGTGATTGTGGTAGATAATGCCTCAAAACAAGATGAAGCAAGTATCATTTCAGAACGTTATCCCCAAGCAAAAGTAATCCGTAGCCAAAAGAACTTAGGCTTCGCAGGTGGCAACAATTTGGGTATAAAACAAGCAAAAGGTAAGTATATTCTATTAATTAACAACGATACTTATTTCAAAGATTTCAATATTGATGCGCTTATTGAAAGGCTTGAATCATCAGATAAAATAGCTATTATTTGTCCCAAGCTTCGCTTTGCCTGGGGCAATAATCAAATTCAATTTGCAGGTTATACACCCCTTACTAACATAACTGTTAGAAACCAAGCTATAGGATTTGGTGAAGAGGATCGTGGTCAATACGACAAAGCTCACCCGACCCCCTATGCTCATGGTGCAGCAATGCTTATTAAACGCGAAGCCATTGAAAAGGTCGGACTTATGCCTGAATGTTTCTTCCTATATTATGAAGAAATCGACTGGTCAATGAGGTTCACTCGCGCCGGCTATGAAATTTGGTATGATCCTGCTTGCACAGTCTATCACAAAGAAAGCCAAACTACTGGTCAAAACAGTCCTCTCCGTACCTACTACATCACTCGCAATAGACTATTGTTAGTAAAACGCAACTATAAAGGTTTCAATAAATACCTATCCTATATATATCTTATAGGTATTGTCGGACTAAGGGATATAATAAAATATTCATTAACCCGGAAAGCCAAACTCAAAAAGGCAGTTCTCAAAGGGTTAAAGGATTTTTTTAATTGTCAATTCAAATTTAAATAAGGACTAATATGGATTTCTGGATTATATTATATATTATCGATTGGATACTATTCGTTATTGTTGGCGGAACAGTTCTTTACCTTGGAGTTTTCTCCATAGCATCTTTATTTACTAGAGATACTGTTCAAAATGCAGCAAAAAATCAAAATCGTTTTGCTATTATCATCCCGTCCCATAAACAAGACAATGTAATCGAACAAGCAGTAGTATCTATATTAAGCCAAGATTATCCACAACGTATGTTTGACGTTGTTGTTGTATCTGACCACCAATCAGAGATAACCAATATGCGCTTAGCACAATACCCAATTACTCTACTAACTCCAGATTTTGAAGAAAGTACAAAAGCAAAATCGCTTCAATATGCAATTATAAAACTTCCAGAATTCAAGATATATGATATCGCCTTGGTTTTAGATGCAGATAACATTGTTGAGCAAGATTTTCTTACTAAAGTTAATGATGCTTTTGAAACCGCAGCCACCAAAGCCATACAGATGCATCGTATCTCACGAAACAGAGATACTGCAGCTGCCCGCATGGGCTCGATCTTCGAGGAAATTAACAATAATATCTTCCGAAAAGGACACATCAATTTAGGAATATCTGCAGCTTTAGCAGGCTCAGGTACTGCATACGATTTTGCATGGTTTAAAACAAATGTAATGAAAGCAAGGACTTCGGGTGAAGATAAGGAATTGGAGGCCCTCTTGCTAAAACAAGGCTTTTTTATTGATTATTTCGACAACATCTTTCTTTATGGTGAAAAGAAAAGAACCACTAGCAAGATGAATGAACAACATAGCCGCTGGACATTGCAGCAGTTCCAAAACCTACTCAAAAATATTAGGTATCTACCTGGCGCTATTTTACGCAAACAATACGATTGGGCAGATAAACTGATTCAATGGATGTTAGTTCCACGTACTAGCATGGTTGGTATTTTGATGGTAATGAGCATTGTTCTTCCATTTATTTATATGTCTATGGTAATAAAATGGTGGATACTGAGTTCATTAACATTATTCTTCTTTGCACTAGCAACCCCTGACTACCTTGTAGACGAAATGTGGGATCGCACATTCTTACGTTCACCGTTTATTACTCTATGGGGAATAATAAGCACAAAAATATTCCATAAGAAAAAAGGAAATGACTAAATAAAAGAAATAAAATGATTTGGCAGATTTTACACATCATCGACATTACCCTCTGGGTTATAATATTAGGTTCTGTAGCCTATGTAGTGTTCTTTGCGATCATCTCGTTATTCTACGAGAAAGAAGACCGTGTTGCCATACACGCTGCAGCATTAACAAATCGAATGACCAAGTTCCTTATTCTATATCCAGCATATAATGAGGACCGCGTCATCATCAATGCTGTCGAACATTTCTTGGAACAAGACTATCCTGCAGACATGTATACGGTTGCTGTCATCTCTGACCACATGAAACCAGAGACTAATGACTACCTGCGTACATTGCCTATTACATTATTAACTCCAACTTTTGAAAAGAGTTCAAAAGCCAAAGCAATGCAATACGCCATTGATACAATCCCAGAAACATTTGATAACGTCGTTGTACTTGACGCCGATAATGTTGTTCGTCCTGAGTTTCTGTCACAACTGAACATCTTGTGTTCTGTATATGATGCCATTCAATGTCACCGTTGCGCAAAAAATGCAAATAACGATGTAGCAGTACTTGACGGTGCCAGCGAGGAAATCAACAACACGTTATTCCGTAAAGCGCACAATCGTTTAGGGTTATCTTCTGCTTTGATTGGTTCTGGTATGTGTTTCAATTACGAACTCTTCAAAAAGAATGTTTTCCAACTCTCCACAGCCGGTGAAGACCGTGAGATGGAAGCTCTCCTTCTCCATCAAGAAGTATTTATTAAATACGCACCAGATATTCATGTTTTCGACGAAAAGGTTAGCAACCAAGATAATTTCCAAAAACAGCGTATGCGCTGGATGACAGCGCAGGTACAGAGCCTTATGAGCAATCTACCCAAAATCCCAGGTGCACTAGTTCATGGAAAGATCAATTTCGTCGACAAGACTATACAACAAGCATTGATTCCAAGATCCATACTGATAGTATTATTAACAGCCATCTCCATTTTCATGACTATTGCCATGCCATCATGGTGCGAAAAGTGGTGGATTACACTAGCAATATTAGGCCTATCTTTATTTGTTGCTATCCCCAGCGAAATACGTTTCCGCTCTTTCTCAAAGGTACTAACTATCCCCGCATTAGTCTTACGTATGCTCAAAAACGTCCTCCACATGGACAGAAAGAATACTGACTTCATACACACCGAACATACAACATAGTCAATGATTTTGAGCCAAAAATTTGGGATTATAACATAAATATGTTATCTTTGCACCAAAATACGATAAATTATGGCAGAAAGATATTATCCAGTAGGCATACAAACATTCCGTAAGATTATAGAAGAAGACTATGTCTATATAGACAAGACCGACATCGTATGGCGAATGCAGAACAAACGTAAATATGTTTTCCTGAGTCGCCCCCGCCGTTTCGGGAAGTCCCTACTTTCCTCTACATTACACAGTTTTTTTGCTGGCGAGAAAGATCTATTCCAAGGTCTAAAGATTATGGAATTAGAGCAAGAATGGAAGCAGTACCCGGTGATACACCTTGACTTGAGCATAGCAAAAGGCAAGGAGTCTGCTAATGAATTGCGACGTACACTCATGCTATTGCTTTCACGGCAGGATCTTTATAGCGAAAACCCAAATGAGAAGACCCCTGGCGAAGTACTAACAGGAATGATACTGCGAGTGAATCGTGAGACGGGCAAACAGGTCGTTGTGATTGTCGACGAATATGACGCTCCGCTGCTTGAGGTGCTACATGATGACAACACTCTTGAGAGCATGAGGCGTGTGATGCAGGAGTTTTATGTACCTCTGAAAGCAAATGAACAATTTATCAAATTCTGCTTCATTACAGGCATTACTAAGTTTTCACAACTCAGCATTTTTTCTACAATCAACAATCTGACCGACATCAGCCTATGGCCTCAATTCTCTGCAATATGCGGTATCACAGAACGTGAACTTACCACTGCGATGCATGAAGATATTGAGATAATGGCTCAGACCAACCATATTACATCGGAACAGATGCACCAAAAATTGAAAGCACGATATGATGGCTATCATTTTTCAGAGCAATCAGAAGATATATACAATCCTTTCAGTCTATTGAAAGCATTCGACAGCAAACGAATAAGCAGCTATTGGTTTGAAAGTGGCACCCCCACATTTCTCATCAGACAGATGCAACATTTCAGCACCGACATTATGTCACTGGATAGTATGATAGTCCCTTCCTCTGCCTTCGACAAGCCTACAGAGGCAATGTCATCTGCCTTGCCGCTACTTTATCAAAGTGGCTATCTCACCATCAAGGATTACGATTCAGAGACACAAGAGTACACATTGGCTCTGCCTAATCAAGAAGTACGTATTGGGTACACTGAAGGTCTTCTGCCTGTATATACAGGAATTGATAGTGGCTACGTACAGTCTGGATTTGCCGCAAAATTCTGGCGTGCTCTTAAGCAAGGTAACATCGACCTTGCCATGAGAGAGATGCAATCATACATGGCAAGCCTTCCTTATGTAGAAGGTTTTAAGAAAAAACTTGAAGAAGCTGCTACAAAAGAAGGATTTTATGAATATACCATGTATCTCATCTTCTCTATGCTAAATGTTTATGCCCGTACCCAGGTAAAGTGCCAAAGAGGGCGTACAGACCTAGTAGTATGGATGCCAGAGACCGTATATGTTTTCGAACTAAAGATTGAAGGATCAGCAAAAGACGCATTAGCACAGATAGATGATCGCAATTACGCCATCCCATACAAGGCAGATGGAAAAAAAGTGATAAAGGTCGGTGTAAAATTCGATGCACAAACTCGAGTTCCTGAAGAGTGGATTATCAAAGAAGAATGACAAATGAGTAATATAAAGATATTTGTCTGTGCACATAAGGAAGTGCCCCTCCCACAGCACCCTTATTTCATGCCAATCCAGGCAGGAGCCGCACTTCATGACCATATAAATGGTTATCAACCAGATAATCTAGGAGATAATATTTCAATTAAGAATCCTCATTTCTGTGAACTAACTTGTCACTACTGGGCATGGAAGAACTTTAAGGATGTGGATATTGTAGGTCTTAATCACTACCGCCGCTACTTCGACTTCACAAGGAAATGGCCACAGTTCTCTGCAGATAAACATTTCATCGCAACAGAAGACTTTTTAAAACAAGATTATAATTTCCCAGATTTGGATAATCTTTTGTCTAAATACGACATTATCCTCCCAGTTGCTCGACATTGGCGAGTTAGCAACACACAACAATATGGAGATTATCATATCGCCAAAGACTGGGAGATGTTGCGACAAATCATTAAAGAACGGCATCCTGAATATATGCCAGCTTTTGAAAATACGATGGATCATAGCAACAAATCAGTTGGCTATAATATGTTCATCACCCATTGGAAACTCTTCGATGCATATTCTGAATGGCTATTCGATATACTTTTCGAAGTAGAAAGACGTGTTCATCCTATTGATGACCCTATACAAAGCAGGATTTACGGATATATGAGTGAACGCCTTATCAATGTTTTCTGCGAGCATCATCATCTCATAATAAAGAGCATACCACTAATTATGCCGTTAGATGTGTATGATGACAATCAGAATATAAACAACTTAAGAGCTACATATCGTAGAATAAAGAACGATTTTATCTATAAAATACATAGATAATTTGGTAATATCAATATATTTCCCTATTTTTGCAAAAAAATAGTAATTATGGCTAAAGACTGGGATATAATAATAACTAATAAAAGTAACCTGTTAAACATCGACTTGGGTGAAGTTTGGCGCTATCGCGACCTATTGACAATGTATGTAAAACGTGATATTGTGACTTTTTACAAACAGACTATATTAGGTCCTCTATGGTTTGTTATCCAACCTCTATTCACCACTATTATGTTTATGTTCGTATTTGGTGGCATAGCAGGCATATCTACAGATGGAATTCCACAAGCAGTATTCTACCTTGCAGGTCTTGTTTGTTGGAATTATTTCCAAGACTGTTTAAGTAAATGCTCCGATACATTCAATGCAAACCAAGCTATTTTTGGAAAAGTATATTTTCCGAGATTGGTTGTACCACTCTCAATTATCATTTCCAACCTTATCAAAATGGCTATTCAGTTTGCATTGTTCTTGGTTGTATACGTCTATTACTTCGCAACAGGAGTAGACTTCCATATTAATGCAGCAATATGCTTAGTGCCATTACTAATCGTGATGTTAGGAGGTCTTGGCCTAGGTTTTGGTATGATAATATCATCTATGACTACCAAATACCGTGACTTAAGATTCCTAATTACATTTGGCGTTCAGTTGTGGATGTACGCCACTCCAGTTATATATCCCCTCTCCGTGATGAAAGAAACCTATCCTAAATATATCTGGGTTTTAGTTGCCAATCCATTGACAGCAATCTTAGAGGCTTTCAAGTATGCTTTTACAGGAGTTGGTGAATTCAATTGGCTCTATCTAAGCTATAGCATGACATTTACAATAGTTATCCTATTACTTGGTATTATCATATTCAATAGAGTACAACGCAACTTCATGGACGTTATTTAATTTTGAGCATTATGAGCAATACTGTTATAGAATTCAACAACGTAGGTAAACAATATATTCTTGGCTCCATCGGAACTGGCACATTAAGCCAGGATCTTAATCGTTGGTGGGCCAACATTCGTGGCAAAGAAGACCCATATTTAAAAATCGGCGAGACTAATGATCGTACCCAAAAGAGCGATAGCCGATTTGTGTGGGCACTCCGTGACATCAATTTCAAAGTTGAGCAAGGCGATGTTGTTGGTATCGTTGGAAAAAATGGCGCAGGAAAATCTACTCTTTTAAAGATATTATCTCGAGTAACATCTCCAACAACTGGTGATATTAAGATCAAAGGACGTATTGCGTCACTATTAGAAGTAGGAACGGGCTTCCACCCTGAAATGACTGGACGTGAAAATATCTTTATGAACGGATCCATCATGGGCATGACCAAAGCAGAAATCCGAAAAAAATTCGATGAGATAGTTGACTTTGCGGGAGTTGCTAAATACGTCGACACACCAGTAAAACGATACTCATCAGGTATGATGGTACGCCTTGGTTTTGCTATCGCTGCCCATCTCGAGCCAGAGATCTTAGTAGTCGACGAAGTACTAGCTGTTGGTGATGCTGAGTTTCAGAAGAAAGCAATCGGTAAAATGCAGGATGTCAGTAAAGGTGAAGGACGTACTGTTCTATTTGTAAGCCACAATATGGCTGCTGTCCGCAGCCTATGCACACGTGGTCTCATGCTAAAAAACGGTACTATAGACTATATAGGGAGTATACCGGATACACTTGATCATTATTTAAAGGATGATGACGGAGACCACGATGAACTTATTGTCAATAATATAAAATGGAAAAAACATACTATTAAGATTGACAATATTGAAATAAACAGTAGTAAAGAATCATATTCATTAATAAAGAATGGTCAAGAATATCTTGATATTCTTATTGAAGGAACTGCTGAGGAAGACATGGTCTACGACATTATGATGGTCTTGAAGAGCAAAGAAGGCATTCCTTTTGCAACTTATGCTAAAGGACACTATATGGGGGACATTCAACACACCTCAAAAGGTCATTTTTCTATTCACAAGCAAGTCAAATTACCCGAGATACTGACAAAAGGTATTATCAACGTAGATCTTTTTATTCATCATCCAATGGTTGAATATTATTTCAAAGCACCAAATTGCTGTATTCTCGAATGCGAAGGATTCCAAAAGGGATTTGGTAGAACGATGAATCAAGATAGTTGTGGTTTCATTGGATTAGAAGACTCTAGCTCTGAATAACATGATTCTACTGCTAACTGGTTGCATCAACCCCAATGGGATGCCGTTTACCGCTCTTTCAAATCTGGAAGAACGGAAGAGACAGTATATCAATGCTATCCGCTACTATCTTTCAAATACAAATTTTCAGATTGTATTTTGCGAAAATTCGGGTACAGATATTAGCCCACTGTTTCAGCAGGGTATTGCCTCTGGCAGAATGGAGTACCTCACTTTCAATGGAAACATGGACAAAGAGCGAGGCAAAGGCTATGGTGAGTGTGAGATTATTGAATATGCGCTTAAACAGTCAAAACTGATTTCATCATCCCACGACCAACTTATCGCCAAAATTACGGGGCGACTAATTGTCAAGAATATATACAGTATAATCAAATGGCACCAATTGTTGTTTTCAAAACGTACTGTATTCTGTGCTATTAATTCCGATATATCTTTTCCTGACAGTCGTTTGATACTCGCTCCGATTTCATTCTTTCAAATATTTCTTCTTTCAAAAGAAAGAATCAACGATTGGAAAGGATATTATTTCGAGCATGCTCTTCGCGACACATTGATCAAAGAGAACACGTATCCTTACGCCCCATTTTTTATCATGCCACACATCGAAGGCATATCAGGTTCTACAGGTAAATCTTACAACCAATACAATCATTATACGTTCTCTTTCGCGTTCAGGTATGTCAAATACGCATTCTATCTACGACGCAGATTTAATATTGAGTATCGTTAATAGAAGATGACCAAAATGCATATACTCAGCCTAAAATCTTATAACTCATTGATTTATAAATATATTTAAGAATCTGACCTATGATAAACCTATGCGACAAGCCTCCCTCTCTCATTTTCCCATATTCAACTCGAAAAAGCTTGTTATCCTTCCACAAATGTCTTGTAAAGTTATAGGCACAAAGATCAAATTTAGGTAATTCCAATGGTATTTTATGAACAACAAAGAACTTCTTCCAACCAGCAAAGACCTTCAGTTCATCCAATGCAGCTTGATATCCCTTACCTCGGCTTAAAGAATTCTGACGAGTGGTTACACAATATAATTGTCTGTCATCTACGATAATATTGGCAGCATAATGCCCAACCAAATAGGAATACTTCACATCATTTCTAATAGAAGTTTCCTCAAACTTAATTTGATAACTCTCAATAATCTCTCGCTTTACCATCTTACACCAAGGTTCTGTAAAAAGATAACGCATAATTAAATCACCTTTATTTTTATCTTTATGATATTCTTCTATAAACTCATGTAGATGATCCACCCTATTGCTTGGTTCAAAAGTGACCGTATCTACACTATTGGCATTGAAATATATAACATCAGCATCAGAATCAGTATAATCATTCAGGAAATCATTAAAACCCGAATTAAAGAAATCATCTGAATCAGCGAACAACACCCATTTCCCCTTTGCTAAAGGCAATGCACAATTTCTAGCATAGCCTGCCCCATGACATTCCTGGTTTAGTATCAAACTCAAGTTTTCCCTTTCTAAGTTCCGTAATTGCTCTACGACACAGGCATCACTATGATCGTCCACCACAATTATCTCCAAATCATCACGCATTGGAATAGACTTAATCATTCGATCCAACAACAACGGAATATTCTTATGAGGAATAATAATCGTAAAGTTCATCATTTTATTCATATTTCTTTCGAATTAAATTTATACAAACCTGCCATAATCTGTTCAATAATAATGGGATCGTAATACCCGAAACACTATATATAACCCACCAATAACTGTGAAGTGCACCTACATTTTTAATAACCGGATGTTCTGCCACATGAATAATGTCAACACCATATACTATGGTAATAATATAACTAACAAAACGAAAAGAGAGAAAGTGAAGAGCCAAAATAACTAATGTATGATTACCTATATAGTATAAAACACACTTTATCTGAGAGTTTATATCTTCTATTTGTTTCGACATGTATATTGTTAGTAAAGAACCAGAGATAGCTGACAGCGAGAATGGAATTACCTTATTATATCCACATCCCATACTTATCCCATTCTTAAAATAATAAAAGAAAAATATTAAAGAAAAACATAACAACAAAACGCTACACCTATTCAGCCAAAATTTGGAATAAGGCATCAGCAAATATCCCAATATATAGAAAAGAGTGCCCAGGCACCCCATCGAGATCTCTCGCCAGAACTCTATATCAGGCGAGATTCTTCTAATTAAGATGGTAAAAAAAAGAAAAAACAAACAAATAATCCAATATTTGTATTTAAAACTATGCCTTACAATCAATGAAACAATAACAATTAGCAAACACGACACAAATAAAGAACGAATAAACCAAAATCCACCTAATAATTCTTCATATCCATTCATTGAAAACAATATTTTACACAATCTCTGGATTATTTCAGATAATGTATAAAAGGCCGATCCCCCCTCAAAGCCATAATTAGCATTATACACGCCTACTTCCATAAACAGATTATGAAGTATTAAAAAGGAAACCGACCACTTAACAAAAGGAACATAAAGTCCAATTATCCGTTTCTTTAAATATGTACCAATACTAACTTTAGAAGACATCTCCTTGTAGAAGATACCAGAACAAAAGAAGAACAATGGCATATGAAACAGATAAACAAACCTAAAAATAGCTTGTGGACATCCGGAATGTCCAATCACCATAAGAATTATTCCTATAGATTTCGCTATAGTTATACTATTGTTATATACAGTTTTACTCATCTTCTCAAATTAACTCAACAAAGAATGCATTGAGCACATTCTAATTGAAATCAATAACATTTTAGAATCAAAAAAAAACGATACAAAATACTCGACAACTTGTTCATCAAAACATAACCGACATCCATCTCAAATTGGTTAAATGCTACATTTTTCGAAAAGGAATCTACATGAATTTTTGGTTTCTTATCCAAAATCACAAATAGAGGTAAACCGCCGCCAAAAAACGTTGAAAGAAATGTCATTAGAATGTTGCCATCCATCTACGAAAGAATCTCTCAGAGGAGCGACATCCATCAAATATCCTTTTAGTTCTAAAACTGTTCGCTCTAACAATAAAGCAAGGCACCACTCTAAAGCCAACGGAGAGGATGAGTTATAGCTAAACAAAAACTTTATGTAATGATTATTCTTAAGCATCGCATAGCAATCAACATATTCTCTCTTTGCGAACAATACATATATTCTCTGCTGCCTGTGCATTGCACAAGCAAGAACAGGCACCAACGCCCATAACCTGTTGCACATTTGCGCAAAATGCGTCACATAAATCAACATATATTATACTTTTTAAATAATTCAAACATTGGTTTTTCAAAAAGACGTAACCTAAAATAGTCTATTATTGAGCAAACTGTGTAAACTCCTATAACACTTATGACAGAATGCAAATACACATTTTTATGGAACCACTCTACGCAATGGCACATATCGCTCCATAGCCATCTACGCATTTCCCAATTACAATCAGAAATAAGCAATACGCCAAAAGTTGTTGCACCAGCAATATTTATAAACTTGCTATATTTAATTTTCAAATTTATAAAAAACATAAACGAGCAAACACTTATTGCTACTGCCAATATTGAATTGCAATCATACACTAAACAATATGGCCAAATACGTCCCAAATATAGAAGAGCCACAATGCTAATAAATGCAAGTTCCACCAACAACAGAGTAATAATTCCCCAAGTACAGCAAGATAAAGTGCCATCTAATTTATATACTCTTATATATGCGGCAACTATATATATAACACAAAACCACACAACATAGTTATTTCTTACAACAAAAATATTAAGTTGAGCCCATAAACAGAAAACAAAAAGACATAAGGCGATTAGTAGAATATGTTGTTTACGAGTCATAGAATGAACCAGTATATTAAGATATGGAATAAACAGATAAAAGATAAAGAAACAATCAACAAACCCGTTATCGATATTTGTAAAAGGAAGTAATGAGAATAATATATTATTGAGAGACAAAGACTGATCGTTTACATGAAAAACAATGAAGATGAAGAATTTATAAAATTCAACTTGCAATAAAATCTTTAATAATTTCCTCACCGAAATATCTGACAGACACATATAATACCCGGTAATAAGTACAAAACAATTAATACCTATTTTCCCCCACATTCCGAACATATACAGATATATTGATTCTGAAGAAGTGAGGCAATTCGCAGTTTCAATCAACAAACCAGAATGTATCATATAATGATGCGCCACAATTAACATCATTACAATACAACGATACAATTCTATATTAGAATTACGCACAACTTTCTTTTCTTGATTATCATGTCCCATATCCAATTTCGCAATTAAAACTTTGAACACATACTATCTCATAAGATACAAAACAAAAAACAATCCATGTTCTGCAATCCAAAACTTTAGTTTTTCTTTTCTAGAATAAGGCATCTCCCGCCAAATTCCGTTTGCCTCAGGAAAGGTCATGACATAAGACTTTTTATTTAGCAAATACTTATTTAATACAAAATTACTTTTAATATTGAACTTCCTCAAAAGAAGCCGACGACATATATCATCATCAAAAATGCCTTCAACCTTACAAAACCTTTCAACTTCCTTAACGCACTCGACATGATCTAAGATGCTACGCATACTTTGAAATGATAAACGATTAAGGTTATACTGAGCATAGTGATAATAAGCTTTATTGATAGAAACAAAGCTCTGTGCATAATAGAATAATTTAATTGATATAATATAATCCTCCCCTATATTAATATGTCCAATATGAAACATATTAAAAAGACTCCTTCTTATTAATAATTTCCATAATACAGTCGCAATTTCATAATTTATACATTGGCGCATATTTTCATTACAATAAGCGGCATAATTCTCGTGATGATAAGTTGTAGCCCCCGACTCATAGTCTTTGTAATAATCACATCCAACAATATCTATTGTACCTGCCTTACTAGCAAGAACCATCTGCTCAATAGCATTAGGTTCAATCCAATCATCACTATCAACGAAATATACATAATCCCCTGTTGCAGCAGCAATACAATCGACTCTTGTCAGAGCAACACCTTTATTCTGTAAATGATTAATTATCTTATATCTTGATGGAGCAATATTATGCTTCAAAATAAAATCTTTGAGCAACCGCAAACTATTGTCCGGAGAACAATCATCAACAAAAACATAATCAATATTAGTATAAGTCTGATTAAAGATGGATACAAGCATCTTTTCAAGATACTTCTCAACCTTATATATAGGCACAAGTATAGAGACCTTTATCAAACAATCATCCATCTTTAATTCACAAATTTCAGCAAAAACCTTCCCAATTTATATAATAGTTTATCAACACCATAGTGTTTTTTCAGATCTACAGCCAAATTAGCAGTCAAGCACTCCGAAGCTTTTAGTTTTTTATAATCCTCCAAAACTCTAATAGGAAACATAGTAGACAGAATCAAGTCTTTTTCGTGTCTCATAAGATCAGGATTTGTAGAACTAACACCATCCAAATTGTACCTGGCAACATATTCCTCTAAGAAAGAAATTGTACAATCATCAAAAATCAATGACTGAATAAAAAACTTCCAATCAGAAGCTATTCTCAAATTTTCATCATATGGATATTTTTGAAGAAGGGCTGTCCGGATAAAAGCACCCTGATGAGGAATTGCTCCTGAATAGAGATGATAGAATGTAAGTTCTCCAGACGAGGGAGGCGGAGAAATTATATTATCATTTTTATCTATTGCAACTTTACCCACAATAATATCAGCATTTGAATCGCATTTATTTATCTTTTCCAAAACCTCACGGTTATAAAAACAGTCACCCGAATTCATAAAAATACAATATTCTCCATGAGCATGATTAGTGCCTTTATTCATTGCGTTATAAATACCTGCGTCCTTTTCTGATACCCAAAAATTAATTTTATTCTCACTCTTTCTTATAACATCTATACTATGATCTGTTGAACCACCATCAATTACAATAAACTCAAAATCTGCATAGGACTGTGAAATCACACTCTCAATGGTATGATCTAACCCCTCAGCATTATTATAATTAATTGTAATTACAGAATATTTCATAGCGCAAAGATATAATTTTTTATGTAAATACACAAGATATTTAAAAAAAATGTATTATCTTTGTACGCAAAAAGAAAAATAATTTATGGAACAGGCCCCAAAAGTATCTATTCTCGTACCGTTTTATAACGTTGAAAAATATGTTGGGAAATGTGTAGAATCACTTTTTACACAAACATATAAAAACATAGAATACATATTTGTGAATGACTGTACTCCTGACAACAGTCTAGAAGTAATAAATGAACACATTCGAAAATACAATATTGGAGAACAATGCCAAATAATTAATCACAATCAAAACAAGGGGATCTGCCAATCACGCAACGACTGTTTAGACAATGCAACTGGAGATTTCATTCTTTTTATTGACAGCGACGACTATATCGATCAAGATATGGTAGAACTATTAGTCAAAGCTGCCCAAGAAGACAATGCAGATATATCCGGCTGCGGTTATACAGAAGAATACGATGACCATAGTATAGAGATTCCACAAAAATACACCAACAATTATCACGAAATGCTAAAAGCTATCACTGTATTAACAATTAAGGGTGTAATGTGGAAGTTACTCATTAAACGCAGCATAATTGAAGCAAACCATATACGCTTTATGCCTGAGAAGAACATGGTTGACGACTATTTGTTCTGCTGCCAGGTATTCTATTATTCAAAAAGGTTTACAGGGGTTAACAAATGTATGTACCATTATATCCAGTTCAATCCCAACAACTATAGTCAGAGAACTATCTACAATATTAATCATCAAGCAGAAGCAATTAAGGAAACAGAAATGTTTTACAAAGAAAAAGGAGTTTACGAAATTGTTAAAAAAGAACTATATATAAGAAAATTCATTGCAAAGAAGCCTCTTATTCTGGACAAGAAATGTTTTGACATCGTCAAATGGAGAGAAATTTTCCCAGAAAGCAATGATGCGTGGAAAGAGCTAAATTTCTCATTCGGCAATAGAATTCTATTCAAGTTAGCAGCATCTCCATTATATTGGATTGTCCCATTGATTATGAAACTTAAATAAGAGATATGAAAATGCCATCTTTCTCCTTCGTAATGCCCGCTTATAAAGCAAAATTCTTGTCAAAGGCAATTAATAGTATTCTTAAGCAAGATTACAACGACTTTGAACTTATTATCGTAAATGACGCATCACCTGAGAATCTGAAACATATAGTAAATGAGTTCCGAGACAAAAGGATTCGTTATAATGAGAACAAGCAAAATATTGGAGGCAACAACTTAGTAAAGAACTGGAATTCCTGTGTTTCTCTAGCAGAGAATGATTACGTAGTTCTAGCTACTGACGACGATATTTTTGATAAAGATTATTTATCCAATGCAGCCAAACTAATTGAAAAATATCCCGATGTTGACTTAATACGTTCTGGAGTAAAAAAAATAGATGAGTATGATAATATAATAGACTTTGAATTCCCAACAAAAGAATTCATGACTGCTATAGAATTCATGTTATACTATGCCAAAGGAGGGACTATATCATGTGTATCAAATTATATTATCAAGAAAACATCTTTGGATCGCCTCGGTGGCTTCATTTCTTTTCCACGGGCTCATTATAGTGATGATGCAACAGCTCTTGCCTTATCAAAAAATGGAGTTGCATGCATGCCAACTAACAGTTTCAGTTTCAGAGTCTCAAACATTAATCTATCTAATCGTCGTGATTACTTAATTGTCAAAGAACAATTAAAAGCCACAGAGCAATATATGGGGTGGTATATAAATCATATTAAAGAAATAGGCATTAATCCTGACAGTTTTTTTGAAAAAGCATGCTATGGAGGTTATAAATCTAGATATTTAGCTATGACAGAAAATCTTATATCAAAAATTCCATTTACAAAAGTACACTTCGCAATACATTACATTATACATAATAATTATATGTTTAAAAAAGAAAAAATCAAAATGCTTTTTTCATACCTTATTTGTCATTCATAAATCAACATATATTACTTTATATTTCATGCAAGAAACGCCATTGGCTTTTTTCTATCTATAACTATATAGGGATACACTCAATGGCCTTATGGAATAACTCTTTAAATAATAACTCTTTAAATATAATGATTTTTGGGATCTAATGTAAGCCATCAGTGAACCCCGTATTTCCAGACTGAGATTTTGTCCGTACCTTTGCGCGGTATTTAATTTTATCGCGTATGACATACATGACAATTGAA
>CACWMK010000018.1 GCA_902761905.1 uncultured Prevotellaceae bacterium
GGCACGCTTGAATGCGCGTGCAAAACGTTGACCTTTTCTCATAACTCTTTTTAACTTTTAAGAAGCTGGGCAGGAGTCAACGTATTTCAGGCTAAGACAACGTCCCCGCGTCAGGATGTGGATTTAATTCGAACTAAACCTCGTAGTTATTTGTTTCGCTCTATCATCAGTTCCTCAGCCAGATATTCCTCACTAAGACAATGCATATCGGCAACACCTTCGCTAATCAGCTCAAAGGTTTTGGAATTATAGAAAAAGTCCAAGGCCTGTTCATATGTCAAGCCTGTCTTTTCGGCAAACAGTTTCACAATACGAGCGTATTTACGCTGAAGTAGGATAGGATTTGCTTGCATAATTCTATAATGTGATAGATTCTCATGCAGTTTTCAAAACTCCTTTCTTGTTCATTAGGTCTACAAGGTCTTCAACGATGTATTCACGCGAGAACGTATGTAACACATCGTAGCAGGGGACAATATAGTCTGAGATGATACCACCTTTGGACATTCTTTGATAAACGTCCTTGGCACTCATCTTCAAAGCATCAGCCACGCTACCTACGCAGAAAATGACAAAGTTCAGAATCTTATAGTCCATAATCCTCTATTTTTGTGACAATGGTGGCACAAACCAACCTTAGCACTATTTTTTCAGCTGCAAAGATACGAAGTCGCCCTGAAAGTTCCAAATATTTTGGGATATTTTCAAGTATATTTTTATGTTCTGTAGTCAAAAATCGCTCCTTTTAGTTAAATAATGTTAAGCTAATTGTCTGTTATCGCACACAATGCAATGTAAAAATTTCCGAATCGTATAGTGAATTATGGAAACAAGACAGATAACACAACCAATGAGGCTTTTTCTTGACAGCCTGAAAGTGAGAGGACACAAGATCCTGAGTGAAGACACTACGAACTACCTGACGGCGCCTGGGACGCTGAGCACCGCCTATGAGTTCAAGCAGGAGGGCGAGAGCGACCACGAATTCCTGCAACTCTTCTCGGCCTGGCTCCACGAGTACCCCCAGCCAGTGGACGGCCACACAGAGTACTACCTACTGATGGGTCTGCGCCTCGGCGAGCACCTCACAAACGACGAGCTGGAGTTCCTAGATCGTAACGTGGCCGATTGCTTCGCCTACAGCCACGGATGGTACTACGAACTGAATCATCGCGTGCGCCACCGCCTGAGAATCACGCTCATCATGAGTCAGCAGAAAGAATTCAGAAGACTAATCAAGAAGAGACTGCCTGGGGAATAACCCCAGCAGTTCTTGTTATGTGAAAAGCAAAAAAATAGGCAATATTGCTTGCAAATTCAATTATAAGTTGTATATTTGCAGCAGAATAACTAATCATATGGAGAAAGAACTATCCAAGAAGTATTACTACAATCCTTCTGACTTTAATACTTTTGGCAGGAGAAAAAGTGATGACGTGTCTTTCCGAAATGTCATCAAAGAGTTCGAGTATGATTTTCATGAGACCTATAGTACTGAGTATGCACTTAATCTCTATGCAAACTCTCGTACAATGGCTTTATTAGCGGAATCGAATGATGCGGCACCTTTCCTGGTATATGGAATGGACTTGACTCAGGGTAAATCATTTGATGCAGTAAAAGACCCTTTGGTCAATCATGAGATGGAGAAATATAGCCAAAACATTTGCGTATATGGCATTGACTCTGCTTTTATGACTGAGTTTGATGAATACGGTTATCCAGTTTTGGATGAAAATGGTGATATATTCCCTCTGACCCTGCTTGTAGACAACACCATGCAAGACAATGAAGTTCGTTTGGCTGTGCCGACAATGGATGATGGTGATGAGACAGAAGATGTTACGATAGATGTACCACAATTAGAATATGCCTGATGGAAAAAGAAGAAAGAAAATGGCATCTAGTCCGCAACGATAACGGCGAATGGATAAGTGATGAGAATGTTGTGTTCCTCACTAAGCAGGAAGCACGCCACTTGCAAATCATGGCGAAACTTTCTCGCAAGCCTCTTTCCATTCAACATAGCGCTGATGGGGAATTGTGGTGCTACAAACATGAATATAGTTTAATTTATTAGATTTTATATGGCAACAAAACGTTTAATTACTAGCAAGGAGTTATGGAAAAAATTAACTCAAGGTGACTACAAAGAAATTGTTGAATTTGCAGCAAAACGTGAGAACGACTTGGATGTTCAGATTAGAGACAATTATTTGAACATATATTATCGAGGTGGTAATTTCCTTCGCATACACCCAAGAAGTTTCTTCTTTGATGAGTTTTATTTTCACCGCAATGTAAAAAATATGCGTAAGACTGATCTTGTAAATAAATCTGAGGAAGGTGATAAAGAAGCTCTAGCTATTTGGAAGGGCTATATAAATAAGAGGCAAGAAATGTATAATCTTCTCGAAAAACGCGGCGGTATTTTTGAGTATGCAGAAAAGATGAAGAAGATTATGGATGCCTGGGAGAAGGAACTGAACACTATTGACATATCACATGACGAAAAAAATGATCAGCAGTTAATATCTATGAACAATAGAGGTAATACTGCATATACGGTAATAGACCTTGAATATGCTGTTAGTAGAACTTCATCATTTAAATATAATGGTAAGTTGGACAAAAAAGTTCCAAGATTCGATATTATATCTGTTGACAAGGAAGGCCAACTGTATGTTATAGAACTTAAGACAGGCCTTGGTGCGATTGACAACGAATCTGGAATTGCTCCCCATATGGATTGTTTTAATCACACCATTGGTCGTGATAATAAGGGAGAATTCTTAAATGAAATGATTGAATTAGTTAAGCAAAAGATTGCGCTAGGTTTAATTGACAAAAAAACATTTATAGATAGAAACAAGAAGCCAGAATTCATCTTCGCTTTCTCAGACAAAAAAAATGAAGATAATTTCAGGGATTTTGTCGAAGCATGTAGAGCATACAAATACCAAGGGAAAATTATATATTTAGATAAAAGTCGCCAATTGAAAGATAAATGAACATTAAAATCCATCGCGGAACGCACCAGATAGGTGGATGTGTGACAGAATACGAATGTGATGGTTTTCATCTTTTCGTAGACTATGGTGAGGAACTGCCTGGTGGTCCCAAGAAAGGCGACTTGCAGGTTGAAGGACTGACGTATGGCGACGTTCAAAATAGCGCTCTGCTCATCACACACTATCATGGCGACCATATAGGCAACATTATTAAGTTGCCTAAAGAACTGCCTATCTATATGGGTAAGGTGGGGCGAGACATACAAAAGGTTCTATCCAATCATCTGAAGAACAAAATAAAAGCTCATAAGTTGATGCTTGAACGATTGGAGTCCGTCAAAACATTTACGGAGCACGAAGAATTCAGTATTCCAAACAGTCCCTTTACTATTATGCCTGTAACAGTTGATCACTCTGCTTTCGATGCTTACGCTTTCAAGATTGTCGCAGATGGAGTCTTGGTCTATCACACAGGCGATTTCCGTTTACACGGCTTTAGAGGTGGTAATACTGCTGATGTGTTACAGAAGTATGTGGGCGAGGTGGATTACGTTGTATGTGAAGCTACAAATGTTTCGCGTCCAGAAGCCGCAAGCAAGGCTGAATATAACCTTCAAAGGGATTTTGAAACGTTGTTCAAGGAGAATAAAGGATGTATTGTCTATCTGTCATCAACTAACATCGACAGACTGTTCTCTCTCTATCATGCTGCCCAAAGGGCTCATCGCGCCTTCTATGTGGATGAGTATCAGAAGGAAGTGATGGATACTGTCGTTAATAGCGGTTCTATCTGGACTCGTTCGGAATTGTTCCAATATGGGCAGTATGAGCCCGTACCTCTGATAAATAATAAGTTCGACAAGAATAATTTCTTCGTCTATGATAGTTTTAAGAAGGCTCTTGATGAACATGGATATGTGCTAATTGCACGCGCCAGTCCACGCTTTGATAAGTTGATAGATCAAATACCAGGCGAGAAAAAGAAAATTCTTTCGATGTGGAACGGCTACGTCAAGGAAGGTACAGATGCGTACAATGCGAATCTTGCTAAATCGCTGGATGAGGATTTCGATTATATGCACACCAGCGGACATATTGATATGGCCGACCTGCGTGAGTTCTTCCGCTTGCTTCGTCCTAAGGGTATCATACCCATTCACACGGAAAAACCAGAAGCATTTGCCAAGGTGTTTGGTGACGAATGGCCTGTTATCGTCCTGAATGATGGTGATTCTATATCACCCAAGAAATGAGGTGCGAGCATCGCTGCTGGCACCTCACTCAAAATCTGTCAAAATGAATTAATCAATTCATTAATTATTCATTACTTCTATTATCAATCGATTGCAAATATACATCTTTCAATAGGCTTTTTGCAAGTATATTCTGCAAAAATTCTTTAATACGGCAAGATAGTACGTATCTTTGCATAAATATTACTATCTTTGCATGCCTATATAAAGAAGTTTATGAAGAAATACAAAAAATAAAACCACCCGGAGGTGGTTATAAATGGGTAGTGACGTATACGGCTTGCCCTCTCGGGAAACTTACCCGGATAGCCAAAACTTACGTTTTTCCTTTATTTCTCTTGTAAAAATTTGCACATGTCGACGTTTTTTGCTACCTTTGTGCCTGATAAATATTAATGTAAAAATAGAATGGCTCAAAATAGAGAAAATAAACTGATACTCTATAATGATGACGAGGGGAAACTGAGTGTGAATACTCTGTTTGCTGACGAAGACGTATGGTTGACGCAAGCTCAGCTAGTAGAGATTTATCAGTCGAGCAAATCAAACATCAGTGAACATCTCACCAATATCTTTGCCGATAATGAATTAGACAAAGATTCAGTAGTTCGGAAATTCCGAACAACTGCAGCAGACGGGAAAAACTATCAGGTATTACACTATAACCTTGACGTGATTATTGCTCTTGGATATCGTGTTCAGTCGCCTATAGCAGTACGTTTCCGCCGTTGGGCCACCAGATTGTTGCATGAGTATATACAAAAGGGCTTCACGATGGACGATGAACGATTGAAGCAAGGCGGAAATCGATATTTTAAGGAATTGCTTCAGCGTATTCGCGACATCCGCAGTAGTGAGCGCAATTTCTATCAGCAGGTTACTGATATCTATGCCACATCAACAGATTACGACCCTCGTTCTAAGACTACCAAGCTATTCTTTTCTACAGTACAGAACAAGATGCACTATGCCGTGCATGAGCATACTGCCGCTGAACTGATTTATGAGCGTGTCGATAATGAGAAACCTTTTGTAGGTATGACTAACTTTAAGGGAAACTATGTTACCCGCGACGATGTAAAGATAGCCAAGAACTACCTGACGGAGTTGGAGTTACAACGATTGAACCTGTTGACCTCGCAATTCTTGGATTACGCTGAGTTTCAAGCTTTAGAGCAGAATCCAATGACAATGGCCGACTGGGTAGCCGCGCTTGATGATCAAATACTTCGTTTGCGTAAAAACATTCTCGAAGGAACTGGTACCGTGTCGCATCAGGAAGCAATTGAAAAAGCAGAGCGCGAGTTCGAAATCTACCGTGAGCGCGAAATGCGATTGTTGGAAAGCGATTTCGACAAGGCTGTCAAGGCGCTGTTGGATAATAAAGAGGATAAAGCATAATTGTAGCGTATGGATGCAATAAGTAGTTGGGCAAAGGAGAATTATCAGCTGATATGTTTGCTGGTAAGTATCATAGGTGTAATCGTGGGGATAATAACCGTGATTGTAGAAATGAAGAAAAAGAAGAAGGGGTAGTTCCATAATACGTTGTGCCTTTGCACTAAAAAATAATGTATGAAAGATAATAGCACTCAACTTAAACTTGAAGTAAGTCAACCAGCATTGTCGGCAGCTTATGAACGAGTCGATCATCTCAGCAGTCTTAAGAGTAATTGGGACGGAAGAGGTGCGTTGGCTATTTCACCCAAGATTATCAAGAACATCAAATCGGTACTTCTGTTATCTGAAAATGGTGATTGGGAGCATTGGATGATAGCACCTGATACCAACGCCACTATTGGATTGGAGTCTGAGACTACTGGGGCTGTTATAAGCCTTGGTGCATACGAATATTCATATTTCGCACGAATTGATGGCGTAGGACACGGCGAGAGCCATATACAATTTTCACCAGAATCCTTCTTAGAATTAATGCGTAAATTTGGATGAATACATCAGATAATCAAGAAGAATAGTCAAAACTGTCGGATGATGAAATGATTGGTTGTTCTCTCACCTAACTACGACCTTGACACTCTTTTCACCTACCTTTACGATGGCGATGGAGCCTGGTTTGAGGTCGGTGGCGACGTTTGCAACGCCAGTGTGGCTTATGGCACTACCAGCCTGCTTGCCATCAATAGTATAGACGGTAACCTGCGTCTGGTCATCCAACCCTTCGACAGTTAAGAATCCGTTGTTTGATTTCATCAGGACTGCTCTTGCAGCTACTTGTGAAATACCGTCTATGTCGCCTTTTGTCTGTGGTGTAGCATCTATCCAGCAGAGAGTGACATTGGCTACGTCTGATTTTTCATAGCCCACTTTCGTGGCATAGACGCTGATGTTATACGTCGTCGTTAGCGAGATCGTTGCATCATAATGCTTCTTTATGTCTGTATCCGTTATGTCAGTAACGTACTCTACACCATCTGTGGCACAAGTCAACTTCAATTGCCCATTCACATAGCTGATGGTTGGTTTCTCGCACTTTGGGGTTTCCGATACCGGATAATCTATGGCTACTATTTCCTTAAAGTTCTTCCAAGGTTCTGTGGCTTTGTAAGTGTCAACCGACTCTTCTGGAACATGCAAAGTAATGTACTCTAGGTATGAATCATAAAATGAATCCATGGTCTTTGCATATAGATTATTCCATGCTGAATAACATGTTGGCGGAGTTTTAGCTTTGCAATATACATCCTCAAGAGCAGGGCAATTGGCAAAAGCCCCATTCTGGATGTTTTGCACACTATTACCTAATGTCACGGTCTTAAGATTTGTACACCCATCAAAAGCGCAAATATAGATAGTATGTGTAAGATCAGGTATTTCAATTGAGGTCAGACTTGTACAGTATTGGAATACTGACCAGTCGATTTTCTTCAGATTACTTGGGAGCTTTGCAGAAGCAAGGTTTGTACAACCAGCAAAGGCAGATTCTCCAAGAAACTCCACGCCATCTGGAATCACTATTTCTTTTAGATTAGTACATCCTGCAAAGCATGCCCATTCAATGCTGTTAATATTCTCAGACAACTGAACAGACTCCAGCCCCTCGCAGCCAGCGAATACATGAGTGTTCATCGTTTTCACACTGTTTGGTATAACGATATTACGTAGTCCTTTAATGTAGCCAAAAGATTCTTTTCCTATTTCTACAATGTTATTGCCTAAGAAAACCGATTCAACATTATCGCAATGGTAAAATGCACGTTGACCTAGGACGGTAGCTGCTTCTTGTGATGTGTTATCTCCAATCTCCACGGCCTTTAGATTAGAACAAAGTGCGAAACATTCTCTTCCGATGCTGGTAACGCTTCTTGGTATTTTAACTGAAGTCAAACCCGAAAACTGATAGAATTGCCAGTTCCCAATAGTTGTCACACCATCAGGAATAACCATATCGTGGATTTCCTTATCATTTAATAACAAGTGTGAAGCCTTATAAAGTGGATTAGTCTGGAAATATGATTCAAAACTGATTTTGCACCAAGCTGCCAAATCTTTTATCTTTACGGTTGAAGCACTTCCTTTTGAGAATGCCTCTGAACAAACCTTTGTAATACTACTTGGTATTTCAATTGAATTTAATGAGCAATTAGCAAAAGCTTTCTCCCTAATTGTAGTGACATTATACTCCACTTCGTTATAAGTCACTTTTTCTGGGATAACAACATCTCCAGAATACTGTTTCCGTACTATCATTGAATCAAGTTTGATACTGTCTCCCTTTTCGTCCCATATTTCGAAAGTCGTGGTTGTGCTATCTCTTGACTCCATCACCTCAGCGATTTTTCCTTTAGTAATTAGATTGTAGGTAATTCCGTCAACCACCACAATTTGGGCACTTGCCATCATTGGTAGCAAGATCATCAGTACGGGTAATAGTATTCGATGTTTCATAATCATTATAGTTTTATTGTGTCTTTACTTTGGTTTGCTATCATCCGATTTGGTATTTATCCGTTTGCAAATATACAAAAAGTTTCGAGCAATGTGCGATTTTCTCATTTTTTTTATAGAAAATTATCAAAATAGCCTCTGTTTACGAGTCTTTGAAATATAGTGGGACTTTTTTGTTGCCAATTCAATTGTCCCTATTCCTCCTCTTGCCGAGCAACGCCGCATTGTGGAGAAGCTAGAGCAAGTGCTTGGTGAGATTGATAAACTAAAGAAGTAGCGTATGGCCGAGTTGGAAATTAAGGTATTTATGGAATCAATAAGTAGTTGGGCAAAGGAGAATTATCAGCTGATTTGTTTGCTGGTAAGCGTCATAGGTGTAATCGTGGGGATTATAATCGTTATTGTAGAGATGAAGAAAAAGAAGAAAAAAGGCGCTATACGCAACGAATAAAAACAGAAAAGGCATCCCTGCGGATGCCCTTGTTTTTGCCCCTCAATGCGTGAAGGAGGTTTACGCTACTGCGTGATGCTATGTGGGCGGGGACTTCGCGCTACTCATATGCATCGTCCTATCACGACTTACTTTCTGGGTGCAAAGATACGAAGTCGCCCTGAAAGTTCCAAATATTTTGGGACTTTTTTGTAGCTAAATACTTTTTTTATCATAATCCTTGCCGGTTTTGCTCTTTTTTTATTATCTTTGCACCGTGGTTGAGGCGGAGAAATCTACCCTCCACGTGAGATATCTAATGTCCGAAGATGTTACATCCTTGGGCTATTTTTTTACTATTATTTAACAACAATCTGTATGTACAGCTATTTTGTAAAATTTAAAATCGCTTCGAGCGAAATCTGGTATGCCAATCCTGATGGCTTACAACGCGAGGAAGTTCTTTCGAGAATCCTCGAGGAGGACTTCCTGCTAGAGAACCAATCAATTGCTTTTAGTGATGAGCATTTCAAGCGTATTTACTCTCACTTTCATGTTCTACCACCCCAAGAGGGTGTTACTCTGATGAAGATAGCCAACAAGTATGTGAAAAACGACGACCATATGTTCTGGCAGAAGTATCCGTGGAATGACCGAGGATTTTCGACGGTACTGATTATCTGCCGAGAGGGAAGCACATGTTTTTTTATAGAAGAAAACACAAAGGCTTTTGCGAACATAGATACTCTTGTCAAAATCCTGTGTCGCGGACTTAACACTATCCTTAACCAAGAAGGCCTCTCGATAGTACCATCCAGCGATATCGTCAGACAGAACGATGATATTGGATTGATGTGCGCCGCTGCTGTCATCAACAAACAGATAGGCACAATTTGCAAACTGGATGCCCGCTTCTATGAAAACGCGCCGCGAATTTTCGACGAAAAGAAACTATTGGCCACCAAACTGTTTACAAGTGCGCTGACTGAACCACTAAAGGCGAGTTTGGTGATACAGACACTGTATGCGCTGACTAAGGGCAAAAGAGACGCAAAAATATTGCTATGCGCGCTTAAAGCCGCACTAGATGCTAAAGTAATGGTAAAACCTAGTTATAAGGATTTCATAGAAGTATTTGAATGTGGCGATATAATAACGAAGAAACAATACTGTGATTATACTAATCCGAAATACAAGGGTTATGAGGGTGATGCCTTATATGATAATTGCGTGGAGGCCTTCATTAAGATAAAAAACTTAGAATTGTAAATCCGAAATTCGTAACTTTTCGTAACTAATCGTAACTATTGGAACCAAATTCGCCCATCGCGAAAATGGTTCCATTTTTTTGTTGCACGATTGAAATAATCATTATAATTTTGCGTCCGCCAAAGTGGCAAAGAGTGAAGTTAGGGCCCTTTCTGATCTCTGATTTTTTAATTTCTAAAATGATTAAGAATCATGAGACAGATTGTAATTTCAATCGATGATGAGGCTTACGAGCCGGTAATGGGAGTGATGAAACTCTGCGATGGAGTAGAGATTGTAGACGAAACGGAGATTGTGGATATCGTGGCCGACCGCGATGTGTGGATGCGACAGGCCATCGAGACGCTACGTGGCAACAAGGCCTTTCGCCATTATTACGACTACACATGGATAATGATGGCACTGAACGAAGGGCAGGTTGACGATTTCGAGGCTTTCAGATCGCCTCAGGCGTTTCTGGACTATCTGTATGAGATTGGTATTAGGAATCTGCCATCGCGCTATTCCATATCGCTGGCATTCTCGAAGACGATTGACAAATATCCTAACTGGACTTTCATTGACGTTAAAAGTCCGAGCGAATCGCTTAGAAGAAAGAACGTTGTCAGGCAGTTTTTGAGTGCTTATGGAGCGGCAAAACGTGGCAAATTCAACAAAGTCTTCAACAAGTAAAGGAATCCTTCTACAGCTTGTTCTACAACTGATCTGAAGGGCTTTTTTATCCGAAAAAGTCTTTCTACTTTTGCACCGTCGAAAGGGACAAACAACTCCCCGCGACGGTGCTTATTGAGGCTATGCCTCGAAAAACGGCTGCACCTTCTTTGACTTATTGATACAACTTAAAATATGAAACGAAAAAGAATTGAAATCTGCTCGCTAGACTTCCTGATGTTTGCCTACGAGCGCAGACTGGAAGAAGAAGAACTGATGGATGAAGGACGTATGGAGGTGTGCGAACGCGCATCGGTTTACGAAATGAAACAGTATTTTTTAAAAGATTAAAGATTATGAGAAAAAGAAAAAACAAGAAAAGACTGAAGTTGAACAACAACTTGCAGACGATGCGAAACGTACTTGAGGGCGATCGCATCTATCATTTGATGGCGCAAGCCATGTTATCAGCCGATACATCGGTTGGTGGAACCGTAGCAATGAACTATGCCCTGGGCAAGCTCATTGCGATATACAAGCAGGCTATGAAGGGGCTGGGGATTGACGTTGAGGCCTACATCAGCGACATGACCGACTGGTGGAGCCGAAAGATAAGCGAAGGTGCCGATGCCGAAGATAAGGCGCAATTCGACGAGTTTATGACATCGGTAGAGACCCAAACTTTGATTGACACTATTTCTAAGTAATAACTATTAAGAACACACACATTTATACTATGACACAGAAAAAATACACAACCATCCATGGCTTCGACGAGGTGATGGATCGCCTGAATAAGGGCCTGGGAGTGCAGGGCAACCTCTACATCGATAAGGAGACCGGTGCACTATCGTTTCAACCACACAAGGTGGCCAGATACATCGAGGGCTATCGCAAAGCGCCCGACCGACTGCTGATAGAGACGGTCTACGGCAAGGTGCTGGCGAGCTCGGAGCGATATAAGTTCCATAACTCGGTGAAGAACTCGAAAGGGGCCGTATGGGCAGCCGAACAGCTGCTGAAGGATTGCGCTGAGGCGATGGAGAAACTTAAGCAATTGGGCAAGGACGCAGAACTAATCGATAAGATATAGTTTGGCCTACGGATTCTTTTAGTCGGCGTTCCGCCTTTGTAAAAGCGGCATAGCCGAGCGTTACGGATTATACTAATTTAAAATTCTAGTATTATGGAATATATTGAAGCTAAAGAGTTGCTGGAGAACAGCGTGAGATGTGTGGCGATGGCCATGGAGCAGATTCGCCACCGAATGATTGACTATGTGATGGAGCGCAACGAACCGATGCAGGACCATCTGGCCGAGTGTTCATGGGCGATACATCCCTACGAGGGAAGCACGATGAAGGACTGCTTGGACTATCTGCGCCATCTGCACGACGGACTGACCAAGGCGGCTGAGCACGATCGCGAGGTGAACACCAAGGGCCTGTATACCAACGATGTGGCGCTGATAGCCGACATGTTGCGCGGATTTATCTGCACCAAGTATCCCGACTATCTGTTGGAGTGTGCCCGAGATGTATCGGCCGAGGCAAGATTGCTGTTGCTGGCGTATGGTCGCAAGAAGCGCTCCGAGGACAACCGCAAGCAGATGCTGACGGAGTTTATGACCAAGGTGAAGGCGCTGGCCGAGAAGCACGGGGTGGACTTGCAGAATAGTAGAGGCCAGTTCAGTTTGCCGTTGGCATATCTGCACGACTGGATGAACCGCAAGTACGACGAGACGTTTGATTTCGATTAACCTTAATAACACACTATGATAAGCTATGTATATGTAGACAGGAGCGGGCACAAGAAGGCCCGCCCTGTTAAAAACCGGAAAGAGTATCTAGCCATAAGAAACACCGAGGCTAACGCTAAGAACTATGCGGCGGCACGTGCCGGCGATAAGAACGCCAAGGCGCGACTGAAGCAGTTTAACTACAACGACCTGCTACCCAACGGAGTGCTGAAGGGCTGTTGCCACACGGCGTCGACCTTTGCCCACGACATCGACTGTGGCGACGAGCAGGAGTGCAAGGCGATAGCGGCCCGGCTGCTGGAGAAGAAGGACGAGATACAGCTGCTTGAACTATCGGTATCGAGCGGGTGGGGCCTGCATGCCGTGTGCGTGCGCCAGCCACATCACACCATACTCGAATCGCAGGTGCATATATCTATCGTAACCCAGACGGAGATGGACACATCGGCCCACGACCAGCAGAGAATTCTCTACACCGGTCCGGCCACCGACGACGTGCTGCTATACCTGGACGATGCGATATTCAGCGAGCCGATGACAGTAGAGCAGAGTGCCGAGGAGTATGCCGTCCTGAAGGAGCGTGAACGTCGCGGCGAGGAGCAAGTGCCGCCTGGGGCCAAGAAAGCGAATAAGCATTATCGGCCGTGGGAGGAGGATGGTGTGTCATCTCGACTAAGCGCCCCTCCCTTGTCATCTCGACTAAGCGGAGAATCCCCCTTGTCATCTCGACTAAGCGGAGCGCATGGAGAGAACTCAAGAGATGTCTCGACTACGCTCGACATGACAGAAAAGGGATCGCTCGGAATGACAAGTGGGGGATCGCTCGGAATGATAGGAAAGGGGGCGCAAAAATCCTTCAAGGGTATTCCCTATGCAAACATTATCACCGAATGGTGGCGGCAGAATGGTGGCGAACCGCAGGAGGGCGAACGCAACGTGAAACTATACCAACTGGCCGTGAGCCTGCGATCCATCTGCGACAACAGCAAGCGACTGCTGATGGAGATAATGCCTCGCTACGGTCTGGAAGAGGTAGAGCTGGAGCGCATAGTGGATTCGGCCTGCAAGGAGCCACCAAAGGGTGTGTCGAAGGCCATGAACGCCGTGCTATTCGCGCTTGACGAGAATGTGGTTGACAAGAAAGACACCACCTACGAACCGCTGGAGGAGATAGACCAGTGGCTGATGGAGTGGGGCGAGCGATTCGAGTGTATGTTTGATGACTATCCGCTACTACGCGACATCTGTCAGGGACTGAAACGCAACCAGTATCCGGCGGCTATCTTTGTGGGTGGCGGACTGGCCATGACGCTGATGACGCGATGCTCGTACAGCTTCTACCATCGTCCGCAGGAGTTGCGCCGCCTGAACAACTCTACGCTGATAATCGGCGACCCTGCCAGCGGAAAATCGTTTGCCACTCGACTTTACGACCTGCTGGCCGCACCCATCGAAGAGGCCGACCAAGCAGGCAAAGATGCCATCAACGCCTATCGCGAGGAGATGCGCACTAAAGGCGCCAACAAGGAGAAACCGAAGAAACCTAAAGTGGTGGTGAGGGCGCACCCAGCACGCACCAGTAATGCCCAGTTTATACAGGATATGGTGAACGCCGTGGAGGAGGTGGACGGGCAGAAGATGCAACTGCACATGCTGACCTTCGACACCGAGCTCGACAACACGCTGTCGATACAGAAGGGCGGATCGTGGATAGACAAGATGAGTCTGGAACTGAAGGCATTTCACAACGAAATCGACGGTCAGGCTTACTCTAACAACGACTCGGTGATACAGACCTTCAAGGTGACGTGGAACTACATCTACACTGGCACGCCCATAGCGCTGAAAAAGAAGGTGAACGAGCAGAACTTCGGCTCAGGACTGGCCACCCGACTGACGTGCATACCTCTGCCCGCCACTAACTTTGAGATGATGACGCGCGAGGAGAAGGTGGACTACGAGAGCGACAACCGATTGCGCGAGTGGGCCGTGCGCCTGGACAAGACCAAAGGTGTGCTGAAACTCGACAAGATAGTGGACGAGCTATACGACTGGACCGCCCGCCGAATGGCCGACGCCAAGGAGGACAACTCGCACGCTGACGAGATGCTGCTGAAGCGATGCGCCTATCACGGCATCAACTTTGCCGCGCCATTCATCATGATGCGTCACTGGGACCAGATGCACAAGGATGGCGACTACTGGTGCGGTGACTTTGAGACCGACGAGAAAGACTGGCAACTAGCCGAGCTGCTGGTAAATGTGCAATATGCTTGTCAGCGCTATTTCTTCGGCGGACTGGCGCAGAAGTACTTCGACGATAAGAAGCGTGATGCATCCTACAACATCCGCCGCAAAAGCAAGTCGTTCGACGGATTCAACCGTCTGCCCGAGGAGTTTACTACCGACGACGTGATGCGCTGTTTTAACTTGACCAACAATGGCGCGGCCAAATCGAGAGTAAAGCGACTGATAAAGGATCATCTGGTAGAAAAGAAGGGCGATTTCGTGGACAACGGCACCACCAAGGCCATTTACAGGAAAATAGGAACAATGCTATGACACGGGTACGCAGGTACGCGGAGGCATTAAAAAGAAAAAGTGCAGAGGGGTTGAAGCCTCTGCACTTTATGATATTTAATAATTGAACTCTCCGAATTCTGACTTGATTGTCAAAGATTTTGGTCCTTCCTCGATGTGGCCTACTACCTGGGCATCGATGTTGAATGTGCTGGCCAGAGCGATGACCTTCGGGGCTATCTCCGGGCGCACGTAGATCTCCATGCGGTGACCCATGTTGAACACCTGATACATCTCTTTCCAGTCGGTGCCTGAACACTCGTGGATGGCGCGGAACAATGGTGGAACAGAGAACATGTTGTCCTTGATGACGCGACAGTTGTCGCTCACAAAGTGCAGAACCTTGGTCTGGGCGCCACCGGTGCAGTGTACCATTCCGTGAATCTCGGGACGGAGCTCGTCGAGCAGCTTCTTGATTACGGGTGCGTAGGTGCGGGTAGGCGAGAGAACCAGTTGACCGGCATCGATGGGCGAACCCTCGACGGCGTCGGTAAGACGGTACTTGCCGCTATAAACCAGCTCGTCGGGCACGGCGTGATCGTAGCTCTCGGGATAGTTCTCAGCCAGATACTTAGCGAAAACATCGTGACGGGCTGAGGTGAGTCCGTTAGAACCCATACCGCCGTTGTAACGCTTCTCGTAAGTGGCCTGACCTGTTGACGACAGACCAACGATAACGTCGCCTGGACGGATGTTGGCATTGTCGATAACGTCGGAGCGCTTCATGCGACAGGTAACGGTGCTATCCACGATGATGGTGCGAACCAGGTCGCCTACGTCGGCAGTCTCACCGCCAGTGGGATAGATGCCGATGCCCATTTCGCGGAGCTCGGCCAGCAGCTCATCGGTGCCATTGATGATGGCCGAGATAACCTCGCCAGGGATGAGCATCTTGTTGCGGCCGATGGTGGAGCTTACCAGGATGTTGTCGACGGCACCCACGCAGAGCAGGTCGTCGGTATTCATCACGATGGCATCCTGAGCGATACCTTTCCAAACAGACAGGTCGCCAGTCTCCTTCCAATACATATATGCGAGGGCCGACTTGGTGCCGGCGCCATCGGCATGCATGATGTTACAATACTCAGGGTCGCCCCCCAGAATGTCGGGGATAATCTTGCAGAAGGCCTGCGGAAAGATTCCCTTGTCAATGTTTTTGATAGCGGCGTGAACGTCTTCCTTTGCGGCCGAAACGCCACGCATCATATATCTATTATCCATAATTGAGAATTGACAATTGAAAATTGATAATTTGGGTTATTTCTCGTCGCTGTGCCAGAACTCCCATGAGGCAAAGGCTTGGAGCAAGAGCATTTCGAGACCGTTCTTAACCTCGGCACCGTGCTTTGCACCCATGCGCATAAACAGAGTCTGGTCGGGGTTGTAGATGAGGTCGTAGAGAATGGTGTGAGAGTCCATAGCCTCGTAGGGCAGCAGTGGGCACTCGTCGGTGTGCGGATACATGCCCACGGGTGTGCAGTTTACTATCACATTGTACTCCTTGATGACATCGGGCGTGATGCTGCTATACTGGATAGTGTCGGGGCGCTCGTAGCGACTTACAAAGACTGTCTCGAGTCCGAGCGACTTCAGTCCGTAGTTGATGGCCTTTGACGCACCGCCTGTGCCCAGGATGAGCGCCTTCTTGTGCCACTTGGGGTCGAGCATCGACTCGATACTCTGGGTGAAACCGATTACGTCGCTGTTGTAGCCCTTGAGCAGGGTCTTGTTCTTCTGATGAACCACGCGGATGACGTTGACGGCGCCTATAGCGCGAGCCTCGGGCGAGATGCTGTCGAGGAACGGAATGACCTTCTCCTTATAAGGAATAGTGACGTTAAGGCCGCGCAACTCGGGGTTGCGGGCAATGATCTCGGGCAACTCGTCGATCGTAGGAATCTCGAAGTTCTCATACGTGGCATCGATGCCTTCATCGGCAAACCTCTGATTGAAGTAGCTGATGGAGAATGAGTGGCCCAAAGGGTAGCCGATAAGTCCGTACTTTTCCATAATTCTAATACCTATTTAGTTGCGAAATACATCGTGCATATGCCGAACGTGAGTCGGCGGAACGAGGCTTCGGCAAAGCCTGCCTTCATCAGTATGTCGACCATGCGCTCGCCCTGAGGGAAAGCCTCTATGGTCTTGGTGAGATAAGAGTAGGCGCTGGTGTCGCGCGAGATGAGTCGGCCGTAGACGGGCAGCACCGTGTGAGAATAGATGCGGAACAGCTGTTTCATCGGGAACTTGACCGGTGTGGTAAGCTCTACGATGCTGAGATGACCACCGGGCTTGAGCACTCGGTACATCTCGCGCAGACCTGCATCGAGATCGGCAAAGTTGCGAATGCCGAAGGCGGCAGTTACGGCGTCGAAGGTGTCGCTATTATAAGATAGGTGGCAACAGTCCTCCTTCTCGAAGGTCACGATGTCGCTCAGTCCCAATGAGGCAACCTTCTCGCGGCCTATCTGCATCATACCCTCGCTGATATCGGCGCCAACCAGACGCTTAGGCTTAAGCATCTGTGCGGCCAGTATGGCAAAGTCGCCTGTGCCAGTAGCAATGTCGAGCAGCGATTGGGGCTTATAGGGCGCCAGAGCCTTGATGGCCTTGCGGCGCCAACCGCGGTCGATGTCCCACGACAGGCGATGGTTGAGCTTGTCGTAGGTAGGAGCGATGTTATCGAACATCTGCTCTACCTGCGAGGCCTTTTCACCTTCGTGATACGGGGTTATCTTTTCCTGCTCGTACATACTAGTTGAGAGTTGACAGTTGAGAGTTGACAGTTAGCGAGATTTAAAGGCTGCGAGCCAGGCGCTGACGTTCTTCTCGATGCGCTGAGCGATGTCGCCCTCGCTCTGCTCGCGCTCAAACTTCTCGCCTACGATGTTCTCGTAGAGCTCGATATAGCGATCAGATACGCTCTCGGCATACTCGTCGGTAATCTCGGGCATGGTCTGTCCGGGCTCGTTCATGAAGTCGTGCTCGATGAGCCACTGACGAACAAACTCCTTAGACAGCTGGCGCTGGGGCTCGCCCTTGGCAAACTTCTCCTCGTAGCCGTCGGCATAGAAGTAGCGGCTAGAGTCGGGGGTGTGGATCTCGTCGATGAGGTAAACCTTACCGTCGCGCTTACCAAACTCGTACTTGGTGTCGACGAGGATCAATCCGCGCTTGGCGGCAATCTCCTGACCACGGGCAAAGATCTTGCGGGTGTAGTCCTCCATGATGGCATAGTCCTCGGCCGAAACGATGCCCTGAGCGATGATCTCTTCCTTAGAGATGTTCATGTCGTGACCTTCATCAGCCTTAGTGGTTGGTGTGATGATAGGCTCGGGGAAACGCTCGTTCTCGCGCATGCCGTCGGGCAGCTTTACGCCGCAGATTTCGCGACAGCCATTCTTGTACTCGCGCCAAGCAGAACCGGTAAGGATACTGCGGATGATCATCTCAACGCGGAAACCCTCGCACTTCAGACCTACGGTTACCATAGGATCGGGAGTGGCCAGTTTCCAGTTGGGGCAGATGTCGGTAGTGGCATCGAGGAATTTGGCTGCAATCTGATTGAGCACCTGACCCTTGAAGGGGATACCCTTTGGCAGCACTACGTCGAATGCTGAAATACGGTCGGTGGCTACCATTACCATCAGATCGTCGTTGATGTTGTAAACGTCACGAACCTTGCCGTGATAAACGCTCTTCTGTCCTTCGAACTTAAAGTCCGTCTGTGTTAATGCTTTCATCTTTTTAAAGTTGATAGTTGATAGTTGACAGTTGACAGTATTCTGTCGCGTCCATTCTCAACATTATTATATTATTATTTCTTTATCACTGGTAAAGTCAACTGTCAACTATCAACTGTCAACTGTCAACTTATCAAACTGCTCGTAGGCATTCACGATGCGGGTTACGAGTTTGTGGCGCACGATGTCGCCGCGGTCCAGATTTACGATACCGATGCCCTCTACATTATTTAATATATGCAGGGCTTCGATCAGTCCGCTCTTCTGCGAGTGGGGCAGGTCTATCTGGGTCATATCGCCCGTGATTATCATCTTGGTGTTCCATCCCATACGGGTGAGGAACATGCGAATCTGGGCGGGAGTGGTGTTCTGGGCCTCGTCGAGGATTACTACAGCATCGCTGAGTGTGCGACCGCGCATGAATGCCAGCGGGGCTATCTGGATGATGTGTTTCTCCATCATGTCCTGCAGCTTGACCTGTGGCAGCATGTCCTCGAGTGCATCGTAGAGTGGTTGCAGGTAGGGATCGATCTTCTCTTTCATATCGCCTGGCAGGAATCCCAGTTTCTCGCCAGCCTCAACGGCAGGGCGCGAGAGGATAATCTTCTTGGCAGTCTTGTCCTTCAATGCCTTCACGGCGAGGGCTATCGAGAGGTAGGTCTTACCAGTACCGGCTGGCCCCACGGCAAACACCATGTCGTTCTGGTTATAAGCCTCGATGAGTCGCTGCTGATTGGGTGTGCGCGCCTTGATGGGGCGCCCCGACATAGAGTAGACCACTACGCCATCGGGCACGTCGTCGCGCGTGCGCTTGCCTTTAATAATATCCAGGATATCCTCGTCGCCGAGCGAATTGAAACGGAGTACGTGGGCGCGGAGTTTCTCTACACTTTCTTCGAAGGAAGCCATCTGCTCCTCGTCGCCAAGTACGCGGACAACATTGTCGCGGGCCATGATGCGCAGTTTAGGATAAAGCGAGCGTATCATCTGCAAGTGCCCGTTGCCAACCCCATAGAAAATGACGGGGTCAATGTCTTCTAATACGATATGTTTCTCTATCAAATGCTGAAGTTTTTTAAATTTGGGCACAAAGTTACAAAAATTATTTGTATCTTTGCAACGCAAAAGAAAATTTTTAGATGAAACTTACAAAAAAACGATATTTATTAGGTTTTACAGGGGCGGTTTTGGTCCTTGCGGGTGTGCGTGCGGCATTTCCGCAGGTGGCCGAGAGCAACGTTAAAGTATCAAGCGAGGTGAGTGCATCTGCACCTGGCGATGCTGAGACAGGCGTCCCAGCCGAAATGAAGCCCATCGGTCATATTACGAAAAAACATCGCATACTATCCGTGCCCAATTTCAAGGCTTGTTTTCCTGATACCCAGGCGGTTCAGCTGTCGGCGGCGATGAAATATGGCGTGAAGCGCGTAAAGAATCGCGAGGATGCCGAGAAACGTAAGAACGAACTGGTGTATGTGGGCGCAAATCCATATTATCACATCGACCCGCTATACTCAAGCATACCATATCTGGTGCCTCGTGCGGCCGTGTTGCTACAGGACATCGGTCAGGCATTCTTTGATAGTCTGTATGTAAAGGGCATACCCTTGCATCGCCCGATAGTGACCAGTGTGCTCCGTTCGGAAGCCGACGTGGTGAAACTGCGCCGACACAACGGCAATGCTACCGAGAACTCGTGCCACCTGTATGGCACTACATTTGATATATGCTACAACCGCTACGAAACAGTGGAAAATCCTAACGGACCAGCCCGACGAGCCGTGCGTAACGACTCGCTGAAGTATGTGCTGAGTGAGGTGCTCCGCGACATGCGCGAACAAGGCCGATGCTACATCAAATATGAGGTGAAGCAGGGGTGTTTCCACATGACGGTGAGGTAGTATAGATGATAGTTGACAGTTGATAGTTGACAGTTATGAATTTATTATCGATAATTATTAACCAAGTTGATGGAAGCCGGTTTGAGGGACAATAACTCTCAACTGTCAACTATCAACTATAAACTAAATTATTATGAGATTAGATGGACGAAGAGAAAGCTCGAATGTAGAGGATCGCCGCGGACTTAGCGGTGGTGCTAAAGTGGGAATCGGTGGTATCGGCGGTATCATTATTGCCGCCCTATTTGCCTGGATGAGTGGTGGTGACCCGCTACAGGCTGGACTACAGGCCGCACAACAACAGATGCAGGCGCCAACCGAGACCGTGGGCGAAGAGAACTTTACCGAGGAGGAACAGGAACTTGCATCGGACTGCAAGAAGATTCTGACAAGTACCGAGGAGGTGTGGACCAAGATTTTCCAGGACCAAGGCTGGGGCGAGTATCAGTTCCCCACGCTGGTGTTGTTTACTAATCAGGTAAACTCTGCGTGCGGATCGGCTACAGCTGCCGTGGGACCGTTTTATTGCTCGGGCGACCAGAAACTATACGTTGACCTGTCGTTCTTTACTCAGATGAAACGCCAACTGGGTGTTGAGGGTAACACCTTTGCCTATGCCTACGTGATAGCCCACGAGATAGGACACCATATAGAATACCTGACGGGTACGCTCAACAAGGCTCATTCGGCTATGAATCAGACAGATAAGGTTACAGCCAACCAGATAAGTGTACGACTGGAGTTGCTGGCCGACTACTATGCCGGTGTGTGGGCTCACTACGAGGACGCTATGAACCACTCGATGGAGTATGGCGACTTGGAGAAGGGCCTTGAGCTTGCTAAGGCTATCGGCGACGACTGGCTACAGAAGAAGGCTCAGGGCCGTGCAACCCCCGAATCGTTTACCCACGGAACCAGCGACCAGCGCAAGCGTTGGCTGAAGCGTGGATTCGAAACGGGCGACATGCGCACCACCACGTTCTCAGTGCAAAACTATAACGATTTGTAATTCCCCCATCCTTGTCATCTCGATTGCCCCCACCTTGTCATGTCGAGCGTAGTCGAGACATCTCCTAAAGGAGATCATAAGATCTCTCCATGCGCTCCGCTTAGTCGAGATGACAGGGGAAAGGTACTTAGTCGAGATGACAGGGGAAAGGTACTTAGTCGAGATGACTAGGGAGAGGTATTTAGTCGAGATGACAATCGGGTTTACTCGTGGTGGTAGGGTTCGCCTTTGATTATCGTGCAGGCACGATAGATCTGCTCGGTGAAGACGAGGCGAATCATCTGATGAGAAAACGTCATTTTAGATAGCGATAGCTGCTCGTTGGCACGAGAATATACAGCTTGCGAAAAACCATACGGTCCGCCGATGACAAATACCAGTCGGCGGGCTGTATTTCGTTTCTGCTCCAGCCACTTGGCAAACTCTATGCTTCGAAACTCCTTGCCATGCTCATCGAGCAACACAACGGTGTCGCTGCTCTGAATCTGTTTCAGAATGAGTTCGCCCTCGGCTTGTTTCTGCTGATCCTCCGACAGACTCTTGGTATTCTTGAGTTCGGGGATGGTTACCAGTTCGAACGGCATGTAGTGGCCTATGCGGTCGCAATAGTCGTTGATGCCCGCCTGGAAGTGTTTGTCGGTGGTCTTGCCAACCAATATCAAGAGAGTTTTCATAATTGAGAATTGACAATTGATAATTGGTAATTACTTGATGCTCTTGGTGGCTACGAACTCTTGGAACTGACTCTTGTAGCCATTAAACACATTGATGTCGACATCGCCCTGAATGCCCTTTACGCGGCCATCGGGACAAAGTTGCCAGAAGGCCAGACGCACATCGGGCTTGTACTCGCCGTAACGGGCAATCCACACGTCGTAGTCGCGCTTGATGTCGGGCGCCAACCCTAAGTACTTGTTGATGAACATCTGGTTTATATATAAGATAGGTGAAACTCCGCAACGGCGCTTAACCGTCTGGAGCCACACACGTATCTGCTGGAACATCTTCTCTGGGCCGCCAGCCGCCTTGATCTGTGCGTCGCTGGGCTCTACATCGAGCACTGGTGGCAGATCGCCGTGCTTGAACAGTGTGTTGTTGATGAAATGCTGAGCCTGGGCTGCACCCGACGACTTGAGCGAGAAGAAGTGATAAGCGCCGATGGGGATGCCCTGTTTGCGGGCGGCGGCATAGTCGGACACGTAGAACTTGTTGCGTATGCTGGTGCCCTCGGTGCTCTTGATGAATATGAACGATACGGGATAATCGGCCGTGCCGTGAACATTCTTATGCGACTTGCGCCCCAGGTAGCTGATGCTTAGCTGTTTCCAGTTGATGGGGAGTGGGCGGCGACCCTTGCCGTGCTGATAGCGGGCGATGTCGATGCCATAGATACGCTCGGAGGTGTACTTCATGCGTTCGCCCCAGAACCGGTTCTTCTTCCATTCGCCCACCTGCAGTCGTGGATTGTCATTGGCAGGAGTAAACAGCTGTATGCCGAATCCGTCGCGCATATTCTCGGTCCAGTGGCCCTCAAAATAGGCATCGCTGGTGACGTAAGCTCCGTGACCACTGGCCTCAGTGCCCTTGAAGTCGCCCAGATATGTGCCCAGGGTATCTACTCGCAATCCTGTCTTGATGGTATCGGCATCGTAGGTGGCAACGATAGTGAAACCGGCCGTATCGACAGTCAGGACCGTTCCTTCGTGGATGCGATTACACCACGAACCGACATTCCAAACGGTGAGTCGGCGGGCGGGTTCGATGGTGAGACGCTTGCCGTTGGCAAAGGCTGCCACCATCTCGTAACCCTCGTCCATCACGTTGTGACGGTCGAAGTAATACTTGAATTCGTCGCCCAGAGCGGGAATAGTGTCGCGATGCGTGCTATCGGCGGTATGTGAGGGTGTAGTGTTTCTCAGTTCTGCTTTCAGTTGCATGCCTCGATGGGTAGGGCGGGGCATCATGTAGGTAGATGCCGACAGAAGCAGAATGGGTGATATAATAGATATTAATACCTTTTTCATTTATTTACAACTTTTCGGATGCAAAGTTACAAATAAAATTTCTATATTTGCAAACGAAACAGTGATAAAATTATGCAGAAATATAAAGAATTGATATACGATTATCCCGCCAAAAACGGGAAAAAGTAATAAAATGGAAGATTTTTCGATAAAAAAGTTACGAATTGTTTGTTTATTCCAAAGAATATGATTAATTTTGCAGCCGAAATTAAAAATGAGTACAAGTATGAAGAGTCTGAATCTACTTAATGGCCTAATTATTATTCGACTGCAAAGCGCAGGCGGAAGTGATTTAGGTGTACGCATAAGTTAGATGTAAGATAATGAATGTTATATAGAGCCTTTCTCACTTCCGAGTGTGAAAGGCTTTTTTCTTGGAATAAGTCAAACCGTAAAAATATAGAAAAAAGAAATGAGTGACAGATTGTTTATTTTCGACACAACGCTCCGCGACGGCGAACAGGTGCCCGGATGCCAGTTGAACACCGTAGAGAAGATTCAGGTGGCCAAGGCTCTGGAGCAGCTCGGCGTGGATGTGATCGAAGCAGGATTCCCCATCTCAAGTCCTGGCGACTTCAACAGTGTGATTGAGATTTCGAAAGCCGTAACTTGGCCAGTGATTTGTGCGCTGACACGAGCAGTAGAGCGCGATATCGACGTAGCGTTCGAGGCTCTGCAGTATGCCAAGCACAAACGTATACACACAGGTATCGGCACTAGCGACGAGCATATACAGTATAAGTTCAACTCAACCCGCGAGGAGATTCTTGAGCGCGCCGTAGCAGCCACCAAGTATGCAAAGAGATTTGTTGACGATGTGGAGTTCTATTGCGAGGACGCCGGACGTACGGATAATGCATATCTGGCACAGGTGGTAGAGGCGGTGATCAAGGCCGGAGCAACGGTAGTAAACATCCCCGATACCACCGGATACTGCTTGCCCGAGGAGTATCACGACAAGATAAAGTATCTGATGGAGCATGTCGACAATATCGATCGCGCTATCATCTCTACCCATTGCCACAACGATCTGGGTATGGCTACGGCCAACTCGCTGAGCGGTGTGATGGCCGGAGCACGACAGGTGGAGGTTACCATCAACGGAATAGGAGAGCGAGCCGGTAACACATCGCTCGAGGAGATAGCAATGATACTGAAGTGCCATAAGCAACTGGAAATCGAGACAAACATCAACACCACCAAGATTTATCCTACATCACGAATGGTTTCTAGCCTGATGAATATGCCCGTACAACCCAACAAGGCTATCGTGGGACGAAACGCATTCGCTCACTCAAGCGGAATACATCAGGACGGAGTGCTGAAGAACGTACAGACATACGAGATAATGGACCCCAAGGATGTGGGTATCGACGACAACTCGATCGTACTGACCGCCCGCTCTGGTCGTGCCGCATTGAAGCATCGTCTGCATGTGAACGGAGTGGATTTGTCGGAGGAGAAGTTGGATAAGGTCTACGAGAAGTTCCTGGTACTGGCCGACCAGAAAAAGGAGGTTACAGATGCCGATGCGCTGATGCTTGCTGGTGCGGATATGGCTGATACTCACGCCGTTAGACTTGATTTTCTACAAGTTACTACAGGTAAGGGTGTGAAGAGTGTAGCCTCTATCGGACTCGACATCAGCGGCCAGAAGTTCGAGGCTGCGGCCTCAGGAAACGGTCCTGTAGATGCCGCCATCAAGGCTCTGAAGAAGATAATAATGAAGCAGATGACGCTGAAGGAATTTACCATCCAGGCTATCTCGAAGGGATCGGACGATGTGGGTAAAGTACACATGCAGGTGGAGTACGACGGAAGTCTGTACTACGGATTCGGTGCCAACACCGATATCGTAACCGCCAGTGTAGAGGCATATATCGATTGTATAAACAAATTTAAGACTGAAGAAGAATGAATACACTATTTGACAAGATATGGGATAAGCACGTGGTGCAGAAGGTTGACGACGGACCACAACAGCTTTACATCGACCGACTTTATTGTCACGAGGTGACATCGCCCCAGGCATTCGACGGCATGAGGGCTCGCGGACTGAAGTGTTTCCGCCCCAAGCAGATATTCTGCATGCCTGACCACAACACGCCTACACACGATCAGGACAAACCCATAGAGGACCCGGTATCGAAGGCTCAGGTAGATGCGCTGGCAAAGAATGCCGCCGAGTTCGGACTTACTCACTACGGTATGATGTCGAAGGACAATGGAATAATCCATGTAGTAGGCCCTGAGAAGGGATTGAGTCTGCCCGGAATGACGATAGTTTGCGGCGATTCCCACACATCTACCCATGGTGCTATGGGAGCCGTAGCATTCGGTATCGGCACCAGCGAGGTTGAGATGGTGATGGCTTCGCAATGCATTCTGCAACAGAAGCCTAAGTCGATGCGAATCAGTATCAACGGCGTGTTGGGCAAGGGCGTTACGGCTAAGGATGTGGCCCTGTATCTGATGGCACAGATAACTACCAGTGGTGCTACGGGATATTTCATCGAATATGCCGGTTCAACGGTTAAGGCTATGTCGATGGAAGGCCGACTGACACTCTGCAACCTGTCGATAGAGATGGGTGCTCGCGGAGGATTCATCGCTCCCGACAGCACTACATTTAATTATATAAAAGGCAGAGAATATGCGCCTAAGGGCGAGGAGTGGGACAAGGCTGTGGCCTACTGGAAGACTCTGAAGAGTGGCGACGATGCCGTGTTTGATAAGGAGCTGACATTCGATGCCGCTGACATCGAGCCTCGTATCACTTATGGTACCAATCCTGGTATGGGAATAGGCATAACCGAGACCGTTCCTGCTAATGCCGAACAGGCCAAAACGCCCGAAGCTGGATTTGAGAAGGCGCTGAAATATATGGGATTTGAGGCAGGACAGAAGTTGCTGGGCACAAAGGTTGACTATGTGTTCCTGGGTGCTTGCACCAATGGCCGTATCGAGGATTTCCGTGCGTTTGCCCATTTGGTAGCCGGTCGCCATAAGTCGCCCGATGTAGTGGCTTGGTTGGTGCCTGGTTCGTGGGCTGTCGACAAGCAGATTCGCGAGGAGGGTATCGACGAGGTGCTTGAGGCGGCTGGTTTCGAGATCCGTCAGCCCGGTTGTTCGGCTTGTCTGGCTATGAACGATGACAAGATTCCTGCCGGAAAACTGAGCGTGTCGACATCAAACCGCAACTTCGAAGGTCGCCAGGGCCCCGGTGCCCGCACCATCTTAGCATCGCCCCTAACCGCCGCTGCCGCCGCGATAACCGGCGTGATAACTGATCCAAGAGAGCTAATATAATATATAACCTACGGATTTTACGAATTAAATTTCAAACGGAAAAAATCTGTAAAATCCGTATAATCCGTAGGCCAAAAAGAAAATAAAAATGAAACAGAAATTCAACGTTATAACAAGCACTTGTGTTCCACTGCCGATGGAGAATGTGGACACCGACCAGATAATACCCGCACGATTCCTTAAGGCTACTACTCGCGAGGAGAAGTTCTTTGGCGACAACCTGTTTCGTGATTGGCGATACAATGCCGACGGCACGCCCAACAAGGACTTTGTGCTGAACGACCCGAAGTACTCAGGATGTATACTAGTGGCTGGCAAGAACTTCGGCTCTGGCTCTAGTCGCGAACATGCCGCCTGGGCCATCGCAGGATATGGTTTCCGCGTGGTTATCAGCTCGTTTTTTGCCGATATCCACAAGAACAACGAGTTGAACAACTTTGTACTCCCAGTGGTGGTGAGCGAGGGATTCCTTGCAGAACTCTTCTACTCGATAGCTGCCGACCCGAAAACCGAAGTTGAGGTTGATCTGCCCAACCAGAAAGTAACCAACAAGGCTACAGGCAATAGCGAACACTTCGATATCAACGGATACAAGAAACACTGCCTGATAGAGGGACTCGACGATATCGACTTCCTGGTTAAGAACCAACAGAAAACAGAATTATGGGAACAAGCGAACAAGTAAATAAGTTTAAGCGCGTCCAGCCGTTTGTGGAGATAATGGACTCTACGCTACGCGATGGCGAACAGACCAGCGGCGTATCGTTCTTGCCCCACGAAAAGCTGATGATGGCCCGCATGCTACTCAACGATCTGAATGTGGATCGTATCGAGGTGGCTTCGGCACGAGTATCTGATGGCGAGCGCGAGGCGGTAAGTATGATTTGTCGCTATGCCGCCCGTATCGACAAACTCGAGAGGGTAGAGGTGCTTGGCTTTATCGATGGCGGAAAGAGCATCGACTGGGCCGCAGAATGTGGTTGCAAAACTGTGAATCTGCTGGCCAAGGGTTCGCTGAAACATTGTACCCAACAACTACAGAAAACTCCCGAGGAACACATTGAGGATATCCATCGCGAGGTGAGATACGCCCACTCTAAGGGCATCACCGTAAATCTGTATCTGGAGGATTGGAGCAATGGCATGAAGGATTCGCCATCATACGTCTACACACTGATGGACGCCCTTTGCGATGTGGGAATCCGCAGATTTATGTTGCCCGATACGCTGGGTATCATGAACCCTCTGCAATGTATCGAGTACTTCCGCAAGATGCTTAAGCGCTATCCCGATACACACTTCGACTTCCATGCCCACAACGACTACGACCTGGCCGTGTCGAACTCGCTTGCCGCCGTGCTTAGTGGCGCCAAGGGATTACACGTAACGGTGAACGGACTGGGCGAGCGATGTGGCAATGCTCCGCTATCCAGCGTTCAGGTGATTCTGAAGGACCAGTTCAATGCTCGCACCAACATCCGCGAGGATAAATTGAACGATATCTCGCGTATGGTGGAGAGCTATAGTGGTATAGCCGTTGCGCCTAACCAACCGATTATCGGCGACAATGTGTTTACCCAGGTGGCTGGTGTGCATGCCGATGGCGACAAGAAGGATAATCTGTATTGCAACGCCTTGGTGCCAGAGCGATTCGGACGAAAGCGCGAGTATGCCCTGGGCAAGAATAGCGGCAAGGCTAACATCGCCAAGAATCTTGAGGAACTCGGACTTGAACTCACTCCTGAGCAGACTCGCCGTGTAACCCAGCGTATCACCGAACTTGGCGATAAAAAGGAGATTGTGACTCAGGAAGACCTTCCGTTCATTGTGAGCGACGTGCTGAAACACGATGCTCCCGAGGATAAGGTTAAATTGGTAAGTTACGTAGTGTCAACGGCTTACGGACTTAAGCCTGGAGCAAATATTAAAGTAGAGATTAATGGTAAAGAGTACGAGGCCAGTGCCACTGGCGATGGTCAGTACGACGCCTTCGTGAAGTCGTTGCGATACATCTATAAGAAGTATCTCGACCGCACTTTCCCCATCCTGCAGAACTACGCCGTTACCATCCCACCAGGCGGACGAACTGATGCGTTGGTACAGACCGTCATCACATGGAACGACAACGGCAAGATCCTCCGCACTCGCGGACTGGATGCCGACCAGACCGAAGCGGCCATCAAGGCTACCTTCAAGATGCTGAACATTTACGAGAACGAACAAGCAAATGATATTTAATAACCTACGGATTATACGGATGATACGGATAAATTAATCTGTAAAATCCGTAAAATCCGTAGGCTAAACTAAAAAAAAGAAATTATGAAGTTAAAGATTGCTGTTTTAGAGGGCGATGGTATTGGCCCAGAGATTATGAAACAAGGTGTGGCTGTGATGGATGCGATTGCCGCTAAGTTTGGTCACGAGTTTGAATATACTCCCGCTATCTGTGGCGCTCACGCCATCGAGGAGGTGGGCGATCCATACCCCGATGCTACCCACGAGGTGTGTATGCAGGCCGATGCCGTATTGTTTGCGGCCGTTGGCTCGCTCAAGTTCGATAACGATCCTACGGCTAAGATACGTCCTGAGACAGGTCTGCTGGCTATGCGCAAGAAGTTGGGACTGTTTGCCAACGTGCGTCCTGTGGCTACATTCGATTGCTTGCTACACAAGTCGCCACTAAAGGAGGAATTGCTGAAGGGTGCCGACTTCGTGGTAATCCGCGAGCTTACCGGAGGTATGTACTTCGGCGAAAAGTATCAGGACAACGACAAGGCCTACGACACCAATGTATATACCCGTCCTGAGGTGGAGCGAATCCTGAAGGTAGGTTTCGAGATGGCTATGACCCGCAAGAAGCACTTGACCGTGGTAGATAAGGCTAATGTGCTGGCTTCTAGTCGTTTGTGGCGCCAGATAGCCAAGGAGATGGAGTCGCAATATCCTGAGGTAACCACCGACTATATGTTTATCGACAATGCCTCGATGCGTGTGCTCACAGAGCCTCGCTACTTCGATGTGATCGTTACCGAGAATACCTTCGGCGATATTCTTACCGACGAGACTAGTTGTATCACCGGTTCGATGGGACTCCAGCCTTCATCATCACTCGGCGAGCATACTCCTCTGTTCGAGCCTGTACACGGTTCGTGGCCTCAGGCCGCAGGTCAGAATCTGGCCAATCCAATCGCCCAGATTCTCTCGGCCGCTATGTTGCTTGAGCACTTCGGACTGAACGAGGAGGGAACGCTTGTCCGTAAGGCCGTGACCGCATCGCTCGATGCCAATGTGCGCACTCCAGAAATCCAGGTTGAAGGCGGCGAGAAATATGGCACTCGCGAGGTAGGAGAGTGGATAGTAAACTACATCAAGAATGCGTAAAGTTGTATTGATAGCGACCATTTTTGTGGCGATGGGCGCAACAGCCCAGACGCCCAAAGAGTGGCGCGACTCGATATCGGTGCTTATTCAGCAACTGGACCAGAGTCCCAATAGCATCGACCTGCGACTGAAGAAGGCTGAGGCTAACATCAATCTGGGGCAATACGATTATGCTATTAATGAATATAGCAAGGTGCTGAAACAGGACGATAAGAATCTGGCGGCTATGTATTTCCGCGCGTTCTGTCACACCCAGTTGCGACATTACGATATGGCCCGCGCTGACTACGAGGCTTTTCTCACCATTCAGCCCGAACACCTTGAGGCACACCTTGGTTTGGCTCATGTGTTACAACTGCTGGGGCGCAAGACCGATGCTACCGACGAGTTGAACCGTTGTGTGTTCCTATTCCCCGATAGCGCTGATGCCTATGCGGCCAGAGCTGCCCACGAGACTCAACTACAGCAATACGATGCCGCTCTGTATGATTGGGATGAGGCTTTGCGCCTGAAACCAAGTGATGCTTCGCTGGCGGCGTCAAAGGCCGATGTGCTGATAAAAATGGAAAAATGGCGTGATGCCCGACAGACACTCGACAATGCCGTAAAACAAGGTACCCCCCGAGCCGCCCTGAAAGAGTGGTATGATAAACTAAAATAAACGGGTAAACGGCACAACGCCAAACAAAAAATACCGCCGATAGACATCATCTACCGGCGGATATTTTTGCGCTAAAGTTAGCGGATTATCTAGCCTGAACGTACTTGTGCAGGGTGCTACGAACGGCACCGTTGCCAGCAAACAGTTCCTTGACCATTCCCTCAATCTGCTCGCCCAGACCAGCCTCGTAGAGGTCGAGTCCGAACACATCCTTGCGAGTGTAGAGTTTCTTGAGTGGGCTCCAGTCCTGATCGGCCTTACCAATCTCCAAAGGAGCTACGATAGCCTGCAGTTCCTCGAGCATTGGGTCGGGCGAACAATCGAATGATGTGCCATCATCCTTGATACCCTTAAGGTAGCGGGCGTAACCAGCCAGAGTCAGTGGGATGAGCACCAGATTGCTCTTATCCAGTCCGCGAGCGATGTACTTCTTCAGTGTCTCACCGAAACGGATAGGCAGCTTCTGACTGGTATCCATTGCGATACGCTGAGGAGCATCGGGCATGAATGGGTTTGGCAGACGACGATTGATAACGGCACCGATAAACTCGTATGGGTTAAGCACACCTGGATCGACTACTACAGGCATAGCCTCGATATAACCCAGCTTCTGAACGAATGGACGCAGATCCTCGTCGGCCATCTCGGCAGAGATCAGTGTGTAGCCCAGCATGCAACCATAGATACTCATGGCGGTGTGCAGAGGGTTCAGACAGGTAGTAACCTTCATGGTCTCAACCTTGTCTACAGTCTCGCGAGTGGTATAGAGTGCTCCACCCAGATCGAGTGGTGGGCGACCGTTGGTATAGTTGTCCTCGATAACGAGATACTGAACCTCTTCGGCATTTACGAATGGAGCGGTGAAGGTGTGCTTCTCGGTTTCGATGTAGTTGTTGTCATCGAATCCGTCGGCAGCCAGCATCTCCTTAACCTTCTCGTGTGGGCGAGGGGTAATCTTGTCGATCATCGACCATGGGAAGGTGATCTTCTTCTCATCCTTCAGGTAGTCGAGGAATGCGGCAGGAACCAGTCCGTCCTTCACCCAGCGCTCGGCATAGGCAAATACGCCAGCCTTTACCTTGTCGCCATTGTGCGAGCAGTTGTCCATGCTCTGAACGGTCAGTGGCAGCTGTCCGGCGTTGAAACGCTCAAGCAACAGGGCGCAAACCTTACCCATAGCAAATACGGGCTTCAGTCCGCGAGCCAGATCGGCCTCGTTGTAGGTGTAACCCTTCTCGGTGATGGTGAACGAAATCATCTGCAGACTTGGGTTTTTGAAGATTTCTACCAGTCGGTTCCAGTCCTCAAACTGAGGGTCGGCCTTCAGGGCCTCGGTAACGCTGGCGATAACCTTCTTCTCGATAGAACCGTCTGAGCAGAGGTTCACGCAGAGCGAAAGGTTGTTGTATGGAGCATAAGCCTTGTCGATAACCTCGAAGTCGAATGTCTCGGCTACGATTACACCGCGGTCGTACTTACCTGTGTTCAGGGCATCGTTGAGGATGGCAGCTGGGAAAGCGCGGAAGATGTTTCCACCACCAAAGTGTACCCATGTGGGCTCCTTGGCTGTCTTCTCGCGAACGGCCTTCAAATCAAACTTAGGAAGCTGGTAGCCCTTGGCTTCCCACTCTGCGGCATTAAACTGGCCGCTAATAATATCGTTGAGTTTCATTAAACGTTGAACATTAAACATTAAACATTAATCGAAAAAGCCTGGTTGCTTATATTCGATGCCTAACTCTCTGTCGACTGTTGCCAGGATGCCCTGTACCTGACCGAGGGCGAACATACGGCCGAGTAAGGTATAGCCGGCATTGTGGCCGTGGCTGCTCTCGTCCATTATACCTCCAGGCTCGTCGGTAAATGTCATACCGTGGTCTACACGCATTGGCAATTCTGGGTTCTCCTTCTCGAAGATACGGCAGAGCTCAATCAGGTCGGCACGACCGCCCAGGTGGCTAGCCTCAGTGAAGTCGCCATTGGGGAAGATGTGGCATGAGCGCAGGTGTACGAAGTGTGTGCGAGAAGCAAACTTCTTGGCCAGTTCTACTACATTATTATATGCACCAGCTGAGAGCGATCCGGCGCAGAATGTCAGACCGTTATGCTTGTTGGGCACGGCATCCAGGAACCACTGGATATCCTCCTCGGTACGTACGATACGAGGCAATCCGAGAATCTCGATTGGGGGATCGTCGGGGTGAACACACATGTTCATGCCACACTCCTCGCAAACAGGCATGATAGCCTCGAGGAAGTACTTCATGTTGGCACGCAGCTTAGCCTTGTCGATGCCCTTATACAGGTCGAGGAACTCGCGGAACTTCTGTACAGGAGCCTCGTCGTTCTCGCTGAAGTTACCGCTAACAAAACCCTGAGTCTTGATTACGATGTTCTCAACCAGCTTGTGGTCCTTCTCGGGAGTCATGGTCTTGGCCAGCTCGTCGCACTCGGCGATTACGCTACGACCCTTGCCCCATCCCTCGGGGAACTGGAACTTCTCCCACTCCTCGCGAGCGCCTGGACGCTTCAGTATATAGATGTCGAAATAAGCAAATTCGGCATAGTTGAAGTACAGGTTTGTTGCACCATTTGGGTTGTCGTGGAACAGGTCTGTACGGGCCCAGTCGAGCACTGGCATAAAGTTGTAGCAGATGCAATGTATGCCCTCGGCTGCCAAGTTGCGCAGACTCTCCTTATATACCTCTATCTGGTGGTCGCGGTCAGGACCGCCATATTTGATTGTCTCAACTACAGGCAGCGACTCTACTACGCTCCAGCGCATGCCGTAGCTCTCGATATACTCGCGCAGGTCGCGGATTTTCTCACGAGTCCAAACCTCGCCCAGAGGTACGTCGTGAAGTGCAGTTACGATGCCTTCTACACCGATCTGTCTCAGTTGTGCAAGAGTAATCTTGTCCTTCTTGCCAAACCATCTCCAAGTTCTTTCCATGTTACTATTGTCTTGATTTGTTATTTTTACGCTGCAAAATTACGCAATTATTGCCAAAGTTGGTTGCACTTTTGGCTCATTTCTTTTTCGATTTGTACTTTTTTAGCTTATTGCCGATGATAAGTTGGCGGAAATCCATAGGTTTGCTATTTCTGGATGCACCAATTGTCTGCATGCTGGCGGGCTCGCTCTCCATTCCGTAGCGGTTCATTGCGGTCACGGCATAGTAGAGTTGACGACCCTTATGTGGAATCGTGATCGACAGTTCGCGCTGACGGGCGGCTATCAGGTTCTGTGGATTGTTCACGTCAACGGGCGTGCGGTCTGATGCGTATACATTATATAATAGGTAGTCGGCGCCCGAATTGTCGATAGCTTTCTGCCACGAGATGATATCCGAATTCATTCCACGCCTTACCTGCAGGCGTGATACGGCCGATGGGGCTTGTTTGCCGGCCCATGTCATTGGCGGGATGAGGGCGGGAGTAACGTTAAAATCGCAGGTAAAATCGTAGATACCCTTGGTGTTGTCGGTAAAGAACTTACTACGGAAGAAAGTGAATCCCAGTCCCAGATCGCGCAATACGTTCATCTCGCGGGTGATTATATCTAGATTCCAGTTTTTCTCGCGGGGATGAAGCATGTAAACAGCCAAGCCCGGGGCTATTATTCGGCCATAGCTATGTTCGAGCCAGTCAACGGCGAAAGGATAGAAGTTGTTGCCCTGAAAATACATCATCGGGAACAGGGCATCCATCAGTCCGTCGCGGAGCCATCCCTGAGCATCCTGACACACCGTAGTATTGGCATTCCAACCATTACTGCGATAGCGACTCAGGTCGTCGTATTTGCCTATGGGTGAGCAGGATAGCTTAATCCATGGCTTTAAAGGTTTAACTGCCCGGTTTATCTTGCGGACTATGTCGGTGATGTACTCTCGACCTTGTTTTTTTGACACCTTTATCTTCCAAGTTTCGGGGTATCGGATGTAGTCCAGATGTATGCCGTCTATATCATATTTGCGAGTCACTTCGGCACAGAATCTGGCCAGATAATCGCCCGTCTGTGGCATCTCCGGATTCATATATCCCTCGTCGCCAATCTTGCGGATAAGCGATGGGTACTTCTGTCGCAACTGCTTGCAACCCAGTCCGTTCCACTTGCCCACGGGAATGGTAACAATCCATGCATGGCACTCCATGCCTCGGCGATGACACTCGTCGATGCAGAACTGCAACGGATCGTAGCTGGGGCCTGTGCCCGGATGGCCGGTGATACATCCGTCCCAAGGCTCTGTGGTAGTGGGGAAAATAGTGGTGGCACGCACTCTGGTCTGTATCATCACCATGTTGATGCCAGCCTGTTGCAGTTGGTCCAGAATGCTTATCAACTCGCTCTGCTGGGTGGCAGCCGAGTAGGAGTGAGGCCAGTCTATGCCTCCGATAGTAGTAAGCCAGACTGCTCTTACTTCGTGTTTGGGCGTGTCTGCTTTTGTGCTTAGCACTAGTGCTAAAAGCACGAAAATATGTATAATCGTCTTCAAAATGATGCTTTTTTTACGAATTTTGGTGCAAAGTTACTCTATTTTTTCCATTTTTCAAATAAAAACACTACTTTTGCACAAAATTTTATCAAAAATAGCTATAGAAAGATGATTTCATTTGTATTGAGTCTTGTGGCTCTTGTTTGTGGTTACTTGTTCTACGGGCGACTAGTAGAGCGAGTTTTTGGTCCTGATGACCGTGTTACTCCAGCTGTTGCCAAGGCCGATGGTCTTGACTACATCGTGTTGCCCTCGTGGAAGATCTTTATGATTCAGTTCCTCAACATCGCTGGCACAGGTCCTATCTTTGGTGCCATCATGGGTGCCAAGTTCGGTCCTGTGGCCTATCTGTGGATTGTGCTCGGATGTATCTTTGCCGGCGCCACTCACGATTACTTCAGCGGAATGCTGTCGATGCGCCACGATGGTGCCGGACTGCCCGAGTTGATAGGTAAGTATCTGGGCAAGACCACCAAGGGCATTATGCTTGTGTTCACCGTATTGCTGCTTGTTATGGTAGGAACAGTGTTTGTTTACAGTCCAGCTGAGATTCTGCATACTATGGGCGGTGAGACTATCATGTGGATAGGTATCATCTTCTGCTACTATATCATCGCCACCATGCTTCCTATCGATAAGATCATCGGTAAGGTTTATCCCCTGTTCGCCTTCTCGCTGCTGTTTATGGCAGGAGCGCTGATGGTATGGTTGTTTGTGCACTGGCCAACTGTGCCTGAGCTCTGGAACAGCCTGTACAACATGGGTGCCGCCACCGAGCCTGATACCTGGAAGGATAACATCTTCCCAGCCTTGTTTATCACTATCGCCTGTGGTGCCATCTCTGGTTTCCACGCCACACAGAGCCCGCTGATGGCCCGTTGCGTAAAGAGCGAGAAGATGGGCCGCCCAATCTTCTACGGCGCTATGATTACCGAGGGTATCGTTGCTCTGATTTGGGCTACCGTAGCATCGTGGTTCTTCTATGGCAATCCTGCTCCTGGATACACTCTGATAGAGCAGGCTACAGCCGGATTTCATACTTCTGCTCCTGCAGTTGTTAATCTGGTTTGTAACGATTGGCTTGGTGTAGTAGGAGCCATCCTGGCTATGCTGGGTGTGGTTGCCGCTCCTATCACCTCGGGCGATACCGCCTTCCGTTCGGCCCGACTGATTGTGGCCGAGTGGCTCAAGATGAACCAGCGCCCCATCACGAAGCGACTGCTCATCTGCATACCTCTGTTTGCGCTGTCTATCGCTATGCTTATCTGGCAGATCGAGAATCCTGATGGATTCAACACCATCTGGCAGTATTTCGGCTGGAGCAACCAGGCACTCAGCGTGTTCACACTCTGGACTATCACTGTCTATCTGGTGCGAAACAAGAAGTGCTTCTGGCTCACACTCATCCCCGCACTCTTCATGACCACTGTCTGCACCACATTCATCTTTGTGTCGAAGCAGATGCTGGGCATGGGCAATGCTGGCTATCCTTACGGTGTGGCCTGCTTGGCAGTAGCCATCGTATGGTTTGCTATATGGTACAATAAGGAAAATAAAAGAATAAAAAAATAAAAGAATAAAAAAGGGAGGTAAAATTATGAAAAAATTGATGATGGCGGCCATCGGCCTGATGATGGCAATCGGTGCAAACGCACAGTATCTGAATGATTCAGAGAAGGTGTTCAGTCAGGGCAAGTTCTATCTGGGAGCTTCTACCTCGGGTGCTGCTCTTAGCTATCACAAGGGTAGCGACTGGAATCTTAATCTGCAGGCCAAGGCTGGTTATCTGCTGGCCGACGATGTGATGTTTGTGGGCCAACTGGGTTATGAGGCTCAGACTGACTTCGACGATGCAATCCTGATTGGTGCCGGTCTGCGCTATTATTTCGAGAGTTGCGGTATTTACGCTGGTGCTACAGCCAAGTATGTTAAGAGCGGCGATTTCAGCGATTTCCGTCCTGAGCTCAACTTGGGTTATGCCTACTTCCTCACTGGCAAGCTGACCGTAGAGCCCGAGGTGTTCTACGAGCATAGCACCAAGAGCTCTGACTATTCAGGTTTCGGCGTTCGCATCGGATTTGGAGTGTACTTCTAAAAGATTAAACATTTAAGATTAAACATTAAATATTAAACATTTATGTTAAGTGTAGACGAACTAGTTGACAGACTGATTGATCTGTCGTTTGCCGAAGATATAGGCGATGGCGACCACACCACACTTTGCTGTATCCCAGAGGATGCAATGGGTAAGAGTCATCTGCTGATTAAGGAAGATGGTATCTTGGCTGGCGTAGAGATCGCTAAAGAGGTGTTCCACCGTTTCGACCCCACCATGCAGGTTGAGGTGCTGATGCAGGATGGAACCCGCGTAAAGAAGGGCGATATCGCTATGATTGTTTCTGGTAAAATCCGTTCGCTCCTTCAGACAGAGCGACTCATGCTGAACATCATGCAACGCATGAGTGGTATTGCCACCATGACCGATAAGTATGTGAAGCGTCTGGAGGGCACCGGCACCCGTGTGCTCGATACCCGCAAGACCACCCCGGGCATGCGTATGCTCGAGAAGCAGGCTGTGAAGATTGGCGGCGGATGCAATCACCGTATCGGATTGTTTGATATGATCCTGCTCAAGGACAATCACGTTGACTTTGCCGGTGGCATCACCAATGCTATCGACCGTTGCCACAAGTATCTCGACGAGAAGGGACTGAACCTTAAGATCGAGATCGAGGTGCGCTCGTTTGATGAGCTTCAGCAGGTACTGGATCACGGAGGCGTAGACCGCATCATGCTCGACAACTTCAGTGTGCCCGACACCAAGAAGGCTGTCGACATCATCGATCATCGCTACGAGACCGAGTCGAGTGGTGGCATCACCTTCGATACCATCCGTGATTATGCCGAGCAGGGTGTCGACTTCATCAGCGTAGGCGCATTGACACACTCTGTGAAAGGACTCGACATGTCGTTTAAGGCATGCTAACTCTATTATATATTATAAATAAGGTATGAAAAGAAGACTTATACTAGCTATCGCGCTGATGGCCACTATGGGCGCATCGGCATGTACAAATTTTATTGTTGGCAAGAAAGCCAGCGCCGACGGATCGGTGTTTGTAACCTATAATGCCGACTCGTATGGCGCATTTATGCCCCTCTATCACTATCCAGCAGCCAAGCATCAGCCTGGCGATATGCGCAAGGTGTTCGAGTGGGATACAAACAAGTATCTCGGCGAGATAGCCGAGGCTGCCGAGACTTATAATGTTATTGGCAATTCAAACGAGTGGCAGGTAACCATCGGCGAGACCACCTTTGGCGGTCGTGAGGAGATGCACGATTCTACAGGTGTGATCGACTACGGCTCGCTCATCTATATCGCCCTTCAGCGTTCTAAGACAGCCCGCGAGGCTCTGCAGATTATGACATCGCTCGTTGAGCAGTATGGCTACTACTCTGAGGGTGAGACATTCTCTGTGGCCGATAAGGACGAGGCCTGGATGCTCGAGATGATGGGTTGCGGTCCTGACCGCACCAAATCGAAGGAGCGCACCGTTTGGGTGGCTATCCGCATCCCCGACAATGCCGTAGCAGCTCACGCCAACCAGAGCCGCATCACTAAGTTCCTTGATGGTCGCTACACTCGTGTAAAGATGAAGGACCTGATGAGCAAGAAGTATGCACTCAGCGCCAAGAAGCCTATCACCAACCTGATGCTCTGCTCAGACAATGTAGTGAGCTACGCCCGTGCGATGGGATGGTTCGACGGCAAGGATGCCGACTTCAGCTACAATGCAGCCTATGCCGCTCCCGACTTCTCAGGTCGCCGCTATTGCGAGGCTCGCGTTTGGAGTTTCTTCAATCGCTTTGCCGACGATTTCTCTGAGTATGTACCTTACGCAGCCGGTAAGGAGAAGGATGCTAAGGAGATGCCACTCTGGATTATCCCAAACAAGAAGGTAACCATCCAGGATCTGCGCGATGCTATGCGCGACCACTACGAGGCCACACCATTCGCACTCGATACCAATATCGGTGGCGGCATCTACGATATGCCTTACCGCCCATCACCACTGTCGTTCAAGGTAGGCGAGCAGGAGGTGTTCAACGAGCGCCCCATCTCTACCCAGCAGACAGCCTGGAGCTTCATCTCGCAGATGCGCAGCACGATGCCTCGCGAGGTAGGAGCCTGCTTCTGGTTTGGTAACGACGATGGCAACATGGTGGCTTACACCCCTATGTACTCTTGCATCACACGTCGCCCCAAGTGCTTCAGTGGCGAGGGTGCCGACGATGTTACATTCTCGATGGACAATGCATTCTGGGTGTGCAACTGGGTTAGCAATATGGTTTATCCACGCTACTCGCAGATGTTCCCAACGCTTAAGGCCGTTCGCGACTCGCTCGATGCCTCTTACTCACAGCTTCAGCCTGAGATCGAGGCCCATGCGCTGGCTCTGCCTTCAGCCCAGGAGCGTGTGGCATATCTCACCAAGTACAGCTGTCAGAAGGGCGACGAGATGATTGCCCGCTGGAAGCAGCTGGCATTCCACCTGATCGTTAAGTTCAACGATATGGTAGAGAAGCCTACCGACGCTAACGGCCGTTTCGAGCGCACTCCTTACGGCAATGGCGCCCGTGTGGTTCGTCCAGGATTCCCTGAGAAATACGCCCGCGAGCTGCTCAAGGCCACAGGCGATAAATATCTTGTACCAGCGGAGGAGAAGAAATGAGCCAGTTGAAAGCAGCACTCTTCGACCTCGATGGAGTAGTATTCGACACCGAGCCCCAGTACTCAATATTCTGGGGCTCGCAGTGCCGACTCTACCATCCCGAGCATCCTGGACTGGAACACGAGATTAAGGGCCAGACCCTCACTCAGATCTACGACCAGTGGTTCAGTGGCCCGCTATTGAAGGAGCAGCCCATTATTACCCAGCGACTGAACGACTACGAGGCACAGATGCACTACGACTATATCGACGGTTTCGAGCAGTTGATAGCCGATCTGCATGCTCACGGCGTAAAAACGGCTGTGGTTACCAGCAGCAATCTGCCCAAGATGCAGGCCGTTTACCGCTATCAGCCCAAGTTCCGCGAGCTGTTTGATGCCATTCTTACTAGCGAGGATTTCGAGCGCTCTAAGCCCGATCCCGACTGCTATCTTAAGGCTGCCGCCCGCCTGGGCGCACAGACCAGCGAGTGCATAGTGTTCGAAGATAGTTTCAATGGTCTGCGTTCAGGCCGAGCCGCTCAGATGGCGGTAGTTGGTCTGGCCACAACCAATCCCGTAGACGCTATTCGCGAATTGTCCGACATCCAGATTTCCGACTATCGGAACATGGACTTTAACCAACTTTCCTCTCTACTTTAGGGAAATCCCCACACTCTATTATAGTTTTTCCTTTGCAAGGGTAGGTAATAATGCCTATCTTTGCATCAGAAAAATTAATTGAATGTCTAACAAAAATTATAGAAAGGGTACAGTTATGAAGAAGCTTTACACCACACTGATGATGGCCATGATGGCAATGATGACACTGTCGCTTACATCATGCGAGATCGACGAAGAGATAGCCTACGATCTGGAAGGCACTTGGAAGGGTAATATGCATATAATTGACGATTATGGCGAGGAGACCACATATTCCGAGCTCACCTTTATCCGCTACTCTAACACCAGTACCGAGGGTATGGGATTGTGGGACGACTATTATGAGGATGGTTACTGCGTTTCTACTCGCTTCACTTGGTTTGTTGATTGGAGTGATATAATAATCGACTTCGAGGATGGCGTACGTGTAGAGATACGCGACTACCGACTGACATCAGGTCACTTCTCAGGTCGCTTCTGGGATAGCTACAGTGAGGTAGCCTTCGATCTGATAAGCACCGCCCGCAAGTACTCTGGTGGCTATTACCGCACCCGCGGCGAAGCCGATGCTGCAGCCAACGAGCTTCACCCCACACACCACCGCATCAAGTAATTGGCTGATACATGGATAAGAGAATAGGGTTCGCATTTTGCGAACCCTATTCTTATTCTTGGTCTACGCTCCTGTTAATCTAAGCGGGTGATGATGGGCATTGTCCACTCGTTTTTGGCGATACGAGAAACTGGGTTGTAGATACGGAAGATGAGATGGAAGTCGTCAGCTGGAGCAGGCAGCCAGTTGTCGGGATGCTCTGTATCCGGTTCGTGCGAAACATAAATGTCGAGCGATCCATCATCATTGCGCTTCCAGTTGTCGCGATCTGTGATATTATAGCGATTCAGCTCGTTGTCATACAGGAAGTTGTCTTCGCCATAGAGAGTCACACTCCAGAAACCGAAAGGTCTTGTTTCTGGCCAGTTTTCTGGATCTATGTGCAGGCGATAGCGATGGTTGCCATTAAGGTGCTGCCCATCGGAATCAACGTTGGCACGTGGATAAACGGCCACGCTTACTGGATTGGCTGCCAGAGCTGCCACAGCAATAAGAGCACGATAATAGTATTCGGTACCGAACTCTGCAATAGGTTCTCCATAGAACTGCCAAGAGCCATTGGGCTTTACAAACTGCTGACTGCGTGGCGTTGTTATAGCGATAATATTTTTTACGAGGTTGGTCCACAACTCCTGTGCCTCACTGCCGAAGATGGAAGCGTCGAACTTTAGGCCAGGGCCTACATTGATTCGCTTAAGATCGGCCAGCCATTCGGCATCAGCTTCTGCAGGCGGATTGGTGAGCATCAACTCATTGGCGCGAGCAAAAAACTTGTCCATAGGCATAGTCATGATGTAATCCACAGGAGCTTTAAAGTCGTAATCAGGGTTGTATGTGCCCTTACCAGTATATTCTTTGCCAGTAGTCAGGAAGTCGCTCAGCATATAGGTACGCATCTCGTCTTGTATGGCATGTACGTTGGGAAGGTCGTCCTTGCCCATACAAACGGTACGCAGCAGCATCCACACATGGTCGGTAGGGCTGGCGATATGTGTCATGTCGGCCGGCACCACGCCTTTGAAGTTGGGGCCAGTAAAACAGTAGTAGCCATACTCGCCCTCAATATCGGTGGCCACAGGAGCTGCAATACAGTTGCTCCAGGCATCAAGAATCTGAGCCAGACAGAATCGGTCGGTGCGAGGCAGGCGCAATACCAGAGCATCATCAGAGAGATCCATCATCACCTGTGTGTAGTTGGTGTCCACATTGGGAGTAACCACCTCCTTGGTATTGGCGTTGGCCAGTACTCGGGCATGAATCAGGCGGTTGGCTGGTGCCTGCTGCTGACCAACGGGTTCTTCTACGTTAGTCATATGAACATAGGTGGCATCCATGAGCATCAGCGGCAGTGCATAGACGTAAGCTCGCTCAAGCAACTCGGCCTTCTCGGCATCGGTTAGTTTATCTGACGGATTAACTGGGTTGTCGGAATCAGAAGAGCATCCTGTGCCGACAATGGTTGCAAGCAGCATCATCGCCGCTGTAGCAAGGTTGTGAATAATTTTTGTTTTCATACTGATTTTATTAGTTTTATAGTGATAACTTGTTTATGGCGGCAAAGTTAAAAAGATAATTTGAACTTTGCAAGTTTTTCAAGAAAAAAATAGGTAAATGATAGATGATAGAATGATAGAATGATAGATTTTTGCCCGAAAAGTTTGGATTTTCAAAAAATCTCCTTATCTTTGCCGCAGATATGAGACGAACAGAAATCACCCAGTCCATCAAGGAAGCCCTGAAAAGCGTTCCTTATAAGATGGAAGCAAGGCTTTACGGAAGTGAAGCTAGGGGAGATGCTCGTCCTGACTCTGATATAGATTTGCTGATATTGGTAGATCAGCCCATTGTGACAGGAAAAGATGAAGACACTATTTTTGCTCCGCTATACCAGGTAGAATTAAAATCAGGCGTACTCATCAATCCATTGATTATCCCAAAATCGCAATGGGGCGTTAATGTCAGTCCTTTCTATATTAATGTAGAAAACGAAGGAGTGCCTCTATGAACAAGACATTGACAGATGAGCAAAGAAGAGACATTGTGCGCTATCGTATGGAGAGCGCAGAAAGTACTTTGGCCGAGGTAGAGACGCATCGCGCCAACGGCTTCTATAATACAGCTGTAAACAGATTGTACTATGCCTGCTACTACGCAGCAACAGCCATCCTGATAGCTAATGGCATCGAGGTAAAATCGCATGATGGCGTGCGTATGAATTTGGGTAAGCATATCGTACAAGAAGGCATTCTTTCGCCCGAACTAGGCAGATATTTCAGCCGTTTGTTCTCAAAGCGTTCTACTGGCGATTATGATGATTTCTTTAATCATAACATAGAGACTGTAGACGAACTGATGCCAGATGCCAAACTCTTCATCCAGACTATCAAGGATTGGACAGATAAGTGGTTGATAGAACAAGAGCATTGAGTCAATGATATAGTTACGTTTGAAGAATAATGTTTTTCAATAATAAACGGCAAAACGCCACAACGGGAACTATATTATCTACTATTTTTATAAGTTTTTGGCTAAAAGATTTGCATTTATTAGAAACTCTTTGTAAATTTGCACCTGTCTACAGCTAGTTGACTATGATGCTCATCGAGGTGAGCGGAGCTACTGGGCTGGACACTACATAAGGGAAAAAGCGTCACACGATGCTTGTCGATTGGCTTCCTGAAATTACCACATTCAATAGAGTGCCAAAGACATGCGGAGTATGGTGCCACGGGTATGCTGGATAGTATATCCCGTTGTGTGCGTAAAGGCTATTCACGCCTTCCACGCACACTAAACGGATATTTCAGCAATTCATTCGTGGGTATCACTCTGTTCGTCAGCACTCAAGGCTGTGGTAGGCCTCAGGAAGCAGATGGGCAGAATGTGGATACCCACGTTTTTTTATTGTGTAGTCTGCTAAAAAATACTATTAACCGCCAGAACTTGGGTGTCAAAGGGTGTACTTTGAAAAGTCAAATTTAATATAAAATATCTATGAAAAAAGTTTTTACTTCTATTTTCCTCATTTTGCTCATGAGCATGGTTGGAACAAAGGCTTATGCCTATGACATTGCCGTTGAAAACGCTGACGGAGTTACAATCTATTATAATTATATTAATGAAGGAAAAGATTTGGAAGTTACTAAAAGTGAGTATACGTATTATCAAGGAGCGGTTGTTATTCCAGAAGAGGTGACTATTATTAACAGAACACGAAAAGTAACGAGCATTGGAGAACGTGCATTCTATAAGTGTACTGGCTTGACCTCGGTCACCATTCCCAACAGTGTGACGAGCATTGGAGAAAGTGCGTTCTCTGAGTGTTCTGGTCTGACTTCGGTACATATATCTGACGTTGGAACATGGTGCAAAATAATTTTTTCAAATTTCTATTCTAATCCTCTCTATTATGCTCATCATTTATATATGAATGGTGAAGAAATTAAAGATTTGGTTATCCCCAACAGTGTGACGAGCATTGGAGATTTTACGTTCTTATTTTGTTATGGCCTGACCTCGGTCACCATCCCAAACAGTGTGACGAGCATAGGAGAAAGTGTGTTCTTAGGTTGTGATTTTCTGACCTCTGTCACCATCCCTAATAGTGTGACGAGCATAGGATTTCAGGCGTTTCATTTGTGTTACCGCCTGACCTCTGTACATATTTCTAGCGTAGAAAAATGGTGTAAGATACAATTTTACAATAATTCTTCTAGTCCTCTCTCTTATGCTCATCATTTATATCAATACTTAGTTAATTATACATTTAATCGTCTGAAAATCAATGAGTTATATTAACAAAATATAACTAATAAAATTTGGTCAAGTGCCTGATTTTCA
>CACWMK010000019.1 GCA_902761905.1 uncultured Prevotellaceae bacterium
ATTTAATCGTTCTTCTATTAACTCTGCCTTACGTGTCTGTATGGCAAAATAGCTTTGAGCAAAAGCAATCTCCTCCTTCTTCGGATCGCCATTTTGGGCAATCAAGTAGCAAGCATATCGAGTAAGCATGAAGTCTTGTACATCACGCTGTGCACCTTTAGCTAAAGCTATCATTTTCGTGACCTCACGAAAATGATCATCCACGCTGACTCCCAAGGTCTTACACGATTCTATAGCTCGGCCAATAGCCACTACAAAATTCTCCCATCTAGCATACCCAAGAACTGTTTGCAGTTCACGAGCATACCAAACTTCTATTTCATTACCATCCTCATCTTTAACAATCTCCACGATTGCATCAAAAGCGGATTTGTATTGTTCTATCTTCTGAATATCCATATCATTTTTTTTTTTAATTTCGATGTATAATTAATACTTTTCTACCTAATTATTATAATAAACAACTAAAATGTTACATCTGTGGAATGTTAAAATTAACTTTTTCCGTATAAAAGCTTGGAAGTTACAGATTAATTTCCTATCTTTGTGCCCGACAAAGTCTATTCTTTCGAGTATATGGCGAGTCAAAGACATTATGGAATCCTAAGGCTGACGATGTCGTTTGTAGGACAAGCCAAGGGGGAAAAGGCGTTTACGGACGTTATCATTCTGTGATCTCAAACTTCGCAACTTTGAAACTCTCCACAGAGATAATGCAACGTTAAGCGACTGCGTGGGTAGATTATATCCCAACTATTGCTATATAACAAGGTATAGCTTTTAGTTGTATATATAGTCACTTGGCGTGGGCTGGCTGCGTTGCTTATCCTTGGAGAGGGGCAATGCGAAGGCCTGAGATCGGGGATGGGCGAAGTAGAAACTCCCATGCCTTTTTTGTTTCCTGAAACTATAATAATAACGCTAAGTTTGGGAGTTGTAGGCATGTTTTTCAAACTTGTTATGGGAAAGGGTGTTGTAATCAATGGTCTAAACTCTGTAGATGTCGAAAAGCTGTATATATATGTTTGTGAATATGCAGCAAACATAGAGGGGAATCCCGGTTCCTTTGATATAACAAATCCAACTCTATGTGAATTATTAAAGAAGCATGATATTTATTTGGATTCTTTCAACAAAACTAATGTGGCTAAAACAAAAAGACATGTGAATTATATATTATTTGAACAATATGTAAAAAGTAAGGCGTCTAGAAACGACAAAGCACATCACTTGTTAAGACACTTGCGAAATAGCATTGCGCATGGTTTAATAAAGAAAATAAAGACAAAAAATATTGAATACTATGAACTTGCAGATAAGAATGAGAAAAGGGGAACTATGATGGGAACGATCAAAGTACAAGTTTTCTATAGTCTTATCGAAAACCTAATTAATAGCAATAAAACACGTGTAAAACGATTTTCTTTTTAAATAATTAAATAACGAAAACAATGAAAAAGTATTATTTACTACTACTCGGTGCTTTACTAGGTATTGCAACGAGTCATGCGAAAAAAGAACCAGATTTCGCAGCACAGGATTATGCAAAGTATAACATCGATGATTTTGATGGTGTCGCAGATGGAACTGCTGATTTTATTAAGGCGGCACGCAATATCATGGTGAATTTTGGACTTGACAAGAATGGTTATGTCGGGCAGAGTACTATCATAGATTGTCCAGGGATGAACAAACAAGAAATCTACACTCAAGCAGTTTTGTGGTTTGAATCTTTTTGCTCAAAGGACAAGAAAGCAGAATTGCGATTAGACCCCAATCAAGGTAGTACATTAATTGCCCGCAAACGTCTTAACAATGTGACTGATAAAGAATTTATAACAGGCTTAGGTATAAAGAAGAAAAAAATACCAGAACTTGATGGTAAGATTGTGAATCTTTTGATAAATATACGGTTGGACATAAAAGACGAAAAGTGCCGCCTTACTACTACAATTGAGGATTATGGTATTCATACTCCACAAAACAATACTGGTGCATGGGCAAATGCGATATTGAAGGGTCCCGCAGGTTTGGTTGGTGCCGCCATAGGTTCGGCTATTGCTACGGCAATGAATGTGGATGAAAAAATGAAACCGAGTAATAATTTCCCTTTTGTTGATATTTATGGAGGTTCGTTCAGAGAAAAAAAAGAAGGTGAAAGTGAAAAAAAGTACGAAAAGGAAAAACAGAAACATACAGAATGGTATAATAAGCCCTCAACTCAATATCGTTTATATGGAACAGAATCCGTCGCATATGTTTCTAGTTTTCTAGTTACACAGATTGTTCACGATAAAATGGTTGCAGCAATTACGTCTTCACCTTCATACGGGAACGATAACGAATGGTAATTACTCTTAATAGGGTGTGTTCTTTTCTTGAACACACCCCCTAAAACAAATTAGTATGAGGAGGTATTTGTTAGTAATATATATTCTTACATTTTCTATATGTTGTTCATCTCAAACTACAAAATTCGTTAGTGTTAACAAGACAATTACAACGCCTCAACAAGAATGGACGCTTAATTCTATATACATTAAACCGTTCTATACGATTTTTTCTTGGACTGTCCTATGCAAAGACATGACAACTTCGGTTTTTTTACCAAGTAGTGTTTATCTAGAAGATGCAGACACACATATAAGGTATGGTTTAGCGAGGCAGCCATTATTAATAAACCCTTCCTCTTTTAATCAGAGTGTTAAGTATGAACTGACATTCAAGGGAATTCCTAAAACAGTAAGAACTGTAAGACTAGTATCCCCCGCTTTTACAATTGAAGGTATTGAACTGAATTCTCAGAATAAGAGTGCTTTGGCTTATTCTCAAAAAGAGATTGTTCAAACAGGAGACCCTACAAAAGATGATAGCTGTGAAGTGTCTATTCCATTACCGTTAACTTCAGATATTGATGCTAATATTCCCCAAGTCAGTAAGGACAATAATACCACCTTTGCTCTAATAATTGCTAACGAGAACTATCAAGACGTAGAAAAAGTCTCATACGCTAAAAGTGACGGAGATGTATTTTATAAGTATTGTCTCAATACTTTAGGCATACCTGAAACAAATATCAAGTACATTGCCGATGCAACGTTAAATAATATAAGAAGACAGTTGTATTGGTTGAAGCAAGTGATGGATGCATATAATGGAGAGTGCAATGTTATTTTTTATTATGCTGGCCATGGCATTCCTGATGAAAAAAGTGGCTCTGCTTATCTATTCCCTATTGATGGTTATGCTTCAGATATAACAACTGGCTATAGTTTAGAAAAACTTTATGAAGACCTCAGCAGCAAGCCTGCTAAATCTGTTGTCGTTTTGCTTGATGCATGTTTCAGTGGTGCCAAACGAGATGGCGGGATGTTGGTTTCGGCGCGAGGTGTAGCCATCAAAGCCAAGCATGCTGCTCCAAAGGGTAATATGGTTGTATTGTCTGCGGCGCAGGGTGATGAAACTGCATATCCATATAAAGAGAAGGGACATGGTATGTTTACCTATTACTTTTTGAAAAAGTTGCAAGAAACTAAAGGTGATATTACTTTTGGAGAACTTGCTGATTATGTAATATCTGAGGTGAAAAAACAAAGTATTGTCGTTAATGGTAAGATGCAAACGCCATTAGCATCTCCATCAAGTGTTGCGATAGATTGGCGCAATTGGAAATTGAAGTAGAAAAATAGGGGTGATAATAGAATGGGACAGAGAACTTGAAAGCTTTCTATGTCTCATTTTTCTTTGCGTCACGCTTCCATTGCAGCAAGTTTGAATGCTTCTATCCCAGGTTTTCTAACCCCCTCGAATTCGAGGGGGTATTAGACGTTTCTATTATTTCATATACTCTCGCTTAAACCACATCTTGAAAAATAGGGTCTTCGAGATATACACTATCTGCATCTGTTTCTATAAACTCTTTATTGTGTAAAAACATTGGTACACAAGTTTGTGGACCACAAACTTGTGTACCGTTGGTATTTTAGCCTTTGAATGATTTAATTGATCAAGTAGATCTTAGTTTTGCCATTGAAGGTGGCTTTGATGGTGGCGCGGCCTTCTACTACTGGGCTAATCTCAAACTTAACACCAGGAACGGTGGCTGTGGCTTTCAGTGCAGAGTTCTTGTCGAGTTTGCCATAAACCTGATAGCGGTTGCACTCAGCATAGCCGTTGAGGTTGGTAAAGAAGACAGGATTCTGTGGGAGAACCAGTGGCTTACCGTCTACAGTGATAGTAACCTGAGGTACTACAGGAGCATTGAACTTCTCGCCAGCCTTTGAGAATCCGATTCCGTGAAGATCGAACAATCCCTGTGGGCGCTGAGGACCACGTGGAGCACCCCAACGAGGACGCTCAGGAGCCTTAACTTCTGGCCCATCGGCTACGAGATAGATGGCGTGTTTGCCTGTAAGACCTTCTACTTCTGGCACTGCTGCTTGATACATCATGGCTGCTTTTGGAGCATCAGCAGGAATATTGAATGTGGCAATCTCCTTACCCTTCCAAGGGTCGTCGAGCATCACATGAATCTTGAATGCTCCATGTCCACCAGACGTGAGGTCTATGTTAATCATTGCCTTGTCGCCCTTCAGGATGCCAGCGAATGCGGGCAGACCCTTTGTGGCTGTAGCAAGACCTCCGAAGCCAAAGTACTTGAAACCTACGATGCCCTTATTGTTGATGCCGGCAAGGTCCATCGAGTTGTTCCACACGTCGTGGTTGTCCTGCATCCAATCGTTGCCTGTCATGAAACAAGCATAACCAGCAGAGTAGTACTGATATGGGGGCAGACCAAAGATCTGGAATCCCTCAGAGGTAACCTCTGCTCCAGTATATGTGTTGCCGTCTGATGCTGCAGCAGTCCACTCGTTGTTCTTTGCGTATGGATCGTAACCAGTAATCTTTACTACACCTCCCTTAGCTACAGGTTTCTTGTCCCATGTGATCTTAACAGGGGCAACCATAGCCTGACGGGCAAAGCCGAATCCACGTGGAGGACGATGATAGAATACGTACCACTGACCATTAATCTCCTGCAGTGAACCATGAGTATTGTGACCTGCATTGGTAGTGATGAGCTTAGAACCATCTTCATTGAGTACCACACCACGAGAGTCAACCAATACACCACCTGAACGCCAAGGACCGAGTGGAGAATCGCCGTAGGCATAGCGTAGGGCGCTGTTGGTGTTGCCCAGACCATACTCCTTGCCTGAGTAGCCAGAGAATACCATTACGTACTTGTTGCCCACCTGACGGATAGACGAAGCCTCGAAGAAATTGAAATCCTTTGGGTCCTGACCCTTGTACAGGGCTTTATACTCAGAGCCTGGCTTGTCGAGCAGACGTCCGTCGGCACTTACAGCAGGAATGAATGGGTCGATAATTTCTGTACCTTCGCGCTTTGAGTACATAGTGTTCTGGTCGAGCTCGCAACCAGTAGAGTGCTGGAAGCCATAGAATACGTATGCACGGAAGCCCTTGGCATAATCAGGATCCTTCTTGTTGGTGATATTCTCTACGAACACAGAGGGATCGAAGTCGATGAGTGAGCCTGGCAGACAGCGACGTCCGTCCTCAGTGAGGTTGATAGGTGTGAAGGGGCCATTGGGGCGATCGCCCTTACAAACCATTGGCACACGCTGCCAACCGCGAGAGTGGGGGTAGAGATAGTAGGTCTTCTTGCCTGTTGCCTTGTCCTTAATCTCAACAAGGTCAGGTGCGAACATGGTGTCCCACTGGCCGTCTACATACCAAGAGAAAATTGGGCCTTCGTCGCGCCAATTAGTGAGGTCCTCAACTGGTGCTGACCACATGCGGATGTCAGGACCGCAATAAGCAGTGTAATTAACGTCGTGCGAACCAATGATATAGGCACGATACTTGCCTGGCTGATCTGGATCCTCAAACACACGAGGTTCGCCATCAGGCAGATGCTCCCAAAGTGGGAGATAAGGATTCTGTGCTTTTGCCGATATTACGGCCAGAAGCATCAGGGGAATTAGAAAAAGTTTTTTCATACGAATGATAAGTTTTGTTTGATTTTGCTTGCAAAGATAGCAAAAAAAGATAATAATTGCACTTTTTTACTATCCGAAAATATAAGTTTGCAACACAGATGAAAGAAATTGTAACAAACTCTTGGCTGATTGGCAAAATTCTCGTACCTTTGCACACAGAAAAGCATGCGCCCTGATAGTTAAATGGATATAACAAGGTCCTCCTAAGACTTAGTTCCGCGTTCGATTCGCGGTCGGGGTACGCGTGTGCGTACATAATTATATGTGAAAAAAGAAGAGCTGCATCCCACTACGGAATGCAGCTCTTTTTATTGTTGACTGAATTAATTACTTATTCTCAGCAACCTCTACTTCGTCCTCCTTGATGGTACGACCCATCCAAAGGAATGCTGTAGGAGCAGCGATGAAGAGCGAACTCAGGGTACCGAATACAACACCCAGAATCATAGCCAGAGAGAACGAGCGGATGCTATCACCACCGAGGATGAAGATAGCCAACAGCACGATCAGTGTGGTTACAGAGGTGTTGATGGTACGAGCCAGTGTCTGGTTCAGTGAGTCGTTGAACAACTGCTGACGATCGCGCTTGCCATACAGACCGAGGTTCTCACGGATACGGTCGAATACTACCACCTTATCGTTGATAGAGTAACCTACAACGGTCAGGATAGCTCCGATGAATACCTGGTCAATCTCGAGCGACATTGGCAGCCAACCCCAGCACAGTGAGTAAACACCGATAACGAGCAGAGCATCGAGAGCCAGAGCAGCAACAGCACCAATAGAGAATGCCCAGTTGCGGAAGCGGAGCAGGATGTAGAAGAAGATAGCAAACAGAGCGATTGCTACACTGATGTAAGCACCGCGAGTGATATCCTTAGCTACTGAAGGACCAACCTTAGCAGAGCTGATGATTGAACCACCCTCGCGAACATCAGGATTCTTGAACTTATCTGCGCTCTCCTGACTAACAAGACCAGCCTTCTTCAGAGAGTTGAACAGGATTGTCTCAGCCTTGTCGTCAACCTCAGGATTGTTTGACTCGATATCCCAGTTGGTAGAGATACGAACGGTCTTGCCATCAGTACCCAGGGCGATAACAGATGTGTTAGCCTCCTGGTTTGCCTTCTCACCGATAGTGTTGATGAATGCACCAGCCATAGCCTTACGAACATCCTCAACAGGAGTCTGCTTGTCGAGTGTTACAACGTAGTTGCGACCACCAGTGAAGTCAATGCTCTGGCTCAAACCACGAACATAGAACGAAATGCAGCAGATAATTGCAAATACAATCCAGATGGTGTAAGACTTCTTATAAGAACCCATGAAGTTGAACTTGGCGTTCTGCATCAGGTTCTTAGAGTAACCTGTTACGAAGGTGAGGTTAGTCCACTTGTCCTTAGAAAGCATTGCATCGTAAACCACACGAGTGAGGTAAACGGCTGTGAAGAATGAAATCACGATACCGATGATCCATGTGGTAGCGAAGCCCTTAACAGGACCTGTACCGAAGTAGAGCAGGATGATACCTGTGATCAGTGATGTGAAGTTAGAGTCGAAGATAGCGCTGAAAGCGTTAGAGTAACCCTTGTTCAGAGCCTCTTTTACACCCAGACCCTTCTTCAGCTCTTCCTTGATACGCTCGTAGATAAGCACGTTAGCATCCACAGCAGTACCCAGTGTCAGTACGATACCGGCGATACCTGGCATTGTAAGAGCAGCCTGGAACGATGTGAGGATACCCAGTGTGAAGAACAGGTTGAACAGCAGAGCGATATCTGAGAGGATACCTGGAACGAAGCCGTAAAGCATAATCATGTAGATCATCAGCAGTACGAAGGCTATGATGAATGAGATGATACCCTGCTGGATAGACTGAGCGCCAAGTGAAGGACCTACAACCTCTTCCTGTACGATACGTGTAGGAGCAGGCATCTTACCAGAGTTCAGAGTGTTAGCCAGGTCCTTAGTGTCCTCGATGGTGAAGTTACCAGTAATCTGAGAGTTACCACCGTCGATCTGAGTGAGGATACGTGGAGCTGAGTAAACGGCATCGTCGAGCACGATAGCTACGGCCTTACCGATGTTCTGCTTTGTAATCTGGCTCCAACGACGAGCACCATCAGAGTTCATCTGCATAGATACTGATGGGTGACCCATCTGGTCGAAGTCGTCCTTAGAAGAAGTGATTACATCACCCTCCAGTGGAGCACGACCTGAAGGCTCAGTAACCTTCAGAGCATAGAGCTCGAAGATGTCGCCCTTGGTATTTTGACCTCCGAAATCCTCAGCCTTAGCACCCCAACGAAGCTTCAGCTCTGCAGGGAAGATGCGACTAGCCAGGTCAGAGTAGATGATCTTGTTGATCTCGGCAGTATCGCGAGCGTTGGCATAACCAACTACAGCGAGTGTGTTGCCCTGAGTAGGCTGGAAGATAGAGAACAGAGGATTCTGCTTCTTAGCCATCTCAACAGCCTTAGTATCCTTGTTGTCCTTCTTAGCCAGCTTAGCAGCCAGGTCGCTGGTAGCAGCTTTAGCGCTATCGGCAACAGCAGTAGCAGTGCTGTCAACAGCTGTTGTGTCAGCTACGTCAACACCACCCTGAGCAGCCCAGCGCTGATTGAGCTGAGAGAGCAGAGGAGTAACCTCCTGCGAGTTGTATGTCTCCCAGAACTCAAGGTTAGCTGAACCCTGGAGCAACTTACGTACGCGCTCAGGCTCCTTGATACCAGGCATCTCGACCATGATACGGCCGCTCTGGCCCTCAAGCTTCTGGATGTTTGGCTGAACAACGCCGAACTTATCGATACGGTTACGAACTACGTTGAATGAGTTATCAACGGCACTCTGTACTTCTGCACGCAGAGCATTCTCTACCTCTGAGTCGGTTGACGAAGTACTAACCTTGCCCTTCATCTGCTGTGTAGCAAAGATAGCAGCAAGTGGACGGCCGTTGGCCTCCTGTTTCCAATACTTAACGAACAGTGAGATGAAGTCGTTCTGACTGGTCTCCTCTTCCTTCTTGGCAAGTTCCATTGCCTTCTTGTAGGTGGCATCAGTTTTGTGGTCAGCAAGTACATCAACCACATCAGGTACTGATACCTCAAGAATTACGTTCATACCGCCCTTCAGGTCAAGACCCAGGCCAATTTCCATCTCACGGCACTGCTTAAGAGAATAGATGCCCATGTACACCTTCTCGTTGTTGATTGAATCGAGGTACTCCGCACCAGCCTCTTCGCCCATAGCAGCAGCCTTACTTTCGTAATGGCGTGTTACGAACGAGAAGGAAAGGTAGAAGCAGCACACGAGAATCAAAAGCACTGCGATAAATTTTACAATTCCTTTGTTTTGCATTTTGATTTTAATTGTTTATTTTTTATTATTTATTCTGTTCGCGTATAAAATAGCGTGCAAATATAGGCATTTTTTTACAGAAGGAAAAATTTATTGGCAATTTTCGTTCTTTTTTTATGGATTATCATCCATTTTTAGGGTGCAAATGATGGGATAATGGTCACTTGCGTCCATTTTTGAGTCAATCTGGCAATTAAATGGCTCAAAATGGTCTGATACCAAAATGTGATCAATTCGCACAAAAAAGCCTTTCTGATTATATGACAAACCGATGCCCATTCCTGTTTCTTGATAGCAGTCTTTCAGCCCTTGCGCGATAGTCCTGCGAGAGTAGGAAATTGGGTTGTCGTTAAAGTCGCCACACACAATAATCGGGTACTGACGATGCTCTTCGATATACTTATGGACAGCTTCGGCTTCAGGTGCTCTTTTTGCAGCATATTTCCCCAGCTTCTCTATCAGAAAGAGAGTTTCGGCCTTTGCGGTATCCTTCTTCATTTTACCGCTAATCATCTGTTTATATCTGTCACGCTCATCATTGCTAAGATGTGTACCTTCCAGGTGGTTGTTTATTACAAGGATAGTATCTTTCCCCTTTTTTAGGAAATAGGCTACCGTGCCATTTGCAGCCGAGTCATAGTGTATGCGTTCCTTTTTCAGGATAGGATATTTTGTGTGGATGCCGACACCATTCTTACTGACATCGTTTGGGTTGAAAATGGTAGTATCGTTATAAGGGTAGATTTTCTCGTACCACTGCTTTACATATCTGCGCCATGTATCAACATCCTCTTGCAAGCATACTATGTCGGCATCTTGCTCTTTCAGGTATTCGTATACTTTCTCAAATCCTTGTTCGTATTTGTAATTGCCTCCATACTCACATACGTTATATGATATTAGTTTGAATGTCCCTTCTGGCGGTGTCTGCGAGGTATGCAGGGGCATATAAAGTGTGATAGGACCATATACCAGAATATATCCTAGTATAGGAATCCATGCCTTCTTCCATTTGAATGTAAGCCAGAAGAACAGAAATACCAGGTTGGCTATAAGAAAACCAGGAAAAGCCATTCCCATACATGATAGCATGGGATGTTCAACAGGATTGATACGATCGGCATATCCTGCCAGAACCATCAGTAGTATAGTTGCTACATTGGCTCCAGCTATCAGGTTTATCGTTATTGTTTTAAGTTGTTTGATCATGACTGGTTGCTTGCATCGAAGAGTTTCTTCTTCTCTTCCTTAGTAAGACTGTCGTAGCCGCTCTTGCGAATCTTGTCGAGAATAGCATCTATCTCTTCTTGGTTCTTGCGCTTGCGGGCATTATATTCCATGTCATCCTCCTTTGTACCGCTGCCATGGTTTACATGCATATTTGGGTTGGTATATCCACCTCCTGGGTTTTGCTTGCGCTGTTCAAAATTGCGCTTAAGATTCTCGAAGAATTGCTGGCCGCGACCACGATCGAATCCTGAGTTAGGGTGACGGTTCCAATATCGGATCATCAAGAAGCCGAAAAGCATACCACCAAGGTGGGCTGTATGAGCCACACCATCACCGCTTGAACCAAGGGCGGAGAAGAATTCTATAGCTACGTAACCCAATACAAACCATTTTGCCTTAATCGGAAATGGGAATGGAATGATAAATAGTCGCTCGTTGGGGAATGTCATACCAAAAGCTAGAATAACAGCATATACTGCTCCAGATGCACCAATTGTGGTCCATGCGTTAAGCTGGCCGCTTAATTGCTCGCCAATAGCAAATATTTCGCTGAAGGTAACGCTTGGGTCTTGTGCTGTAATCGTCATGTAGAACTGGCCCAACTGCGCGATTTCCTGCAGTAGTCCTGCGCCAATACCACATGATATGTAATAAAAAAGGAACTTTTTTGGTCCCCATACATTCTCTATAACACAGCCAAACATCCATAGTCCGAACATGTTGCTCAGAATATGCATGAAGTTTGCATGCAGGAATAGGTAGGTGACAAACTGATAAATATGGAAGTCGTTTGCCATATAGAAATGCAGACCTCCTATATCTGCCAGATCAATGCCACGCAGTTGTAGTACTAATTTGGCTAGGAATGCTATCAGATTAATGATAAGCAGATTCTTTGTAATCGTTGGTATGCGGAACATCATATCGTTTACTATTTATATGTTTACTATTAGGCTAAAACGCCTTTTGTCATCTTTTGGCGGCAAAATTACTAAAAATATCTCTTTTTTAGGCTAAAAAACACTATAATACAACTATTTTTTATCAAAATATGAAATTTTTCTCTTTTTTTGTTGTTTGTTTGAATACTTTCTCTTATATTTGCCAAAGAATTCGACTATACAACAGTTATTACTATTAATAATTCATTAAAATTTTCAAGATTATGAACAAAACAGATTTGGTAGAGAAGATCGCAGCAGGTGCTGGCATCTCTAAGGTTGACGCTAAGAAAGCTCTCGACGCAGCAGTAGCAGCTATTAAGGACGGTTTGGTAAAGGGCGATAAGATTGCTCTCGTTGGTTTTGGTACATTCAGTGTAAGCGAGCGTCCTGCTCGTGAGGGTATCAATCCTCTGACCAAGCAGAAGATCAAGATCGCTGCTAAGAAGGTTGCTAAGTTTAAGGCTGGTGCTGAGCTTGCTGACGCTATCAAGTAATCTAAATGTAAATAAATTTTAATGGGGACCCTTTCCGGGGCCCCCATTATTATTTACTTATATACTATGTGTTTATTTGGGTTGCTTACCTATATAGGCCAATATACCACCATCTACGTATAGTACGTGTCCGTTGACTGCATCTGATGCGTGAGAAGCCAAGAATACAGCTGGGCCAGCTAGTTCTTCAGGGTCGAGCCATCTACCTGCTGGTGTCTTAGCGCAAATGAATGAATCGAACGGATGACGGCTTCCGTCTGCCTGGCGCTCGCGAAGTGGGGCAGTTTGTGGAGTTGCGATGTATCCTGGTCCGATGGCGTTACATTGAATATTGTACTCTCCGTATTCGGAGCAGATGTTTCGTGTTAGCATCTTCAGTCCACCCTTAGCAGCTGCGTAAGCCGATACGGTTTCACGTCCCAATTCAGACATCATCGAACAGATGTTGATGATCTTACCCTCTCTACGTTCCATCATTTCGGGTATTACTGCCTTAGTCATAATGAATGGACCTACCAGGTCTATATCAATTACCTGCTGGAATTCCTCGCGTTTCATCTCGTGCATTGGTATGCGCTTGATGATTCCGGCATTGTTGACCAGAATGTCTATATGTCCTAACTCTTTGCGGATGTCGGCTACCATTTTCTCAACATCTTCTTCGTTGGTAACGTCGCAGATGTAGCCATGAGCCTTGATGCCCTTTGCCTGATATTCAGAAAGAGCTTTGTCCAAATGCTCTTGTCCTCGACAGTTGAATGCTATCTGCGCACCTGCTTTGGCTAAGCCCTCTGCAATAGCAAAGCCGATACCATAGGCAGCACCTGTTACTAGGGCCACTTTTCCTTCTAATGAAAAAAGATTTGTCATAATACGTTTGTTTTAGAAATTGTTCTTTTAGTAGTTGGACGACTCGGATTCGAACCGGGAATGACAGAACCAAAACCTGTAGTGTTACCATTACACCATCGTCCAAGAATATGTGGCTGCAAAGGTACAAATATTTTTTGAAGTACCAAAATTTTGCAGCCAAATATTACTTAACTATCAGCAAGTAGTAGTTCTTTTTGCCTTTCTGGGCCAAAAGATACTTGCCGTCAATCAGATCTTCGGCTGTTATAGCGCGATTCTGATCGGTAATCTTTTCTTTGTTCAGCGATACGCCACCACCCTGAACCATCTTACGCATTTCGCCCTTTGAAGGGAATACGGGGGCTACTGTTGTGAGCAGTTCAATGGCAGGCTGACCTAACTGATCCTTTGAAATCTCAAACTGTGGTACGCCATCAAAAACATCGAGCAGTGTCTGCTCGTCAAGTTTCTCAAGACCTTCCTTGGTTGACTTGCCAAACAGGATGTTCGATGCCTCGATAGCTGTGTCGAGTGCCTCCTGCGAGTGAACCATAACAGTTACCTCCTCGGCCAAACGCTTCTGAAGAACACGACGGCCAGGATCCTGCTTGTGCTCCTCGATAAGAGCATCGATAACGTCCTTCTCGAGTGATGTGAAGATCTTTATATAACGTTCAGCATCGTCATCGCTCACGTTGAGCCAGAACTGGTAGAACTTATATGGAGTGGTACGAACAGGATCGAGCCAGATGTTTCCGCTCTCAGTCTTACCAAACTTCTTGCCATCGCTCTTGGTAATCAGAGGACAAGTAAGTGCAAAGGTCTCAACCTCATTGCCCAATGTGCGACGGATAAGCTCGGTACCTGTAGTCATGTTACCCCACTGGTCGTTACCACCCAGCTGGAGTTTTACACCAAGGTGCTGATACAGATACAGGAAGTCATAACCCTGAAGCAGCTGATATGTGAACTCTGTAAACGACAGACCATCGCGTGCAGTTCCGTTCAGTCGCTGCTGTACGCTTTCCTTAGCCATCATATAGTTGACGGTTATATGCTTACCAACCTCGCGTGCGAAATCCAAGAAAGTGAAGTCCTTCATCCAGTCATAGTTGTTCACCATTACTGCTGCATTGGGCTCCTTTGAATCGAAATCGAGGAATTTGGCAACCTGCTTCTTAATGCACTCCTGATTGTGATACAGTGTCTCGTTATTAAGCAGATTGCGCTCCTGGCTCTTACCAGAGGGGTCGCCAATCATACCGGTAGCACCACCTACTAGGATAACAGGACGATGTCCGCAACGCTGTAGATGGCGGAGCATCATAATTCCGCACAGGTGTCCGATGTGCAGCGAATCGGCTGTAGGATCGGTACCCAGGTATGCTGTTACCATTTCTTTCTGGAGCAGTTCTTCTGTTCCTGGCATCATCTGTGCCAGCATACCGCGCCATTTCAGTTCTTCTACAAAGTTCTTCTTCATATACTTATTTACTTTATTCTCTGTTCATTGTTTCCTATTATGGAACTGGGTCATATCCAGAACCTCCAAAGGGGTTGCATCTTAATATTCTCCATATGGCTAGTCCGAGCCCTTTAATTGGACCATGCTTCATAATAGCCTGTTTGGCGTACTCGCTACATGTGGGAGTGAATCTGCACGAAGGTCCAAGAAGTGGAGATATGCAAATCTGGTAAAAACGTATAGGCAGTACCAATAGCAGTGATATGTAATGAGAAAGCCTCTTCATGGTCCTATTTCGCCATTTGTTTCATTAGGCTAATCACCCTTTTCTCTATTTCTTTGGTGGCGAAGTGTCTGTCTGTCAGCCATATTATGGCAATCAGTAGCATTTGTCCTTCTTCCACTATGCCCTCAAGTAGCGATTTGTTTTTGCGATATGCTTCACGCACTTGGCGTTTCACTCTGTTTCTGTCTACTGCGTGCTTAAATCTTTTTTTTGGCACACTTATAAGCAGTTGAACAGGAGCGCAGCCTTCGCGTTGCTCGGTTTTCAGATATACCGCCCTAAGAGGAAAAGCAGTCAGCGATTGACTGTTGCCTTTTTCAAAGAGCGTTTCAATCAGCAGGTTGCTGACGATGCGCTCCTCCTTCTTGAATGTAGGAGCTGTCGTCATCAATCCTTAATCTTGTATTTCGAATAGATAGTGCTGCAGTGCACCCGTCATTGAAGGATACTTCTCGTTTGGAGCTTCGATGTCAAGACGCAGGCCAGCTTCCTTTGCAGCTTTGGCTGTAGCTGGGCCGAAGGTTGCAATTGCAATCTTGTCCTGTTTGAAGTTGGGGAAGTTCTTTGTAAGCGACTCGATACCGGCAGGGCTGAAGAAAATCAGCATGTCGTAGTCGAAGTTCTTAACTTCCTCCTCAGTAAAGTCATTGCTCACAGTCTTGTACATAATGCACTCTGTGTGCTGCAACTTCTTTGAGTCGAGCAGATTAGCCAAACTATCTGTATGAACATCACTTAGTGGAACAAGGTACTTTTCTGTCTTGTGCTTGACCATAGTTGGAATAAGATCGTCGATGCGACCGGTCTCGCCAAAGAAAATCTTGCGCTTTCTGTACTGAACATACTTCTGAATGTATAGTGCGATGGTTTCTGTTACGCAGAAATACTTCATGTCCTCAGGAATGTTAACTCTGAGTTCCTTGGCCATATTAAAGAAATGGTCAATGGCATGACGCGAGGTGAAAACAACAGCGGTGTGATCCAAAATGTTCACCTTCTGTGCACGGAAATCTTTTGAGCTGATGGCCTCCACCTTAATGAAAGGACGGAATATCAGTTCAACACCAAACTTGTTCGCGATATCGAAATAAGGCGACTTCTCACTAGATGGCTTAGGTTGTGAAACCAGAATCTTTTTGATCATATGTGTCCTAAATATTTATTTTCAAATTTTCCGTGATTACCAATAATCCACTCCAGAGCATCATTAAAGGTATCATTTCGAGGGCACAAAAGTACAAAATAATCTGCAGAAAACCGCCTTTTTGATAAAAAAAGATAGTGAAAGACTTATAAAATGTTAGTATTTTGGCTAAAATTACTATAGCTAAGGTATAAATTATGGCATTTCGGAGTGAAAAATGGAAATATGCCAATAGCAGTACTAGTGGGAATAATGCCAACCCCTCGAGTGAGGTAATAAGTAGTATAGACCTTTGAAATTGTAAATTTTTCTTATTGGTGGAGAAGATATTGTTTACGATAGTATATAACAACATCCTTACTAGCATGTATCCCAAAATGGTTAATCCATATATAACCAATAGAATATATTCTGATGATAAAATAAAAGTATTAGTTATAATATGTGTGGTATAGATGAAATAGAGTAGGGCATACAGCAGGCATGTGATAAATATAAACAGGAACTGAAATTTAATCTCACTGCCAGTCTCTGTCAGTGCTTGCTCACTCTTATGGGGTGAGAATATATGTTTTGTCTGTTTTAGTAGGAATCCTGATATACGTGACAAAACGAATGTTATCAGTAGGAAACAGACTATCAGTATACCTGTAATAAAGCTGTCGTTCTGGAATGTGTAGGGGATAGGATCGCCGGATTCTCCAACGCGTTCAATGCTTAATTCTGGATGATACATCGTGTTGTTCGAGAAGAAATTCTCCCTATAGTAGTGTGGCAGACTCACTTCCTTCAGGTCACGTGGTATTTCCTGTCCAGGCAGATGCAGGGTATCTGGTCTACTGCTGTAGTGTATCTCTTTTGGTTCAAACCACTCTTGTATTGCTGAGTCTTGCTGTGCAGGTGTGGCATCCTTAGGCAATAACCGCAGCACCTCATATGGTGTCTGCGGTTTTGCCGAGTGTTCTACTACTGTGTCTGTATTTGCAGTAGATATAGTAGTTAGGATGCTATCGTTCTTCAGCATATCTGATTATAGTCCGAACTCCTTGCGTATGTCATCTACACGATCCAGCTTCTCCCATGTGAACAGTTCCACATCGATTGTCTTTGTTTCGTGATAATGACTGGTGAATGTCTTCTTTACTACTTCGCACTTTCTGCCCATATGGCCGTAAGCAGCAGTCTCGCTGTACATTGGCTGGCGAAGCTTAAGTGTACGCTCGATGGCTTTTGGACGCAGATCGAAGAGTTTCTCTATCTTCTTGGCAATCTCACCATCTGTCATCTGTACTTTGCTACGACCATAGGTGTTAACGTAGATGTTCATTGGCTTGGCTACTCCGATGGCATAGCTTATCTGTACAAGCATCTCGTCGGCTACACCTGCTGCTACCATATTCTTGGCAATATGACGGGCTGCGTATGCTGCACTGCGGTCTACCTTCGACGAGTCCTTACCCGAGAAGGCGCCTCCTCCGTGAGCCCCCTTACCACCATAGGTGTCTACGATAATTTTGCGGCCTGTAAGACCGGTATCTCCGTGAGGGCCACCGATCACGAACTTGCCAGTTGGGTTAACGTAGTATTTGATGTCGAGTCCAAACAGGTCGAGCACTTTCTGTGAGTGAATCTGTGACTTAACACGTGGAATCAAGATGTTTATAACGTCGTCCTTGATTTTTGCCAGCATCTTCTCGTCCTCGTCGAACTCGTCGTGCTGTGTTGATACTACAATCGTGTCTATACGCTCAGGTATTCCTTCGTCTGAGTATTGTACTGTTACCTGGCTCTTAGAGTCTGGACGCAGATAGGTCATCTCTTTGCCTTCTTTGCGAATGTCTGCCAAGGTACGCATGATCAGGTGAGCCAAATCGAGACTGACTGGCATGTAGCTTTCGGTCTCATTTGTGGCATAACCAAACATCATACCCTGGTCTCCAGCTCCTTGCTCATCCTCGTTGCCGTTGTCGACACCACGATTGATGTCGGCGCTTTGCTCGTGTATAGCACTCAGGATTCCACACGAATCGCCGTCGAATTGATACTCCGCTTTGGTATAGCCAATGCGCTTGATGGTCTTACGGGCCATTGTCTGCAGGTCGATGTACACATCACTGCGGACCTCACCCATAATTACTACCTGACCTGTAGTGACAAACGACTCGATGGCGCAGCGCGCCTTCGGGTCGTATGCCAGGAACTGGTCTAGTATTGCATCAGATATCTGATCTGCCACCTTATCTGGATGGCCCTCAGATACTGATTCTGACGAAAATAGATAACTCATTCTTTATATTTAATGTTTTGATTATTCTGCGGGCATCATGATTACCTCTGCAGCATTACCTGCCTTCAGCAGTTCGGCTACAAAAGCACTGATGGACTCTACTGTCTGGGCATTAACCACCTTCTCGTAGTCGGTATCGAAGTCCATACCGTACTTACGCCATGTGTTGATGCGGCCCAGCCAGTAGCTGTTCTGCTTGCGCTGGTCGCCCAGATTCTTCAGCAGATACTCCTTAACCTTCTGCAGCTTGTCAGCGTCACAGGTCTTGGCCATAGCGTTCACCTCATCGCGCAGAATCTGGTTTGCGATGTCTGCTTTCTCTGGCTTCATTGGGCACTGTGCCAAGATGTAAGCCTCTGTTTCGAAGTCGTTGCGGCTCATGCTTGCGGCTGCACCTACGGTGTAGGCAGCACTTGCATCTTCACGAATCTTCTTCAGGTATTCCATGCTCAGAATCTGACCAGCGATAGTTGCTTTGATGCTGTTCTCGAGGTTATAAGGCAGGTCGTTGCTGTACCAGTACATCACTGCGATAGCCTTTGGTGTTTCAGCCTTGTGATTGAAGTGATTCAGTACCTTACCCTTGAAGTCGGTGTCAACCTTCTTTGCCTTCTCTACCTTCTTCTTTGATGGCAGCGAGGCGATGTACTGCTCGATGAGAGGACGGATAGTAGCCTCGTCGTAGTTACCGATGATTGTAAAGGTGTAGGCAGCAGCATTGGCTGTGCGCTCCTTGGCAATCTGCAGTACGCGATCATAGCTGACATTCTTCAGCTCGCTAGCCTCGATTGACTTGAATCGTGGGTTGTGGCAGCTGAATGTGGCCTGTACAGAGTCGTTCAATACGTTCTCTGGCTGCAGCAGACGGTTCTTCAACAGTGTCTCTGTTGTTGTCATCATATTGTCGAACGACTTCTGGTCCTTATTGATGTTAGTGAAGTAGAGATAAACCAACTGCAGCATAGTCTCTACGTCCTTAGGAGTAGAACTGCCGCTTACGTTCTGACGATAAGTGCTCATCGAGAGCGATGCACTGGCAATCTTACCAGCCAGAGCCTTCTCCAATTCAGTGTGTGAGAAATTACCCAGTCCACTGGCCTCTACTACATCGTCGAACATCTTGATGTTTGCAAAGTCCTTCTCGCCATAGAGTGCAGAACCACCGAAGCCCTCACCGCGCAAGATTACCTGGTCTTTCTTAAGGTCGGTCTTCTTCAAAACCACCTTAACGCCGTTAGAGAGTTCTAGTTCTGTATATCCGAACTTATCGTTCTTTGTTTCCTTCTTAATAGAACCCTTCTTAGGCATGGTTGTCATCAGTGGTTCGTCCTTTACGTTGTCCACATATGCCTCAATCTGGGCAGCACGTGCGGCAGCGATAGCCTTCTTTACCCCATCCTCTGTAGGATAAACTGCTCCCTCTTTCTCGTTGTTGAAGTTCAGTACTACCAAGTTGCTGTCCTTCTGAGAGATTAGCTGCTTTGCCACCTCGTTAATAGCCTCGATGGGGATAACGGGGATAATCTGCTTCATTGTCTCGTATGTATAGTCGAGGCTTGGGATAGGTTCGTTGTCGATGAAGTGCTGAACATACTGGTTTACAAACTGGCTGTTGAAGCGCTTGTCCTTGTTAGAGTACTGCTTGTCAAGATTGCTTGTGAAGTCAGCCTTGAATCGGTTATACTCTGTAGGAGTAAATCCAAACTCAGCTGCTCTACGAGCCTCTGTGAGTACTGCTGTCAGCGCAGCCTCTGTCTGTCCGTCCTTGGGCAGGAAGCCAAGCTCAAATGCATCAACGGTATTTGAGAGCAGGTACTGCCCATCGCTGGCAAATGCCTGCAGGAATGGACTCTCTGGTTTCTCAGCATACTCCTTCAGACGGTCTCTCAACATTGAGAGGGCTGCGTCCTTAATATAGTCTGTAATCAGATATGCCATTGTTCCCTTAAGGGTGTCGGGGAATGCCTCATGCTTCATCAGTACCTCCATAATGTTATAGCGCTGCTCCTTATCCTTGTCGATAACGATGATAGGCTCTGCATTGTCGGGTACAGGATACTTAACAACCTTCTCTGGGTTCTCTGGCAACTTGATGTCTGCAAACATGCCCTTAATCTTCTCTTCTACCTTGTTTACATCTACATCACCTACTACGATGATTGCCTGATTGTCAGGACGATACCACTTCTCGTAGTATGCCTGCAGGAATGGACGCTCAAAGTTGTCGATAATCTCCATCAGTCCGATAGGCATACGATAGCCGTACTTAGAACCAGGATAGAGCTTTGGAAGATCGCGCTCCAGCATGCGCTGCTGTGCACTTGTGCGCAGACGCCACTCCTCGTGGATAACGCCACGCTCCTTCTCAATCTCCTCCTGCTCAAGCAGCAGTCCGTCGGCCCAGTCATACAGAATCAGCAGACATGAGTCAACGATACCCTCGCGCGTGGTAGGTACGTTGCTAATATTATAAACTGTCTGGTCGATCGAAGTGTATGCATTCAGATCGGTACCAAATTTCACACCGATGCTTTCGCACCAGCGCAGCAATTCGTTGCCTTTAAAGTGTTTCGAACCATTGAAGGCCATGTGCTCAAGGAAGTGAGCCAGACCACGCTGGTCGTCGTTCTCCTGAATTGAACCTACCTTCTGAGCGATGTAGAACTCAGCACGGTTCTCAGGCCAGTTGTTGTGACGGATGTAGTATGTCAATCCGTTGTCGAGTTTACCGATGCGAACATCGGGATCTACTGGAATAGATGGCATCTGCATTTGTGCCATCATTGTTACTGCGCCGACCAAGGTCAGCAGAATGGTCGATAGAATTTTTTTCATCTTCATTTTAAGTATTGGTTGCTACATAATTTTATTCGGGTGCAAAGTTACACCTTTTTTGTCTATTTGCAGCAAAATCTACGTTAAAGCTACGTTAAATGTTAACTTATCATACCAATAATCGCTTAGCAAAGTACCTTACAGGATACCATACAGAGAGGAATCCTACTACCAGCACTGTAACGAACACCACTACTATATCCTCTGGATGTACGCTTACAGGATAGGCATTTATCACAAATGTACCGCTCGACGAACCCAGTGCAACTATTCCATATCGTTGCTGAATCCAGCAGAGTGTCAGTCCTATTACGATACCTATAATAGCACCTATTGCTGATATCATTCGGCCCTCGAACAGGAATATACGAACTATCTGCTTGTCTGATGCTCCTAGGTTGCGCAGCGTAACCACATCGTCTTTCTTGTCGATGATAAGCATCGATAGCGAACCTATGATATTGAAGCAAGCCACCATCAAGATGAATGTCAGGAAGATGTATGCTATCAGTTTCTCGATCTTCATTATCTTGAAGGTATCGTCTTGCTGCTCAAAGCGGTCTTTTACCACAAACTTGTCGGCACACAGCTGCTTTATCTGTGACTTGACCTTATCGAAGTTGCTTCCAGGTTTCAGTCTAAGTTCGAGCGACGACAACATTCCTTGCTGACCAAACAATCGGCGTGCAAACGATATGCTTGTCAGTATGTAGTTCTTGTCGTAGCGCGCTTGTTTTACATTAAACAATACGCCAGGCGAATACAACTCGTCTTCTTCGAAAGCCTCCTCTGGGTTAGTCATGTCCAACTGGCCTTCGCGCTTAGGAGCGTATATACGTAGCGGCTCTTCGTAGGTATATCCTGTACCAAGTATTTCGGCTAGTCTTATGCCTAGTGTGCCGTAGTCCATATCGGCTGCATGCAGACTGAAGTCGCCATTGCCTACCAGTATCTCGTTGATGTGTGTAAGCTTGTCGAAGTTGTCGTCTACGCCCTTTATCACTACCATAGCCTGTCTGCCGCGATATATGGCTAGTGCCATATCCTCAACGCTCTCTGTGGCTACTTCTATTTCTGGCAGCTTGCGTATCTCTGTCAGTATTGGATCGTCGGCGGCAACTGTCTTTCCCTCAGCAGGCATCACCTTTAGCTGTGGGTCGAAGCTGGTAAAGAATGATGCTACCAAGTCGTGGAATCCGTTAAATACCGATAGCGTGACAACCAGCGCCATTGTGGCTACGGCTACGCCAACGACAGAAATTCCACTTATGACGTTGATGGCATGAGTGGATTTCTTCGAGAACAGATATCTGCGGGCTATGAAGAAGGGAAAGTTCATTTCTTCAGCAGTTCATCGATATGCTCGATATAGTCGAGCGAGTCGTCGATAAAGAATCGCAGTTCTGGTATGATGCGCATCTGATTACGTACGCGTGTACCTAGTTCATAACGTATCTGCTTGCTGTTGGCATTGATGTTTGTCAGAATCTCTTCGCCCTTCTCGCTTGGGAATACGCTCAGATATGCAGTGCAGATACTCAGGTCGGGTGATATTTTGGTGCGTGTTACCGATATCATCACGCCGTGAGTGGCGCGTGTCTGTTGTTGGAATATCAGCGAGAGCTCCTTCTGCAGCAATCTCGCAATCTTGTTTTGTCTTGTCTCTTGCATCTCTTAAATCTTAATTCTAAATTTCTTTTTTTCTTATCAGTGTTAATCCATCGCGGAGCGGAAGAATCACCTGTTCCACACGCTGATCGCGGGCTATGTAGTCGTTGAATGTCTCTATTCCCTGAGTCTGTCGGTCCTTGTCGTAGGCTCTGTCCACCACATGTCCGTCCCAAAGAGTGTTGTCGGCCAGTATAAAGCCGCCCGGTTTCAGTATGCTCATCACCATCTCGTAGCAGTCACGATATGTGCGTTTGTCGCCATCCATAAATGCAAGGTCGAACTCTATGCCAAGTTTTGGGGCCTCCTGTAGAGCATCACCGATGATGAACTCTATCTTATCGGCCACGTTCGAACCCTCTATCCACGGCCGGGTAAAGTCCTCCATCTCATCGTTTATCTCGAAGGTATAAAGCCGTCCGCTTTCGTCCAGTCCTTCTGCCATCGATATGGCACTGTATCCGCTGAATGTTCCTATCTCCAGGATGTTCTTGGGTCGAATCATCTTTACCAGCATCTTAAGTAGTCGGCCCTGTAAGTGTCCACTCGCCATACGTCCGTGGATGGTGTGTATGTGGGTGGCTCGCCATAGTCGGTACAGGTAGTCGGGCTCTGGCTCCGTATGTTGCAGGATATACTCGTCGAGCGTCATCCCTTCAGAGCTTCTATGGCCAAACGGTACGAGTCGAGACCGAAGCCGAGAATTACACCCTTGCAGGCGCATGAAATCATCGATTTGTGGCGGAACTCCTCGCGCTGATGCACATTCGAGATGTGAACCTCGATAACCGGTGTCTTCAGCGAGCGGATGCAGTCCTGCAGAGCTATCGATGTGTGGGTGTAGGCTCCTGCATTCAGCACGATACCATCGTAGCTGAAGCCCACCTCCTGCATCTTGTCAATCAGAACACCCTCGATGTTGCTCTGAAAGTACTCGATGTCTACATCGGTGAAGCGGTTGCGCAACTCAGGCAGGTAGGCGTCGAACGACGACGAACCATAGATGCCTGGCTCCCTCTGGCCCAACAAGTTCAAGTTAGGACCATTGATAATCAGAATCTTCATTTTCAGTATAAATGTATTAATACGGCTGCAAAGGTACGAATAAGTGAGCAAAAATCCAAATTTATTGAAAAAATGTAGTAACTTTGCACCAAAAATATGCAAATGAGTAGCGAAAAGGACGTTGTAAAAGCCTATGTGCGCTATCTTAAGCTTCAGCGCAACATGTCGGGCAACACGCTCGATGCTTATCAACGTGATCTCCGCAAACTACTCGATTACTTAGAACGAGAGCAGAAATCCGTACGCGATGTTGAACTGGTTGACCTCGAGCACTTCTCTGCAGGTCTGCACGATATTGGCATCCATCCACGTTCGCAATGTCGTATACTTAGTGGTGTACGTAGCTTCTTCAAGTTCTTGCAACTCGATGGATTTCGAGACGATGATCCAACAGAATTACTCGAATCTCCACAGATAGGCGACCATCTGCCCGAAGTTCTTACTACAGAAGAGGTAGACCGACTCGAAGCAAGCATTGATCTCTCCAAATGGGAGGGCCATCGCAATCGTGCTATTATCGAGGTTCTCTTCTCATGTGGACTTCGTGTTAGCGAACTTGTAAACTTGAAACTGTCCGACCTTTATATAGATGAGGAGTATGTACGTGTGATGGGTAAAGGCTCAAAGGAGCGACTAGTTCCGATATCGCAAAAGGCTATAGTCGAACTTCGGAATTGGTTCTACGATCGCAATCTGATGAAGATTAAACCTGGCGAAGAGGACTTCGTGTTCCTGAACCGTCGTGGCGCGCACCTCACTCGTACCATGATTCTCATCATGATCAAGGCTCAAGCCAAGGATGCCGGTATCCAAAAGACTATTTCCCCCCACACCCTTCGTCATTCTTTTGCTACGGCATTATTGGAAGGCGGTGCCGACCTCCGTTTCATCCAAGCATTATTAGGCCACGAGGATATCGGCACCACAGAAATCTATACTCATATAGATACTTCAACCCTAAGACAAGAAATCCTCGAGCATCACCCGAGGAATATGAGACACAAAAAATAGTTTATCCTAATGTGATATTATCTACCTCTACGGGTTCGTGGAGGAAGATTTGGGCTTGTTCCTTGAACTTCTGAGGGTTTTCGGTGGTTAGGTAGTGGACGTCTGCGTTTTTGGCACATTTCTGCTCAATCTGCGGATGACGCTCGAGATATTTTTTCAGACTCTCGGCCACGTATTCGCCTTGGGGCACTACACGTACTCCTGCGGGTAGATATTTTAGTATCTTGGGCATAAGGAGAGGGTAGTGGGTGCATCCCAGGATGATGGTGTCGATCTCGGGGTCCTTACGCATTATCTCGTCGATACGCTTCTTTACGAAGTAGTCGGCTCCTGGTGAGTCGGCCTCGTTGTATTCTACCAATGGAACCCAGAAAGGACAGGCTACGCCAGATACTTTGAAGTCGGGATGAAGTTTGTGGATTTCAAGGTCGTAGCTCTCGCTCTTGATTGTTCCCTCGGTGGCAAGTACTCCTACATGTTTAGATGTGGTAAGATCGCCAATGACCTCGGCTGTGGGACGAATGATGCCTAGTACGCGGCGATTAGGGTCGATCTGTGGCAGGTCGTTCTGCTGGATGGTGCGTAATGCCTTGGCCGATGCTGTGTTACAACCTAATATCACCAGGTGGCAGCCCATCTCGAAGAGTTTTAGTACGGCTTGACGTGTAAACTCATAGACCACGTCGAACGAGCGTGGTCCATAGGGTGCACGGGCGTTGTCGCCCAAATAAAGATAATCGTATTCGGGAAGCAGCTGACGGATGCCATGCAGGATGGTAAGTCCGCCGTAACCGCTGTCGAAGATTCCTATCGGTCCAGGATTACTTGACAGGTTCTGCATTGAGTAATTCCTGTACAGCCTCGTTGATGTCTTCGCCCATAGCGGGATTGATGAAAGGCAGAGCCTTTACATCGGTATCGAGAATGAAGGCATAGCCCCTTTCATGTCCGATAGCGGCTAGTGCAGCGTTCAGCTTATCGTAGAGTGGGGCAAAGGCCTCAGTCTTGTCATTGGCAAGCTGCTCTATGCTCTTATTCTTAAACTCAACGTTCTTTGCCATCAGCTCCTGCAGTTCTGTCTGACGCTTCTGCAGAATGCTTTTGGGGAATTCGCGCTGACCTTCAAGAAACTCCTCGTACTTCCTGTTGAATTCGTCTTCTACTCGCTTAGCCTCGGCCTGATACTGGGCCTTAAGGTCGGCCAGTTTCTGCTGTACCAGCGCGTAGTCGGGCATCGACTGTATGGCAGCCTGATAGCTCAGGTAGCCAAACTTGATTGATGAAGTGGCATCACCCTGTGCAAATGCGTTGAGCGATACGAATGCCACAAGAAGTACGAGGAATCGTTTCATATTGTTTGAATTTTGTATTTAAACTTTCTGGATTACTTCAGGCCTAACTTAGCCTTAACCTGTGCAGTTACATCGGTAGAGAGGGTTGCGCTGATGTAAGGCAGCGAGTTGTTCTCCATGATGTATACGTACTGTCCAGCCTGACCTACAGCCTTGATAGCATCAAGAATCTTGGTCTGGATAGCCTGCATTTTGTCCTGAGAAGCCTTGCCCAGAGCCTGCTGGTTGTCCTGGTAGCTCTGCTGGATCTTGGTGTACATATCCTGCAGTTCCTGCTGACGGCGCTGCTTGATGTTCTCAGGCAGTGTTGCCTGCTCCTTCTCGAAAGCCTCACCCTTCTTCTGCAGTTCGTCCTGCATACTCTTCAGGTCTGCCTCATACTGGTCCTGCAGAGCTTTAATCTCGTTCTGAGCCTTAGTAAACTCTGGCATAGCCTGCATGATCTCCTGGGTGTTCACATGGCCGAACTTTGCCTGTGCATTGGCGGTAGTGAAACCGCAGATTGCGCAAATAGCGCAGATAATCAATTTTTTCATTTTCTTATTGGTTTTTAATGTTTAATCTTTTAATGTTTAATGTATCTTAGTTTGAATATCCAAGTTTACGAAGTACTTCCGAAGAGATATCAACCTTTGGTGAACTGAAGATGATACCAGAGTCGCTGGCGCGATCGAGTACCAACTGATAGCCTCGCAGTTCAGCAATGTCCTTAATGGCATTGTATACTTCGTCCTGTATTGGCGACATCAGTGCGGTACGCTTCTTGAAGAGTTCGCCTTCGGGACCGAAGTATTTCTTTTTCAGTTCGGCTGCCTGCTTTTCTTTTTCTACGATTGCATCCTGCTTGGCCTTCTTCTGTTCCTTCGACAGGAATACTACCTCGTTCTGATAGTTTTTATACAGTGTCTGAGCCTCGGTGTTCAGTGCGTCTACCTCAGCCTGCCACTGCTTAGATACCTGGCTTAGCTGCTCATTGGCACGCTCGTAGGCTGGTATGTTCTTAAGGATATACTCCATGTCTACTACTGCATACTTTTGTGCCGTAGCTGCTGTCCATCCGAATATAGCGCAAAGTGCGCAGATTATTAATTTCTTCATAACCATTCTGTTTTAAGTGTTATACCCCTTTGACGTGAAAACTATTTGATGGTTTAAAAGTTTTGCTGTTAGAACTCCTGTCCGAGGATGAAGTGGAAGTTGCTTCCGCCCTTCTTCTGTGCTCCGCTCTGACTTGTGTATACATTGTCGAAACCGTATGCCCAGTCGATTCCCATCAGTCCAACCATTGGCAGATAGATACGTACACCGATACCGGCCGAACGCTTCATCTTGAATGGGTTGAAGTCCTTGGCATTGGCCCAGGCGTTACCACCCTCAAGGAAACCGAGTCCGTAGATGGTGGTGTTACCCAGCATAAGTGGATAACGCAACTCGAGTGTGAATCGGTCGTATGCGTATGAGTTGTATGACGAGATAGTACCGCCCTTCATCATAGTCTCGTAGGCCGAAGAGTATGAGAGTGCTCCGTTGTCATAACCACGCAAACCGATAGTCTCTTCAGAGTATCCGTAAGAGTATCCGCTCATACCGTCACCTCCCACGTAGAAGGTCTCGAATGGTGAGCGCTTGTCCTTGTTGTAGCTTCCCAACAGTCCCATTTCTACGCGTGTCATCAGTACAAGACACTTCTGACCACTTGTTAGGGCTGTGAATGTACGGCTCTTAAACTTCCACTTGTGGTACTCAATCCAGCGATAAACTTCCTGCAGCTCATCCTCATATGTGGCCGAGCTAGAGTTCTTGGCTAGGTTGGCATAGTCCTTATTGTCGAACAGCGACCATGGTGGAGTGATTGTTACCGAAGCCATAAATTCTGAACCACGACGTGGGAACAGCTGGTTGTCGGTAGATGTACGACTCAGAGTGAATCCCAGGTTGATGTTGTTACAGTTGCCGTTGTGGATATAGAAGTAGCTCCAGTCGCGCAGCATGTAGCGTGAGAATCCGAGCTGAGCAGAGAACTGGAAGTAGTCATCAGGCCAGCGCAGACGCTTACCCCAACCCAGCGATGCTCCGAACACTGTCATAGTCTTGTCGTCGTCGAGCATAGACTCGTAGTTGTAGTAGTATGGGTTGTAGCCACCATATCCGTAGCTGTACATTGCGTAGTTGTTGTAGAATGCGTTGTTGCGGTAGTAGCTCGAGATGTCGCTCTGCTTAGAGTAGAACACACCTACGTTCAAGCTGTTAGGACGCTTGCCGCCAAACCAGTTTGTACCGTAGTTGGCACTAAGCGAACTATAGTAGCTACCATTGGTCTGGAAACTGAATCCCAGCTGCTCGCCATCACCGTAAGGCAGAATACCGCGGTGCAGTTTGTTCTTGCCGAACAGGTTGCGGATAGAGAAGTTGTTGAACTTGATACCAACCTTACCGATGACACCGGTTTGTCCCCAACCCAGTGAGAACTCCAGCTGGTCGTTGCTCTTCTGCTCCAGTCGCCAGTTCACGTCAACCGAACCATCGTCGGGATTAGGCTTGATATCTGGTACTACCTTCTCTGGATCGAAGAATCCCATCGAAGCGATATCACGTACCGAACGTGTCAGAGCCTCCTTGTTGAACAGGTCGCCTGGCTTGGTGCGCAGTTCGCGGCGTACAACCTCCTCATACAGGCGGTCGTTACCATAGATGCGTACATGGTTCAGGTGGGCCTGTGGACCCTCTGTCACGCGCATTTCGATATCTATAGAGTCGCCGTCGATATTTACCTCAACAGGCTCGATGCCTGAGAATACGTAACCATTGTTATAATAATAGTTGCCAGCGGCATCCTCGTCTTCTTTCAGTCGCTTGTCTATGTGTTTCTGGTTGTACACATCACCCTTCTTCATGCCTAGTACGGCATTCAGATAGTCGGTAGTAACAACGGTGTTACCTACCCATGTGATATTACGAACGTAGTACTTTTCGCCTTCGTCTACCTTAACCAGGATGTTTACGTGCTTATCATCAAAGCTGTATACAGAGTCTTCGATGATGGTAGCATCGCGGAATCCCAGTTCGTTATACTTCTCTATCAGTACCTGCTTAGCCTCCTTATAACGCTCGTCGGTAAACTTCTTCGCCTTGAACAGGTTGGTAAATTTGCCTGCCTCGTGAATCTTTCCGAAAGCACCTTTGCCAAACATCGAACCCTTGATCTTCGCATTGGTCAACTTTTCGTTGCCCTGGAAAATCAGTTCGTGCACTTTCATCTTGTCCTTCTTGTCGATGTTCACGTCGAGTGTTACCTGACCTGAGGCGTCCTCATGCTGTACGATTTCTATTTCAGCATTCTTGTAGCCCTTGTCGTCGAAGTATTTCTTGGCCAGAATCTTAGCACGGTCTATGATGTTACGTGTCAGACTCATACCCTTAACCATACCCAACTTGGCTTCCATATCTTCGCGCTCGGCCTTCTTGATACCGTTATAGTTGATGTTTTTTATGCGGGGACGCATACCCAAATGGATACACAGGAAAACCTTGTTGCCTACGATTGAGTCGGCTGTAATCTTAACCTTAGAGAATAGACCATTGCGCCAATAACGCTTTACTGCCTCGGTTATCTGACTTCCTGGCAATTCAACCTCTTGGCCTACTGTCAGTCCTGATAGTCCTGCCAATACGTAATCCTCATATCCTTCAACTCCTTCGACAGCGATACCACCTATTTCACAAGTACGTGGAGTACCTGCGTATGATATGTCGGGGTTTACGATCTTATCCTGAGCGAGTAAAGGTGAAACGGTGAAAAGGCTGAAAAGTGAAAGCACTATTGCTTTCATCATTCCTCCTTTTGCCTTACACCTTATTATATTATATAGAATCATTATATTGTAATATTACTCTTTTTTATTTCTTACTTCTTTTCTTCTGCTTCTATCTGGGCTTCGGTCTTTCCGAATCTGCGCTGACGGCTCTGATAGCTTATGATTGCCTTATGAAGTTCTTCCTCCGAGAAATCGGGCCAGTAGCAATCGCAGAAATAGAATTCGGAATATGCGCACTGCCACAGCAGATAATTAGATATGCGCACCTCGCCACCAGTACGGATAAGCAGGTCGGGGTCGGGCATCCAATTTGTCCACAGGTTCTCGCTGATGGTATCTTCGGTTATGTCGTCAATGTTCAATTCTCCGTTCTGCACCTTGCGGGCGATGGTCTTTGAAACATTCACCAGCTCTTGCTTTGAAGAATAAGGCATTGCAATGGTCATTGCCATACCATCGTACATGGCTGTCTCTTCAACCATAGAGCGCAATTTGTCCTGCACGCTCTGTGGAAGTCTTTCAACGTCGCCCACTACATGGAAACTTACGTTGTTATTATGGAACAGCTGCATCTTGAAGAAACTAAGAACCAGTCCCATCAGTGCCTCTACCTCATAGGCAGGTCTGTTGAAGTTCTCTATTGAGAATGCATATACCGTCAGGTACTTAACACCGAGGTTGGAACATACTGTAGTTACTTGCTCCAGATTATCAAGTCCGGCTTTATGGCCGAAAGTACGATCCAATCCGCGGTCCATAGCCCAACGTCCATTACCGTCCATAATGATGGCAATGTGCCGGGGAATCCTGTTCATGTCTAAAAGTTCCTTCATATATCTCAATAATTATTATTTCAATTTTTACTCTTGGTTACATGTCTTGCATTTTTCCCAGAGGTCATAACTTAGCCCTATCTGGAGCGCGCTATAACAGTCGGTGTTCTTAAACAGTCCGCTGCTCTTTATGCCGTAGGGGTCTTTACTTCCGTCCAGCTTATCGCTCAGCGTTATACGCATAGCCCATTCTGCTGTCAGGTTCAGGCGTTTCCCTATTTTGTACTTCACTCCTGCGCCTATTGGCAGGTTCATCGTTGCTCCTTTCTCAGGTCCGCCATAGATTGTTGCTCCCAGTCCGGCTGCAATATATGGAGTAAACCTCCTTGCGCCTCTGTATTCATTTCCTGTGCCGTATGGCCAGAAGTTGTATTCCAATCTAACATCGACCTCCGTTATCTGGTGTTTAAATTCGTAAGCACCGTCAGGATACCATGTCTTGACATTGTTGGTCGACCCTTTTATCTTTCCTGTTCCAATGTTCAGGCTGGCAGCCACTCTCGGGTCCATACGATATTTTGCCATCAGCATCATCCATGGCTGCATGCCTTTTGTCAGATTGCCGTTGTAGTCGCCTACATAGCTTACTAATCCAGCTCCGGCACCTATCTCTAGCTTGTACTCAGGTTCGTCCTGGGCACTGGCAGCCACCGTTGTGACCATAGCTAGGATTACTGCCAACAGTCTTTTCACTCTATTCAATTATCAGTCCGCGCCAAACTTCGCCAGTATCTTTACCTACCAGCCAGAGATAGCCGTCTTTGTCGGTTGTGGCTGTGACGTTGCTTGTTCCCAGCTCGTCGGGCAGAGTGTACTTAGAGTCTGTCTTCCAGGTTATGCCCTGGTCGCGACTAACGTATATCTTCTTGTTGTTTCCGATAGCCAGTACCTTTCCGCTGAAGTATACCAGATTCAGGTTCTCCATCTTGGGCAGATAATAGTGATTGTGGTTTTCGATAGGAATCAGTACCCACTTTGATGGCAGACTACGCTTAGAGTATTCTGCTATCTTACGCCATACCACACAACCTTCGCTCTGATTGTCGTTGGATCCAACCAGCAACTGGTAGTCGGTTGAGTCGTTGGCTGCGAAAGGCCATGATGTAAATGCATAGTTGCTTGTTGGCAGCCATGCAGCATCTTCGTCCAGACTGTCGGCAGTCCATGTCTCGCCGTTGTCCTTGCTTACCATCAGCATACCGTCGTTAGCAAAAGCGTATCCTTCGGCTGAGCCATAGCCTATAAGACTCATTCCTGCAGTTTCGGCTGCTTGCTCCCAAAGTGCCTTCTTTGTATCTATAGGCAAATCAGCAGCTGATTTCTGTTCCCAGAGCAGTACACCTGTCTTTGCCTTGTGTACATTTATTGTTACCTGATAGCTGCGATAGCTCGAACCGTCCTGTGCATACACACGAAGATCTCTCAATTTCTCGAAGTCGATAGAGTCGGTGCTGCTATAGAATAACAGTGAGTCTGTGCCATCTACTGCAGGGTAGTTTACTACCACTGTGCCACTGTTTTTACTGCTTACGGTAGCAAGTACGTGGTTCAGGTCAACATCCGAATACAGCGAGTCGGTGTTGTAAATCTTGTGCTGAGCCTGATCGATAGTGAATACCACAGGGTCTGACAGTGTCGATTTGTAAACTGAATCGGCACCAGTTAACGATGTTGTATGTATGTAACGGTTAATAGTAGCCAACTTAAAGGTGACAATGGCCGTGTCGTTGTAATACTGGGTGTCGTTGGTGGTGTCATCCTTCAGACATGAGGTGACAAGCAGCGCACAAGCCAGCATTGTGCAGAGTGTAGAGATATATCTTTTCATTGATCTTAAAATCACTATTATCACAATTTGGCTGCAAATTTACGCACATTTCTGCAAAAATGAGCACTTTTCGCTTTATAATTAATGAAAATATGGCATAATTTGACCGATTTTAAGTTAGTTTAGGTTTTTAATGCAAAAAAGAGTGCGGTATGACTCACTCACCCCGCCCTCTTTCAACGTATTTCTGTATGCATCAGTGTGAATATGCTCAGACCAGCCGAGATCACAACCAATGCTAACATAGCCGTTGTTTGAAAATCTAATAACATAATTCTTTACCTTAAAAAATCTAACTAAAACCTAATGAAAAACAAAGCAATCTCACGATTGCAAGTGCAAAGGTAACACTTTTTATTGACAATTGAGAATTGGCAATTGAGAATTTTAGGGGTGTTTTGTCGCTTATTGACTTACATCAAAAAATTGGCCACGCCTTTCGGCGCAGCCAATTCCGGTATGTTTAGAATTAAATCTCTAAATTCTTAACTCTTAATTCTTAATTCGAATTAGAGCTTTGGACCAGCAGCTACCAGAGCCTTACCAGCCTCGTTGCCCTCGTACTTCTTGAAGTTCTTGATGAAGCGTGCAGCCAGATCCTTAGCCTTCTCCTCCCACTCAGCAGCAGTAGCGTAAGTGTCGCGAGGATCAAGGATAGCAGGATTTACGTTAGGCAGCTCTGTTGGAACCTCGAAATCGAAGAAAGGAACCTTCTTTGTAGGAGCCTTCAGGATGCTTCCGTCCAGGATAGCGTCGATAATACCACGTGTATCGGGGATAGAGATACGCTTGCCGGTACCGTTCCAACCAGTGTTTACGAGGTATGCCTTAGCACCGCTCTTCTCCATCTTCTTAACCAGCTCCTCAGCATACTTTGTTGGGTGCAGTTCCAGGAATGCCTGGCCGAAGCAAGCAGAGAATGTTGGAGTAGGCTCAGTGATACCGCGCTCTGTACCAGCCAACTTAGCTGTGAATCCGCTCAGGAAGTAGTACTTAGTCTGCTCTGGAGTCAGGATTGATACTGGAGGCAGTACACCGAATGCGTCAGCACTCAGGAAGATTACGTTCTTAGCATCAGGACCAGCGCTCTTGCCGTTTACCTTCTGAGCGATCTTCTCGATGTGATCGATAGGATATGATACACGAGTGTTCTCGGTTACGCTCTTATCAGCGAAGTCGATCTTACCGTCGGCAGCTACTGTTACGTTCTCCAGAAGAGCGTTACGCTTGATAGCGCCGTAGATGTCAGGCTCGTTCTCCTTGCTCAGGTTGATAACCTTAGCGTAGCAACCGCCCTCGAGGTTGAATACACCCTCATCGTCCCATCCGTGCTCGTCGTCACCAATCAGCAGACGCTTTGGATCGGTTGAAAGAGTGGTCTTACCTGTACCTGACAGACCGAAGAAGATAGCTGTGTTCTTACCCTCCATGTCGGTGTTAGCAGAGCAGTGCATAGATGCGATACCCTGCAGAGGCAGATAGTAGTTCTGCATAGAGAACATACCCTTCTTCATCTCACCACCGTACCATGTGTTGATGATGCACTGCTCGCGGCTTGTAGTGTTGAATGCTACGCAAGTCTCTGAGTTCAGACCCAGCTCCTTGTAGTTCTCAACCTTAGCCTTAGATGCGTTATAGATTACGAAGTTAGGCTCAAACTTCTCCAGCTCCTCAGCTGTAGGCTGGATGAACATGTTCTTAACGAAGTGTGCCTGCCATGCTACCTCAACGATGAAGCGAACAGCCAGACGTGTAGCCTCGTTAGCACCGCAGAAAGCGTCAACTACGTAAAGCTCCTTGTTGCAGAGCTCCTTGATAGCGATCTCCTTAACCTGCTTCCAAACCTCCTCGCTCATGGGGTGGTTGTCGTTCTTGTATTCCTCAGTTGTCCACCATACCTTGTCCTGGCTCTGAGCATCCTTTACGATGTACTTGTCCTTAGGTGAACGGCCGGTGTAGATACCAGTCATAACGTTAACAGCGTCGAGCTCGGTGTTTACGCCCTTGTCGTAACCCTCGAGTCCAGCCTTTGTCTCCTCTTTGAAGAGCTCCTCATACGATGGATTGTGTGCAATTACGGTAGAACCTGTAATGCCGTACTGAGTCAAATCTAACTTTGCCATATTACTAATCTTTATTTAAATTGTGAAAATTATCCTAGACGTTACTCCTTAATCGTTTGTTCTTACGAGCATTTTTAAAAATGCGCTGCAAATTTACGAATTATTCTTGAATTGACAATCCCGAATTAGCAATATTTTGCGCGCACACAATTCTTTTTAGGTTAAAGAAATTAAAAAAACATGTCGGAGTAGCGCTTTTGCCACTCCGACATATCATTTTCTTCTCTCCGATTGCTATTTTTTCAGTTCAGCAGGAATCACGGGCATAGCGCCATTCTGAGTGCAGACGTAGGCGCTAACCTGTACTGCTGTCTTATGAGCCTCCTGTACGGGTTTTCCGTTGATAATTGATGCGCAGAACGAACCTGTAAACGAGTCGCCAGCGCCTACTGTATCAGCCACTTCTACCTTTGGCGTATCCTGGAACGATGTCAGTCCGTCGTCGGTAAACACATACGATCCGTTAGTGCCGCAGGTCAATACAAGCATCTTCAGGTGATAGTCCTGTACTATCTTCTCGCAGGTTCCGCGCATATCCAGTCCGTCGTAGCCGAACATACGATTCACTACCACAAGCTCTTCATCGTTGATTTTCAGGATGTTACATATACAGAACGAGTCCTCCATAATCTCTTTCGAGTAGAACTGCTGGCGCAGGTTGATGTCGCAAATCTTGATGCAGTCTTCGGGTGTCGCATCCAGGAATTTGCGGATATTCTCACGACTCACCACATTACGCTGTGCCAGCGATCCGAAACATACGGCACGGGCATTCTTTGCTATCTCCTCCATTTCGGCTGTGAATGGGATGTTGTCCCAGGCTACGTTCTCTTTGATGTCGTATGTAGGTATGCCATCGCCTGTCAGCGTAACCTGCACAGTGCCAGTGGGATAGGGTACACGTGGCATCAGGTAGCTCAGATTGTGCTCCTTCAGTGCTTCGATAGTTTCCTCTGCCAATTCGTCTTCGCCTAGTGCGCTGATAGCAATGGTGTTTTCGCTACCCAAGAATTGTCCTGCATGATAAGCAAAGTTAGCAGGTGCTCCACCTAGTTTCTTTCCTTCGGGCAGTACGTCCCACAGTGCCTCTCCGAGGCCTACGATATATCTTTTCATTAGATTAAACATTAAAGATTAAACATTATTTTACGCGATTTATATAGGTAAAGAGGTAGACCACTCCGATAGCCATCACGATTACTGCTCCGGCCTGGCCCATTGCGTCGCTGGCAAATCCCATCAGCAGTGGGAAGATAGTTCCGCCAAACAGTCCCATAATCATCAGTCCTGATACCTCGTTCTGCTTCTGCGGCATAGCTGTCAGTGCCTGTGCAAAACAGATTGAGAAGATGTTGGAGTTGCCATAGCCCACCAGTGCGATTGCTGCGTAGAGAATCCATTTTTCTGTGCCGATAAAGAGTCCACACATCGATAGTGCCATCATCACTACGCTGATTACGAAGAATGTGCGATTAGGCAGTACTCGCAAGAAGAAAGAGCCTGTCAGGCAGCCGATAGTACGGAATATGAAGTACAGACTGGTTGCAAATGCTGCGTCGTTAAGTGTCAGTCCCAGTCGCTCCATCAGAATCTTTGGTGCTGTGGTGTTGGTGCCCACATCGATGCCCACATGACACATAATACCAAAGAATGATAGCAGTACGATAGGTGTGCCCAGCAGTTTCAGACATTCAGTAAATGTCGATGCCTTGCCTGACGTCTGTTCTTCTTCGATAGGAGTAATTGCCAGTAGCGCTGCAGCCAGAATGCCTACCACGAAGTAGATCATAAACAGTACTCGCCAGTCGTAGCCGAACGAAGGCAGAACCTGTGTGGCGCCCCACATGGCCAGATATGGTGCCAGAAACGAGGCGATGGCCTTGATAAACTGTCCGAAGGTGAGTGTCGATGCCAGATTGCCTCCGCCCATCACGGTTGATACCAGTGGGTTAAGCGATGTCTGCATCAGTGCGTTACCAATTCCAAGCAGCGAGAATGCGCAGAGCATTATGCCGAAGTTCTCGCCAAACAGAGGCAGAAGCAGCGATACGATAGTCACGCCGAGTGATAGCAATACAGTGTTCTTTCGTCCGATCTTGTTCATCAGCATTCCCGTAGGTACGCTGAAGATCAGGAACCAGAAGAATACGAGCGACGGGAAGATGTTGGCCACGCTGTCTGTCAGCTGCAGGTCTTCCTTCACATAGTTCGATGCAATGCCCACCAGGTCGACAAATCCCATGGCGAAAAAGCAGAACATCACGGGGATCAAAGCAAATTTCTTCATGTTACTAACTTTTCTCTAAATTCTTAATTCTTAATTTCATATATTGTCGCTTTTCCGCCCTTCACCTTAATACTATTATAAGGCTCTGATGGGAATACCAGGTTTGTCATAGCCATCTTTCCTTCTGCATCGAAGGCCTCGATAGAACAACGGTCGATAAACAATCGTAGCTGTTTTATATGTCCATAAGTGGGTGCAATTGATGTGCAAGCGAAGGCCTCGCTGAAACTCACGTCGCCACTCTTCGTACGGTCCATGCTGAAGCTCTGTCGATGTCCGTCGTAAACCATCGTCACCTCCTCACCCTTTGAGTTCGAGAGCACAATCTCCGCCTGATTCTTCACGTCCACTACTATCTCGCAAGCCTCAGTCGGCTTCCTCACTTTTGCGCCACGCATGGCCAGCATCTCCTTTGATGGAACTACGCTTACGTATGTCTCCTCGCCATAGTTAAACAGTCCAAGGTCGCGAGGTATACTGTTGCCCGAGCGATACTGCTTGGTAGGCACTTGGTTGGCATACTGCCAATTGCTCATCCATGCCAGTACCACATGACGGTTCTCAGGTGCATTGTAGAACGATACTGTAGCATAGTGATCCTTGCCATAGTCCATCCATTTAGTAACCTTTGGCATCGACTCGCAGGTAAACTTATGTCCGTCGAATTGTCCCACAAAGTACTGTGTAGCACTACCTCCGAATGGGCCTCCAGGATTGATGTTGCAGATAAGTACCCACTTTTTAATGTTTGATGTTTCATCTTTAATCTCAAATAGGTCTGGGCACTCCCATACGCCGCCATGATTACCGTACTTACTACCGAAAGAACTTTCGTACTTCCAGTCTGTCAGATTTGATGACGAGTAGATTCGCATCTCTTGTCCTACGGCCAGAATCAGGTTCCAAGCTTTGATGTCTTCGTTCCAGAACGGACGAGGATCGCGGAAGTCGGGGGCGTCGGATGTCAGTACAGGGTTGCCGCTAAACTTCTGGAAAGTGCGTCCTCCGTCTTTCGAGAAAGCTAACGATTGAGTCTGGTGGTGCCCGGCTGTGGTGTACATAGCCACTACTTCGTCGCCTCTTGTCACGCACGAACCGCTGAATATCGAACCTAACCAGTCGGGCTCCAGTGCCATAGGCTCAGCCTGCCAATGTATCAGGTCGCGCGATGTAGAATGCCCCCAGTGCATGTTCTCCCACTGCGATCCGTAGGGGTTCCACTGGTAGTACAGATGCCACACTCCATCCTTGTAAAACATACCGTTTGGATCATTCATCCAACCATATACAGGTGTATGATGATATACAGGGCGGAAGCGTTCGCGATTGGTAGTGTCGAATGTATCGCTATACTTTATTTCCTTCCAGCAGGCAAACTCGCCTACGGCACCTTTCAGTCGGCGATCGCCATGAAACTCGATGTCGAGTAGCTGGGCATCTTTCAGTTCGTAGGGCACAAAATAGTCTACGCGATCTACTGCCAACTTCACATTGATGCGCTGCGTCATCTCGTTTTTGCCGTTCAGTATGGCTATTGCCGCAATGTCCTCAGTCTCCTGTACGGGCAGCAGCAGGTACTTAGTTGGCTGTTCCACTCGCAGCATGGCGTGCTTCTCGCCCAGCACCATAGGCGTTACCTGCGCCATTGCCGATGCAGAGGTCAGCACGGCTGCCACCATCATCATTACCGTTTTTCTCATTTTGCTATTCATTTTTTGTTGTACGATTTTTGATTTCTGCTGCAAAGGTAGTGTATTTCGCGTGTATATCCTATAAATAATGTTTCAAACATTAAGAAAAATCGTTCATTGCAACATTTTTATATGCAATGAACGATTATTTTATTTTTTTACCCATACTTTGTGCGAATGACTACCGCGAGTGCCGATGCCGGAACCTGGATCGGCGGTTAGTTCGCTTAAGTCGCGTGAGGCTTTTGTCCTGCTTTGGTCAGTAGCCAGAGCATAGTCTGTCAGCGTCATGTATCCATTTGCTTCAATAATTCTTTGGGCTTTAGCCAGACGTTCATCGCGACTCATTTTGCTCCTTCTTGGCGTTTGCACTTCTGTTTCAGCCTTCTCAAATGTGTTTTCGCGATTCATCTCGGCCAGAAGTTCTGCATCGGGCTTAAAGTTGATGCCTTTGATGGATACATGACGATACTTTGAACCTTCGCTGTCGTCATCGAACCCAAGCGATAGACTGAACGTGCCCAGACCGTCTATCTTGATGCTGTGCCCCATTGGCATCCACGCCTTCATTGTTTCAACCAGTGCATCCAGGACGCCTCGCATGGTGCCTTCGCTGAAGCTGCCGCCATAGGTCTTCATGTGCTTCAGTACGGTTTTGAAGTCGTGTTGAGTATAGGTCCGCATCTTGGGAAACAATACTTTCTTGCCGTCAGTCATCTCCTTTGGGAGTCCTTTCACTACATATTTTGCCATTGTATTCTAATTTTTATATTCTACGTCTATAAACTTATATTTCACGTCGAGGAACTTATATATCACGCCGCAAAACTTATGTTCCAGGACGTGAAATATAAATCTCTGATGCAAAGGTAATATTTTTATTTGAAGCCAACAAATTATTTGCCTAAAAACATCTCATAATATTGCTGGTGTGCCTATCTTACAAAAATGTGCGACTCTTACGAGCCGCACGTTTTTTTAGAAGAAACCAATCCATTACCTTACTACTAACTTAATAACTTACTTTAACCAATTAATCACTCTATGAACCTAAAACAATTTACTAACTAATAACAATATGACTATATCCTAAATCTTCTGCTGCAAAGTTACGGCGTTTTTCAATATCCATCGATAACATTTGTTTCAACTGCTAACAAAAATCGTTCATTGCAACATTTTTTCGCGCAATGAACGATTATTATAAGAATTGTCGTAGTTATCTTACGATAATCTTCTTTCCGTTGAGGATATTAATACCCTTCTGAGGCTGGGCCAGGCGCTGGCCATTCAGATTGTACATGATGTTATCTTCTGTTTTTGCCTTACGGATAGCAGATACATTTGTAGTATTCAGCTTAATAGTGATGTTGGGGCATTTTGCATTGATAGCGTCCCATACTGGGTTTTCGAACGTTGCTTCTGTCACATCGAGCACTGTAGCGTCTGCTGCCAGTTTTGCTGCGATGAGATCATAGTCGCTGAAGTCTTCACCATGCCAGTCGCCATCCCATGTGTTCTGATAGTGACCTGTCTCGATATTGCCAGTTACTTTCACCTCGCCTGTCAGTGAATTGTCAGCGTAGCTGCGAACGCCCATACCATTCACCATTGGACCATTCAACTGGATGTCGTCGATGTAGATAGTCTTCCCCTCACCGTCGGCTGTCTCTTCGAAAGGCCAGATGGCAAGCACGTTGTTACCTGTGTCAGTAACCTTTTCATTATCAGGACCTGCTGCGAATTCGTAAACCATTGTCTGCCACTCATCTGGTGTGTCGTACCAGAATACGCGCTTAAGGTTGTAGGCTCCGTCCTTACCTTCCAGCTGTACCATCACATTATGCTTCTCGGCCATCTTGATGCGGAATGAGACACGACGCAAGCCCTTGAAATCAGCATCGCCGATAGGCAGTGCAGCATTATGATGCTCTTGATCCCAACCTCCAGGATTGGCTTTCAGTGTCACCTTCAAGCACTTGTTTCCGTTGTCATCAACCACTGTAGGGTCTGCTCTGTTCCAGAATCCGCCATCGGTATTTATTTCTTTATCCTCACCGTTCCAAAGAACTACTTGTGCATTGCACACTGTTGCAGCAAACATGGCTGCCATGAATATTATCTTTTTCATTGTTTTAAAGTTTTATATTAATGATTATTGCTGACTTACCTTAACATCGCTAACTGTGATCGAACCGCCGTAGTTGTTGATGCTCCAGCAGTTTTTCTGGATGCCGTAGATGCGCTGGGTGTAGGCGCATACATCGTTGATGTAAAGTGTCAGGACGCTGTTATCTGTGTAGATGTCGATGTTGTAGGTGTTGTCGGCGGGACGCTCGAACCAGTAGCCATCGGCGGCCTCGATGAAGCCCTTGCCTTCTTCACCTTCCTGCTCGAAGTTGAGCTTGCGGTGGTTATCGTCCTCGGGGTTCACTACGATGGTATAGTATTTCTTAGAATCTGTGCCACGTACGAACGATACACCAAACTTATCCCAGACGTTAGAGGTCTTTACGGTGAACGAGATGTGGTTGGCTGTGCCCAGACGGTTGTAGAGTACGTATGCTCCATCGCCGCTCAGTGAACCACTGTTGTAGCCATTCGATTCCATCACTGTAGCATTAACTGTCTGATTATACTTAGCTGCCATTGCAGGCACTGCACCCAGAGTAAGTGTTCCGTCGCTGTGCTGGATAATCTTGTGGCAAACCAATGCGCCACTCCAGTTAGGTTCGTTGCCGTCGCCAGCACCTACGTTGGTGTTCTTCTCGTGAATATCGCTACCAGAACGGAATGGGCACCATCCCCAGATGTAACGGTCTGTGCCGTTAGAAGCAGTCTTGGCTGCATAGAGCGAACGACTGTCGAGCACGCCCTCGTGTCCGTCAGGAGCCCACTTTGGTCCGTCATTGAGACAGTTCTTCAGTTCCTCATAGGTTGAGGCTACCATATACTTAACCTTACGGCTCCAGCTGGCGCGATAGCTCTCGCTGAACACGATGTACCAGTAGTCGCCCATCTTGAAGATGTCAGGACACTCCAGCATACGGTCCCAAATCATACGGATACGGCCTACGTGCTCCCAATTCTTCATGTCGCTCGACTTGAACTCAGCAAATACAGGGTCGCCACCACCATTAGGATAGGTAGAGATAACCATGTGATAGAGGTTGTCGTCGGCTACGAATATCTGTGGATCGCGGAAGTCATTACCAGAGTAACCATAGTCAGGACCATTCAGAGTCCAAAGTTCGTCCTTAGTCCAGGTCTTAAAGTCGGTAGATGTAGCGCGCATCACCACTTCGCGATTCTTGCAGTTGCCGTTGTGACCTGTGTAGTAGATATAATATGTACCATCCTTCTCGTATGCGCAACCTGTACCCAGTGCCGCATCCTGCTGATAGTCGTTAGCACCGTATGCCAGCAACTCGCCCAGCGACTCGTAGTTAGCACCATCCTTGGTAGATACAGCCCAAATGGGGTGGAAGCGATAAGTCATGTTGTTGATGAACTCCTGCAGATAGAGCACCTTGAAGTCGCCGCTCTTCTGATCGTAGAAAGGCATTGGGTCGCCTACACGGCCAACAGCTGGTGTATAGAATGTGCCAAAGCCGGCAGCATCAGTCGAAGCGAAGAATGTGGTTGTGCCGTTCCAGTCCTTTGCGGGATCGCCGCTGAACTCCTCGTCGCTGCACGCCGTCAGCACAGAGGCTGACAGCATGAGTGAGAATACTGAATATATCATTGTCTTCATAACTTACAGTTTTTTTATTTGGTTAGATAATTGAATGCGTTGAGCAGGATAGTGCCCATGTTGTCGTGATAGTTCGACGCGAAAGGAGTAGGAGAGTTCCAGTCGTAGAGACCTGAGCCCAGACAGATGATACCACCCTTACCAAACTCGCCGTTAGCAGCCTTCAACTCCCATGCGTTCACGCTGTTGTCGCCAGTCAGAGCGCGAGCACCAGTCTTAGCTTCCATAGCATCCTTACCACCCTGATAAGTATCCCAGAATCCATACTGTGATGTGGTGTTACAGATGGTGTAATCCTTATCGAGTGTGTAGATAGCATTGTCTGGAGCACCTGGATAGGTTTTCAGGTTATTCCATAGTGGGTGAGTGATGTCGTAGGCAAATGTATGCCATGGGTCGTCGCCCATCAGGTCGGAGCCTTCGCCGCCTCCGCCGCCCCAAACATTGTTTGGATAAGCGTCCTCAGGCATAGCACCCAGAGCAATAGCGTAGTTCACCGCGCTACGACCCAGTACGAATGCACCACCCTTCTGCCAGTATTCCTTCATCTTGGCCAGTGCTGTCATTGCTCCCTGTTCAGCCTCAGCAAATCCATTGTAATTGCCGTATGATGAGCAATGACGGTGGAAGAATATCAGCTTACATTTCTCGAGTGAGATATTTCCGCCAGCTACATCGCTCCATGATGCGTAGGCTGCACTTGCAATGTTACCAGTGAGCCACTTGGCAGCAGCCTTCTCCTCATCGTTCAGCAGTTCGATGTTTTCAGCATCGCCAACAAACAGTGCGATAGGATCCTCAATCAGTGTTACGTAAACCGTATAAACTGTAGTAGCAGTATTGTCGTTAAGTGTAATCTGGAACGGCTCAGTGAAGTTGCCCTTAGTGCCGCTAGCTGGACTACATGTGGCATCCTCGCTGCATTCAACTTCGAAAGTAGCATTGCTAAGGTCGATACCGCTGTTGGCCATCACGCTTACGGTGATAGTCTTGTCCTGCTGGTTTATGGCACCTTTCACACCCTCAAGTATGAAGAGCGACATCAAGGCCTCGTCGTTACGTACGCTTACCTGATAGTCCATTACCAAGTCGCCATTGCTGATGTGGTGGTCGCCCACCTTCATATTGGTCTGTGCGCCAGCAGATACTGTCAGACTTGTTATCTCCATATCACCTTTCTGGGCGAAATCTACGGGCACTTTTACTTTTACCAGTCGCTTCTCTGTGTTGATGGTACCTTCGTATTGTCCGTTCAGGACAAACTTCTCAACCAAGCATGAACCGCTTACGTCGATGCTGCCCGTATGATCATCGTTACAAGCGGTGAGCCCGCATACGATGCATATTGCGCAGATAATGCTATATATCGTTTTCATAATTCTAAACTCTAAACTCTTAATTCTTAACTCTTAACTTAATAATCACCACTGTCCACAGTTCTGAGTGTAGTGTCCGTTAGATGCTGCCATCTGCTCGAATGGTATAGGCAGGTACTCATTCTTGTTGGCTGTAAACTGCGATCCGCTCAGGAAGTTCATCTTCTCACTCTCTGTAGAGTAGTACTTGTTGAGTACTGTAGCTGC
>CACWMK010000020.1 GCA_902761905.1 uncultured Prevotellaceae bacterium
CGCATTGCTGTACTCTTCTTCTATGGCGACTTGACGTTGCATAAAGACTTCCTTGTGTTAAAATCGTTAAGTTAACTCACACTAAATCCTGTAGAACCTAAATTTTAAATTGTTAAACTTGCTGTTTCTTGTCTCTAAGATGTCGTTTGTTCTGATTGACATTGCAAAGATAAGGAAATTTTTGGCTGATTCCAAGAAAAATGCCAAATATTTATCGGATATCTAGTAAGAACATCGATTTAGTTACCTGTTCGTATGTACTGCAGGGAGCGTTCTAATTGTGAATCGCGGCCAGTTGAATTGTATAAATCCATATCCAGAGGGGCCTCAATATCGGGCATTATGCCCACACCTTCCAAAATTTCGCCATCGAAAGAAACCGTGACATGCGAAGGAATATAGGCATAGAAGGAAGTCTTGCTTGGGATGCCAACAGCGCTGCCATAAGTTAGTGTATAACAAGTAGGGTCTGATAGAAGAGCGCACATTGCTCCCCAGGTTTGCATACCGATAACTCGGCCATTCTCCATTTGCTTGGCACCAAGGCATGTCGCCTCTGACATACTCGCCGAATTGCAGTTCGCCAGCACTACTACAGGTTCGGTGATGATGGCATGTTCCGTTGAAAGTGTTTTATATTTTCTAGGAAACAGCGACGAATAGTCGTAGCGGCCAATGCCTGTTTTGGTACGCATTGATACTGTATGGTGGCCGCCCTCGGGAAGCAACGCTCCCAATACGTACTGATAGTCATCGATATATCCACCATCATTATTACGAACGTCGATAATGACGCCCTTTAACTGGCCGGCCTGATGGAGGGCTTGTATCTTGTTAAACCATAGATTCCATAAATCCTTAAAAGCCGAAGCGTAATAATCAGAACAAGGTGAACCAGAGATCCACCTATCGAAATAGGGTAAAAGATGGAAATTGCTGAGACTCAAATATACGATGCCATCACCAAAGGCGGCATAAGTGGCAGATAACTGATAATCTAGATCTATATCAAAGGGATTAAGCAAAATGCCCCATTGCTGGTATTTAATTGTCAAAACATTGTTGTAATAATTTAAGTCTTCCGGGGTCATTATCCTGAAGCCGCTAAGTTCCTGATAAGCGCTCTGATAACAAGCAAGATCATGCTCCTGTTTAGCAGTGCGATTCTCAATAGCTTCTAATTCTTGAATAGACAACAGAATTTTTGGTAAAGCCTCTTGAATCTCTTTCTTGGCATATGAATCAGGATATGAAGAGACTAATGCATATTCTTCAAGTTTGTTTTCGCCTGCTTCGTCGGTAAAATAGTAATTAATCTCAGTTGATGCTATATTAAAATCCGGACGGGATGCATTACGGATTTCTGATGGATCTATAAGTAAGTAATTCTCTGTACAAAGATTTTTAATTTGAAAAACGAAATGACCATCGTGAAATGGGCCTACTATCTCTTCGTACAGTTTCTGGAATTCCTCGTCAGTCACCGGGTTTGTCTCTTTGTCGCGCTTGTCAAGCTCCTGCATCTTTGGCAGATATTTGCTATAAACGGCATCCCAGTCGAGACCGAATTTCGCCTCATAATCCCATATACCATAGTTGCAGTTCAGGGCTGTCCACACTGCCTTGAACTGACCTTCAAAACATGTGTCAGATTCCAAGAAATTCAAATAATCGTCATGTCCGTACGATGGAACATAGTCTGCTTGTTCTCTACATGAGCCCACAGCCAGCATCGCGACCAAGGCTATAACCATACATATATTATTTCTCATCTTCATTTATCTTAATTGTTGTTAGAAAATGTAACAAATGGCCGCCTGCAGACCAATCGTGGTGTTATATTTTGGATCCTTAATCTGCATATAGTCTTTTTGAATGCTCGTGGTGCTATAGTAGCAACGGGCCTCCACCTGTGTTGCCCAGTGCTTGGCAAAGACGTATTCTATGCCGATTCCACCCACGAGACCTGCATCCCAGCGCTGATCGCGTTCGTCGATAAATTCCACGCTTTCATCTATATTATAAGTTGCATCAGTAACAGCGTCACAAAAAGTACCGCGGTTACGACTGCTACACCAATAACCACCATAAGCGCCCAGATTCAGGAATCCACGAACCTGCTTGCTTCCAAAACTGAACGATGCCATCACCGGGAGTTGCAGGTAGTCGTTGCGTGTGTCATAATCTATGGAATTAAGTAGGTGTCTATACTGTCGATGATTCTTCTGAGTCCAGTTGAAATCGGCCCTTACAGCCAACCAATCATAAAAATTGTACTGTCCAGTAGCACCAATCGTTAATCCCCATTTACCTTCATAATCCCAGTCGTCCATGTAGTGCTTATTAATAGAATAGTGGTTCCAGGCGCCGCCCATCGTTACGCCTGCCCGCCATTGTGCATGGGCTGGACTAATATTCAGCACGGCTGCCATTATCACTATTGCTACAATCGCAAAATTCATCAATAGTTGTTTCATATGCTTGAAAAATACCGTTAAAATCTAATTACCATCGGCAAAGGTACGATTTTCTATCTAAAAAGACATAAAAAACTAATAAAAAGTTTGGAGAATCTCCAATTTTTAACAAATGGCTAGTGAGATTCGGAAATAATTTCAGTGATGCACGAACGCCATCTTTTAGTTATTTTTTGGAGATATGAGAAGAGGCTAGCAGTGAATGCGAGCCTCTTTTCTTATTGTATGCCAGGAACCTGTCCCTTGGCAGCTCACCATGGAATCCTAGCGCCCTGGATGCCAGTAATCTGTCTGGCATATCCTTACCAGCGCACCCTCCCGACACATTGTCAAGTTGCTCTTCATTGAGTTCCTCTTGCTTCTTGTTCTCTTCTTGTTTCATAATCGTAATGTTTAAAAATAATTCTACAACCCCCTTATAGTGCTTTTTCTTTATTTTCTTTGTCTGTTTTGAAGGAAACTCCACCTGCTACGTAGTCAAGCTGCTCGTCGTTGAGCTCCTCTTGCTTCTTGTTTTCTTCTTTTGCCATAATTGTAATGTTTAAAAATTAATGATTGAACTTATTTCTGCTGCAAAAGTAGGCAAAATTTCCGAAACTGATGTATCATTGCCGGAAAAAGTTGTATCAAATCAGGAAAAATGTCAGGTCCCTTGGCAGACTTGTATGCCAGGTACCTGTCCCCTGGCATACTTTTTTCGAAAATGCTTGGATGTTTATACTTTTTTTTCTATCTTTGCAAAGTGATAACTAAAAACATAAGTATTATGACGCTGCAATTTACCAATAACGAAGGTCACGCCATCATTACACTTTGCGGACGACTCGATACCTCTTGTGCCATGCAGACACAAGCCAGAATCAATCAGTTTTTGTCGGCTCAAAGCCCCATCCAGAGTGTTACCGTTAATGCCGCAGAGCTCGAATACGTGTCGAGTTCGGGCTTGCGCATCCTGCTTTCGCTGGCCAAACAATATAAGGATTTCAAACTTGTTGAGGTTAATGCCGATGTTTTCGACGTGCTTAGCATGACCGGTTTTGTGAAGATCATGCACGTAGAACGTGCCCTGCGCCAGATGAGTATCGAGGGTTGCGAGATTCTGGGTGTGGGCGGTGTGGGCACCGTTTATCGCTACAACGATGACACCATCATAAAAGTGTTCCGCGATGGTACTACCATCGACGAGGTGCGCAACGAGATTACCATGTCGAAAGAGGCCTTTGTGATGGGCATGCCCACCGCCATCTCGTTCGATATCGTCAAGGTAAGCTCGCAGTACGGTCTGGTTTACGAGCTGCTGCATGCCGACACCCTCAGTTCGCTCATCATGCACCAGCCTGAGCGTATCGCTGAGTATGCCCGTATGTATGCCAATCTGTTCCACCAACTGCATGCCATCCAGGTGCCAGCCGATAGCTGTGTGCCCAATGCCCTCGAACACGAACGCAAACAGGTGCTTCACATCCGCCGTTATTTCCCGCAAGAGGCTATCGACCTGCTGCTCCATATTATTGATGCCGTACCAGAAGGCAATCGCTTGCTGCATCTCGATCTGCAGGCCAAGAATGCCATGGTACAGGGCGACGAACTCATGCTCATCGATATGGGCGAAGTGGGCTACGGCCACCCCGTACTCGATCTGGCACACGCCTATTCGTCGATGGTTAAGTTAATTGGCGATTACGAGGCTGTCATCGGCATGCCCCGCGAGTTAGGCAAGCAATTTTTTGATCTTGCTATCGACTATTATTTCGAGGGTCTGCCAGCCGATGTTATTGCCCTGCGTAAACAGCAGATAGCCGCTGTGGCAAGCATCCGTAACTACAGTTGGCTTGCCCTCAGCGACTCCTTCCCCGAGGCTGTCATCCAGCAGTGTCAGCTAGCCTTCAACGAGCGTGTCATCCCCCACCGCGATCACATCCTCAACGTCGTCAGCACCCTAAAGGATTGGGTGTAATTAAATGTCAGGAGTCCCCATGGACGAACGAAAGAAAGGCCAGCAGTTAATGCTAGCCTTTTCTTATTGTATGCCAGGAACCTGTCCCTTGGCAGGTTGTCCCTTGGCAGGTCATTAACCACTTGCACTAGAGAAGTCAACAGGCCAGTCAACAAAAAGACTAGAAAACAATCCTCCTCCCGACACATTGTCGAGTTCACCGTCGCTTAGTGGCCATGCACCGGCTTCCACGAGTTCGTCCCTCAACTTTTTTGCTTCTGCATCCAGTTTCTTCAACTGCTGCTTCTTCTGCTCAATCTGTTCTGCTGTAAGCGTTGCCATAATTGTAATGTTTAAAAATTAATGATTGAATTGATTTCTGCTGCAAAAGTAGACAGTCCATTTGACATCTAGTGCTTATTTGGGCCATAACGATGCTGATTAGATAAAGGTGAATATTTATTATTCACACTAGTTCCACCACCTGCTACGTTATCAAGCTGCTCGTCGGTGAGCTCTTCTTGCTTTTTGTTTTCTTCTGTTTTCATAATAGTAATGTTTATAATCAGTATAAACTCAAGTTACCTGTATCCGTGGTTTCTTTGGCAGTTTTTTTCGCTTGTTCCTTTACATTGTCCCAGAAAAATCCGCCATTGATTTCATTGAGTTGCTCATCGGAGAGCTCAATGGCGCCAGCTGCTACGAGTTCGTCGTAGATAGCCTTCATCTCTCTAGTTTTCTCTATGAGCAATTGCTTCTTCTGCTCAATCTGTTGGCCTTCGGCCTTCTTCTGTCGCGACTCGGTAGAGTCGATGCAAGCATCACTCTGCTCTCGCTGCTCCATCAGTTCTGCTGTAAGCGTTGCCATAATCGAAACTTATTAATGGGTTACTATACTATTCAAAAGGGAGTAGCGAAAGGGGAACCTTCTGAACTGGGTATATCTCTCAAGCCACCTGCTACGTTGTCGAGCTGCTCATCTTTGAGCTCTTCTTGCTTATTGTTTTCTTCTACTTTCATAATAGTAATGCTTTATAATTAAGGATTGAATAGAGACATTGATTACTTTTTTAATAAACCGTGGATTTGTTTAGTGAGAGGGCCGCAACCGCAACCAGGGGTCTTTCCACCTGCTACTTTGTCAAGCTGCTCATTGTTGAGCTCATCTTGCTTCTTGTTTTCTTCTTTTTTCATAATTGTAATGTTTAAAAATTAATGATTGAATTGATTTCTGCTGCAAAAGTAGGAAAAAAAATCGAAATAGATGTATCACTGCTGGAAAAAGTTGTATCAAATCAGGAAAAAATAATTAAAAATCTTGCAATTATCATATATTCTTTTTATCTTTGCCCTCAAAATTAATCATTATCAACAAACTATCATTATGAAACAAAAAGAATTTATGAATGTAAAGCAGCACGTTGCTACGCTGGCTATAGCCATACGTCGCTTGCTCAAGCAGAGAACTATTTAAAGGCCGAGTTCAGCGATTATTCACAGTGGGAAACTGACGGCGTGGGGCGTTATGATGATAGTGATGGATTTTATTACTATAAAGTTTTTTACAACGACGAATGCGCAATAAGTTTCGACTTCAGCGATGCCGACTGTAAATACTTATGCCTAGTGGGGTATAACTTCTACTCACCTATGTCGCCAGAGACTGTAATGGACGAGCTAGAGCGCAATGGATTCAAGAATATGGGCTTAATAAGCTTTCCCGAAGACGAAGATGGCGACATTACCTATCTCTATCTTTCGGCCGACGGCACGCTAGAGGTGCAGATCGCATTCTGGAAGTCAGACGAGAGTAATGAAGACTGCTGGAGTATCAGTTTTCAACCGCTAGACGAGAACGACTTTAAATACCTTGTAAAATAGTAATATGAGATGCCAGGTGTCAGTCCACATGGCAGGTACCAAGAAAAAGGCCAGCAGTAAATGCTAGCCTTTTCTTATTGTATGCCAGGAACCTGTCCCTTGACAGCCTAATCGTAATGTTTTAAAAAATTCTACATCTACTTTATAACTTTTTTGCTTACTTTGCCTGCTTTGCCGGCAGCGCCTCCACCTGCTACTTTGTCGAGCTGCTCGTCGGTGAGCTCCTCTTGCTTCTTATTGTCTTCTGTTTTCATAATCGTAATGTTTAAAAATAATTCTACATCTACTTTATAACTTTTTTGCATTTTGCCTGCTTTGCCGGCAGCGCCTGCTTTGCCGGCAAAGCCTCCACCTGCTACGTAGTCAAGCTGCTCGTCGGTGAGCTCCTCTTGCTTTTTGCTTTCTTCTGTTTTCATAATAGTAATGTTTAAAAATTAAAGTATGCCAGGAACCTGTCCCTTGGCAGGCGTAGTTCCTTCACTTCGGGAGATCAGATTTATTGTAACTTGTAAACTCTCCACCTCCCGACACGTTGTCAAGCTGCTCGTCGGTGAGCTCCTCTTGCTTCTTATTGTCTTCTGTTTTCATAATCGTAATGTTTAAAAATAATTCTACATCTACTTTATAACTTTTTTGCTGCTTACTTTGCCTGCTTTGCCTCCACCTGCTACGTAGTCAAGCTGCTCGTCGGTGAGCTCTTCTTGCTTTTTGTTCTCTTCTGGTTTCATAATCGTAATGTTTTAAAATTAATGATTGAACTTATTTCTGCTGCAAAAGTAGGCAAAATTTCCGAAACTGATGTATCACTGCCGGAAAAAGTTGTATCAAATCAGGAAAATGCCTGTGTCTTATACTGATATAGGTTGACACATTTAGAAACTTAATAAATGTGTATGCCAGGTACCTGTCCCCTGGCAGACTGTAATTATGAAGAGAGGCCAGCAGTGAATGCTAGCCTTTTCTTATTATATGCCAGGAACCTGTCCCTTGGCAGCTCTTACTTAAAAATCACCTTGCTGCGGCAGCATTCGGTGGTGGCGTCTTTGCAGATGCGGATGCAGAATTCGTTGTCGGCTGTCTGCTCGCGATAGAACGACAGAGTGTCGCCTTGATGGGCTTCGGCTACGTATGCTATCTCGAAACGACGGATCTGATGCTGGCGATACCAGTCGAGATCCCAGAGGTCGAGCACGTGCTCGATATACTTAACGGAGTTGATATGGCCGTTGATGTCGACATCGTTGTATTTGGTCTCGACGGTAGCCACGAGTTGGGCTGCATCGCCCATCTTTACTCGCCCACCCTTGTCGATCGGGCATTCCTTGTCAGCTACTATCCAATTGTTGATGGCGCCATTGTCGATAGAGAAAATGTCGGTAGGCTGACGGCTCTCGGTATCGATCATCGCCCAGATGCTTCGGCCGTATCCATAAACCTGGCCATCCTGACCAACCACGCGGAAATTACGCGAGGTGAAGTATCGCATGGCGCTCTCAACCCAAGTCTCGACATTAAACTTGGTGTACATCTGCGGCATCTCGTCCATCTCGATAGCCAGGCGCGACAGCACCCACGAGCGATTGATGGTGAGCAGGTATTTCATACCGAAACCACGATCGGCAGAGTGGAAATCGGCAGCATTGAGCATGTGATTGCCCAGATGGCCCATGAACAGTCGCTGCGAGAAATCGCAGTGGAACGGTTCGGCCAGAAATTCGTAACAACCTATCTTATCCATTCTCACGCTCCTCCAAAAATGCACTAACCTGTTCCTGCATGCCACGCGTCACGGCGATACGGCCAGAGCGTGTGTACTGCAACACGCAACCAAAGGTGTCGAGTGCTCGATACAATGAAACAATATCCTCAGTCACACCGTGCATCTGCACGATGGTATATGTGGGATTTACCTCGATGATGCTGGCCTGGAATCGGCGAACAGTACGCGATATCTCAGGATTCTCGAGCAGCATGGGTGTAGACAGCTTGTAAAGTCCCGACTCACGGATAAACAACTGTTCATCAGTGAAATAGTTGGCCTTTACCACGTCTATCTTCTTCTCTATCTGACGGGTAATTTTTACAATCTGATCCTCGTCGCTCCAAGCGGTGATGGTGTACTTGTGTACTCCGGGAATACTTGAAGCCGACACATTAAGGCTCTCGATATTTACCTGGCGACGGGTGAACACAGCGGTAATCTGATTAAGAATACCAGCCACATTCTCCGAGTAAACCAGCAGTGTATATAAATTCTTCCTATTCTCCATCTCTCAATTCTTAATTCTCAATTGTCAATTATCAATTATCAATTGTCAACTGTCAATTATCAACTGTCAATTATCAATTTAATTGATCACACCTCAAGCTGCATCTTGTCGACGTCCATACCCGGAGGTGTCATTGGCAGCACATTATCCTCTTCCATGATGGCACACTCAAGCAGGAACGGGCCATCGGTGGTGAGCATCTTCTTGACCAGTCCGGGCAGATCCTTGCGGTCGACGGCTGCTGCATAGTTGATACCATAACCCTGAGCAATGAGCTCATAGTTGGGGTTCATCATCTTGGTGAACGATTTGCGGCGCATCCAGAACATATCCTGCCACTGGCGCACGTTGCCCAGGTAGTGATTATTCAACACAATCATCTTTACAGGCTTCTGCTGCTCCATGATGGTACCCAGCTCCTGGATATTCATCTGGAATCCACCATCGCCCATAAAGCAGCACACTGTGCGCTCAGGGGCGGCAAACGTGGCTCCGATGGCAGCTGGCAGACCGTAACCCATAGTGCCCAGACCACCACTAGTGCACAGACTGCGCTTGTGGTGATACTTGAAGTAGCGGGTTGCAAACAGCTGATTCTGACCGACATCCGTAACAAGAACGGTATCGTCAGGTGCAGCCTGGGCTACTGCATTTACCACCTCGCCCATCTTGAGCGGACCCTCGGTGGGATGGATGGCGGGCTCGATAACCTTTTCGCGCTCCATAGCATCGAGTTCCTTAAACGAGTCGCGCCACTGCTTATGGTTGCAAGCATCGATGAGTGCGGTAATAGCGGGTAATGATTCCTTACAATCGGCTACTACTGCCACATCGGTCTTTACGTTCTTGTCTATCTCGCTGCGGTCGATATCCAAATGGATAATCTTGGCCTGCTTAGCGTAGGTCTTAAGGTTGCCTGTAACACGATCGCTGAAGCGCATACCGATGGCAATCAGCACATCGCACTGCTGCTCTTTCAGGTTGACAGCATAGTTACCGTGCATGCCAAGCATACCCACATTGAGCGGATGATTTGACGGCAGTGCCGACAGACCAAGCATGGTGCGACCTGCGGGGATATCGGCCTTTTCGAGGAATGCCTGCAGCTCTTTCTGGGCATTACCCAGCTCCACTCCCTGACCAACCAGCGCCAGAGGTTTCTTGGCATTGTTTATCAGTTCGGCAGCTCGGCGCACTGCCTCGTGATCCAGTTTGGGATAAGGCACATACGAACGAATGAAGTTGCACTTCACAGGCTCCCAATCGATCTCTTCGACCTGGGCGTTCTTGGTAAAGTCGAGCACCACAGGACCAGGACGACCTGTGCGGGCAATATAGAATGCACGGCTGACGGCCCAAGCCACATCTTCGGCATGACGGATCTGATAGCTCCATTTTGAGATAGGCTGCGACACGCCAACGAGATCGACCTCCTGGAAGAAGTCGGTACCCAGTGCGCCTGTAGGCACCTGTCCGGCAATCACCACGATAGGTGTAGAGTCCATCATGGCATCAGCAATACCTGTCAACGTGTTGGTTACGCCAGGACCGCTGGTTACGAGTACCACACCCACTTCGCCACTAACGCGGGCATAGCCCTCAGCGGCATGGGTAGCAGCCTGTTCGTGGCGCACCAATATATGGTCGAAACATTTCTTTTCGCCTCGTGTATAGTCATAAAGCGCATCGTAGGTAGGCATGATCGAACCTCCGGGATAACCAAAGATGGTCTTTACCCCCTCGGCCTTCAGTGCCCTCATCAGCGCCTTTGCACCTGTTATTCTATCTTTCAACATAAATTGTCAATTATCAATTGTCAATTATCAATTATCAATTAATCAATAATACGAACGCCGCCTTTGTCGGCACTCGATACGCTCTGGGCGTAGGCACGCAGAGCTTTTGAGACTACGCGATTGCGCTTTAGCGGCTGCTGTGGGCGGGCGGCCAGTTCGTCGTCGCTCAGCTTCACACTGATGCTGCGGCTTGGGATGTCGATGACGATGATGTCGCCATCCTTCACCTTGCCGATATTACCACCATTGGCAGCCTCGGGCGAGATGTGTCCGATGCTGAGTCCGCTGGTACCGCCCGAGAATCGGCCGTCGGTAATCAGAGCGCACTCCTTGCCCAGATGCATACTCTTAATATAAGATGTGGGATACAGCATCTCCTGCATACCAGGACCACCCTTCGGGCCCTCGTGGGTGATAACCACGCAGTCGCCGCTCTTAACCTTGCCGCCGAGAATTCCCTCGCAAGCATCCTCCTGAGAGTCGAACACTACAGCCGGGCCCTCGAAGTGCCACAGCGATTCGTCGACACCAGCGGTCTTAACCACACAACCGTCCTGAGCGATGTTTCCAAACAGCACGGCCAGTCCGCCATCCTTGGTGTAAGCATGCTCCAGGTCGCGGATACAACCACCAGCGCGATCGGTATCGAGTGTACCCCACTCTTCGCTCTGCGAACCCATCTTGGTAGAGAAGCGATTACCTGGGGCTGATTGATATATGCGATTGGCTTCGGCATCGAGAGCGCCGTCGACAATACTGTATTTCTTCATGGCCTCACTAAGTGTCATTCCGTCGACACGTGGTGCGCTGCCATCAACCAGTCCGCCCTTGTTAAGCTCGTTCAGAATGCCGAGTATACCACCGGCGCGACCGCACTCCTGTACCGAGTACTTCTGGGTGTTAGGAGCCAGCTTGCACAAGCAGGGCACCTTGCGGCTCAGCTCGTCGATATCCTTCATAGTGAAGTCGGCACCAGCCTCCTGAGCCACAGCCAGCAGATGCAGCACCGTATTGGTGCTACCACCCATGGCGATATCCAGAGCCATAGCATTCATAAATGCCTTGCGGGTAGCTATATTACGTGGCAATACGCTCTCGTCGCCGTCCTCGTAGTATGCCAAAGCATTTTTTACTACTTGACGGGCGGCAGCCTTAAAGAGTTCGATGCGGTTGGTATGTGTAGCCAGAATAGTGCCGTTGCCAGGCAGAGAAAGTCCGATAGCTTCGGTAAGCGAATTCATCGAGTTGGCAGTAAACATGCCCGAGCAACTGCCGCAACCGGGACATGCACAGCCCTCAATCTCAGCCATTTCCTCGTCGGTAACGCTTGGGTCGGCACCCTTAACCATTGCGGTAATCAGGTCGGCATTCTCGCCGCGCCAGCGGCCTGCCTCCATTGGTCCGCCGCTACAGAACACCGTTGGGATGTTGAGTCGCATGCTGGCCATCAGCATACCTGGGGTTACCTTATCGCAGTTGGATATGCAGATCATAGCGTCGGCCTTGTGGGCATTAACCATATACTCTACGCTGTCGGCAATGATATCACGACTGGGCAGCGAATACAGCATACCGTCGTGGCCCATAGCTATACCATCATCGATGGCGATAGTATTAAACTCGGCGGCATAACAGCCCATCTTCTCGATTTCCTCACGTACTATCTGACCTATCTCGTGGAGATGCGTATGACCAGGCACAAACTGGGTAAACGAGTTGACGACGGCAATAATAGGTTTGCCAAACTGCTCTCGTTTCATACCCGTGGCCACCCACAGTGCGCGGGCTCCTGCCATCCTTCTGCCTTCGGTGCAAACAGCACTCCTTAACTTATGTCCCATAACAAAAAATCTATTTAGTTGCTGAAATTTAGCCGCAAAAATACATTAAAAATGTCAAATAGCCAACAAATTCGGAAAAATTTAGTAAATTTGCAGCAAAATTATGATTACTAATAACAAATTGTAATGAAAGCGAAACTAATATCAATGCTTTTAGCAGCCCCGCTGACTGTGCTGGCACAACAGCGGCAGGAGATTAACCTTAGTGACAACTGGAGTTTTTCACACGACAAACAATCGTGGCAGACAGTAAGCGTTCCACACGACTGGGCCATAGCGGGTCCGTTCGACAAGAAGTGGGACCTGCAGTGTGTTGCCATCGAACAGAACGGCGAGACCGAAGCCACCGAGAAGAGTGGTCGCTCGGGTGCCCTGCCCTGGATTGGCGAAGGACACTACAAGCGCACCATCACTATCCCAAAGGATTGTCAGCATGCAGAACTGCTGTTCGATGGAGCGATGGCCGAACCGCATGTAAGCATCAACGGCAAGGAAGTGGCCTTCTGGGCCTATGGCTACAACACCTTCCGCGTGGACATCACACCCTATGTGAATGCGGGCGACAATCAGCTGGAGGTTGACCTGCAGAATCTCGAAGAGAGCAGTCGCTGGTATCCGGGAGCAGGTATATATCGTCCCGTAAAACTGATAATCACTGGCGAAAATTGGATAGACCCATGGAAGACTTTCATCCGCACACGTAGTCTGCGTTACGGCGACGCCAAACTGGATGTAACCATCGGCGCAGGCAGCGCTGTAGATGCAGGCCAATCGTTCGAGGTTGAGATATGCGACAAGGAAGGCCGGGTAGTAGCCAAAGCCAACAGCGGCAAAGTGGGCATTATGGGCAAAGCCGAAATGAGCATCACTGTGGAAGATGCAAAACTATGGACGCCAGAGACACCTTATTTATATACAGCCCGCATAAAGTATCTTAAGGATGGACAATTGCTCGACGCCACTACGCAGAAATTCGGTATCCGCACGGTTAAGGTATCAAAGGACGGTGGTTTCCAACTTAACGGCAAGACACGCAAGATCAGAGGCGTGTGTCTGCACCACGACTTGGGGCCGCTGGGTGTTGCAGTGAACAAAGCAGCACTAATCCGACAGATAAAGACGATGAAGGAGATGGGTTGCGATGCCATACGCACATCGCACAACATGCCTTCGCAGATGCAGATGGATATCTGCGACTCGCTGGGTATGATGGTGATGGCAGAGAGTTTCGACATGTGGGTTTACCCAAAATGCAAAAACGGCTACGCACGATTCTTTGACGAATGGTGCTATCGCGACATCGAGAATCTGGTGCTGGCCAACCGCAATCACCCAAGCATCATAATGTGGAGCATAGGCAACGAGATACCCGAACAAGGAAGTGAGGACGGTGCGGAGATATCGGAATATCTGCAGGACCTCTGTCATAGTTTCGACCCTACACGTCCTGTTACTCAGGGCTTGGATCATGCCGAGAAATCGATAGCAAGCGGTGTTGCAAAGCTGATGGATGTGCCAGGATTCAACTATCGCGTACACAAATATCAGAACAGCATAAAGCAGTTGCCACAAGGATTCCTGCTCGGTTCTGAGACAGCATCTACCGTGAGCAGTCGCGGCGTTTATAAGTTCCCCGTTGAACCAGACGACAACGCCCGCTACGCATCGTGGGCCGAGGGCTACGACCCTAAGGCTATCGAAAAGGCCGACGGACAGTGCTCAAGCTACGACGTAGAGTATTGCCCATGGAGCAATCTGCCTGATGACGATTGGGCCATGCAGGACGACTATCCATGGGTGATCGGCGAGTTTGTGTGGACTGGTTACGACTATCTGGGTGAGCCTTCGCCTTACGATGAATACTGGCCCGCTCGCAGCAGCTATTTCGGCATCTGCGATCTGGCCGGACTGCCCAAGGACAGATACTATCTGTATCGTTCGCACTGGAACCAGAAGAAGCACACCATCCACCTGTTGCCACACTGGAGTTTCGGCAAGCAGCGCATAGGTAAGGTAACACCAGTGTATTGCTACACCGACTATCCCGAGGGTGAACTATTTGTAAACGGCAAGAGTCAGGGCCGCATCAAGAAGAATCCTGCCAGCCGACTGGATCGCTACCGTCTGCGCTGGAACAACGTGAAGTATCAGCCAGGTGTGATAAAGGTTGTGGTATACGATGCTAACGGCCAGAAAGCTGGCGAGAAGTCGATACGCACAGCGAGCAAACCTGCCAAACTGCAGCTTGACGCATGGACTCAGCATGATGCACCGAAGCTGAATGCCGACGGCAACGATCTGGCTTTTGTAACCGTATCGCTTACCGACGCAAAGGGCACGCTAATTCCTCATGCAGCTGATCAACTTCAGTTCGAGGTAACTGGCGCAGGCACTTTCGAGGCAGTGTGCAATGGCGACGCCACAAGTCTGGAATCGTTTAAGCAGCCAACTATGAGACTGTTTAATGGTCAGCTGGTAGCCGTTGTTCGTGCCGCCAAACAACCTGGCACTGCTACACTTAGAGTAAAAGACAAGAAACTGGGAATAAGCAAGACTATCGAGATAAAAGTAGAATAGCTGCGCTTTCGGCTAGTACTATTATCACCATAATCACTTCAGCTGTACGGTTCACTCGTACAGCTGTTTTCATATCTGCCGTAGAGAGTTCGCGATCGTTTTCGCCGATGAATGGTTTATCAAACACCTCGCCGAAGTACTTATGCGGTCCACCGAATTGGCAGTCGAGTATGCTAGCCAGCGCTGCCTCAGGGTATCCGCTATTTGGCGAAGCGTGATTGCGGCCATATTTGCGGATAAAGGTGAAATGGTGAAAAGGTGAAGAGGTGAAAATTACCATCAGCAGCGCAGTTAATCTTGCTGGGATATAGTTGGCAATATCGTCGATATGCGCAGCCCAACAGCCAAAATCCAGATATCGCTCGGTGTGATAGCCTATCATCGAGTCGAGTGTGTTCACCATCTTGTATGCCAGCATGCCCGGAGTGCCTAGCAACATAAGCCAGAACAGCGGTGCTATCACACCGTCGCTCAGGTTCTCGGCCAACGTCTCGAGCGCAGCCTTGCGTACCTCTTGGGCCGATAGTTCGCTGGTGTCGCGACCTACGATACGAGCCACCTGTGCCCTGCCCTCTTCAAGCGACCTGTCGAGCGCCACAAACACTGCCCGCACCTCGCGGATAAGCGTAGTACCCGCTAAACAATAGAACACAACAACAGCGTCGAACACCCAAACCAGCCACAGCGTTTGCCTTATAAGCCACCATCGTATAAGCCAAGCGACAGCAAACACAAACACTATCAGAAAAATAGCCATCAGCGCACCCTTCATTTTGCGATGCGAGCCGCGATTCAGCCGCTTCTCGCCGAAGCTAATCATCCGCCCGAACCACACTATCGGATGCGGCAGTAGCGCCGGGTCGCCGAATACGAAATCGGCTAGCCAACCTATTATGAATGCTATCGGATTAATCATCTGTAAGTATCTTATAAATCCGCTCTATATCAACATGCTGGCGAATGTGTTCGGCCAACTTATTGTATTGTTCTTCTTTGAACGCTTGCGGATCTTTTGTTGCATCGCTTTTTACCGCAGTATAACCAGCAAGCAAATTCTCTATAACTGGAGCATTATCAAGGAATCCGTGAATATAGGTTCCTATACAATTGTCCTTTCGCATTATCACCTCCGACGTATCACTCACACCTTGATGTATCTCGTAGCCCTCACATTTCTTTCCATCAAACTCGAACGATACTTGCTTGGTGGTTTTCTGGGCTGTCATGGTGGTATGTATGGGCAACAAACCAAGTCCTGGCAAACTTGTAACACTGCCCTCAAATCCTTCAGGATCGTCGACCGACAGTCCCAACATCTGATAGCCGCCACAGATACCTATCACCATCTTTCCGTCGCGATGAGCTCGCTGGATAGCTTGTGCACATCCGTTTCGACGCAGTTCCATAAGATCGTCGAGTGTAGCTTTTGTTCCCGGCAGAATGATAATGTCGGCACGCTGCAGGTCGGCAATGTTGTTGGTATAAAACAGATTAACTCGCTCATCTCGTTCCAACACGTCGAAATCGGTAAAGTTGCTGATGTGCCTCAACAGCACTACTGCCACGTTTACCTTGCCTTCAACCAGTTGACGACGCTTCTGCTCAAGACTTACAGAATCCTCTTCATCTATATAGATATCACGATAGTAAGGCACTACGCCCAGCACAGGGATTCCGCATAGCTCTTCAAGCATTCGGCGCCCGTCGTCAAACAGGCGCATATCACCACGAAACTTATTGATGATGATACCCTTAATTAGTTTTCGATCCTCGGGCGATTGGAGCGCGATACTGCCATAGACCGATGCAAACACGCCTCCTCTATCGATGTCGCCAACAAGTATCACATCAGCATTAGCATGACGGGCCATTGGCAAATTTACCAGATCCGTATCTCGAAGATTAATCTCCGAGATACTGCCAGCGCCCTCCATTACTATAGGATTAAATTTAGACGAAAGTCTGTCGAAAGCATCACAGACCTCCTTACGGAAGTCGATATCAGATGTGCCTCTACGCCAGTAATCATACGCATTCTTATTGCCGATAGGTTTACCATGCAGGATTACTTGCGACGTATGATCGCTCTGTGGTTTTAGCAGCAGCGGATTCATGTCGGTACAGCTTGGTATGCCCGCTGCCTCAGCTTGTGTAGCCTGAGCACGACCTATCTCAAAACCATCGGGTGTGGCGTATGAGTTAAGCGCCATATTCTGCGCCTTAAATGGTGCAGGCAAATAACCATCCTGACGGAATATCCTACAGAATGCTGCAGCTATAATGCTTTTACCCACATCGCTGCCAGTACCGGCAAACATCAACGGGTGTAGCTTCTTCATAGATCTCGTCCTGGTTTAAGTTGTGCCGCATCGTCAAAGCACAAGATTGCGTTACACAATGTAGCAGCAAGGTTTGAGCCACCCTTTCGACCCTCAACGATAATCTTTGGGATATTGCGGAACGGCTTGACCATGTGCTTCGACTCTCTGACATGAACAAATCCTACTGGAGCAGCGATGATACCAGCTGGAGCAGCTTTGCCCTTACAAATCAAGTCGCATAGTTCCATCAGTGCCGTTGGAGCATTGCCGAAAGCAAATAGTGCATCAGGATGCTCCTCTACAGCCAGTCGGATTCCTGCTTGGGTGCGAGTTATTCCTAACGACGCAGCCATATCAGCCACACGAGAATCAGAAAGGTAGCACTTAGCCTCAACACCAAGTCGCTCGAGTGCGCCTTTTCGTATTCCACTAGTCACCATTGTAACGTCTGTAATAATCGTTTTAAGTTCGCCGCTCTTTACTTTGTTATATAGTGTTTCTACAGCTCCTTTGTCAGTATACAGGATGTTCTCCATATCAAAATCGGCAGTAGTGTGTATGGCATGAAGCAATGCCCACTTATGGTCAAGCGGATAATCTTTTTTACGCAGTTCGCCCGAGATAGTGCGGAACGATTCTATCATTATGTTCTGCCCTATCTTACTACCTTCAGGAGTTAAATCTCTATAGTAACCGCGTGGCGTAATTATCTTGCCATCAGCGATATACGATTGTGAGTTACCAACCAGGATAACCGTAAACATATCCACATCTTCGGGGTCGAACTCGCCTAGAGTGGTTACCTTTATGCATTCGTCGTCGCGGCCTGCCTGACGTACATATCCTAAGGGAGTCTCGGCCGAGCGATTCTGCAAAAACAGTTCTTGCAGACGATACAGTTGCCAATATCGTCCATGCGATTTGGGATTATAGATAGCCGTAACAAAATCACCCACAGCAGCAGCTATAATCCTGCGTTCGATTACTTCCCATGGTGTCATCAGGTCGCTAAGCGAAATCACACACATATCGTGTCCGATAGGTGCTCCAAGCAGCGATGCAGCTTTCTGGAAAGCCGATATGCCAGGTAGCGACTCTATCTCGATATCGGAGCCACGCTCTCGGCGCATCTCGTAGATAAGTGGAGTCATACCATAGATTCCGGCATCGCCTGAAGAAATCACTACTACAGTTTTTCCTTGCTCTGCCATTTCGAACGCCTGTTCAGCTCGCTGGCGCTCTTTCTTCATACCAGTATCTATGCACTCGCAACCATCCGATACGTATGGCTGGATAAACTGGAAGTAGTACTTATATCCAACTATCACGTCGGCCTGGCGTACTGCTTCGAGAACAGCTGGCGTAATATCCTGCTTGCTGCCAGGTCCGATGCCTGCTACGATAATCTTTCCCATATCCTTTAGTTTTTGAATTTCACTTTAAGTCCCACTACCAGCATTCGTCCTGGTGAGTAGAGAGCATATTTACGAGTCGACGAATCTATACGACGATCTATCTTGTCGAAGATATTATCTACACCTATGCTTGGTTCGATATAAGCCCATTTTGCGACATCAAACGAATGAGTAGTATTAAGATTCCAGATGCCAAAACCCGGAGCATCCTCATAACTACCAGTATAATAAGTCTTGGACTGAAGACGTCCGTTCAGGTTTACAGTCAAACCATACCTACCCCACGAGTGATGATAGTTGGCAGCAACAGTAGCAGCATGGCGTATGCTTCGTTCGAGCATAGACCACTCGCCATCGCTGTAGCTTCGGGCATAGGTATAAACATAATTTGCCGACAGATTAAGTCCCTGCATCACATTAGCCGAAACATTTATCTGCACGCCTTTCACGTCGCCTTTGTCGCTGTTCTGATATAGCGCATAACTCACCATCTTGCCGGCCTGATCCTGCGTCATCTCAGGGAACTCCGCCATCAGCATTTTTCTACTCGCATCGTCGACATCCACATTCTGCTTAACCACCATGTCATTTATGCGGTTAAGATATCCCGTCACACTTACAGCTATCATCTGTGTGCGATATTCTGCATTCAGCGAGAAATAGTTGCTCTTTTCGGGCTTAAGGTTGGGATTACCGAAACTGATCTGCGCCTTACCGCGATTCACCGAGAAATAGTGATAGTATAGTTCATCGAGTCCTGGAGCACGGAAACCAGCCGAATATGTAGCGCGGAAACGGAAGTTTCCAGGCGCATACATCAACGTAGCCTTGGGTGTGAGATGCTGGGAGAATGTCTCGTGATGAGTCAGTCGCAAACCGAGTGTTGCAGTGAAGTCATTCAGGAACTTCATCTCATGCTGAGCGTATGCAGCAACCGAATAGACATTCTGGTCGATATTGCCGCTGGTAGCAGTAAGATAGTCCTTACGCCAATCTGCGCCAAAGATGGTAGTAGAGTTTCTGGTCAGACCAAGTATCGCCTTGAGTTGTCCCTCCATCATACGTTGTTTCTTGGACTGCACATAGTCGCCGATGGCATTGGTCTTGGTAGCCACATCATACTCCTTGCCATAGCGGAATCTGTCGACCACGAAGTCGGCCTGCAACGAGTTCTTTGACGTAAACTTATATATTCCGCCCACGTTCCAACGCAGTCCTTTGTAGCGCATCTCGTAGTCGTTGCCTCCCGTTATATCGTCGCGGGTATCGGGGCGATCGGTTATCTTGTATGAATAGTCTATGCCCGCATTCAGCGCAATATGCTGATTGGGAGCATAAGTAAATTTCTGTCCTATGATGTTCGAGCGATAGCCCGTAAACAGTGGTGCTATCGACTGTTGCGTTTCTGTGTCCGAACCCTTCACATATTCCAGATCACAGTTGCGATAGCTATCGGCTCTGTCGTGCATAAACGATGTGTACGAACCGAACCCGTTGTTGAATATATCCAGTCCTACCGACTCGGTCAACACACCATGTCCAGACACTCTTGTATCTGACGTGACGTTGATAAGATTCTGTGTAGGTTGGTCGGTAATGATATTGATTACACCGGCGATAGCATCCGAACCGTAGAGCGACGAGGCAGCACCATCCAGCACCTCGATGCGCTTTACTCGCGACATGTTAATGCGGTTCAGGTCTACATTATTTGATATGTCGCCTGATAGTTTCTGTCCGTTTATCAGTATCAGAATGTACTTATTGCCAAGTCCGTTAAGTCGCAAAAAAGTTCCCATACTGCTGGGAGCCATCGATGCCTGTGGCATCATTCGTGTCAGTGCGCCATCAAAAGTGCTAATGCCCTGTTCGCGAATCTCCTGACTCGACAGAACACGAACGGGTGTAGCTGTGCTTTTCAGTCGTTGGTGATGGCCCGAACCGGTAACTACTACCGGGTTCAGATTATATGTACGGTTAACGGCGGAAGAGTCCTTCCGCTCCATCTTATGAATTTGCGAAAAAGCGGTACTCCCCGAAAGGAGTACCACCATGAGTGTGACAAACTTTCTATTCATCAAACAACGTTATTTCTTAATCTTCAGAAGCTGTAGTTGGTGTAGAGAGAGCCTCGTCGGTACCAAGCTTAGCAATAGCATCCTTGGTGTGGTTCATCCAAAGTTTGCGAACGGCACTACGCTCAGCCAGACCTGGGATATACTCTTCGCCACTCTTAATCTTTGACCAGCATGGCTCTGCGAAGTTGGTCTCATAAGCAGCAGTCTCGATACCAGCTGCATTGAACAGTGAGAACCAACTCTCATCATCCTCATCGTCGGCCATATCGTTGTGAGCGTGGTCACCAGCGATTGACATCAGAACAAACAGCTGAGCCTTCTTGTTCTCATTGGCATCATAAGTAACAGTCTTTTTGAAGTCACCAATCTGATAGTCGAATTCACCACCAGCAATGTGCTCCAGCACATTCTCTGCATAGGTATCATCCATATCTACTGTACCAACATAATAGTTAGGACTGATGGCACGCAGATAGCTCTCAAGCTGCAGATAGCGAACGTTTCCACCATAGTAGTCGTAACCCTCAGGATTACCATGACCCATAAATGCTACGATACCCTGAGCCAAAGCAGCCTTAACGTCGCTCTCGCTGTTAAGTGTGGTTGCCAGAAGCTGAGCATCGCTCTCCTCGGCCATCAACGGTGTACCTACTACTACCTGATGGTCGAGACTCTTCATGTAAGCATCGGTAAAGTCGCCGTTACGGTTGTTCATAAAGTCCTTAACGTAGCTGTCGCGAACACGACGATACTCCTCACCAGGGATAACCTGCAGCGACTGAACTACAACCTGCTGATATCCAGCCAGGCCGATAGCAGTGAGCCAGTGCTCTGGATCGTAGTAATCCTTAGGATCAACATTCTCGCCAGCACGGGCGTTGTTGATACAGATGGCTGACGAGAACGACAGATAAACATCCCAACCAGAGAAGTTTGCCTTGTAGTCATCTACCACCTTGTCGAATGTGTCGTAAGCCTGCTCCCATGTAGAACCGAAAGCAACCAGAAGAATAACCTTGTTACTCTTTTTCTGAGACTTTACTGTCTCGTTGACAGCCTGCTGATACCTCTCGTAGTTAGACTGTGTACCACCCTTGTTGTTGTCATTGTCGTCACTACTACATGCTGTAAATGTTGCACTTGCAACGAATGCCATCATAGCAAGCATCAAAAACTTAATCTGTTTCATTGTTACTTGAGTTTAAATTAGACTTATATTTATTTGTAAGTTTCTTGCCTTCGTTGAATCTCACGGTAAGCGATGCATATACAGTGCGACCAGGCGATGTTGTTCCCAGATGTAGTCCGTGTGGAGTGCGGTCTACATAGTTGAAGATGTTGTCTATACCGGCATCTATGCGCCACATCTTACCTATCTGGTGGTTGGTCGACAATCGCCAGAGCTGATAGCCCTTACCATCACCGTCTATCTGATAGTAGCGCTTGCTCGACAGGCGGCCATAAATACCCACACCGAACTTATATCGCTTTGAGAAATCGTGATTCCATGTAGCATAGACATTTGCCTTATGGTGGGCCATACCGTCGATGGTAACCTTCTGCATAACATCGTTTTCTGAATCATACTGATTAGCCTCGGTGTCCAGATAACTGTAACTGCCACCAGCTGTAAAGTGCTTGCCTTGGTAACGCACCGTAAAGTCGACACCATACGTCTTGGCATCCTCCATATTCTGATATTGACGCACTCTTATCGGGTCGTACTTCGTTATCAGGTCGCCAGGAGCCATCTTGGTGGGTATTGTTACCAGCGTTATCATATCTTCCACCTTATTAATATAAGGGGCGATGGTAAGCGTAAGATTACCGATGGTATATTCGGCACTGGCACCAAAGTAGTTTGATGTCTGTGCCTTCAGGTCATCATTACCCAGATACAGGTATACACCATTCATATTCTTGATGTACTGATAGTGCAACTCCTTGGGTGTAGGCGTCTTATAGCCTTGACTCCACGTAGCCCTCAGTCGCAATTCGCCAAGTTTCAGCATAGCCGAAACCTTCGGGGTGAGTCGTGTGCCGAAACCTTCATTTCGCGTAAGTCGCAGTCCTGCAGTGAGATACAACGGGTTTAGCAGTTCCAACTCGTCCTGCACATAAATAGCTTCTGTGTTATCTGTTGCCTTACCTCCAGCAACACGCATTGGGGCTTTCAACCAGTCGTAGCGATACTCCAGTCCGGCACTCAGTCGCTGGTCGTAAGGCAGCGTAAATATACCTTTAAGCGATACGTTAGTCAGTCGCTGGTCGCTCTGTAGTTCCTTATCGCCAGGAAAATAAGGGAAGTAGTTTGTAAACCTTCCGTTCACATAACCATCAGTCAGCGTGGTGTCGGTATAGGCATAGTTGTATGCATGCTTTTTCCAGTCGGCATCCAATGTGATTACGTCGGTACTGTTCAGTTTCCACTTTCCGCCCACCGATACCGATGCGTTATTGTATTGCAAATCCCACGTCTTTATATCTACACCAGGATGATGTCCGCACGGACGGTAGATGCGTTTCCAATAGATACTTCCATCGGCATATAGTTCGATAGCAGGCGTCAACTGATAAGTCAATCGTTCGGCTATCTGCCAGTTGGTGTGGCGATTCACTGTCTTGTTACGCGAATCAGTAATGTGATATTCTGTCTGCTCGATAGCTTCTTCGGATGTATTCTGCCAACCGTCAGAATGTTGCAGTTGGAAGTTGGTATAGCTAGAAAGCCTACCATAATTCAGCGCCAATCCGTTGTGTTGTCGGATGTCGCCATAACTGCCCACACGAGAGGTATTCTCGAACATAATGCCCTGTTCGCGATGCTTCTTGGTGATGATATTGATTACACCAGCGATGGCATCGCTACCATACAGAGCACTCGATGCGCCTTTAACTATCTCTATCTTCTCGATGTTATGCGGATCGATTAGTGACAGGTCGTTCTCGCCACCATTATCGCCATGCAGTCGGCGACCGTCTATCAGTATCAGCACATACGAGTTACCCAGTCCGTTCATCTGCAAACGACTGCTCATATCATTCTCGCTGAAGTCGAAGCTGGCAGTCAGTCCGCTCAGTATATCCTCGATGCTTTTTCCTGCATACTGCTGCAGTTGGCGATGACTTATCACCTCGGTCTGTACGGGCGCATCTTTCAGCAGGTGCTGGGTACCAGTACCTGTCACAACAACCTCCTGCAAACTATCGGCACGCCAGATGTCTGTCTGGGCGCTTGCACCAATAGTAAGCAGCCAAAGGCCTAAAGCCATTTTCTGTTTTAGTTTCATTAACCAATCAATTTTAATACGACCGCATATCCCTGTACGGCTTTCCTGTTTTCGTTTCGGCAGGTCTTGACACTTTCGCGTCGAGCCCTACCTGCGGTAGGTCTTCTGACTTTCCCTAACCTGTTTTACCTTCCCGATTACTCAGTGGCGTTATACAAACAGATCTTTCAGCGAGGGATTACAGCTGCAGGTACAGTTCCGGACTCTCACCGGTATTCCCTTACATCGCGGCGGCATCGGCCACCGGATTACCTTGTTTTTGGCGACAAAGATACAACTTTTTTTAATGAATCGCGCAATATTTGTGGAAATTTTATAAATTTGCACCAAAATCATCTCACGATGTCAAATAAAACGTCATTTCTGATAGCAGCACCCACTAGTGGCTCAGGCAAGACAACAATTGCCCGAGGACTGATGAAATTGTATACAGAAAAAGGCTTCAAGGTACAGCCGTTCAAGTGTGGCCCCGATTATATCGACACCAAGTTTCATCTGGCTGTGTGCGGTCGTCCGTCCATCAATCTCGACACATTTATGGCATCGCCCGAACATGTTCGCGAGCTGTTCGCATACTATGGTGCCGATGCTGATGTGTGTATCGTCGAGGGAATGATGGGACTTTACGATGGATACGATCGCGAACTTGGTTCTAGTTACGAGATAGCCCGCACACTCGACATTCCAGTAGTGCTGGTAGTCGACGCCAAGTCGGCAGCCTACTCTATGGCAGCTCTCATTTCGGGATTCGTCAATTTCAGAAAAGATGTCCGCATTGCAGGGGTTATATTTAATAAGGTGGGATCAGAGCGACATTACAAGATGCTCTGTCAGGTATGCGATGATTTAGGTGTTGAGTGCTTCGGGTATCTGCCTAAGTCGGCCAACCTGGAACAAGGCTCGCGATATCTCGGGTTAGACTTCTCGCAACATTCTGACAACAACGAGCTAATCAGTCTGCTCGAAAAGCATATCGATATCTCGGCAATAAGCTGTCTGAATATTCCCAACGTGGGAATAAATCATTCCCAACGTGGGAACAAAACATTCCCAACGTGGGAACAAAATGTACTCATAGCCCGAAACGATGAAAGCTTTACGTTTATCTATCAAGAAAACCTCGACAGATTCAGACAGAAACGATACTTTGACCCTGAAAAGGATGTTCCATCACTAGATGGCATCGACTTGCTTTATCTGCCTGGCGGCTATCCCGAGAAACATCTTGAACAACTCGTTGCAAATCAAAAATGCCGAAAGGCCATCAAGGATTATGCCGAACACAGTGGGAGGATTGTGGCCGAATGCGGAGGTATGATGTATCTCTGCAAAGAGATTGTTACCGACGAGGGAACATATCCCATGTGCAATGTGCTGCCCTACTCGATTTCGGCATGTAAGTCTGACCGCAAGCTGTCGTTGGGATATCGCCGATTCGTGCTCGATGGCAAGGAGTATCGCGGGCATGAGTTTCACTATACCCAGTTTGCAGGCGCTGTTCCAGATAGCATCACGCAAGTTTATAATGCCAAAGGCGAACTTGTGTCAACACCCGTTTTTTGTTACAACAACGTGCTGGCCAGCTACACTCACCTTTACCAAATACCCTTAGAACCATGAAGTTTTTCGTAATCGGAATAACCGATAATCCCAATCCATTCTTCTCACCCGAGGTGCTGGATATCATCCACAGCGGGAAGGTCTTCTCTGGCGGCAAGCGTCATCATGAGATTGTAGCACCATTGTTACCTGCTGATGCAGAATGGATAGATATCACCGTACCATTGGATGCCGTTTTCAAGTCTTACAATGTTCAATGCTCCATGCTCCATGTTCAATGTCTCATCGTCTTCGCCAGCGGCGACCCATTGTTCTTCGGATTCGCCAATACTATTCGCCGAAAGATGCCCGAGGCTGAGATTGTGGTCTATCCTACATTCAACTCGCTGCAGCTGTTGGCCCACCGACTGGTTATGCCTTATCACGATATGCGCATTGTGTCGCTAACTGGTCGCCCTTGGCCCGAATTCGACAAGGCGCTAATCCTGGGTGCTCAGAAGATAGGCATCCTTACCGATCGCGAACATACTCCCACAGCCATCGCACAGAGAGTGATTGACTATGGCTACACCTATTATAAAATACATGTTGGCGAGCACTTGGGTAATCCCGAACGCGAGCGCATCTCGACACTATCGCTCGACGAAGCCGCCCAGCGCACCTTCGACAATCCCAACTGCGTTATTCTGGTATGCGATTCTTGTCGCAAGAAGTCTTTCGGCATACCCGACAGCGAGTTCACTCTGCTCGATGGTCGCGAAAAGATGATTACCAAGATGCCTATCCGATTGCTCACTCTGCAGGCACTCGATTTGCCTAGTCGAAAGGTAATGTGGGACGTAGGATTCTGTACGGGCAGCGTGTCTATCGAAGCAAGACTGCAGTTCCCGCATCTGCAGATTGAGGCATTCGAGATCCGTCCTGAATGCGAGGCTATCATCCACGACAATTGTCGCCGATTCGGTGCCCCAGGCATCGGTGTCCATATAGGCGATTTCCTTGATGCCGATTTGTCTGCAATACCCAGCCCCGACGCTGTGTTTATAGGTGGTCATGGCGGCAAACTTCGTGAGATTATTGCCAAGATTCTGCCCGCTCTAGCTCCCGATGGCATCATCGTGTTCAACAGCGTAACATCGCCGATGGTACACACCGACAGCCATCAACTGTGGGATGAGGCTTGTGCCGAATTCGGATTGAAACAAGAACAACCACTAAGAATACAGTTAAACGATTATAACCCTATAGAAATACTGAAATGCAAAAGACAGCAGTCATACAGATAAGCGAGGCAGGCAGCGATATAGCCAGTCTGCTTAAACGCGAACTTGGTGCTCAGATCATCGCCCGTACCGATGTGGGCAATCAGTGGAAGCAATACGACGCTTTCGTGTTTATCGGCGCAATGGGAATCTGCGTCCGCACCATCGCGCCATACATCAATGACAAGCACGAAGACCCCGCTGTGGTGTGCATCGATTCGCTTGGTCAGAATGTCATCAGCGTTCTGAGCGGACATATCGGCGGAGCCAACGATCTTACCCGCGAAATCAGCGGATTGATTGGTGCCCGCGAGGTCATCACCACACAGAGCGATAATGCCGGACTATGGGCACTCGACACTTTTGAAAAACGATTTGATTGGCCTGTAGCCAGCGACATCGATGATATGCAAGACTGCATCTATATGTTTATTAACCGCCAACCAACAGCCTTGCTACTTGAGGCACGTGATGAAGGTACCGATTACCTCGAAGCCACAAAGCCCGACCATGTTACCATCATCAACGACATCAGCGAGGCCGACCCTATGAAATTCAGATTGCTTATCATAGTATCACCATATCTACATGATGTGCCCCGTGGCTTGCTCGAACTGCATTTTGTGCCTATGGTTGGAACAATAGGTTTCGGATTGGCGCACCATCCTGACGACTACGAGTTTATCGTCGACCAAATTGACGAAGCATTTGCCAGTCGCGGCATACTGCCTTGCTCGCATAGGTATTGTACCATCGACGTTAAGAAGGATGAGGAATTATGCGCGATGCTACAGGATGTTTACGAGGAGGAAGTGAAGTTCTACACAGCCGAAGAACTTGCCGCAATCAATGTTCCTAACCCAAGCGAAACCGTAGCCAAACATGTTGGTACACCAAGTGTTTGCGAGGCAGCAGCCATTCTGGGCTCTAATCACGGCAAACTGGTTATCGAGAAGGTTAAGGGCAAAAACTGGACAGCTGCGTTGGCAATCGACTACAAGCATCTGCGCCAACAGTCTGGTCATATCGAGATAGTTGGTGCCGGTCCTGGCGATCCTGATTTGGTTTCGGTCCGTGGTCGTAAAATGCTGGAGCGTGCCGACCTTATTCTATATGCCGGTTCGCTGGTGCCTAAGGCTTTGACCGAGTGCCACAAGCCTGGAGCCGTAGTCCGTTCATCAGCCGATATGGCGCTCGAAGAGCAATGTCAACTTATGAAAGAACATTACGTTCGCGGGCATTTTATAGTACGTCTGCACACTGGCGACCCTTGTATCTTCGGAGCCATTCAGGAGCAGATGGCTTTCTTCGATCGCGAGGGAATGTCGTACCATATCACTCCGGGCATCAGTTCGTTCTTGGCAGCTGCTGCCGAGTTGCAGAGTCAGTTCACCATCCCCGAGCGATGCCAGACGATAATCCTTACCCGAGGCGAAGGTCGCACACCTATGCCCGAGAAAGAACAACTGCATCTTTTGGCCCGCAGTCAGAGCACCATGTGCATATTCCTATCGGCGTCGATTATAGATGATGTTCAGCGCGAGCTGCTTCAAGAGTATCCCGAAGACACCCCTGTGGCAGCATGCTACCATCTCACCTGGCCCGACCAGAAAATCTATCGCGGCAAGCTTAAAGAATTAGCTAAGATAGTGCACGATAACCACCTGACACTCACCACAATGTTGGTTGTAGGCGAAGCTATCGGCAATCGTCAGGGATTGTCCGAATTATACAACAAACAATTCACTCATCTCTTCAGACAAGGCGAAGCATGATTCTGGTATTCGGAGGTACTACAGAGGGGCGTAAGGCAACTGAAGTTCTTGAAGAATCTGGCAGCACTTATTACTACAGCACCAAGACTGGCGAACAGGATGTGGTGCTGCACAATGGCATCCGCATAGATGGTGCACTCGATGCTGCAGCCATGCTGTCATTCTGCGCCGAGCACCAGATAAAACTGATAGTAGACGCTGCCCACCCGTTTGCCACGCAACTACATCATACCATAGCCGATATAGCATCACAGACAGCTATCCCTGTAGTAAGATACGAGCGCATATATCCTGCACTCGAACCCGACATTACTCTAATTGAAAATTATTCACAGATTCCCACTGATACACATTCGCTGTTTGCAACCACGGGAGTACAGAGCATCAACAAACTAAAACCTCTTGAAGCAAAAGGCGTCAAGGTGTTTTATCGCATTTTGCCGCGCGAATCATCTATAGCGTTGGCCCACCAACAAGGCGCCACCGACGACCAACTTTGTTATTATACAGATGGCGACACTATCGACACATATGCTGAGGCTATTCTGCTCAAGGAGAGTGGCGAGAGCGGAGGTTATAGCACCAAGGTGGCCGCTGCCCGCAAAAAGGGTATGCGTATCATCGTACTAAAGCGTCCCACTTTGCCTCAGGCATCAATCACTGCAAACGGCCCATACGGTTTGCGACGGGCGGTCGAACATCTGTTGCCCGAGTTCTACCCGTTGCATAGCGGACTCACCACAGGCACTTGTGCCACAGCCGCTGCCGTAGCTGCAGCAACCCGACTAATTAAAGGCGAAACACCTGCCGAAGTGCCAGTAATTCTGCCCGATGGCGAAACTATACAAGTAGCCGTTGCCTATGGCGCCGACTATGCCTCATGTACCAAAGAGGCTGGCGACGATCCAGATATCACCAATGGCATCGAAGTCCGCGCCAGCGTTGTCGAGGACGATTTCGAAATTCTTGGTGGCGAAGGCGTTGGCCGTATCACTCTACCCGGCTTCGATTATCCTCCAGGCTCGCCAGCCATCAACAAGGCACCACGCGAGATGATAAAACATAACTTGGAACAATTCGGCAAGTCCCTCAAGATCACCATCTCTGTACCCAATGGTGCCGAGATTGCACGCCGCACTTTTAACCCCCGACTTGGCATCGAGGGCGGCATCAGTATCATCGGTGTATCAGGCATCGTAAAACCATTCTCCGAAGATGCTTTTATCGATTCTATTCGCAAATGCATGACGATAGCCAAGGCTAGCGGCACAGATCGTGTAGTAATTAATAGCGGTGGAAAGAGCGAGCGATATGTTAAGGCTCTCTACCCCAACCTGCCGCAACAGGCGTTTGTAGAGTACGGTAACTATATCGGCGAGACTCTGAAAATAGCAAACCAACTCAGCATCCCAAATATCACTCTTGGCGTGATGCTGGGCAAGGCTGTAAAACTGGCTGCAGGCCACCTTGACACCCACAGCAAACGAGCCACGATGGATAAGGAGTTTATCACCAAAATGCTGAAGGAGGCTGGTACCGATATCGACATCAGTCAGATTACTTTAGCACGTGAGATATGGGATAAACTCGAGGATAAAGAGCGTTTTGCCGATGTAGTGATTGCGCATTGTCGCGAGCACTGTGCACCATTGCTCCCCGATGGCAATCTTACTATTCTTCTGATTGCCGACGACGGAACAATACTGCCGCAATTACCGGAGCTCCAACCAGCGCAGTGACTGAGTTTACAGGCAGTGCACCCTCAAATCCGGGCATACGAGCTATCAGATTACATATCAGTGCCAATGCAGCTCCGCACAGCATTGTGGCAGGCATCAAAACTCGATGGTCGCTACTGCTGAAGATGGCGCGAGCCAAGTGCGGCACAGCTAATCCGATAAACATAATAGGTCCGCAATAAGCCGTCACAATGGCCACCAGCACACCGCTCGACACGATCACCAACAGTCGGGCGCGACGTATGTTCAGTCCCAGGTTGGCTGCATATCTGTCGCCAAGCAGCAGCAGGTTCATCGACTTTACCAGCAGACAAGCCAACGGCAGCAGCACACACATAAGTACCACAAACAGCACCATCTCGTCGCCCGATACTCGCGAGAACGATCCCAGTCCCCACACCACGAATGCCTTCACATCCTCCTCGGGCGACAGGAACTTCAACACGCCGATTATCGCGTTGGCCAGATAGCCTATCATCACACCTATTATTAGTAAGGTAACGTTTCCCTTTACCTTCTGCGAAATCCATACTATCAGCATCATCACAGCCAGTGCGCCTACGATGGCTGCTACCGACATGGCTGCATCGCCCAGATAGCCCAGACGACTCAGGGCCACACCACCGATACGGCCCGACAGCAGCACCACAAACGCTACTCCGAGTGCCGAACCATTAGATATACCCAGCACCGACGGACCAGCCAACGGATTGCGGAACACCGTCTGCATCTGCAGTCCGCTCACCGCAAGTCCTGCACCAGCAACAATAGCTGTAAGTGCCTGTGGCAATCGCGACTTCCATATGATGTTAGTCCATATTTCGTTGGATGTGTCGCCAGCCAGAATTCTGCACACATCGCCCACAGGAATCTCGACCGATCCCAGCAGCAGGTTAACTATCGCCAACACTACTATGGCAACAAGCAGGATTATGAATATCGACGCTTTCTTCATTTCAGCAGTTTATAAAACACAGGCTGATAGTCCTTCTCAACCAGTTCGGGATGGAATATTGCCACAAAGTCCTTCAGCAGTGCATCGGGCTTTACGGGCGAAATCTCGTAGTATGGTGTCTGCTTCATGTTGCAGTATATCACCCTCTTTTCCTTGTAGGCCTTAAACAGTTCATTGCGTGGTTCCGAAGCTTTCAGTGCTTCATACGAGAACTCGTCGGGATAGCTGTTCAGTATACGCCAGTAGTCGGCATTGGCTGCTATCGAGTACATCTTTTCAAACTCCAAGTCCTCGCCGCTGGTCTCGTCATCATTGATTACATATTCGGCTCCTGCGTCGCGGAATATCTGTGCCAGATAGTTCTTACCGCCCACAGCGTGCCAATTGCCATAGTGCATTTCACCGCTTAGTACGGTTGGATGCTCCACCACTTTCTGTGCCTTGGATTTCAACTCGTTATATCGGCTCTCTATACCAGCAAACACCTCGTTGGCCTCACGCTCCTTACCGACAAACATACCCACCAGCTTTATCCATTCTGCCTGTCCCAGCGGGTCCAGTTCCTTATATCCCAGGTGTGGTACCAGTGTTATGCCGGTCTCCTTGATAGCATCATATCCACCACGCTTTGATGGCGAAATAAATATCACTTGCGGGTTGGCAGCAAGCACCATCTCGGTGTCAAAGTTGCCCTCCATACCTATTTTTACTATTTTGCCGTCCTTCACTCGGGCCAGTATATCCTTGTTAAAAAGATTCTTGGTACCGGTTATACCTTTCACCACGTCGTGAGCGTCGAGTATAGTAAAGTTGGATAGTTGCAGTGCGGTCATACAGATGGTTCGCTCTATGGGCACTTGCACCCTGGTATATCCCTCGGGCACATCCTCGTCGGCCTTTGTCAGCGCAAAGTGGTATTTGCCGTCGATATCCACCAGACGTATACCGGCAGTATCCTTTACACTGAATCCTGTAGCGTACTTCACCGTGATTGCTGCGGTCGAATCTGCACTACCGTCGCCATCAGCCTGCTGCTGCGACTTGCTGCCGCCACAACCACAAAGCACTGCGGCCAAAGCAATTATCATCGTAATTTTCTTCACTTTTTTCTCATTTTTATTGGTTTCTGTCGGCAAAAGTACAAAAAGTTTTCGTATCTTTGCCCTCAAAATCGAAAATTATGCAGATAAATATAGATAGAACACATTGGTACGACCGTATCTGGGCGGCGCTGATATTTTTTACGCGATTGCCGTTTTGGCGATTGCATCAGCCACCTAAGGAATGTTACGCTACGGTGGTTGAACACTGGCCGTTGGCAGGATGGATCACCGGTGGAGCAATGGCTGCCACGCTGTATTTCGGCAGTTGGTATCTGCCGTATATGGTGGCTGTGCTGCTGGCGATAGTGGTTCGACTGCTCGTTACGGGTGCTCTGCACGAAGACGGGTTGGCCGACTTTCTGGATGGTTTTGGTGGTGGCGGCAGCAGTCGAGAGCGAATACTCGCCATCATGAAAGATTCGCACATCGGCACCTACGGCGTTATCGGACTGATATTCTACGAGCTGTTTCTGGCAGCTGCACTTATGTCGATGACTCCACAGCTGGCAGCACTCACCATTCTGGCTGCCGATCCATACTCAAAAATGGTTACCTCGCAACTGGTATCGATGATGCCCTACGCCCGCCACGAAGACGAGGCAAAGAACCGCACCGTTTATCGCAAGATAAGTTGGCAGGCAGGCGTATCGCTCGCCGTCCAAGGACTGCTGCCGATGGTGGCATATATATGGTACACGGGCATGCGCTGGGATCTGATAATCTTTATCCCAGCACTCGTAATGTATTTCCTCTATCTGCTCATCTGGCACAAACTGCGCGGCTATACCGGCGACTGCTGCGGAGCCGTCTGCCTGCTGGTTGAGTTGACTGTATATTTAGTAGTTTGCACACAATGAAAAAGATAATTCTGATTACAGGCGGACAGCGCTCGGGCAAGAGCACCAAGGCCGAAGAGCTGGCGCTTTCGCTAAGCAGCAATCCAGTATATCTGGCCACAGCCCACGTGTGGGACGACGAATTTCGCCTTCGAGTGCAGAAGCACCAAGAGCGCCGCGGCCCAGAGTGGACTAATATCGAGGAAGAAATCCAACTTTCGAAGCACAATCTCGAAGGTCGCGTAGTAGTAATCGACTGTGTTACGCTATGGCTCACCAACCTGATATCCATTGAACATGAAACATTCTTGGCGGAGCCAAGCGGCAGAGCAGAGCAGAACATTCTTGGCAAAGCCAAGCGGCCGCTCGACCTTTGGTCGCTTGCAAGGCAAGAAAGCCGAGCGGAACTTTATTTGGCTCAGGCCAAAGCCGAGTTCGACGCCTTTACTGCACCCGATGCCACATACATATTTGTGACCAACGAGATAGGCAGCGGCGGCACATCTACCAACGCTCTGCAGCGCCGATTCACCGACCTGCAAGGCTGGATGAACCAGTACATAGCCCAAGCTGCCGATGAGGTAATTCTGATGGTAAGCGGCATCCCCGTAAAAATAAAATAATCCGAAAAATCCGTATAATCCGTAGGCAACATAATGAAACACTTCGACATACAACCCGTAGACCAAACGATCAAGCCGAAGATCCAGGCCAAGATCGACAACCTAAACAAGCCCAAGGGCTCGCTAGGACGACTGGAGGAACTGGCCATGCAGATATGTCTGATACAGCAATCGCTAGAGCCAAGTCTCGCCCACCCTTGCCACTTGCTTCTGGGTGGCGATCACGGCATAGAGCGCGAGGGCGTAAGTGTGTCGCCACGCTGCGTAACCTGGCAACAGATGATAAACTTTACCCATGGCGGTGGCGGCGTAAATATGTTCTGTCGCCAGCATGGTTTCAAGTTGCGTATAGTCGATGTAGGCGTGGATTACGACCTGTCGGGTGTGGATGGTATTATCGATCGCAAGATAGCCCGCGGCACACGTAATTTTCTGCACGAACCAGCGATGACCAGCGATGAGATCGACCGTGCCATCGAGATAGGTAGCGACTTGGTGGATGACTGCATCAGCGAAGGCTGCCGAGTGCTCTGCATCGGCGAGATGGGCATAGCCAACACCTCGCCATCAAGCATCTGGATGCACCTGTTTACAGGCATCCCGTTAGATGAATGTATCGGTGCCGGCGCCGGACTAGACGCCCCAGGCATTCGCCACAAATACGAGGTTCTTTCAAATGCATTAGCAAACTATCAAGCCACCACCCCAAATCCAACACCCATCACCCATATCCGCCATTTCGGCGGATTCGAGATGACAGCTGCCATCGGCGCCATGCTAAAAGCCGCCGAAAAGCACCTGGTGATACTTGTCGACGGCTTTATTATGACGGCCTGTGCGCTGGCTGCTGTTAAGCTATATCCCGCAGCACAGGATTATATGATCTTTACTCACTGTGGCGATGAGAGCGGCCACAAACGCTTGCTCGATGCGATGGGTGCGAGTGCCTTGCTGCATCTGGGTTTGCGACTGGGCGAAGGTACTGGCGCACTCTGTGCATTCCCGATAGTTGATTCGGCTGTTCGTATGATGAACGAGATGAACAACTTCGACAATGCCCGCATCACTAAGTATTTTTAGCGTAGCATCTCCTGTACGGCACGCTCCAGCTGACGGTCGCGACCGCTGATATAATCCTCGGGCGTGTTGTACACTTCGATATCAGGATAGAGCGTTGAGTTCTCGCCGAACACTCCGCGCATATCGCGACAACCTACCTGTGGTATACCAAAAATCATACCGTTCTGCAGTGTCTCCCACCATACGGCAGTCATGGTGCCGGCCACTGGTGCACCTATCAACTTACCTATCTTCAGCTCCTTGTATACCCATGGGAAACCATGACCATTACTATAGTCGTCCTCGCACATCAGTACGCACGATGGTTTTACCCACTTGTTGTATGGGTCGGAACCTACATACTTGCCATGAGGCACAAACTCCTGATACTTCTTTCCGCTCAGCAGTGTGCACAGGTCGTCGTGCAACCAGCCGCCGCCGTTATGACGCTCGTCAACTACTGCAGCCACACGATTGCGGTTCTTGTCGCTCAGCAGTTCACGATAAACCGTACGATAGCTTGGACTGTCCATAGCCTTTACGTGCACGTAGGCCAGTTTGCCACCCGACAGATTGTCGGTCATCTCGCGCTGACGATCTACCCAGCGCTTATACAGCAACTCGTTCTGTGCGCTACGGCTTATAGCCTTGATAGTCACGTCGTTACGCTTACCTGTTGAAGGGTTAAGTATGGTAAGACGTACGGGCTTACCTGCCTTGCCATCCAGCAGTGGGAAGTAGTCGTCGCCTGACTTGATGCTAACTCCGTCGATAGCCTCGATCACGCATCCAGCCACCACGCCGGTCTTCTTCTGTGCCAGTGGTGAACGCTTGATGATCTCCTCGATGCGCAGTCCGTCGCCCTGATAGTTCTGGTCGATAAACACGCCCAGCGTTGCAGTGCTAAGTGTAGCGCCGTCAGGATAATATCGGGCACCTGTGTGCGATGCATTAAGCTCACCCAGCATCTCGCTCAACATATCCTTGAAGTCGTACTCATTATTAATATAAGGTAGGAATCGGCGGTAGTTGTCGCGATAGCCTTCCCAGTCTACATTGTGCAGATTCTCTACATAGAACTTATCCTTAACCTGGCGCCAGATGTGGTCGAACAAGTAAGCGCGCTCCTCGTATGGACGGTAGTTGAATACTGTCTCGAATTCTACATTCTTGGTCGACTTCTTGCCCAGATCCAGTTTCTTTATGCCGCCTCGCGATGCCAGGAACAGGTTGTTATACTTCTTGTCGGCAAACATTCGGCCACGGCCAACACCCTTCATCAGCAGCTCGGTCTTGTCCTCGCGCAGGTAGTGCACCCACAGGTCTACGCCACCTTCGAACGAGGCCTGATAGTACAGTGTATCGCCCTTAAGTACGGCATCGCCCATTTGGGCCGAGTTATCAGTTACGCGTATGATACGGTCGCGACAGTTGTCCAAGTCGAACGCCAGCAGTTTCTCGGCCTTTGACTTCTCGGCAGTTTTCTTCTTGCTGTCCTTCTTCTTAGCGTTCTTGGCATTCTTTGCGTCCTTATCGTCCTTCTTCTCTTTTTTCTTTGCTTCCTTCTCGGCTTCGTCCAGTCGCTCCTTGTCCTCCTTGCTCATGGTGAATCGGTCGTAAGCATCTACATCGAAGAACATCACATAGTAGTCGGACTCAGCGCCCCAGCTGCCGTGACTGCGATAGCCGGCGCGATCGCTCTCAAAGAGCATTGCCTTACCACCCAGCACCCAGCGTGCCGAACCCTCGTCGTAACCACTCTCGGTAAGATTGTGCACCTCGCCGTTACCACTGGCGTTTACCAATGCTATGTCGCTGTTGTTCCATCCACCATTACCTATATAGCTGGCTAACAACCACTTACTGTCGGGACTCCATTCGAACCAAAGGTCGCCATCACGATACGAGAAGTTGTACTTGCCATCAAGCACCGTGCGCTCCTGACGTGTCTTAAGATTAATCACGCACAGCTCCGAACGGTTCTTGAAGTAAGCCACCTCCTTGCCGTCGGGACTGAACTGTGGCTGCAGCGATGTCTCGTTGCTGTTGGTCAGTCGCTCCTCGTCCAGTACGGTAGCATAGGTAAAGAGTTTCTCATCCTTGTTCTTCAGTTTGGTTTGATATATCTGCCACACACCGCCACGCTCTGCGCAGTACACCAGACTACGTCCGTCGGGCGAGAAGCTCACGCTGCGCTCCTGTTGTGGTGTGTTGGTTATCTGCTTGGTGGTCTTATAGTCTACCGAAGTCACAAAGATGTCGCCACGCACGATAAATGCCACCTCCTTGGCATCTGGCGACAGACTGATTTCGGTAACACCGCTCGAACGGAGCTGACGTATCAGGTCCTTATCCTGTCGGTCGGCAATGATACTTACCTTTACCTTCTGTGGCTCAGCACCTTCGCGCAGTGTGTATATTTCGCCATTCTGACTGTAGCATAGTGTTCCATCGTTGCTCACCGACAGATAGCGCACTGGATTCATCTTGTGGTGCGAGAGCTGCTTTTTGCCCGAACCGTCGATATTGCGGCGATACACGTTGAATGTGCCGTCTTCCTCGCTGGTGTAATAATACGAGTTGGCGTCGGCCCAGCGCGGTGTGCGGTCCTCGCCCTTAAAGTCGGTCAGACGTGTGTAATGTCCATCCTGTACCATCCAGATGTCGCGACAGATAGGACTCTGATGGTGCTTGCGGAAGGGATCCTCGTAGCCTTTATAATCGTGATAAAGCATACGACCATCCTTGGCAAAACTGATATCCTCCATAGGCAGGGTTGAGAACATACGTGGGCGACCACCCTTGATGCTCACCTCGTACACCTGATTATCGCCAGGAAAGAGGATAGACTGTGCCGATGGCATCCACGAAGCCGAGAACAATACGTGCTCGTTGTCGCGCCACACCATAGGCATCTCGTTAGTACTGTTTGTGGTCAGGCGCACTGGTTCGCTGCCCTGAGCATCCATCACATACACATCCATGCTACCCTCGCGACTCGACGCAAAAGCCAGTTTACTGCCATCGGGGCTCCATAACGGGCATGCATCGTAGGCAGCATTGGTTGTTAGTTGTCTTGCCTGACCACCTGTAGCAGCCACTGAATAAATGTCGCCTTTATACGAAAAGGCTATTGTCTTGCCATCGGGCGAGATGGCGGTGTACCGCATCCATAGCGGTCCTTCTTCGGCGTACGAACTAAGCCCCGTCATCAGGAGCCCAGCAGCCAAAATCAATTTACTAGTTTTCATTACCTTTTTTTAAGTTTATATGTTGTGCTTGTTATCTAAAACGAAATCGGGTGCAAAGTTAAGAATTTATAGCGATTATGCAAAAAAATACGCTAATATTTCGCTTTTTACATTACTTTTCGCTACTTTTACGGCCAAAAAACATTCAATATGAAACGATTACTCACTTTTGTATGCGCCATTTTACTGGCATCGGCACAGTTAAGTGCTCAGACTTCTACCACCGAGGTATTGCTTAAAACCACCGCGGGCGACATCCGTATCGCACTTTACGACGAAACTCCACAGCATCGCGACAACTTCCTGAAACTAACCAAGATGGGCAGCTACGACTCACTGCTGTTTCACCGTGTCATCAAGGACTTTATGGTGCAGAGTGGCGACATATTCAGCAAGAATGCAAAACCTGGTCAACTGCTGGGCATGGGCGACTACGACTACACTCAGGAGGCCGAGTTCCGTCTGCCCAAGATATTTCATCGTCGCGGCACTGTAGCAGCCGCTCGCGAGGGCGACCATAAGAACCCAGAGCGCCGTTCGGGAGCCAGTCAGTTCTACATCGTGTGGGGCAAGACGTACGACGACCGGCGACTGGACTACATCCAGACTAAACTCGACTCCATCACTGGCGGAACAGTACAACTCACTCCCGAGATGCGCGAGGTTTATAAGACCATCGGCGGCGCGCCACACCTAGACGGTCAGTACACCGTATTCGGCGAAGTGACCGAGGGGCTCGACATCATCGAGAAGATGCAACTGGTGGCCACCGACAAGAACGATCGCCCACTTGAGGACATCCGCATCCTGAAGGCCACCGTCACCAAGGATCTGCCCGAGCCCGAAAAGCCTAAGGCTGCCCCACAGAAGAAACAAGTTAAGCGCCCCGTACGACGCAGATAAACGAATAGAATAACGAAAGAAAAAGAATAGCGGTTACTTGTTCTAGCACAAGTAACCGCTAATATTATGGATTAGATAATCTCGTTTAGAAGCGAAGATCACGCCATACGTTAGCAATCCTATCCGAAGGATTAGTTGAAGGAGTCTGCTTCTTGTGCATCTTCAACTCTCTTGCCTGCGATGATACATTATCCTTAATGTGGTCAGACAGTTCGCCGAATGAGATAGAACCATTCGACTTCTGCAGAGCGTCGAGCAGGAAGTATGTAAACAGTCCGTGTCCCTGCTCTGGGTAACCCTGAGCGGTCTCATTGCCCTGAGCAGCAGAGAATACTACCAGTGAGCCACCTCCCAGTTCGGTATCCTCAGCGTCGATCTCGACAGCACGCAAGCCCTCGGTCACACCCTCGTTCGAACGGTTAACACCGCTGAAGCATGCATCTAGGAATACAGAAGTCTGGTTGAACTCCAGTTCGCCCAACTTAGCATAGAACTCATCCAGAGCAATACCTCTCTTAGGATTGGTACCTCTTACGTCGGTTGGCAGGATGTATGCCTTATTCTTATTCTTTACATCGGGCACACCATGACCAGCGTAGTAAACTATCAGTTTCTTCTCCTCACGGTTATTGATATTCTTAACCCAGTCTTCCAGCTCTTCCTCCATAATCATCTGCTTTGTAGCATCTTCGGCAATATGAATGTTGCCGGCAGGGATACCAAGCACCTTCTTGCAATAATCGCCAAACACGCGAGCATCGTGGATAGCATAAGGCACGTCTGAAGCAAAGCGATAGTTCTGGTTACCGATGATAAGAGCGTACACGTCATTACGTGTGATGGTGCTTGTAACGTCAAGTTTGTCAACCTCAGAAGTCTTATAGTCATAGTCGATCTCCACAGCGCGATTCTTGGTAAGCTTCTCTACTGCAGCGCTGGCCAGACCATACTCATGGCTATTGTCAGGATTGATATAAGCTGGCAGACGGATAATCTCGCCGTTATACAATGCATGTCTTACCTTATTATCTACATTCACCTCGCTAGCAAAGGCGTGATGACCGATAATAGCAGTCGGACTCATTTCGATACTCTTCAGGTTGTCGCACGATACAAATGCCTGATCGCCTACACGACACTGGTCGGGGATAGTAACAGAAATAAGCGAACTACAATTTGCAAAAGCAATAGTCTCGATTATCTTAACCTGTACGGGCAGTGAGATATTACGCAGACGCGAACAGTTCAGGAATGCACCCCATCCTATCTCTACCAGGTCAGTACCTTCGAACACAACCTCCTGCAGGTTCTGACAGTTGGCAAATGCACAAGAACCGATTCTGGTTACACCAGCCTTAATCTCAACCTTTCTGATATCCAGCTTAGCCTTGGTCCAGGGAGCAATCAGCTTTTCTACATTATACTCCTTGATGGCCACCTTCTCGCCCTTGTCGTTTACATTAGATATCACAAGTGTATATCCGTCGAACGACCACTTTGTGTCTGTACCACAATAACCTTCAGTTCTATATAACTGTGCACTTACGTATGGCACACACATGAAAGCCATCATAGCTATTACAAATAATCTTTTCATAACCGTTTAGCTTTAAATAATACTTTTTTTAATTAATAACTCTCTTTAGTCCGTCACATCAGATTACATTCTGATCTGCAGACTGATACGATTAGTAGCATTAGTGAATTCGTACTCATTGTTACCGAAATCACTGGTATTCATAGCCTTATACTTGATTTTTCCAGTGCGGTGCTCATAAGCGATACCGATAGCCTTCCACGACAGATTGATACCGAAGCTCTGAATCATACCATGTCCCCACGACATCTTCAGGTTACTCTCCATTGCCTTATAGTCTGTATCATTATAATCTACAACTCCGCTCTGGTTCACGTCAAGCTTCTTATCGTTTGGCGAATAGATCATCGACACGTTGTATCCGATATGATAGAACACATTGACCTTAATGAAGTGCAAACCATTACCGTTCAGCAAGTTGAATGGAGCCAATGTCAACGACGGACCGAGCGACATGCCATAGTTTACCTCATACTTCTCCATGTTCCAAGGTAGAGTGTAGAAGCTTTCGCTCTTTTTATCTCCTTCTCCTGGATGTCTGTCTCTACTATCATACTGGCCTGTTCCTTCTGCCTTAAAATGATTCACATTCAGATCGATACCTGTATAGTCGATATTAAATGTGGCCACATTGGCAATAGGCTTCTTGTGCAGACGATAACAGCGACCATACTGGATAGATGCGCCCCAGTCGCTCTTCATTTCGCTTACAAAACCACCCTGTCCATTGGGATAGTCGTTATCCTTTGGTGTAAGTTTTGTATTGTTGTACGAGAAATTAAAGTAACCTCTTCTTCCCCATACATCAGCAAAGTGCTGCTCGGTAGCATTTCTGTTGGTTACCTGCTGCTGTACTTTGATAATGTCCTTGATTGTAGTGATTTCGGTAGTGTCCTCGCTCCAATCAATGCTCACTTTGTCATCTTCATTTTCTACTTGAGCAAATACCGCCGTAGAAAAGAGACAGGTCATGATAAAAATAAACTTCCTCTTCATAACTGATTGAATTTAAGATTATTATACTAAAGTTTTAGATCTTTTATTCTTGTTGCGAACTCCTTTTTCTGATTTTCACCCAGCGCTTGTCTACTATCATATCACTGTCGGCTCTCTGAGCTCTCAACAACCACTTCTGGAAATCAAAGGTACTCAGCGAGTTAGGATGCTTGGCATCGCCGGTGATATCATTGCACTTGGTGAATGGGTTCGGCGAGAATATCACCACAAACTGGTTGTCCTCCATCGGATGCTTTGTGCTCAGTCTGTAGTTAAATGCCGTAGGATCTACGTCGCGATCAAAGAGTACGTACTCTTTACCTCTTTTAATCTGGAATCTGCCCGATGGGTCTTTGGGGTATGGGAGCAGACATGATGTCTCGTCATCGCCTGTAATCAGATACACTGCCACATAGCCATCGGCAGGTGCACGAAAACTAAGGTATACGCGCTCGCGATCAAAAAATCTGTTGGTCTCTTCCATTTCGCCGTTACCCATCTTCAGTATTTTCCACTTCAGATCGGCCTTGGCTTGTTTTATCTCTCTTGCTGTACCCCAAACTTCAGCCCTGAATATCAGCTTATTGTCTACATATTCTATATTAAGCTCTGCCGGCTTGGTATCGCCCAACCAGTCGCCTTTGGCCATCGCAACGGTATTCTCCCAGAAAAACGAACTAGTGGCTTCGCCGTTGGTCTCTACATTCGAGTCGATAACATCGGATGTTATCAACTCGCCGAATTCGGCCTTAATAGCTTCGGCCCTAGCCAGTTCCAGACACTTGCGCTTGGCCTCTCTGAATGTGATATTATCATTCTCGCCCACCTCGTAAGTGTATTCACCGTGTACCTCTACCGTCTTCTGGGCGTGCACACTCAGTGGAACGCAAACACTCGTAAGCAAGAAAACAGATAACAGTTTTAATCTCATCTCTTTATAGTCTTTTTTATTGTTTTACAATTAAATATAAATTCACCTCGGTCTTCCCGTCAGCAGTCTGTCGGGTAAGTATCAGATTGGGCTTAAGCTTACCTATCCGCTGATTCACATTCTGTTCGAACGTCGAGTCAAAGTCCACATTGCTTTTTGCTTCATTGCCAGAAGCCTCGTTTTCTATTACCATATTTACATCACCCGATACATTCGACTTCAGCATCGATGCGTATTGCGCCTTAAGGTTGTGCTGAGCCTTCGACATTGCCATCTTGGCATCCTTGGCCGATCCACGACCTATCAGCGTCTCAACATCTTCATTGCTGTCGGCTATCGACTGATAGTAACTGGTAAGAGCATCCTCCAGCTTCTGGGCTTTGCCATACACCTGCCAGCCCTCGGCCTTCATCTGCTTACAAATCTTCTTGCACTCCTTCATCACGTCCTTGTTCTTATTGCCAGCAAGACATGTAGAAGAAAACCCTGATACTGCTGTGCCGAGAATCAAAGCTATTAATATAAGGTAGAATCTCATCTTTACCATAAGGTCATTGTTTTAACAATTGTTGGTATATGTGTGCAAAGATAAGTAAAAATTACAAAACCGCCAAATGGTTTTTGCAAAAAAAACAAAAAATGACAAAAATTTGCCTTGCAATGATTTTTTTTTGTAATTTTGCAGCAAAAATCATGAAAATCAGTGCACTATACCGTCGATTCAGAGAATGGCAGAAAAACCCATTCCACTACCAGGATCATAGCGACCACGTGGAGCGCTGCGCCAACTGTGGTACAGAGTTTCAGTCCAATTTCTGCCCAGTATGTGGACAGAAGTCGGGCGTGGGACCTATCAATTGGCGCTCCGTACGCCAGGGGCTGATGGTAATATGGGGTATGGACTCGCGCTCGTTGTGCTTCTCGATAGTTCAGCTGCTGCTGCGTCCGGGCTACCTCATCAGCGACTACATCAGCGGCAAGCGCCTGGTATCGTTTCCACCTGTCAAGATGCTGCTGATAGTAGCCGTATTCACGATGATGATTGAAGCGCTAGGCGGCGATAACTCCGTGACAGAAGAAGGGGCTATAAAATCTTCATTCGAACTGTATCACAATTGGGCCGATAAGAATCATGGTTGGGCCATGATGGCAGCTAGTAGCCTATTTCTGTTGCCCACGTGGCTATTGTTTCGCAATACCCCAAAGCACCGCAAGCACACGCTTCCCGAGGGTTTCTTCATTCAGGTATTCATGGCCACTCTGTTTGCTCTCATTGGTATAATCTTCACACTTTCCCAAACCTATTATGCCTTGTGTATATTACCGTTATATTATATGATAACATATCGCCAACTGTTCGGTTACGGCTGGTGGGGAACATTCTGGCGCTTGTGTATATGCTATTGGGTAGCCGCTGACATCGTATTAAATCTGCAAGAGTTGGGCAATTACCTGCTTCATCTTGAGACGAAACCCATCAAGGCTCTTCTCTACGCCGACGGCACAACCGTATTCCTCGTTTTGATAGGACTCTTAGTCGACTACCATAAAATCAATACAGGACCGAAATAAATAAATCCCGAAAAACTTGTTTGTTACAATTTTTCTTTATATTTTTGCCACAGATAATCTAAGACAGTATAATTATGGAACAAAAAATACCTATTAAGAAAAGACTTATGCAATGGGTGATGACCGCCATTCTGACTTACTGTGATTTTATAGTACGATGGATGGGCGCGATGGTGCTGATAGTAGCAGCGCTGGCGCTTATTGTACCCGAATCGTTCTCATGGATAGCCACGTGGGCCATCAACCCGATGCTGGGCGTTATTATGTTCGGTATGGGACTGACGCTGTCGCCGGCCGACTTCAAGATAGTGTTGAGCCGCCCTAAGGATATACTGATAGGTTGCCTCACTCAGTTTACGGTCATGCCGCTGCTGGCACTGGGGCTTACGTGGGCTTTCGCACTGCCCAAGGAGCTAGCCATCGGTGTAATCTTGGTGGGCTGTTGCCCGGGCGGCACGGCATCAAACGTCATAACCTATCTGGCCAAAGGCGATCTGGCGTTGTCGGTGGGTATGACAGCCGCCTCTACCCTACTTGCCCCACTGCTCACACCGCTGCTGATTTGGGCGCTAGCCGGCACTATGGTAGATGTCGACGCATTGGGCATGCTGATGAGTATAGTATATGTGGTGATAGCTCCAATAGTGTGCGGACTGCTATGCCAGCGGTTTCTGCCCAAGATGACACAACGAGTAACGCCCTATCTGCCCGCATTCTCATCAGTAGTGATAGCGCTGGCGGTGGGCATCATCGTAGCTCATAATGCCGACCGACTGTTGACTGCCGGATTGCTGGTAGTAGCTGTAGTGATGATTCACAATCTGATGGGTCTCACCATCGGATTCACCGTGGGCCGACTGCTTCGCCTGCAAAAGCCTAAGTGCACGGCGCTGAGCATCGAAGTGGGCATGCAGAACTCGGGCCTGGCATCGTCGCTGGCAGTACTGCATTTCGCCGCCTATCCGCTAGCCACCATCCCCGGCGCCGTATTCAGCGTATGGCACAACATCAGCGGTGCACTGGTAGCAAAACTGTATTCAATCAAAAATTCTATAAATCAATGAAAAAGACGATTCGTTGGGTGATAGCCGCCACCCTGATATGCGGCGCAAGTGTATTTACGGCATGCTTTACAAAGGAAAAGCCCAAGGTTAGCGCTACCGACGACACAAGCCAGTTTGTGACCCTGACTGACGCTGTGCCCGACGCCATACTTGAGATACGATACTTCGGTACATACAACTTTGTGGGCACTCGTATCGACGGCTATCTGGAGCCCACGGCACTGCTCACCAAGCAAGCTGCTGAGGCACTGCGGGCTGTGAGCGACGATGTGAAATCGCAGGGCTATCGACTTAAGATTTACGATGCCTATCGCCCACAGATGGGTGTTGACCACTTTGTGCGCTGGGCACAGAACGTGCCCGACACGCTGATGAAGACCTACTTCTATCCCGACCTTGACAAGAGCGTACTGTTTGAGCAGGAATACATCTACGAGAAGAGCGGCCACACACGTGGTTCTACCGTTGATCTGACGCTCTTTGACATGACCACCGAGAAGGAACTGGATATGGGTGGAACGTTCGACTGGTTCGGACCTGAGAGTCATCCCGACTTCTGCGGCAATCCCGAGACAGGCGAGTACACGGGAGATAATAGCAAGAGCCCACAGGGCCGCAGCATCACCGAGCAGCAGTTTAAGAACCGTATGATTCTGCGCAAGGCCATGCTTGCTCACGGATTCAAGCCGCTCGACAGCGAGTGGTGGCACTTTACACTGAAGGACGAACCATTCCCCGACACCTATTTCACCTTCCCGGTAAAGCAGCTGATACCTACAAATGATTAATCGCAATAGTAGCGCAAACTAGGTGCGCAGTGCTTAAAACACTATGTTTTAGGTATTGCGCACCTAAATTTTTCGCCGTACCTTTGCACCGGGATTCAAAATCCCGCTGCGAGGACAGGCTGCACCTCAGCATAGAGCAAGCTCTCTGCGTTCGGTTTGCACTGCCCTTGTCACCTAAATTTAAAATAAAGATATGACAACGACAAGCAAGAGAATTCCTACTGAAGTCAAGGCTGCGATTAAGCGAGTGCAGAGCCAAGCTTGCTTGAGCCCTGCCGAGTGTGAGCAGGCTCGAGCATTGCTCAAAGTACTGATGAACCACATCTACGAACTGCAGAAAGGTGTGCGCCAGATGGTGCTGTTTACCTGTAATAAGAAATATGGTGATCAGACCATAGAGCGACTGGAGAGCCAAGGCATACCATACGTGCTGCAGCCAGCCGGACGCCAGAACCTGAATGTGTATTTTGGCAAGCGCGAGTGCCTGGAAGCCATCAGGCTGATAGTTACCCGTCCGCTCAACCAACTCACACCTGAGGAGGATTTTATATTGGGAGCCATGCTTGGCTACGACATCTGCGCACAGTGCGAGCGATACTGCAAGCGTAAAGGCGAATGTAAAGGCGAGTGCAAATGCGAAAATTGTATCAACAAGAATTAGTCATTAAGATAAAACATTAAAAATGGAAACAACAATTGTGATTTATGGTTCCTCAACAGGAACATGCGAGGCTATCGCAGAAAAGATTGCCTCAAAACTGGGCTGCGACGCCCTAAACGTTCAGGATCTTTCGGCCGATGTAGTTGCCGCCAACGAGAATCTTATTCTTGGCACTTCTACATGGGGTGCAGGCGAACTGCAGGACGACTGGTACGACGGACTGAACACACTGAAGGGTGCCGATCTGAACGGCAAAACCATTGCTATCTTTGGTTGTGGCGACTGCTCTACCTATAGCGACACATTCGTGGGTGGTATGGGCGAACTCTACAATGGCATCAAGGATAGCGGAGCTAAATTTATCGGCCAGGTTGAGACCGATGGTTATACTTTTGATGACTCAGAAGCCGTAATCGATGGCAAGTTTATCGGACTGCCACTCGACGACATCAACGAGGACGACAAGACCGACACTCGTATCGATGCATGGCTGTCGGCCATCACACCTTCACTTTAACCAAGTTTATTGTCTATTATAAAAAAGTATTTGTTTAGTTGTTTAATCGGGCTTGCCGTGATGGTAAGCCCCTTTATTTTCTGTCGTATTCAGTAGATTTTTTTAATTAATCTTGGACATTTCAAAAAAATATCCTATCTTTGCCACAAAACGAATATAAATATTACGAATAGCCTATGAATAAGATAGGAAAAATTACAATCTTAGGTCTGCTGTTATCTATGAATGTAGCAGCGCAGGAACCAGCTACCACAGACAGCGTAAACACACAGCAAAGCAAGCCTACACTGATGCAGCGACTTAATCAGGTGCAGCAATACTTAGATGAAAAAGCAAGGGCAAAGGTTGATCCGAACTACATCGAGGTGCCCAAGAAGCCTTGGAGAGTGGTATTGCGCTATAAGGAAAGCGTGTTCGTCGTGGACTACAGCAACAGTTTAGGCGACCCGTCGGCAGGTGAAGGTGCCGAATGGAATATGTGCTTCGAGCCACCTATGTCGCCTTCGATTGGTGTGTGGGCTGGATATCGTGGTACTGGCTTAGCTGTGGCCAAGAGTCTTGGCAAAAAGAAGGGAACTACGCTATCTTTCAGCACCACCGGCGCTAAGTATGGAGCCAACCTCCGTCTGCGTAGTTTTGATGTTACCGAAGGTACTTTCACCTCAACCATCTACGATAACGGCAAGGTAATACCTATGAATGGTGATGCCCGACTACTGGCTCCCGTAAACATTACGTCACTCTATCTTAACGGCTATTACGTGTTCAACGGCCGACGCTACTCACAGGCAGCGGCCTACAACCAGTCTGTCATCCAGCGTCGCTCGGCAGGATCATTCCTTTTGGGAGCCACCTTGTATCTGGCGGGTATGGATTTGAGCGACGACAAAAACTCATCGTTGATACTCCTTAGTAGTGGCGTGGGCCGCATCGTAATACATCAAGGGAACATCGGTGTCGGCTACGGCTACAACTGGGTACCGTTCCGTGGATTTGTTGTCAACGCAATGGCCATGCCAACCGTAAGTTTCTACAATCGCGTGAAGGTTAACAAGTACGACTGCAACTATGAGTTGGTAGAGGCTACCGGGCCTACTGACGACTACGGAACATGGAACCCCGACACACACACCTGGGCCAACGGGAAGACGCACAGGCCCATTCCTGATGAGGATAGTGACACTTCGTGGTACGATGGAGTTGACAGTTGGGAAACTGGTTCAGAGACCACTTACAGCTTGCTCCGATTCAACCTCGACCTGCGTCTAGGCATAGCCTACAACTGGAGCGATTACTTTATTGGCGCTCAGGCGCAGTTCAACAATTTCTTCTTTAAGAAAGACCAATGTAAGATTAACATCTACGATGCCTACGCACGCATTTCGCTTGGTGTGAGACTTTAGGTCATCCCATCACCACATCCAGTATCATCATCAGTACAAAGCCGATGGCGAAACCGATGGTGCTAAGGTTGCTGTGCTTGCCGCTCGATGCCTCGGGGATAAGTTCTTCTACTACAACGTAGAACATGGCGCCTGCGGCAAATGCCAGCATATATGGCAGCACAGGCATTATCATAGATGCAAGCAACAACACTGCAAGGGCTCCCACAGGTTCTACGGCTCCACTGAGCGAACCTATGAAGAACGAACGCCAACGGCTATTACCAGCTGCACGCATCGGCATAGAGATGATGGCGCCTTCGGGCACATTCTGTATGGCGATACCCACAGCTACAGCCAGCGCACTGGCTAGCGATATGTTCCCCGCGCCGCTATCGGCTCCGGCAAACACCACGCCAACGGCCATTCCTTCGGGAAGGTTGTGGATGGTTACGGCCAGCGCCAGCATAGCAGTCTTCGACAGCTTTGAGCGCAAACCCTCGGGCTTATCTGTACCTATATGCAGGTGTGGCGTAAGTTCGTCGATAAGCAGCAGAAATCCCATACCCAGCAGAAATCCTACTGCGGCTGGCAGCACGCTCCACTTGCCGTTGTCGGCCTGCATCTCCATCGCCGGGATGAGTAGCGACCATACCGATGCAGCCACCATCACACCCGATGCAAAACCCAACAGAGTCTTCTGCAATCTCGGCGACATTTCGTCGCGCATAAAAAACACAAAGCCCGAGCCGAGCATTGTGCCCAGCAGCGGTATCAGCAGTCCTATGATTAATGTCGTTGTCATACTAATTGCAAAAATACAAAAAAATCCCATAGCAGTGTAAATTAGCCATGGGATTTAATGTTTATTTGCAACCTAGGATAGTTGCGTAAGTTGGTTTCTTGCGGTGGATTTCTGTCTGGGTAAAACCTGCATCGTCGAGTAATTTCTTCAGATCCTGTGGCGAATAGGCTGTCATTCCCTCAACTACGCTGGTCCATTTAGAATCGCTATCTACCACCTCAACCAAGATGGCGAACTTACCACCGGGCTTCAGAACTCGACGCACCTCTTGCAGACAGCCAGGCAGATTGGGCCAGAAGTAAACAGTTTCTACAGCTGTCACAAGGTCGAATTTCTCATCGTCGTAAGGTAACTTCTCGGCAGAGCCCTGAGTCACAAAGACTTGCTTGTCTAGTACCTCAGCGTTTACTTTTTTGGCTTTCGCCACACTCTCTTCAGAGATGTCGATGCCATATACCTGCGCATCTTCACTCTGTTTGAGCAGTCGGCGAATGGTAAAACCTCCACCACAGCCCACATCAAGCATAGTCCAACCGTCTTGGATATCCACGAGTTTTAATCCCCAGTTGGTTAGCGGACCATGTGTATAATTCATGAATCTTAGCATTACGCGTCCCAGAGCCCCCTCAGGTCGCGCACACTGACTGAAAAATGATTTTAATAATCCCATAATTGTTTATTATTGATTTTGGGTACAAAGGTACGGCGAATAATTGAAGCGCGCAATACCTAAAACATAGTGTTTTAAGCACTGCGGCCCTGCAAAAGTCTGCAAATCAGATTAATCAATAGTAAGTATTACTTAACCGAACTTACTGTCTTACAATGTCTTAGCCTGAAATACGTTGACTCCTGCCCAGCTTCTTAAAAGTTAAAAAGAGTTATGAGAAAAGGTCAACGTTTTGCACGCGCATTCAAGCGTGC
>CACWMK010000021.1 GCA_902761905.1 uncultured Prevotellaceae bacterium
GGCTGCAACCCACAGCGGAATCTCTGCAGGTGTAATCAAGGCGGCTTGGGATGCCGCAGGCGAGGTGATTCGCACGTGGGCCACTGAGGGTCATAGCGTTCCCCTGCCAGGTCTGGGAACCATGCGATTCGGAGTGCGCAGTAAGGCAGTAGAGAGTCTGGAGGATGTAAAGACTGGTCTGATCAGCGTTCGTCGTATCATCTTCACTCCTAACACTGAGGTGAAGGACGAGCTGAAGAATACCTCAATCCAGATTACCTGTCTGGACGAGGATGGCAAAGTGCTGAAGCGTGTGACCTCTGGCGACAGCGGCGACATCGAGGACAGCGAGAATCAGAATGGCGACCAGAACCAGAATCAGGGTGGTAGCAGTCAGAACCAGGGTGGCAACACCAGCGGAGGTGGTAATACCTCAGGCGGTGGAAACACCGGCGGTGGCGGCGGCGATGATGACGACGTAACCTACGATTAAGCGAAGCCCCCATGTCATCTCGACTAAGCGTAGCGTCTCCCCCTGTCATCTCGACCAAGCGTAGCGCGTGGAGAGATCTCTCGACTACGCTCGAGATGACAAGAAGGGGGGGATCGAGATGACAAGAAGGGGGATAGTTATTAACCATTTAAACCTTAACCATTATGACTAAGAAGGAAACAGTAAAATTCGTGATTCAGCTCATCGCATCGATTGCATCGGCGATACTGACGGCACTGGGCGCCACATCGTGCGTAGGCGCGTAACGTAAGAATGAGGCTCGTAATGCGGGCCTCATTTGTTTATTTTTTCACTCAATTACCTTTCTTTTCCAGAAAAAGTTGTATCTTTGCGACCAAATTAGGAGAAATGAGCATCAGAAATGTCATCATAACCACCCTACTTACCCTCGGGACCACGCACAGCATGGCCCAAGAGAGCGAGACTGCCTACAACTTCCTGAGGTTGCCGGTAAGTGCTCATGTGGCAGCATTAGGTGGCGAGAACATCACTCTGACCAACGACGATGCATCGCTGATATTTCATAACCCTGCACTTATCAGCGGCGTGAGCGACAAAACGATAAACCTGAACTACATGACCTATATGGAGGGTGCCAAGAATGTTAGTGCATCGTTCGTAAAACTCACAGGCGAAAGGGCGTCGTGGGGCGTATCGGCCCAACTGATGGACTACGGGAAGATTAAGCAGACAAATGTATACAACGAGGATATGGGCAACTTCTCTGCTCGCGACATTGCTATCGGAGGAACGCTGGCCTACGAACTGACTAACCATATCAGCGGTGGTATAACGGCAAAATTCATCACATCGACCATTGCCGATTACAACTCGCTGGCTGTAGGGGTGGATCTGGGCCTGAACTATCTTGATGCCGCCAGGGGGTGGAGCATATCGGCCGTGGCACGCAATCTGGGAGGACAGATAAAGGCTTACGACGATGAGTTTGAGAGCATACCTTTTGACCTGCAGCTTGGCGTGAGCAAACGACTGCTGAACTCGCCTCTGCGATTTCACGCCACACTGAGCCGACTGACCAACTGGGATGAAGGTATAGGACGGCATCTGGCAATAGGTGCCGACCTGATATTGAGCGACAACATCTATCTGGCCGCAGGATATAACTTCAGAAGGGCCAACGAGATGAAGATAAGCGACAGCGAGGGTTCATCGGCTCATGGTGCTGGACTATCGCTGGGAGCAGGATTGTCGCTGCAGCGATTCAAGCTACACCTGGGCTGGGGCAAATATCACGTAAGCACATCATCACTACTGATTAATATATCATACACATTATGAAGAAAATAACAATTGCAATCGATGGCCACAGCTCGTGCGGAAAAAGCACGATGGCCAAGGACCTGGCCCGCGAGGTGGGCTATGTATACGTAGACACTGGCGCCATGTATCGCAGCGTGACACTCTACGCCCTGCGCCACAACCTGTTTAATGAGGACGGAAGCGTGAAGACCGCTGAACTGGAACAGCAGATGCCGCAGATAAACATCTCATTCAAGTTTAACGCTGAGACTGGTCGCCCTGACACCTATCTTAATAATGAGTGCGTGGAGAAGGAGATACGTTCGCTCGAGGTGAGCAGCCACGTAAGTCCTATCGCAGCAGTACCATTTGTTCGCACAGCTATGGTGGCCCAGCAGCAACAGATGGGCAAGGACAAGGGCGTGGTGATGGATGGTCGCGATATAGGTACAACAGTATTTCCAGACGCTGAACTTAAGATTTTTGTTACGGCATCGGCACAGGTTCGCGCACAGCGCCGCTACGACGAACTGAAGGCTAAGGGTATGCCTGCTGACTTCGACGATATCCTGAAGAACGTAGAAGAGCGCGACTATATCGACTCTCATCGCGAGGTAAGTCCGCTGCGCAAGGCCGACGACGCTATAGAACTGGACAACAGCAATATGACCATTCCTGAGCAGAAACAATGGCTTATGGATAGGTTTAAAGAAAAGACAAATCAATAAAATTGTTCTATTTCTGATTTTTTCTCGTCATTTTTTCGTTTCTATCATGATTTTTTGCTACCTTTGCAGCCGAATTTCATTAGAATCTTAAGAAAATGACGAGAAAATTAATTATTTCGGCTCTTCTGGCACTAGCCACAACAGCTACCGTCCACGCTGGTGGACTGATGACCAACACAAATTATCACATAGCTTTCGACCGCATGTTCGCACGCGGTGCATCAACTGAGATCGATGCTGCTTACAGCAACCCAGCCGGACTGGCATGGGGACACGAAGGATTCCAGTTCTCGCTGAACTTCCAGAAGCCCTGGCAGTATCGTAACATCGAGCTGAACACAACCGCAGGTAGTCACACCTACGAGGGCAAAGCCTCAGCACCAGTAGTTCCTGCACTGTTTGCTTCGTATAAGAAGGATCGCTGGGCCCTGTCGACCATGATTGGTATCGTGGGCAGCGGTGGTTTCGTAGAATACAATGAGGGTGTGCCCATGTTCAATGCTCTGTTGGGAGGTACAATAACCTCGCTGACACAAGGATTACACGATGCGACAGGTGTTACACCTGTGGTAACACCCGACCAGTACGACGCTGAGATGAAGGGCAAGCAGTACATCTATGGTGGACAGCTGAACTTCACCTATAAGATTGTAGATTGTCTCTCAGCAGCTGTAGGTATCCGTGCCAACTACTATGACGGCTACTATCGCGGCCACGTAAAGGCTGCACAGTCATCACTGGGCGAGCTGGCAAATCTTTCGCTGGATGTAGACCAGAAGGGGTGGGGATTTACGCCACTGGTTAGTGTGGCATTCCACAAAGGTCCACTCACACTGAGCGCTCGCTATGAGTTCCGCACAAAGATTGAGACCAAGAACGAGACAAACAGTCTGAACGCCAACTTAAACACCGCTACACTAGTTGAGGCACCATTGGCAAATCTGGTTGCAGCAGGCGCTCTGCCAGCTGAGACTGCTGTTGCGATGGCACAGAACATCCGCACCACGGTTACAAATTCGTTAGGCGGCTACACCGCACCATACGAGGACGGCGCCAAGACACGCTACGATATGCCCGCACTGCTTTCTGTTGCTGCAGGCTATGAGTTCAACAAGAATCTGCGTGCTGCTCTGGAGTACCACTTCTTCGATGACAAGAACGCCCAGATGGCAAACAATCGTCAGGACGAACTAACTCATGGCACACACGAAATCCTGGCTGGTGTAGAGTGGGACATCAACGACAAGTTCACAGTAAGCTGTGGTGGACAGCGCACTGACTATGGTCTGTCTGACGGCTATCAGTCGAACACCTCATTCGCTTGCGACAGCTACAGCGTAGGTTGTGGTGGTGCTTGGAACATCAGCGACAAGATGCGCCTGAACGTGAGCTACTTCTGCACACTCTACAGCGACTATAACAAGCAAACTAGCTATGGCCTTGAAACCTACAGCCGCACCAATCACGTGATTGGCGTAGGTTTGGATTACAAATTCTAAAATAACATCAATTCAATCTCTTATTTCGCGAAGCGGTCTCATCACAAATTCACGCTTCAACATCAGAGGGTGGGGAATCTGCAAGTCGGGTTCATCCACCCTCAATTCATCGTATAGCAGAATGTCTATATCGATGATCCTGTCTGCATAATTTCCCCCTACCGATTTGTGTTTACGTCCCATCTCGCGCTCTATCTTCTGGGTGGCACGCAGCACCTCGCGTGGCGACAACTCAGTATGGCAAAGCACAGCAGCATTGACAAACTGGTTATCCGACTCGAAGCCCCAAGGTTCGGTCGAAATAAGAGAGGACTGGCGCACAACCAGTCCTACTCTCAAGCCGATTAGCTCTATAGCCTTACGGATATTTTCTTCCTTGTGGCCCAGGTTACTACCTAGTGACAAATATACTTTATGCATCAACTGTCAACTATCAACTATCAACTATCAACTGTCAACTATCAACTGTCAACTATCAACTGTCAACTATCAACTATCAATCGTCCAGTATCAACATTGCATCGCCGTAGCAGCCAAACTTATAACCCTCCTTAAGAGCACGCTGATAGCCCTCGTAAAGCAGATCGAAACCAGCAAACGAAGCCTCAGTCATCATCATTGGCGACTCTGGGTGATAGAAGTTTCCGATAAGAGCATTGCTCAAACCAAACTCGTATGGTGGGAAGATGAACTTATTAGTCCAACCCTCAAACTCCTTAAGCATACCGTCTGTACCTACAGCCGACTCAGTGGCACGAGCTGTGCTGACACCTACGCAGCAAACACGACGGCCCTCCTCCTTAGCCTTGTTCACAATGTCGCAGGCTTCCTTAGGAATGAACATCTGCTCGCTTGACATCTTGTGCTTGGTCAGGTCTTCAACCTCGATAGCATCGAAGTTGCCAAGTCCGCAATGCAGTGTGATATAGGCAAAGTTAATACCCTTAATCTCCATGCGCTTCATCAGCTCGCGACTGAAGTGAAGACCAGTAGCTGGAGCTGTAACAGCACCCTCATTCTTAGCATAGATGGTCTGGAAGTTGTCCATATCCTCTTCAGTAGCTTCGCGCTTGTCGATGATATAGCGTGGCAGTGGAGCTGCACCAAGTGCATACAGTTCACGCTTAAACTCATCGTGAGGACAGTCATACAAGAATCGCAGCGTACGTCCGCGGCTTGTGGTATTGTCGATAACCTCAGCCACCATAGGACCGTCGTCCTCGAAGAAAAGCTTGTTTCCGATACGGATCTTACGAGCGGGCTCTACCAGCACGTCCCAAAGACGCTGATCGGCATTCAACTCACGCAGCAGGAAGACCTCAATCTTAGCATCAGTCTTCTCCTTTGTTCCGTACAGACGAGCAGGGAACACCTTGGTATCATTAAAAATAAAAGCATCATCCTCGTCGAAATAGTCGAGAATATTGCGGAAGTCGAGACCAGACTCAATATTCTGGCTCTTGCGATGCAACACCATCAGTTTGCACTCATCGCGATGATAAGGAGGCTCAAGTGCAATCTGCTCTTCAGGCAACTTAAACTTAAACTGTGATAACTTCATATTTTAATGTTTAATCATTAATCTTTCGCTCGGCTTTGCCGCTTGGCTCGCCAAGAATGTTTAATTTATCTTCCAGCCAGGCTGGGAATTCATCGAACGTAAGACAATCCTCCAGTCGGACATCGCCTACACGAGTGCGACATAGTGCTGTGAGGTGTGCTCCGCTACCAAGAGCCTCGCCAATATCGCGGGCCAGCGAGCGGATATATGTGCCTTTACCACATCCCACACGGATCTTCAACTGCATCTTTTCAGGGTCGAAATCCACCAGTTCTATCTCGTCGATATGTACAGGTTTCTCAGCCAACTGGTGGTCGCTACCCTTTCGGGCCAACTCGTATGCTCTGTCGCCCCCCACCTTACATGCAGAAAACAGAGGTGGACGCTGCATGATGTCGCCAACGAACTTAGGCAGAGTCTGCTCTATCAGTTCGCGTGTGATATGCTCTGTGGGGTATGTCTGGTCTACCTCGTGCTCCAGATCATAGCTAGGGGTTGTAGCTCCCAACTGCAGTGTAGCGGTATACTCCTTTGAGTGCAGCTGCAGCGCCTCTATCTGTTTGGTTGCTTTGCCAGTACAGAGTACCAGGACACCTGTGGCCAGAGGATCAAGCGTTCCTGCATGCCCCATTTTCACACGTTTCACATGCAGGCGTTTTGACAGCACATATCTGATATGTGCCAGAGCCCCAAAGCTCGACATGCGATAGGGTTTGTTGATATATATATATGCTCCTTCCTGGAAATTCATTAATCAACCATTGCTAGTGACTGCCCCATGAGAAGCATTATAATAATGATGCCACCTACCACAATACGATAGATACCAAAAGCTTTGAATCCATATTTGGTTATATAGTTCACGAACCACTTCATGGCCAGAAGAGCAACAATAAACGCAATTACACAACCAAGTATAAGCATTGTGATGTTATGGCTTGTGGCCCACGCTGTATCTTCCTTCATCAGGTCGAGCAAATCGAGCAGCGTAGCTCCAGCCATAGTTGGCACAGCCAGGAAGAATGAGAACTTGGCAGCACGACGGCGAGTAAGTCCCTGAGTCATACCTCCAACGATGGTAGCCATCGAACGAGACACACCAGGAATCACAGAGATACACTGGAAAAGACCAATCATGAAGGCACGGCGCTCGTCAACCTTATTATCTTCGCTACCCTTATTAAACAGTCTGTCGCAGAAGAGCATGAACACACCACCCAGAACCAGCATGACAGCAACTACTTCTACGCTGTCGAGCAGCCAGTCGAGCAAGCCTGATTTCTTGGCAAGAAGTCCGATAACCACTGCAGGAAACACACCTACAATCAGTAACCAATAGAAGTAATACTTGTGTCTGAGTTTTTGCCACCAGGTAAAGGCCATGGGGTCTGGCGTATTATCAAACACAAAGAAACGCTTCCAGTACAGACATACCACCGACAAGATGGCACCAAACTGGATAATAAACGTAAAGGCATGTACAAAGGGATCGCCCTGAGGTACACCCAACAGGTTCTGTGCTATAATCATGTGGCCTGTAGATGAAACAGGCAAAAACTCTGTCAATCCCTCTACAATAGAAATAATAATCGTCTGAATCCAATCCATATCTTAATCTAAATCTTTTGGTTTTCTTACTACAGCATAAATCATCGACACAAATCCGAACAGACATACCACAGGTGCAACCTTGATTCGGCGAGCACTGAAGATATCTGCCTCAAACACGGTATCCGTCGAGTTTGGACCTACCATCAGCAGGAATCCTATCACCACAATAGCCATACTGACTGCCAACAATATGTAGTTGGTCTTGTCGAATGCAAAATTCTTTTTATCCATTATAATTGTCAATTATCAATTCTCAATTATCAATTAAATCTTATACAGCTCTCCTGCCGACATGCGGAGGAACTTATTCACAGAGATATACGAGCAGGTGGCTGTGATAATGATACCAAACAGCAATACTGCCACACCAGTGATTGTTAGTTCACGCCATGTTATCACCGTCAGGATGTTGGGCTCGTAATAGTATAATCCATATACCAGACCACCAAGCGCGACAATGGCTACGATTGCAGCAACCACGCCAACCATCAGGGCTTGACGCATAAACGGCTTGCGGATAAATGCCCACGATGCACCTACCAGTTTCATTGTGTGTATCAGGAAACGACGTGAGTACACACTCAGTCTCACCGTATTATTAATCAGCGAGAACGACACAAACGTAAGCAGTACTGCCAGGGCCAACAACAGCAGGTTAACCTTTGTAAGATTACGATTAACGCTATCCATCAGGTCCACCTGATAAGCCACATCAGTCACCTTAGGATTCTTCTGCAGTTCCTTTGCAATCCATTTCAGCGAGTCGCGGTTAGCATAGTCAGAATGCAACTGCAGTTCGAGTGTAGCTGGGAACGGATTTACACCCAGGAACTCTGATGGGTCAGAGCCCATAGCCTCGCTCTGCTCTTTCAGAGCCTGATCCTTGCTGATATAATCAATATTACGAGAGTAAGGACGATGATACAAGTCGCGACACAATAGTTTTGCGCCGTTCACACTTACATCATCGCTCAGCATCACCGTCACAGTAAGGTTCTCCTTAACCCACTGCGACAGATTACGGCTAGTCTGTACTGACAATACAACCAGCCCTAACAAAACCAGCACCATCGCAGTACTAATGCAAAGTGTAACCAACTGCACACCGCGACGGTTGCCAGCATATTTTTTTCGTCTTTTCATTAATTTACGTACGTAAAAATTCGAATTCGGCTGCAAAGATACACAAAAATTTAGACATAAGCACATAAGAACATACATTTTTTTGTTTCTTTTGTTCTTTTTATCTCACAAAAAGCGTACCTTTGCACCCGATATGAGTACAATTATTTATCCATCGCCAATTTTCGGGCCTGTTCATAGTCGCCGACTTGGTATATCGCTCGGAATCAACCTTTTGCCAGCCGATGGCAAGGTTTGTAGTTTTGACTGCATATATTGTGAGTGCGGATTCAACGAGGATCATCGCCCCACCCTGCCTATGCCCACACGACAGGAGGTTGCACAGAAGTTGGAAGAGAAACTTAAGCAGATGGCATCAGAGGGCCTGTTGCCTGATGTACTTACCTTTGCCGGCAATGGCGAACCAACTTGCCATCCACACTTTGCCGAGATTATCGATGATACCATCCGCCTGCGCAACCAGTATTGCCCAAGCGCCAAGGTGTCTGTACTCAGCAACTCCACGATGATTCATCGCCCCCAGGTGCACGATGCTCTGATAAAGGTAGACAACAACATCCTGAAACTCGACACCGTCGACCCAATATATATTAATAAGGTAGACCATCCTAATGGCACTTACGACGTTGAAGCTATCATCGAACGACTAAAGGCATTCCATGGACACGTAATCATCCAGACAATGTTTATGCGTGGCGAATGTAAGGGTGAATCAGTTGATAACACAGGCGAGGAATATGTAGCCCCATGGCTAGAGGCCGTAGAGCAGATAGCTCCGCAGATGGTGATGATCTACACCATCGACCGCGAAACACCAGCCCAAGGTCTGCAAAAAGCCACGCACGAACAGCTCGACACCATCCGCGACAGAGTCATCGCAGCAGGCATCCCCTGCACAGCATCTTATTAAATCGAACAAATACAAATCCCCAACCTTTTCGGCTGGGGATTTATATTTACTTACACATGATACCTCGCTTACTATTCTCGAGGAACTTGATGATATTTCTGATTTCAGGACTATCAGGAACCTGGTCCTTAATCTGATTAACAACATCAAACACACTCGTCTTACCATTGAACAGCAGTCGATATGCATTAGCAATATGCTTCTGAACCTTTGGATCTATCTCGGCATAGTTCATCATTGTGGTGTTTGGTCCGCCATACTCCATGGGACTACCGCCAGCGATAACGTATGGAGGCACATCGTGAGAGAATGTGCAACCAGCCTGTATCAGCGAGAGGTCGCCAGCACGGGTATTGGCATTCTGGATGGCACCTGATGAGAAGATAACGCCATTGCCGATCTCGCAATCACCAGCAATCTTGGTGCCGTAGCCGAACACACAGTTGGTACCTACCACAGTATCATGACTGATGTGGGTACCCTCAAGCAGGAAGTTGTGATTACCAATCTTGGTAACGCCATCCTTTTGTGTGCCACGGTTAATAACCACGTTCTCGCGGATAACATTGTTATTACCAATCTCTACGTACGACTTAGCACCGCGGAAGTTAAAGTCCTGAGGCAGGGCTGCAATCACACTTCCCTGATGAATCTTGTTGTTATTGCCGATGCGCGAGCCGTCGCAGATGCTAACGAATGGGAAGATGATACAGTTATCACCTATCACCACATCGTCCTCGATATACACAAAGGGGAATATCTTACAGTTGTCGCCAATCTTGGCCTTTGGGCTAATCTCGGCTTTGGGGGATATTTCGCTTGCCATAACTCTTAATTCTTAATTCTTAACTCTTAATTTACTTGGCACCTCCACCTAAGGCTTGGTACAAACTTACTACAGCCTGCATCTTTGAGAGCTGGTCTGTTACCTCGTTTATCTCGGCATTCAGCAGATTGCTCTGAGCGGTGATAACCTCAAGATAAGTGGTGTTGGTAGATGACTCCATCAACTTCTTGGTGTCTTCAACATTCTTCTTCAGAACCTCTACACGCTTGCCGTCGAGTTCAGCCTTCTCATTGTAAGAGTTGTAAGCTACAAGAGCGTTCGACACCTCATTACCAGCCTTGTAGATAGAGTTCTGCCAGTTATTGTAAGCCTGCTCATACTGCATCTTAGCCACCTTGAGACCAGCCACAATCTGTCCGTGCTGGAAGATGGGCTGAACCAGCGAACCAACAGCTGACATCAACCACTTGCCAGGATTAACCATTCCACTATTATTGGTAAATGCAGCAGTACCAGTGATGGTTATGCTAGGATAGAATCGGCTGCGTGCAGTCTCTACATCGTAGAAGCACTGAGCCAAAGCCATCTCGTAAGAGTGAACATCAGCACGGTTGGCCAGCATCTGGATTCCTACGCCAGTAGAAAACTCTGTAGGCAGACTCTGACCAGCAAACTTGCCTCGAGGGATAGCCTGACCAGGCTGACCAAGCAGAAGCGAGAGCGAATTCTCAGTCTCGCGCATCTGGCGCTGCAGGTCTACACGCTGACTCTGCACCTGATAGTAAGCAGCCTCAGCGCTCTGAACAGCAGTAGAGCGATAACCAGCACGATTCTCGTGCATAAACTGCATCTTCTCCCAAGTCTCCTTTGTCAACTGCTCCATATCTGTCACAATCTCCATCTGACGATCGATCATCAGCAGAGTGTAATACAGGTTGGCGATAGTAGAGATAACATTGGTCTTGACTACTGTCTGATAGTCCTTTGTAGCTATCAGCTGCATCTGTGCAGAACGCTTTACGCTAAGCAGATTGCCAAACAGGTCGACATTCCAACTAGCTGAAACAGGCAGTGTATATGCCTTTGTTGCAGCAGCACCGTCAAACGAGCTGAGTGTACCCTGTGCATTAATGCCTACCGATGGCAGGAAGGCCAACTTGGCTATCTTGAGAGCCTCGTTAACCATCTGCACATTGAGGGCAGCATTCAGCAGGTCAGGATTATTATCAAGACCCTGCTGGATAAGAGCCTGCAGCTGTGGATCGGTAAAGACACTGCGCCAAGGCATATTGCCGAAAGATGTAGTATCCTGTACGGCAAGGGTGTCAGTCAGTGACTGAGTGTCGCGAACCAATCCCTTGGTATCTACCTCAGGGCGCTCGTATTTGTTATAGAGTCCGCAGCTCGACAGCAGCAAGGCTGCGGACATAAATATCATCAGTTTCTTCATATTACTTCTCAAGTTCATAATCTACAGGTTTTTTATGTGCATACTGAGCCAGCTCGGCAGCCACCTCTGTATTCTCCTCATCCTCGAACTTCAGCGGACTGATCTTCTCCTGGATAGACTGGAAGATAACAAACAGTGTGGGCACAACGAACAGCTGCAGGATAGTACCAATAAGCATACCACCTACGGCAGCAGCACCCAGCGTCTGGTTACCATTCTTACCAACACCGCTGGCAAACATCATTGGCAGCAGTCCGATAACCATAGCCAGAGATGTCATAAGGATAGGACGCAGACGGGCAGCAGCTCCAAGCACAGCCGACCACGTGATAGCCATACCCGTCTGGCGGCGCTCAAGTGCGAACTGTACGATAAGGATGGCATTCTTAGCCAACAGACCAATCAGCATAATCAGCGAGATCTGCATGTAGATATCGTTGGAATGACCAAAGATATTGGTGAACAAGAAGCAACCTGCCAGTCCGAATGGAACAGAGAGCACTACCGACAGCGGCAGAATGTACGACTCGTACTGTGCAGACAGAATGAGGTAGATGAAGATGAAACACAGCACAAAGATGATACCTGTGGTGTTCGAAGCCTTAGCCTCCTCACGTGTCAGACCTGAGTAGTCGTAGGTATAACCTGTAGGCAATACCTGCTTGCCCACCTCGTCGATAGCCTTCAGGGCATCACCAGTAGAATATCCGTTAGCCACAGTACCCGTTACGTTGATAGATGTAAACAGGTTGAAGCGGTTGATATTCAACGGACCATATACGCGCTCAAGATTACAGAACTCCTTGATAGGCGACATTCCCGCGGGCGTGCGTACATATATACTATTAAGCGACTCTGGTGTCATACGTGTCTCGGGCGAACCCTGAATCATAACCTTATAAAGCTTACCAAACGAGTTGAAGTTTGAACCATACAGTCCACCAAAGTATCCCTGCAGTGTGCTCAGTACCAGTGTAGGCGATATACCACTCTGCTTACACTTAGCCACATCCACGTGTACCATATACTGTGGATAGTTAGGATTGTATGATGTCTGAGCCGTCTGGAACTCTGGACGCTTGTTCAGCTCGCCCAGGAACTCCTTCACGATACCAAAGAACTTGTTCAGGTCGCCACCAGTGCGGTCCTGCATTACCAGCGAGATACCACTGTTGGCAGAGAATCCAGGAATCATTGGGGGCGAGAATGCCAGAATCTGTGCATCCTTGATGTGGGCAGTCTTGATGAATATCTGGGCTATCACACCTGTTGCATCGTATGGACTGATAAAGAAGCGATAGATACCATCACCCTGCCACAGTCCAGAGAGCTTCCACCAGAATCCCTTCTGACGTTCTGCGAATGGCTTCAGCTTGATAATGAATGTACCCTGGTCTGATCCAGCTCCAGCGATGAAGTTGTAACCCTGCACCATCTCACGGTTCTTGATAGCAGGCATCTGCGACAAGATAGAATCAACCTGCAGCACTACCTGACGGGTACGAGCCTCTGATGTAGCAGGAGGCATAGAGATAGTACAGAACAGTGTACCAGTATCCTCATCGGGCACCAGACCTGTCTTGGTGGTAACAAATGTTACAGCCAATACTACAATACCTACTACCACTGTAGCAATGATAGCAAGAGGCTTGCGTACCAGTTTCTCAAGTATTGTCTTATATTTGGCCGTAGTGGTCTCGAAAGCTACGTTGAACGACTGATGGAAACGGTCTACGCGACTCATTTTCTTCTCGTGTCCGTCCTTATCGTGAGGTTTCAGGAACACAGCACACAGTGCAGGCGACAGCGTCAGGGCGTTAACAGCCGAGATGATAATGCTAATAGCCATGGTTACACCGAACTCGCGATAGAATGTACCAGATGTTCCGCCGATGAATGATACAGGTACGAACACAGCAGCCATCACCAGTGTGATAGATATGATAGCACCCGAAATCTCGTTCATCGCATCGATTGATGCAGTAAGCGAACTCTTGTAACCTTGATCCAACTTAGCGTGCACAGCCTCGACCACCACGATGGCATCATCCACCACGATGGCAATAGCCAGCAGAAGTGCCGAAAGTACCAGCAGGTTGATCGAGAATCCCATCACGTTCAGGAAGAAGAACGTACCAATCAGCGATACAGGCACGGCAATCAGCGGGATAAGTGTCGAACGCATATCCTGCAGGAAGATGTACACTACCAGGAACACCAGCGCCAGCGTCATAAAGAGGGTGAATACTACCTCCTCGATTGAGGCATACAGGAACTCTGTAACATCGTAGTTGATCTTTACCTCCATGCCTGGTGGCATCAGTTTCTTCTGCGACTCAAGCTCGGCTTTAACCTGCTTTGCAATTTCGTTAGCATTTGATCCGGCCACCTGCTGTATCATTGTCATTACCGATGGTACACCATTGTTCTTCATCGATACCGAGTAGCCTTCACCACCCAGCTCAATCCTGGCCAGATCCTTCAGCTTCAGTGTCTGTCCGTTGGCATCACTCTTTATGATAATGTCACCAAACTCCTCAGCTGTACGGAAACGTCCTGTATAACGCATCGAGTACTCGTAAGCCACATTTTTAGCCTGCTCACCAAACTTACCTGGTGCAGCCTCGATATTCTGCTCAGCCAGGGCAGCTGTAATGTCCGATGGAATCAAGCTGTGCTGCTTCATCACATCTGGCTTCAGCCATATACGCATAGCGTAGGTCTTCGAGCTGAATCCCGAAGCATCACCCACGCCCTCGATACGCTTCAGCGCAGGCACGATGTTGATGGCATTATAGTTTGTCAGGAACTCATCGTCGTAACGACCGTCGGATGTCAGTGAATACATCAGTACCTGTGACGACTGGCGCTTTACTACGCGCACACCAATCTGGTTAACCTCGGAAGGCAGCAGGGCCTGAGCCTGACTCACACGGTTCTGAACGTTCACAGCACACATATCAGGATTCAGTCCCTGACGGAACATAACCTGAATCATAGCCGAACCAGGTGATGCGGTACTGGTGATATAGTCCATTCCTTCTACACCGTTGATACTCTCCTCAAGCGGAGTCACAACGGCATTCTTCACCGTCTGTGCATCGGCACCTGGGTAGCTACCTATCACCACGATGTTAGGCGGCGCAATATTCGGATACTGCTCGATAGGAAGCGAGACCAGTCCGATAAAGCCCAGCAGCACGATGACAATAGATATCACCGTCGACAGCACTGGGCGTTTAATAAAATTCGTAAAAGTCATTATTTCTTAACTCTTAATTCTTAACTCTTAATTACTTCATAGCTCCTACGATGTCGCCAGATGTCATAGCCTTAGCCTGCTCATCTATCTTCTGCTGATAGCGCTCTGGGGTGATGGGCACAATCTCCATACCGTCGCTAAGCTTGGTGATACCATTGGTCACGTACTTGTCACCAGTCTTCAGTCCGCCAGTCACGATGTAGTTCATACCATCGTTCTGTGGAGCCACCTGAATCTCGCTGTACTTCACCTTGTTGTCGCTACCCAGCAGGTAAACGAACTTTTTGTTCTGTACCTCTGACACAGCACCCTGTGGGATGATGATAGCCGACGAACTGGTGTGAGGGATAATGATAGAGCCCGAACCACCGCTCTTAAGTACGCGCTGGGGGTTCTGGAACAGAGCGATCATCTGCACACTACCTGTAGCAGCGTCGATCACACCACTCATCTTTGTCACAGTACCGTCGAGATCGTACATTGTGCCATCGGCAAGCTTCAGCTTAACTGGTGGGAACTTTGACACAGCAGCAGCCTGACCGCCAGCATCCTTGCTCATCTCGAGTGCATCCTTCTCTGTTACTGAGAAGTAAACCTCCATAGATGAATTGTTAGATACGGTTGTCAGCACGTTGCCTGTGCTTACCAGTGCACCTACCTTATAAGGCAGAGTACCTACCACACCAGCAGCAGGGCTCTTCACGTAGCAGTAGCTCAGCATCTCCTTGGCTGATGACAGAGAAGCCTCTGCCTGAGCCAGTCCAGCCTTAGCCTGCTCGTACTGATTGGTAGCGCTCTGCAGTTCAAAGTCACCAATCACACCGTTATCGTGCAGTTTCTTCGAATTTTCATAACTCAACTTTGCTGTATTAACACTAGCCTGAGCTGTATTAACGCTGGCCTGAGCCTGACGCACCTGAGCCTGATAGGTTACGTTGTCGATTACGAACAATACCTGTCCGGCGCTTACTGTCTGACCTTCCTTCACATTGATCTGTGTGATAAATCCTGCTACTTTAGGACTGATCTGCACATCCTGCACACCCTTGATAGTTGCAGGATAAGTGGTCTGAGTTTCAGAACTCTGAGTACCTACTGCAGTAACAGGATACTCGTTGTCGCCAAACTGAGGGCGACCACCGCCGCCACCGCACGATGCCAGGATCAGCGATGCAGCAGCCATTACCAAAAACTTACTTTTCATCATACTAACTATTTGTATCTAATTTAATCTCAAAAAAATAAACGCAACCCGAAAACTTTCAGCATTACGCAGGGTTTTCGGGCTGCAAAGTTACTAAAAATATATCTCAAGATATATCCTCTGCAATGAAATTTAACAAAGTTTATTGCCTATAACTTTAGCAACTAACTTTTTAACATTTAGAGAGGGAATACAAGGCCAACGCTCAGTGTGCTCTTGCCATCGTACTGAGTCTTGTAGTTGTACTCTGCCTTGAATGTTACACTCGAAGTAAGGGGTACTTCTACACCTGCACCGATGTTCAGTCCCATCTTAGAGTCGCTGGCATCACCGCTCCAACCAAGTACATTCAGACCAGCCAAAGGATAGATTGTCACGCTGCTATTAGCCAGGTGGAAAAGATACTCTACATTTACATTACCATTCCAAGCGCTTACACCATCCTTAGCAAAGAAATAGTTGAACTCGGCCACACCACGTACGTTCTGAGCAAACTCATAACCATAATTAGCACCGATACCAACGTTGTTTGGCGAATCAATCATGTAATCGAAGTGAACACTTGCAGTTGATTTACCTACCTGTGCGAAAGATGCTACACTGAACATCATTGCGCAAACTACCATTAAGATCTTTTTCATAACAGTTGTTTTTTAAGAAATAAATTAATAATACAAATACTCTATAGTTTGATATAGATTTTCTTTCTGTATAGTACATAGCCGATTGCAAAATTCAGCAGTACAAAGTAGATGGCGTATGCCAGCGACGCCCACTTGAGTGCAGGGATAACAGCGTGGATACCATTATACACCACCTCCGACACACCAATATTTCCTAACAAAATAGCCAGCAACTCGCTCGACACATATAGCGCCAATGCATTTACGCCAAACACATGGAAGAATGTGGTCCAGCTGCTCTTCTTCTGTATGTCGATCACATACATCAGCACAGCCTGCAACAGCGATGCCAGTCCGCAGGTCATCATCACGTAGCTGGGGCTCCAGATGCGCTTGTTCAGCGGCAGTCCGTAACTCAGCAGATAGCCGCCGATCACGCAGATGGTACCAACCACGAACAGGGCTATCACCTTCTGCTCAACCGTCTCGCGTCTCTTAATCAGCATTCCGCAATAGAATCCTAGCAGCACGTGGGCCACACTCGATATTGTACCCATCAGTCCCTCTGGATCTACTGGACTCTTATGGTATATATGGTCGTAGCCGAACAGGTTCAGATCTACCTGTGCCAGCACGTTCACGCTGGCATCCTCGGCATACCCGTTGCCCAGTATCAGTATTGCGGTATATATCACCAACAGTCCTATTATCACTGGCACTGTGTACTTGTGATTGCAGAAAAGCGCAAACAGCGACACTATACCATAACACAGCGCGATACGTTGCATTACGGCCCAGATGCGCAGATGACTGAAGCACAACAGATCGCCCTCGATAGCGTGATCGAACCAGTTGATAAACAGTCCGATGGCAAAGAGCAGCACCGTGCGCTTCACTATTCGGCGAATTACCTGTGGTGTGGGCTTAAACTCGCTCTTTACCAGAGACAGATAGCACGAGATACCCATGATGAACAGGAAGAATGGGAAAACCAGATCACAGGGCGTCATACCGTTCCACTTAGAGTGTCCCAGCATCTCAAAACTCTCGCCCCAACCGTTGTTTACCAATATCATGCCTGCCACGGTGATACCTCGCAGGATGTCGAGCGATAATAGACGTTGACTGTTACTTGCCATTAAACATTAAAGATTAAACATTAATGATTATTTTATCATCTCCATTACTTCTTTAGCTACATCTACGGGGCTGCCTTCTGGGGCGGCTGAGTATGGAGTCTGGTCGAGAGTCCAGGGCTCCTCGATAGCATAGTAGTCAAGCTTAACCTCCTGTGGCAGAGCCATTGCAAACAGCTCGGCAGCAGTCTTGGTAGCATTCGGGCCACCACCCAATAGTTCTGGTTGTGGTGCGGTCTGGGCCTTCATCTGTGCAGCCAGAGCGTCATAGTACGCCTTCCAGCGCACATAGTAGAAGTCCTTCAGCAGTCCCTGCCACTCCTTGTGGGCATAGTCGCGCAGACCGCCTGTATCGGCACAATAGCGGTTGCCCCATGTGGTTATCTGTACGCGCGCATTCCACTCATAAAGTTTTTTCTCCTCGGCGGTATTACCGGCATTAACAGCGTCCTGGGTCCAGTGGCCTACACGGAACTCCGAGCGAGTGCCCAGCAACTTGTCCTGCATCAGCAGCATGTTCAGGAATCGCTCTGCATCCTTGTCAAACTGCTTTCGACTGAAAGCCTTATAGTCAGCGATAGTCTTCTGATACTGTATGCGTGCCTGATCGGCGAGTGCCTGTCGGGTGATGTCCACCAGATCGTATTCGAAATTGTTGTTGCCACGATACTTCTCAGCCACGCTGTTCATCAGTTTGGCAGCCTTCCTGGTATCAGCAGGATCGTAGTAGTTCTTCATCTTCGACCACGATGATGCCTGGAAATTGTTCAGTGTAGGTCTGCCGCAGAATATGCTCTCGTGAGGGCCCTGCTGGTTGTTTCCTGCCGGACAGTTGTAGATACTCTGTGCAAGAATCATCCAAGCCTTCTCAATAGTCTTATCCCCTACTCCATAGCGCGCCTTCACATAGTTCTTAACCCAAGCCTCTTTGCTGAACTTCTCAGCACGCCAGGGCAGCTCGCTCATCAGCTCGAACATCACAGGATTGTTCTCGCTTCCTTCCATCGTAAATCCTATGCCCTTACAGTTCTTCTTGCCAGAGTAGAAGTTATCCAGAAGTTGGTCCATACGTCCGTGCAGACCTACGTTGGCTCCGAAGTTCTCCAGCAGACAGAACAGCCACTGGTGCTGCTTGTAACCCTGTTCGCGCTTCCAGATGCTGGGGATACCGAACATGGGGCGACACTCAGAGAATAGGTCGAGCACCAAAAGATCGCCCGTCTTCATACCGTCCACCATTGCCTCGCGTGGATTCTCAGTCCATCCCTGTATCACCCACACAGCCTTAGGATTCACACGTTTCATAGCCTGCATCATAGCCTGGCCGGCCTTGGCATAATCTATATTCGGGTCGTCGTTACTCTCGTGGAATGGGTCCATCGAGTAGTAGTCGGCCTTGCCGAAAAGCTTTGTCAACTCATTATAATACAATGTAGCGATCTCGCCGAATCGCTCATCTGTAGGCAGCAGATTGGCAGGACGCTGGAATCCGTTCCACAGTCCGGCATCAGCCACGTTCAGTCCCAGTCGCTGCTTGGCATCGTGAGGCACCATTCCGCAGTATCCGGGCAGCACGGGGTGCATACCCAACTGCTTCATACGTGCCAGTATCTGCTTCTGCAGTTTCTCCTGTCGGGTGTACCACGATGTGGGCAGCGGACCGCCCCAGCCCTCCAGGTTGTTCATCTCCCACCAAGCCAGGAATGCAGGTCCGGCTATAAACTCGCCCACCTCTTTCTCTGTGTATCCCAGCTTCAGCAGCATATTGCGCCACACGCACTCCTCGCCAACTATAGCCAGCGGCAGGTTTATACCGTGCAGCGCCATCCAGTCGATCTCCTTCTCCCAGCGCTTCCAGTCCCAGAACGCCATCGAGTAGCTGAATGTGCAGTAGTTAAAGTCGTATCGCAATGTGAGATCAGTCTCGTGACGTTCTTTCTTAGTCACCTTTGGCATCACAGCGGGCAACTTTGCCTGCATCTGGTTCCACGAAAGGTGCACACCAGCGTAGTACTTCAGATACCAGTTCAGTCCCGATGCGATGTTCACCCATGAGTTTCCGCGGATAACCACCTTCTGTCCCTGCTGGTCAAGCTCAAAAAAGTCCTTGTCGCTCTTTACCAACTGAGTCTTAAACTTGGTCGAAGCCCCCTTGTCGATACGTTCAATCAGTTCGTCCACTGGATTGGCGAACACCTGCATTGATAGCATAATTCCGATAATAGTTAGTAGTTTTCTCATAATTATATCAGATTCATTTCCTTTGCTTTTTCCATCAGTAGTGCCATCAGTGGTTCACGTTCATTCTCCACCTTATTATCCAGCACAGCATCCTTCAGATACTGCTTCAGAGTGCCCACCTCGCGACTTGGCGTCAGGTGGAACATCTCCATTATCTCGTTACCATCGATAACCGGCTGCAGCAGGCGCACGTAGTCCTTCTCTTTCAGATCCGTCAGTTTTTCGCGCACCATACGGAAGTTCTCCAGGAACATTTTTTTCCTCACCTCGTTTTTCGATGTGATATCAGCCTCACACAGCGTCATCAGGTCCTCAATGTCCTCGCCGGCATCGTTCAGCAGTCGGCGCACAGCCGAGTCAGTCACAATATCATCGGCTATCACTATCGGGCGCATATGCATCTCTACCAGTTTCTGCACATACTTCATCTTCATATCCATCGGCAGCATCAGTCGGCGGAATATCTGCGGCACCATCTTCGCACCTATCAGGTTGTGGTTATGAAATGTCCATCCGATAGCCCCGTCCCATCGCTTCGACTTGGTCTTACCCACGTCGTGCAGTATCGCTGCCCAGCGCAGCCACAGGTTGTCTGAGTGCAAGCATACATTCTCCAGCACCTCCAGCGTGTGATAGAAGTTATTCTTATGCGCGCGTCCGTTCTTCTGTTCTACTATATCAAGTACCGACAGCTCTGGCAGTATTATCTGCAATAGTCCGCAGCGCTGCAGCAGTTCCAGTCCTATGCTCGGATGCTTGGCAAGTATTATCTTGTTCAGTTCGTCCTTTATGCGCTCGCCGCTAACAATCTTTATTCTGTCAGCCATACGCTCCAGCGCCAGATATGTCTCATCCTCTATCTGGAAGTTCAGCTGTGTAGCAAAGCGCACACAGCGCATCATTCGTAGCGGGTCGTCGCTGAATGTTATTCCAGGCTCCAGCGGTGTGGCTATTATGCCGTCCTCCAGATCGGCCAGTCCGTTGAACGGATCTACCAGTTCGCCGAAACGGTCCTTGTTCAGACATATAGCCATAGCGTTGATAGTAAAGTCGCGGCGGTTCTGGTCGTCCTCCAGCGTACCATCTTCAACGATAGGCTTACGCGAATCGTGACTATAGCTCTCCTTCCGGGCACCGACAAATTCCACCTCGTACTCCACACCCTTCTGGCGGAATTTCACCTGTGCCGTACCAAAGTTCTTAAATACAGATAGGTGAGCCTTCTTTCCCACCATGTGCTTCAGCTCTTCGGCCACCTTGATGCCGCTGCCAACCACAACCACATCAATATCGTTAGAGGGGCGCTCCAGGAATATATCCCTGACGTATCCTCCAACCACATAGCACTCCAGGCCCAAATGGTCTGCAGCTTCGCTTATCTGGTGGAATATTTCCTGATTTAATATCTCTGCTAACTCTTCGTCGCTATATAGTTTCATCCTCAATAAATCTCTTACAGGGTGCAAAGATAGACAAATTCTTTCAATCTACCAACTATTTAAGCATTAATATACATTTTTACGACTTTTTCTTTCAATCTTTCATTCTTTCATTCTTTCATCGCGCCAAAAACACGCCTAAACAAGGCTAATAATAATATTAATATTATTATTGATTATTTTTTGCCTTAAAATCTAGCAGTGAAAGATTGAAAGAATGAAAGACTTTCGCCGCTTTTTGCTCTAGCCGAACTAGATTGTCAATCTACCCGGAGTAGATCGCTCGTCTACCCGGAGTAGAGTGAACTGTACACTAATGCATCAACGAGTATTTATGCATGTTCTTCTCTATTTCTGGATATAGAGGGTCTAGTTGTACTGATGGATTAGCTAAGGAGTAACCCAGAAAGTTGGCGATGAAGCGGCTGGCGCTGTCGGCAGGGACTGAGCCCAGATTGGCCGACTCGCGATAGTAGGCTTCCATCTGAGGATTAGAGGGTGGTTGTAACAATGGTTTCCAGCCGTAGAAGGCCAGACAAACCAACATCATAGCAGCTATAATCAGTATCGTTTTCTTCATATATTGTTAGTAACCATTTATGGTTGATGGTGCAAAGTTATGACTTTTTTTGAAATAACCTTAGGTTTTTGCGATTTTTTTTGTACTTTTGCCCGCAAAAGTTATAATTCAGGCATACAAATGGAACCAATTAACGACTTTTTCTCGCTGTTGAGCTCATTCTTGTGGGGATGGCCGATGATAATATTATTGTTGGGAACGCATGTGTTTCTGACATTCCGTCTGCGCATACCACAACGAAAACTATTTACGGGTATAAAGCTAAGCATAAAAAAGGACGCAAAAGCCGAGGGCGACGTGAGTCAGTTTGGCGCTTTGGCCACCGCGCTGGCTGCCACCATAGGTACAGGAAACATAGTGGGCGTGGCTACAGCTGTGGCACTGGGCGGTCCGGGCGCAGTCATGTGGTGCTGGCTAACGGGCATATTCGGCATGTCGACCAAGTATGCCGAGGGGCTGCTGGCGGTGAAGTATCGCGTAAAGACAGCCGACGGCAGGATGCTGGGCGGACCAATGTATGCACTGGAGCGCGGACTGGGCATGAAGTGGCTGGCTATACTGTTTGCCATATTCACAGCGCTGGCATCGTTCGGCATAGGATGCACGGTGCAGGCCAACTCGATAGCACTACTGGCGAACGAAACGTTCGGCGTGCCCACCTGGATAGTAGGTATACTGATATGCCTGCTCACAGCATTGGTGATACTGGGCGGAGTGAAGGCGATAGCCAAGGTGTGCACCATATTGGTGCCGTTTATGGCCGCGCTATACGTGATAGGATGCGTGGCTATACTGTGCTTTAATTATAATTATGTGTGGCCGGCTGTGCAACTGATAGTCGACTCGGCATTCAATCCTGCAGCAGCGGGCGGCGGACTGGTTGGAGCCACGGTGATGATAGCTGCACGATATGGCATAGCCCGCGGACTGTTCAGCAACGAGAGCGGACTGGGCAGCGCTCCTATTGTGGCTGCTGCGGCACAGACTCGCAATCCGGTGCGACAGGCGCTGGTGAGCAGCACAGGTACATTCTGGGACACGGTCATCATCTGCGCGCTTACAGGACTGGTGCTGGTTAGCAGCATTCTGGCCTATCCCGACATAACATTCGACGACGGTGCTGCGCTGACCAAGGTAGCATTCTCAAAAATCCCCTACGTGGGTGCTCCGCTGCTGTCGTTCGGCATACTGACGTTTGCATTCAGCACCATCATCGGATGGAGCTACTACGGTGAGAGTGCGGTTAACTATCTGGAGGGTCGGAAAACCAACCGATTCTATCGCATTCTGTTCATTGTGGCACTTTTCTTCGGTTCCATCATCAATCTTGACATAATATGGAACATAGCCGACTGTATGAACGCTCTGATGGCGATCCCCAACTTAGTGGCTCTGATACTGCTGAGCGGTGTAGCTGCACGCGAAACGAAGAAGTATCTATGGGAAGGCAGACTAGACGATGAGATGGAGGAGATTGAACATTGAATATTGAATTAAACTAACTAATATTATCAGAATTATGAAAAAGAACTTGGTGATTTGGGCCGTGGCATTGATAGCAGCTGTAGGTGTGACAACTACGTCGTGCGGTAGCAAGAGTCAAAAAGAGGAGAGCAAGGCAGGACAGGTAAACAATTTCCGCATTAAGCGCGGTACTAACATCAGCCACTGGCTGAGTCAGAGCGAGCAGCGTGGCGAGGCCCGCCGCCTGCACATACAGGAGGACGACTTTGCCCGCCTGGAGGAGCTGGGATTCGACTTTGTACGCATCCCCATCGACGAGGTACAGTTCTGGGATGAGCAGGGAAAACAATTGCCCGAGGCTTGGAAACTGCTTAACAACGCTCTGGACTGGGCACAGAAGCACCATCTGCGTGCCATCGTAGACCTGCACATCATCCGCTCACACTACTTTAACGCAGTAAACGAGGACGACAAGGCTGCCAACACTCTGTTTACATCAGAGGAGGCACAGCAGGGTCTGCTGAACCTGTGGAGTCAGCTATCGACAGTACTGAAGGACCGCAGCTGCGACTCGGTGGCTTATGAGTTTATGAACGAGCCTGTAGCTCCTGAGCACGAGCAGTGGAACCAACTGGTGGCCAAGGTACACAAGGCTCTGCGCCAGCTTGAACCCCAGCGCACACTGGTTATCGGCAGCAACCTGTGGCAGGGACACCAGACTATGAAATATCTGAAGGTGCCCGAGGGCGACAAGAACATCATCTTGAGTTTCCACTACTACAACCCGATGATCCTGACCCACTACGGCGCTTGGTGGACACCACTGGGCAAGTATAAGGGCAAGGTGAACTATCCCGGTGTGCTGGTATCGAAGGAGGACTACGACGCTGCTCCTGCAGAGATCAAGGCCGAGCTGAAGCCCTACACTGAAGAGATTTGGGACATCAGCAAGATTCGCGAGCAGTTTAAGGACGCTATCCAGGCTGCACAGAAGTACGACCTGCAGCTGTTCTGCGGCGAGTGGGGTGTTTACGAGCCCGTCGACCGCGAACTGGCCTACAACTGGACACGCGACATGCTAACCGTATTCGACGAGTTTAACATCGCCTGGACCACATGGTGCTACGATGCCGACTTCGGATTCTGGGATCAGCAGCGCCACACTTATAAGGACCGTCCACTGGTTGAACTGCTGATGAGCGGAAAGAAACTTGGAGAAGAGTAGAACTTTGAAGATTGAACATTGAACATTAAAGATTAAACATTGAGAAAGATTATACTGCCATTATTGGCGATACTGATATTAACAGCTTGCGGCGAGAGTAGTACCCGAAAGGAGATTGCTCGCCGCAAGGCTGCTCTTGCAGAGAAACAGCAAACAGAGTTGAAGAAGGCGCAAGACGAACTGTGGAAGACCGACAGTCTGCTGCAGATAGCCGAAAAGGAGCTGGCCGCGATGACACCCGAGGTAGAGGCCCACAAGAAAGCCCTGAAGGCCACGCCCGAAGAGCTTACAGCTCTGACACAGCTACGAGTGCGCCGCGACTCTATCCGCACACAGTACGAGGCACTGGGACTGAAAATCAGATACATCCATAAGAAAATTAAAGAGGTGGAAAAGTGAAAAAGTGAAAAAAAGTAGCTATTCGCTATCCGCCTTTCGCTAAAAATTTGTACCTTTGCAGCCGATATGACTCAATTTGAAAAGACAAACGCTCAGTTTGAGCAGGCTCTGGCTGAGTGCAGAGCGCTGTTTGAGAAGAAGCTTCATGACTATAAAGCCTCTTGGCGCATTCTGCGTCCAGCATCACTCACCGATCAGTTGTTTATCAAGGCCAAGCGCATACGTTCGCTGGAGATCAAGAAGGAATCTCTGGTGGGCGAAGGCATTCGTCCGGAGTTCGTAGCACTTATCAACTACGGTATAGTAGGACTGATACAGCTGGCCAAGGGTTTTGCCGACACTGTAGACATCACCAACGACGAGGCCATGGCTCTGTATGACGAGCACGCCCACGAGGCACTGGAGCTGATGAAGCGCAAGAACCACGACTACGACGAGGCGTGGCGCGGGATGAGGGTTAGTAGCTATACCGACCTGATCCTGACTAAGATAGAGCGAATAAAGGAGATCGAGAACCTTCAGGGCGAGACACTCGTGAGCGAGGGCATCGATGCCAACTATATGGACATAATAAATTACGCGGTCTTTGGAGTAATTAAACTAACTGAGGAGAACGACGACGCAACAGCATGAAGAAAGCTGCCGTTAACATCTGCCGAATAGTGCTGGCTCTGACATTTATCTTTTCAGGATTTGTCAAGGCCGTAGATCCACTAGGCACTCAGTACAAGATGCACGACTATCTGGTGGCGATGGGACTGGGCCGACTGCTGCCCGACTTCACCACGCTGGCATTCTCGGTACTGCTGGCAGCCACAGAGTTTTTCCTGGGCATCTGTCTGCTGTTTGCCATCCGTCGCCGCATAGTGTCGAAGCTGGTGCTGGCCATCATGGCGGTGATGACGCCGCTCACGCTCTGGCTTGCTATTGCCGACCCCATCAGCGACTGCGGATGCTTTGGCGATGCACTGGTGCTGACCAACTGGCAGACTCTGTGGAAGAACGTCGTACTGCTCTGCGCAGCCATCGTGGTGTGGAAGTGGCCTCTGGAACAGCCCCGACTAATCAGTCAAGCTAACCAGTGGATTGTGATGAACTACTCGCTAGTGTTCATTCTGCTGTTCATATCGGCCAAGAGTCTGTACACTCTACCCCAGTTCGATTTCCGTCCCTATCACATCGGGGCCGACATCCGCGAGGGTTGGAACAAGATGATGGAAGGCGAAGATTCGCCATACGCCGAGCTGTTTATAGAGCAGGCTGAGGATAGCGAAGACCTGACCGAGCAGATACTGAACGACGAGGGTTACACCTTCCTGCTAATAGCGCCCCATCTGGAACAGGCCGACGACTCGCGCCTGGACGAGATAAACCAGATGTACGAATACGCACTCGACAATGGCTATCCCTTCTACTGTCTGACAGCAAGCGGCGAAAAGGCGATGGAGAACTGGCGCGACCTGACAGGAGCCGAATATCCGTTCTGCCAGACCGACGACATCACGCTTAAGACCATCATACGCAGCAATCCAGGACTAGTGCTGATGAAGGATGGCAAGGTGATACGCAAGTGGAGCCACAACGACCTGCCCGAGGAGGAAGAGCTGACCAAGAAACTGGAGGACAGCGAGCTGGGCCAACTGCCCACCGAGACTGTGACCACCAAGATGCTCTGGGTAATCACATGGTTTGTGCTGCCACTGTTGCTCCTCACAATCGCCGACCGACTTTGGGCTTGGACCAAGTGGGTGAGACGAGAGAAGAGAATTGAGAATTGAGAATTTAGAGAGAATAGAGTTTTATACATATTAAATTATTTATTAAAATTATGAGAAAGAAAATTGTAGCAGGAAACTGGAAGATGAACATGAATCTCCAGGACGGTATCGCTCTTGCAAAGGAGCTGAACGAGACTTTGAAGGCTGAGAAGCCTAACTGTGGTGTAGTTATCTGCACTCCATTCATCCACCTCGCTTCTATCGCACAGTTCCTCGACCAGGACATCATCGGTCTGGGTGCTGAGAACTGCGCTGACAAGGAGAAGGGTGCTTTCACTGGTGAGGTTAGCGCCGAGATGGTAAAGAGCACTGGTGCTCAGTACGTTATCCTGGGTCACTCAGAGCGTCGTGAGTACTACAAGGAGACTCCAGAGATTCTGAAGGAGAAGGTGCTTCTGGCTCAGAAGAACGATCTGAAGGTTATCTTCTGTATCGGTGAGAGCCTTGAGGAGCGCGAGGCTGGCAAGCAGAACGAGGTAGTAAAGGCCGAGCTCGAGGGTTCAGTATTCAACCTATCTGAGGAGGACTTCCGCAAGATCGTTATCGCCTACGAGCCAATCTGGGCTATCGGTACCGGTAAGACCGCTACTGCTGAGCAGGCTGAGGAGATCCACGCTTACATCCGCTCAATCATCGCCGAAAAGTATGGTCAGGCTGTAGCTGATGACACTACAATCCTGTATGGTGGTAGCTGCAAGGCTAGCAACGCTCCTGAGCTGTTTGCTAAGCCCGACATCGATGGTGGTCTGATTGGTGGTGCTTCACTGAAGGCTGCTGACTTCAAGGGTATTATCGACGCATTCAAGTAAGAAAGTGAAACGATTTATCATCATAATGACGCTCTGCATCGGCTGCATAACTGTGGCCGATGCTCAGTCGTCGTTTACGCAGAGACTGCAACAGAGCAAGAGTGGCGAGGGAAAAATCACCGTCACCCAGGATAAGGCTATCGACGAACTGGTGAACGGTCCTGCCGTAGTACCAGCCAAGCCAAAGACCAATACCACAACCACTCAGCCCAAAGCGACTGAGAAAAAGGAGAAAGACAAAGAGAAAGACAACATTACTGCTACAAATCAAGACAAAAAGACAGAGCAGCCCAAGGTAGTTGTGGTTGAGCACCACGACTCTACCACCATCGACACTACCCCCGAGGAAATCCAGAAGAAGGTGCTGAAGGGCGTGAAGGTGGCCGGATACAGAGTTCAGGTGTTTGCCGGAGGCAATACCCGCAACGACCGCATCAAGGCTGAACGTATTGGCAGCGAGATTAAGGGATTGTTCCCTGGAGTGCCTGTCTACGTACATTTCTACTCACCACGATGGATTTGCCGCATGGGCAACTACCGCACCTACGAGGAGGCACACGCCGTGCTTCAGCGCGTAAAGAACAACGGTTACCAGTCGGCCATCATCGTTAAAGGTAAAATCACCGTATCATACTAATGAAGATCGAGATAAAAGAATACGACAACGAGAAGTATCGTGAGGGAATCGAGGAGTTAGCCGACCATTACGAGAAGATACTCAGCCTGCTGGGCGAGGATCCTACCCGTGAGGGCTTGGAGAAGACACCTATGCGCGTGGCCAAGGCTATGCAGACACTAACTAAAGGCTACCACATGGATGCCCACAAGATTCTGACCGATGCTCTGTTCAAGGAGGACTACAATCAGATGGTGATTGTAAAGGACATCGACTTCTTCTCGCTGTGCGAACATCACATGCTGCCATTCTACGGTAAGGTGCATGTGGCATATATACCTAATGGATACATCACCGGTCTGTCGAAGATAGCCCGCGTGGTCGACATATATTCACACCGCCTGCAGGTTCAGGAGCGCATGACTCAGCAGATTAAGGACTGCATTGAGCAGACATTGCACCCACTGGGCGTTATGGTGGTGGTAGAGGCCAAGCATATGTGTATGCAGATGCGTGGCGTACAGAAACAAAACAGCATTACTACAACAAGCGACTTCAGCGGCGCCTTCAATCAGGCCAAGACCCGCCAGGAGTTTATGAACCTAATACACAATAATCAAATCTAAAACTAATCAAATATGTATCAAGCAGAGAACACCAATTTCAAGACCAACCGGTCGTTCACCCAGGAGTTCACACGCAGCTGTCTGGGCCGTATCATCATCGCAGGCGTAATACTGCTAGTTGCCATGCTTGTGGCTTACTTCACCGCTCCCAAGGAGGATGATATGAACATGGAGATGACCGACAACATCATGCAGTGCCTGGAGGTAAACAGCGAAAACAAGGGCGATGCGGTAGATGACTATGTTCACAATCTGGCATTTGTGTTCACCACTGCCGATACGACAATGATACCTAAGGATATACTCGAGACATATTATAAGCACAATCGTCTGGAGTCATATCGTCACACATTCTTCTCGACCACTTACATCCACAACAATATGCATCCTGAGGGCACACGTGTGGGAGTCGGTGTATTCGGACTCATCATACCAACCGTACTCTACAAGGACATACTGCTCGACGTAGGGCCTGTACACAAAGGCTACGAGCAGAAGCTGAACCAGCAGGTGATTATACCGGATGACGATCTAGGTGAGAATCCTAACATCACCGAGTTCCACTACAAGCGCAATCCGGATGACTAATCTCTCACCAAGCTGATTATTAACTATATCATTATATGAGACCAACCACCATTTTAGGCATCACACTGATGCTTTGTGCCTCTGTGAACGTGCAGGCACAACCTAAGAATGACAACAAGAGTGAGAACTTGATCACCGACATGATCGACAACCCCATGCTGTGGGCCGATGTTCCCGATCCCGACATCATCCGCGTGGGCGATACCTTCTATCTGGTATCTACCACCATGCACCTGATGCCAGGAGCTCCCATCATGAAGTCGAAGGACCTGAAGAACTGGGAGACCGTGGGTTACATCTTCGACAAGCTGACCGATTCGCCCAAGTACGACCTCTCGCCTACCGAGGGCACAGTCTACGGCCGCGGCCAGTGGGCCACATCGCTCAAGTATCACAAAGGTAAGTTCTATGCGCTGCTGGCTCCCAACGAGGCCGGCTCTATGGGCGACACCTATATCTTTACAGCCGACAAGGCCGAGGGCCCTTGGAAGATTGTTTCGCGTATGCGCCACTTCCACGACTGCTCGCTGTTCTTCGACGACGATGATCGCGTGTACGTAGTATATGGTACGGGCGAGATGATGGAGCTGAAGAAGGATCTGAGCGATGTAATCGAGGGAACACATCGCCACATTTTTAAGCGCGAGGCCGATGAGACCGGACTGCTTGAGGGTTCACGTATGATCAAGCACAACGGCAAGTACTATCTGCTGATGATTTCGCACGTATATGCTCCCGGGCGCCATCGCCGCGAGGTTTGCTATCGTGCCGACAACATACAGGGTCCTTACGAGAAGCGCACCATCCTGCAGTCAGAGTTCGGAGGCTTTTCGTACGAGGCTCAGGGCACCATCGTCGACACTCAGGATGGCGACTGGTACGGCATAATCTTCCAGGACCGCGCCGGTGTGGGCCGCGTGCTCACCGTTATGCCTTGCCGCTGGATCGACGGTTGGCCAATGCTGGGCGACGAGGAGGGAAAAGTTCCCGCACGCGTTCGTCCGCTTAAGAGTGGCGAGCCAGCCAAGTCTATCGTTTGTGCCGATGATTTCTCGGGCGAAAAGCTCGGTCTGCACTGGCAGTGGAACCACAACCCTGTTGACAAGGCTTGGAGCCTGACAGAGCGCCCAGGCTACCTGCGACTGAAGACCGCCCGTGTGGTTCCCAATCTGTATTTGGCTCCAAACACGCTTACTCAGCGTATGGAGGGCCCCAAGTGCACAGGTTCTGTTGCCCTCGATCTGTCGAAGATGAAGGATGGCGACATTGCCGGTCTGGCAGCATTCAACGACAACTCGGCCGTGATGGCCATCAAGAAGGTGGGCAAGAAACTCACCCTGGAGTTGAGCGAGCAGAAGGTAAAACTGAGCCAGCGCGAGAAGAAAGTAGAGAACGTAGACATTAAGGTTGTTGAGAGCGTAGAGCTGAAGCAGCAGAAGATATGGCTGCGCATCGATGCCAACTTCGTTCCCCGCACCGATATCGCCAACTTCTCTTACAGTCTCGACGGCAAGGAGTGGACAAAGATCGGCGGCGACTACCGTATGGGATTCGACTGGCAGCGATTCTTCATGGGTACCAAGTTCGGTATCTTCAACTATGCCACCAAGAAAGTTGGCGGATATGTGGATATTGACGAGTTTGCTTACAATAAACATCAATAATAACTATGAACAGAGTAACAATAGCCATTCTTGCCTTGCTGGCACCAATAGCTATGTGTGCACAAGATGTAAAGATAGAGTTCTTTACACCTTCTGTTGTACATGTGGTTAAGTATCAGGGGCAGGCAGTATCGCCCCAGAGCAAGGTGATCATCGCCAAACCGCAGGATGTAAAGCTTACCCGCAAGGGCAACGCCACATCCAGTAGCAACCTCACAGTGAAGCTCGACGACAAGACGGGCTGCATCACATTCCTCGATGCCAAGGGAAAAGTGCTGCTGCGCGAAAAGTCGCACTCGTTTGCACCGCTCAACCAGACGTTCACACTCGACAAGGACGAGGCCATCTACGGACTGGGCACCATCCAGAACGGCAAGATGAACCGCCGCGGCGAGCACAAGCGCATGGAGCAGAGCAACCTTGAGGACTTCCAGAACGTCATCCAGAGCATCAAGGGCTGGGGCATCTACTGGGACAACTACGCTCCCACCCAGTTTGACGACGATGCACGCGGCATGTCGCTCACCAGCGAGGCTGGCGACGTGATCGACTACTACTTTATGTATGGCGGTTCGGCCGACGGAGTGATTGCCCAGATGCGATTCCTTAGCGGCGACGTGCCTATGTTCCCACTATGGACCTACGGATTCTGGCAGTCGAAGGAACGCTACAAGACCGCTGCCGAGACCGAAAGCATAGTTGATAAATACCGCGAGCTACAAGTTCCACTAGACGGTATCATCCAGGACTGGCAGTACTGGGGTTCAAACTATCTGTGGAATGCGATGGACTTCCTTTCGGAGGACTTTGCCCGTGGTCCACAGATGATTAAGAACGTTCACCAGAAGCATGCCCACTTTATGATCAGTATCTGGGCCAGCTTCGGACCTATGACTCAACAGTTCCGCGAGCTGGATGCCAAGGGCCTGCTGCTGCCCATCGAGACATGGCCTCAGAGTGGTATCTCGCATGTATGGCCACCCATCATGGAGTATCCTTCGGGTGTAAAAGTGTACGATGCCTTCAGTCCCGAGGCCCGCGCCATTTACTGGAAATACCTGAAGAAGCTCTACGACTACGGCACCGATGCCTGGTGGATGGACTCCACCGATCCCGACTTCTTCAATCCGCGCGAGAGCGACTACCAGCACCCCGTAACCGGCGGCACCTGGCGCTCGCTGCGCAATGCCTTCCCACTTGAGACCGTGCGCGGCATCTATCAGTCGCAGCGCAAGGACGATCGCGGCAAGCGCGTGTTCATCATGACCCGCTCGGCATTTGCCGGACAGCAGCACTACGGCTCTAACATGTGGAGCGGCGATGTGGCTTCATCATGGGAGATGCTGCGCAATCAGATACCTTGCGGACTTAGCTTCACACTGACCGGTAACCCCAACTTCAATACCGACATAGGCGGATTCTTCTGCGGCTCTTACAACACCAAGGGCGCGGGTTCTGCACCCAAGAATCCTCAGTTCCAGGAGCTCTATGTGCGCTGGATGCAGTACGGACTGTTCTGCCCTGTGTTCCGCAGTCATGGTGCCGACGCTCCACGCGAGATATGGCAGTTCGGACAGAAGGGAGAGCCCGTATACGATGCTATCGAGAAACAGATTCGTCTGCGCTATCGCCTGTTACCTTATTTATATAGTACCGCCTGGCAGGTTACCAGCAACAACCAGAGCTACCTGCGCCCGCTGTTCAGCGACTTTGCCGCCGACAAGAAGGTGTGGGATTTGACCGACGAGTTTATGTTCGGCAGCAGCATTCTGGCCGCTCCTATCGTAGAGGCACAATACACTCAAGAGAAGATTATCCGCGAAAACGCCATGACTGGCTGGGAACGCAAGGAGGTTTCGGGCGAGTCTGCCGCTCAGGCAGACTGGGGCGAAACAAAGACCGCTACCAAGTATCTGCCTAAGGGTGCTAACTGGTACGACTTCTGGACCGGCAAGCTGTATAAGGGCGGACAGAACGTGGTGCTGACCACCACTCTGGATAAGGTTCCGATGTTTGTTCGTGCCGGTAGCATCCTGCCGCTCGGTCCTGAGATGCAGTACGTAGGCGAGAAGTCGTGGGACAACCTCGAGATACGCATCTATCCCGGTGCCGATGGTGAGTTCTCGCTCTACGAGGACGAGGGCGATGGCTACAACTACGAGCAGGGTTACTACTCAAACATCATCTTCACCTGGACCGACCGCACCCGCACGCTGCACATCAGCGCCCGCCAAGGTGGCTATAAGGGTATGCTGCTCGACCGCAAGTTCACGCTGGTACTGCCCGATGGCACCACCCGTACCATCGACTACAACGGCAACCAAATAGAACTTAAGCTTTGATCCGTATGGGGCTCGCGCTCGGCGACGAAGGAGACGCTTTGACCTTGGTCAAAGAACCCTTGGGTGAGAGCCCCCAAAACGGGGAACGAAAAAAGAGAGGCTAAAAACCTCTCTTTTTCGTGATCCGTTTGGGGCTCGAACCCAAGACCCCAACATTAAAAGTGTTGTGCTCTACCGACTGAGCTAACGGATCGACCTTAAACTATGCTCTCATTCGAAAGCGGGTGCAAAATTACAAACTTTTTCCGAATTGACCAAATTTATTCGGAAGATTTTTCTTCTTCGGCCTCAATTTCCTTATCTTTTGTCACATATTGCTGGTAATATGCTATCAAAAGTGTGGTCAGCGGCAGCGCAATTATCAGTCCGATAAAACCCAGAAGTGCGCCCCAAACCGACAGCGACAGCAGCAGTATGGCAGGGTTCAGTCCCATAGCCTTACCCATCACCTTGGGCGTAACTATCATGTCACAAATCAGCTGCACCACAACGAATACCAGCAGAGCCAGCGCCAATATACCCCAGAAGTTCTGCCCCGTGTCGGCCGACTTGAGCAGCGCCAGCAGCACCGTAGGTATCAGCGCAAAGGTGTGCAGATATGGCACCAGGTCCATTATACCTATCATTATGCCCAGACCGATGGCCATCGGGAAGTCGATGATCGTAAATCCGATGCAGAACAGCACACCCATGATGAGCGCCACCGTGCCCTGTCCGCGCACGTAGTTGTTGAGCGCCTGTCCGGCATCCTTGCCCAGTCCCTGCCAGAACGGACGGTTCTTCTTGGGGAAGATGCGAATCCAGTTGTCGGTCAGATACTCGTAGTCCAGCAGTATAAAGAACATATATAATAAGGTGATGAGCGACGCTACGACACCGATAATCACCGTAGCCGTCTGATCGAGCACGCTAAACACTCTGGGCAACACCGTCTTGAGTCCGTCGGTAAACGTGTCGCTCTTGAAGAACTTCTCTATCTCGCGGTTGTTCTGCTGTACCCAGTCCTGTATGGCCCCGGGGATATCCTTGATGTGAGCCTCCTTCTGTACATAGTCGCTCACCAGTCCGCCCAGCTTTTCAAACTGCTCTATCATCGGCGGCACTATCATGTAGATGATACCAGCCAATACAGCTATCACCACTATCAGCGTGATAACTATGCTCAGCGCGCGATTGCCTACATGCAGCTTGTGCTGCACAAAATTCACCATCGGATATAGCAGATAGGCAAAGAACCACGCAACGAAGAACGGCAGAAGCACGCTGCTCAGGTAGTTAACCAGCAGCAGTATGCCCAGCACCAGCAGGCCAGCCCCCACCCAACGCACCAATTGGTCAAGCGTTATTGTCTTTTCTCTCATTTTCTTCCTTTATCGCTTTTTGATAACACTCTCGGCACAGTGGCTCATACTCGGTAGTCTCGCCCAGCAGCACGCGCTGCTCGCTCTCCACCTTGCGATGGCTCACATAGGCCAGATTGCCGCACTTCACGCAGATGGCGTGCACCTTGGTCACGTCGTCGGCAATGGCACACAGCGCAGGCATGGGCCCGAAGGGTTTCCCCTTGTAGTCCATATCCAATCCGGCCACGATCACTCGCACGCCGCGATTAGCCAGTTCGTTACACACATCCACGATGCCGTCGTCGAAGAACTGGGCCTCGTCGATGCCTACCACGTCGATATCGCTCGACAGCAGCAATATGCTCCCCGCCGAGTCGATAGGAGTGCTCTGAATGTGCTTCTGGTCGTGGCTCACCACATCCTCCTCAGAGTAGCGCACGTCGATGGCGGGCTTGAATATCTCCACCTTCTGCCGTGCAAACTGAGCCCTTCGCATTCGCCTTATCAGCTCCTCCGTCTTGCCCGAGAACATCGAGCCGCACACCACTTCTATTCTGCCAGGTCGGTGTGCCTCACCTGTTAAATTCTCTGTCATATCTAGGTGCAAAGGTACGAATACTTTTAATAATTGCAAAGATTTTGGCGATTTTTTTGTCTATTCTGATAATTTGCTTTATATTTGCCCCTTGTTATGGGCATATTATACATCGTACCTACACCAGTTGGCAATATGGAAGACATGACATTCCGTGCCATCCGCATATTAAAAGAGGTAGATCTGGTGCTTGCAGAAGATACTCGCACATCGAGCAAACTGCTTAAGCACTACGACATCCACCCGGGCCAACTAATGTCGCACCATAAGTTCAACGAGCACGGCACGTCGGCCAACGTAGTAGCCCGACTCCAGGCTGGCGAGAACGTGGCGCTGATAAGCGATGCAGGCACACCCGGCATCAGCGATCCCGGATTCTTTCTGGTTCGCGAGGCTGTACGCGCTGGCATCGAGGTGCAGTGCCTGCCTGGAGCCACAGCCTTCGTACCCGCACTGGTGGCCAGCGGTCTGCCCTGCGACAGGTTTGCCTTCGAGGGATTTCTGCCGCAGAAGAAGGGGCGCCAGACCAAGCTCGAATCGCTGAAGACCGAGGAGCGCACGATGATATTCTACGAGAGCCCCTACCGTGTGGTCAAAACTCTGCAGCAGTTTGCCGAGGCCTATGGCCCCGACCGCCAGGTAAGCGTTTGTCGCGAGATATCCAAGATACACGAGGAGAGCGTTCGCGGCAGTCTCGAGGAGGTGATAGCCCACTTCAAGGAGCATGAGCCCAAGGGTGAGATAGTAATCATCCTGGCTGGAAACGATAATAAATAATTAAACAAATAAACAGTAATTATTATGAAGAAACTATTTATCTTTGCAATGTGTGCCATGACATTGGCAAGTTGTAATGAGGGGGCCAAGAAGGCCGAGAATCAGGCACGCGCCGAGCGCGACTCACTTAACCAGGTAATCGCCCAGAAGGATGACGAGATCAACGACATGATGACCACACTGATTGACATCGAGGAGGGATTCCGCGAGATCACCGAGGCCCAGAACCGTGTAACCCTGGCCAAGAATGGCGAAGGCACCAATACCAAGCAGCGCATCACCGAGAACTTCCAGTTCATCCAGTCGATGATGCAGCAGAACAAGGACCTGATCGCAAAGCTGCAGCAGCAGGTGCGCGAGAGCTCTTTCAAGAGCGATAAACTCAAGAAGATCATCGCCGATCTTACCGAGACTATGGAGAAGAAGGACCAGCAGATAGCAGAGATGAAGGAGCAGCTGGAGCTTAAGAATATCCACATCGGCGAGCTGAAGTATACCATCAACTCTATGCGCGAAGATGCTCAGGCCATGCAGGACGAGAACGAGGCACAGGCAAAGACCATCAACGCTCAGGACAAGCAGCTCAACACCGCCTGGTATGCATGCGGCACCAAGGACGAACTGAAGAAGCAGAAGATACTGACCAAGGACGGACTGTTTAGCAAGAACAAGATACTGCAGGGCGACTTCAACAAGGACTACTTCACCAAGATCGACATTCGTGTTGACAACACCATCAAGCTCTACAGCAAGTCGGCCAAGCTGCTCACCACTCACCCATCCAGCTCATACACACTGCAGCCCGATGCCAACAAGCAGCTCATCCTGCGCATCACCGATGCACAGGCATTCTGGAGCACCAGCAAGTATCTGGTAGTACAGGTCAAGTAAAAGCATTACACATATTATATATATAATAGTCGGGTGCCCCAGTATCGGGTGCCCGATTATTATTGTGTGGCATTTTAAATATTTTTATGAGTAATACTTGCAATTTTCAAAATATTGTCGTATATTTGCCCCAAATATTACTACTAAAAAAATTTTGGCTTATGAATATTAAGAGTCTATTAACCACGATGATCTTCTGTCTGGCCGCCTCTTCGGTTCAGGCAGTACCCGCAAAACCAGGCGTAAAGAAAACAGTCCGCCAGGCCGATGGCACAGTAATAGAGCTTACGCTCCGCGGCGATGAGCACTTCGCGTTCTACACCGATGCCAAAGGTAAAGCATTCAAGCTTCTGTCAGGCGATAAGTTGCAGCCTATGACCTCCGATCAGGTGAGCGATACCTGGGCCAAATGCCGACAGGCACATAGCATCAACCGCCCCGCCCGCACCCGAGGTATTGGCGAATCCTCATCTGCCACCACGGGCAAGCACCGCGGACTGGTAATCCTGATGCAATTTCAGGACCTGGAGTTTGTAACCCCCGAGCCTAAGCAGGTTTTCAACCGCTTCTTCAATGAGGAGGGCTATAACGAATACGGGATGTCAGGCTCTGTGAAGGACTACTTCCGTGCGCAGAGTTACGGTCAGCTCGACATCGACTTCGATATAGTAGGCCCATATACCACTACTAAGTCTATGGCATATTATGGTGAACACGCCATAACAGACAACGAGGAACTGGTAGATGCCCATCGACGAGAATTTGCAGCCGAAGCAGTAGAACAGGCAGCAGCCGATGTGGATTATTCTCTGTACGACTGGGATAACGACGGCAATGTAGATCAGGTATTTATCATCTATGCCGGCTATGCCGAGGCCTCGGGAGCAGCCCCCGAAACCATCTGGCCGCACGAGTGGTCATTAGAAGGATTAGGTCGGGATTTCGTATATAATGGTGTGAAAGTCAGCACCTACGGATGTGCCAACGAGCTGATGGGCGATGGAAGGAATAATACGGGCATTCTCAACGGCATCGGTACAGCCTGCCATGAGTTTAGCCACTGCCTGGGACTAAAGGACATGTATGACACTGAAAGCCAAACCAATTATGGTATGTCTTGGTGGGATGTGATGGACTCTGGCAACTATCTTAACAACTCGCGCACGCCTGCAGGATTTACATCTTACGAGCGCTGGTTCAGCGGATGGTTGGAGCCTACAGAGCTTAAGGGCGACATGACACATATCACCGATATGAAGCCGCTGGCCGAGGCCCCCGAGTGCTACATATTATACAATGATGCCCACAGAACTGAGTATTATCTGCTGGAGAATCGACAGAACGTGGGGTTCGATGCAGCTTTGCCTGGCCACGGACTTCTGGTGCTGCATGTGGATTACGATAAAAATGCTTGGACTAAAAACAAGATAAACGTAGAACTCGACCATCAGCGCCTGACTATCATCCCTGCAGATGGCGATTTTAACAGGATAAGCAAGATTTCACTAGCTGGCGACCCATTCCCCGGCGCTACCCGAAACACCGCTCTGGCCAACTACACCACCCCCGCCTCTACACTCTATAATGCCAACGCCGACGGCAGTTACAATATGAACAAGGCCATCGACTGTATAACCGAGAGCGAAGAAGGTCTGATATCATTTGTGGCCCTGCGTCCGGAAATGCTTGCACCAGAGTGGGCCGAGGCTACCGAGGTTAAGGGCGAGCCTTCCGTCAACATCACATGGGCTACTGTAAAGGATGCCGTTAGCTATCAGGTAGAGCTCATCGAAAACTATACCGTCCAACCAGCCGATTCGCTTCTGTGCGAGTTCGACTTAACCCAGACTCAAGCCGAATCTTTAGTTTATACCGACATCTCTTCAAAAATGTCCGATTATGGTCTGCCGGGATGGAGCGGCTCCAATCTGTTCGCCTCGCCAGGCAAGCTGCTTATCGGTAGCACAGAATATGCTGGCGAAGTAAAGACTTCCAAATGGCAAGTTCCATCATCCAGAAATATTACGGTGGTAATGGGCGTTGGGATGGTTGATGAAAATCCTTTCAACTGCAAGACATATATCTGGCACCACAAAAATGGCGATAATACAACCTATGCCAAAGGATTTGTGATTAATATATATTCTGAAGGAAAATACTTGTTTAACTTTACCGATATTCCTGGTGACGATTTCTATATCAATATCAAGCCCGACTACCAGATGAATCTCAACTATCTTGCAGCCTACGATGGCACCTGGACCGAAAACGAGTTGGGCCTCGGTGCCGATGGCAGCACAGGCAAGGCTATTGCCCTCTCTACCGTCTACAATACCGAAGCTAATAGCATCACTATCAACGATCTCAACCCAGAGCACATGTACATCTATCGTGTTCGCGCCATTGGCTCCGACGACTTCTCTTCTAACTGGACTGCCAAGCAGTCGTTCCAGTTCGACAATAGCGGCATCAGCAGCATGCTGATTACCCCACGCGCCGGTAAGATCTACGACCTGCAGGGCCGCCCCCGCGGCACCGACCCATCCGCCCTACCTAAGGGTATATACATAATCGGTGGAAGGAAGGTAGTGAAATAACAACAAATCGGGTGCCCAGCAATGAGCACCCGATTCTCTTTTTGCTAAACCTGCCAAGGGACAGTCCCGTGACAGCATGTCACCTTCTGGAGGTCATTCTATTTTTCCTGAATGAGCTTCGTTTCAAGAAACTCGTCGAGCGTGATAGGGACTGTTACGTGAGATAATCTGCAACAGGCAGTTTGTATCAATCACTACGGGATTCATCGTCGCCTATTTGTTATAAGGTGTACGGAAGTGAGAGCCGCGCAACTCCTTCATGCGCTTCTCGTCAAACTGACCGCTCTCCCATAGCTGGTCCATCTCTTCGTCAATCTGCCTGGCATAGAATGCAGCCAACTGCTGGCGTAGCTTTTCCAATCCCACGGAGGTCTTGATGTGCGACACCAGATTGAATATCTGTAATTGTGCAGGAGTAAAGGTAATTGCTTCCATAATTCTCACTATTTAGAGTTTCACGCTGCAAAGATACATTATTTTAGGATATTATCCAAATTTCACTCGAAAAGTTTATGATATTTGATTTTTTTGCAAACCTTATTATATATCATAGTCGCCGGCTTACCGAGTCAAGCCTTTTCTGTATGTATCAAGTTACCAAAATCGGCTGCCCAGTATTGAGCAGCCGACTGTGTGCGGTTTTATTTCACAACCTTCTTTCCATCGATTACGTATATACCCTTAGGCAGGGCTGATGGGTCGGTGCCGCGGGGGCGGCCTTGGAGGTCGTAGATCACGTTGGTGGGCTTATTGGCGGCCTGGATGCTGCTGATGGCAGTGGTAGACGCGGCCGACAGCGTGCAGAATGTGAAGTAGGTGGGCTCGTCGTTGTTGGCGTTGCCGGCATTCTTAAGATACTTGCCAGTGCCTACGTTCTTGAGCGAGAATCCCTTGCCCTCTTCGTAGTCGATGTTCCACACGGCACCGTTCTCCATATCCTCGCCATTGCCCTTGGTAAGACCAAGGATAAAGCAGCACCATCCTGTAGAGAGCGGCTGGGCATTAAGGTAGCCCGGCTTGCCCCAGATGCTGTACTCAGCGTTGTCGGGGGTGATGAGTCGGAGCAGATAGCCGCCGGATACTCCACTCTGGACAAGCTTAAACAGATAGCCGGAGTTGTTGTCGTCAAAGGCGGTGGTATAGTCGTCGTAGCCCAGATTCTGTGCATCAGAGCCATAGATAGCCATCCCCTCGGTCTCGTTTACAATTGCAAACTTCTTGCCTTGGAGTTCGCTTACGCTAGTAAATCGCTGGTCGGGCTGCAGCTGTGGTTTCTCCACCGGACCACTCACCTCAATGCTGTAGCGGCTGCAGAATCGCCATATCTCGTCGCCGGTCTTCACACCGTTGTCGTTTGATATCCAGTGGCCCTTGTTGGCCATCTCCATCAGCACCACTTCTACCCCGTCGTTGCCCGGTCCCCATACGTGGCGGGTTATGTGAGATGCACCACGGTACTTCTTGGTGACAGTAGCCGTCTCAGGGCAACCGTTGTGCTGAATCCATACGTTCAGGTTCTTCTTTACGTTCGAGAATGTCACCACGTCGTCGCTAGTGCCGTGGGTGTGGATGATAGGTATGGGGCGCACGCTGGCCTTGGCCGTGGCACCGCCCATGGGATAGCCGCTGATGGGAGCAAAGGCAGCTATGCGGTCGGCTATTTTGTTCATGGCGTGATATGTAAACATGCCGCCCATCGAGAATCCCGACAGATACACACGTCCGCGGTCGATGTCGTACTCGTCAACCATCTTGTCGATGATAGCCAGCATGAAGTTGATGTCGCGATTGCCGTCCAGGTCCCAACTCTTACTGATACCCTCGGGAAACACGGTGACGAACTTGGCTGTATCGGCCACCGACTTGATGTCGAGCATGTTCATCTGGTAGGCGGCGTCCTGGTTCATACCGTGGCACGATATGAGCAGCGGTCGCTTTTCGCCCAGGTTCTTGGGTACGTATATCTTATACTCTCGTTCGGTGCCTCCCACTTTGATTTTCTGTTGTGCAGCAGATGGCAGCAGGAAGCAGAAGGCCATCAGCACAGATGCAAGTAATTGTTTCTTCATTTATTAATTAGTCATTTTATTAAAAATCCGGCTGCAAAGGTACTGAGAATTTGCGATATACATTTTAAATTATATTGCACAAACTTTTCTGTATGTATCAAGTTACCAAAATCGGCTGCCCTGTATTGAGCAGCCGACTGTGTGAGGTTTTATTTCACAACCTTCTTTCCATCGATTACGTATATACCCTTAGGCAGGGCTGACGGGTCGGTGGCGCGGGGACGGCCCTGAAGGTCGTAGATGTACTTTGCAGAGGGACCACTGTTCATCCTTACAGGCGAAATACCTGTAGTAGTAGAAGAAATAGCCCACATGTCACTATAGTCCTCAGTCCACGTGATATCATCACCATTCTTCACTATTATATAACTGTAAACAGCTCCCTCTTTGGGACGTACCAATTGCCATTTATAATCATCAGCAGCCTTTGAGCCAACAAATAAGCGGTAGGTTCCATCTGGTACATTCGAGAGATTGCAACTTGGCAACGACAGTGAGGTATAAAACCATTGTCCACCTGTTACTGGATTTAATGACATGTCATCCTTGCTTTTTAAAACAATCGTAGTTTCATCATTCTCCAATACACATGCAATACTACCAGTGAACTTCTCAGCTGCCGCATCATAAATATTACCACTTATAGTTACTCTCTTGGTAGTAGAACCATAAAATGTGAAAGACAATTCCTTAGCTGCAATTTGAGATTCGTATGGAATATTGATGGTAGAATCGCACATTCCAAGAATCATGTCCTGACTAGCAGAGAACTCGTAACCTGTGGGATTAAGTAATGAAATG
>CACWMK010000022.1 GCA_902761905.1 uncultured Prevotellaceae bacterium
ACTGTCTTCGCCAGTTGGCGATGCAGGCTCTGCCTGATGATTATAGGGGAGTAACGATTTTGAATCCAAAATTGGCAAAGCCCATGGGCGATTGCGAATTCTATCGCAGCGATGAGCCTCAGGTGTATGGCAAGGGATTTACCAATATGCAGAAATACATGCTGCCTGGTCAGTACGATACTTTCCGTTATCGACTTCAGGGCAAGTTCGGTCGCAATCCCTACTTCGAGCGTCGCAAGGGCGAGCGACTTTGTTCGCCCAGCGAGATTAAAGAGGTAGAGGCTGCACTAAAGGCAATCGGCCACGAAGAATTGAAATTTGATGCTTATATTAAGAAACTGAACTGGATAGATTAATAGTAGGTTCAGTACTTATTACCAATGACTGGAGTCCTCCACCTAAAGGACTCCACAGTCCTGCAGTAGGAGGACTGAGCCTAACTATAATCATTTGATCACTTAAAGAACTTTCTTAATCCTATTTAAAGCCTCAATCAGACGTGAGCGCTGGGTGGCGATATTGATGCGGATATATCCCTCGCCAGACTGGGGGCCATACATTGTGCCAGGATTAAGCCATACTTTAGCCTCATCTAGCAGTTTATCGCATAAATCCTGAGCTGTAGTGTTCATCGCGCTGATATCAACCCATGGGAGATAGGTGCCTTCTAGTTTGCAAACCTTCCATTGTGGGATATTAGCCTCAACGAACTCGCAGAGCGCCTGGTAGTTGCCCCAAAGGTATTGATTTAGTTCATCAATCCAGTCTTCGCTGTCGTTATAAGCAGCTTTCAAGGCTACAGGGCCAAATGGATTAAGGTCGCACACCTCGTTGATGTTGATGGCGCGATCCAATCGGCGACGCCAATCTGGTTGCGAGCAAATAATGTTGGCGGCCTGCAATCCTGCGATATTAAACGACTTTGAAGGTGAGTTAAGTATCACACTATTCTCTCTGCATGCCTCGCTGACAGCAGCAAAAGGCTGGAAACGATAACCTGGCATTACAAGTTCGCAATGGATTTCATCGCTTACTACCTTCACACCATGGCGAAGGCAGATATCGTTCATCAGTTCCAGCTCCTTAGCAGTCCAGACTCTGCCACAAGGGTTGTGAGGGTTGCAAAGCAGGAAAACGGTGGTTTTCTCATCGGAGCATTTGGTTTCGAAATCCTCCCAATCCACCTCAAAGCTGTCGCCAACACGCAAAAGCGCCGTCTCAAGTACCTCGCAGCCGTTATTACGTACTGACGAGAAAAAACAGTTGTAATCGGGTGATAGAATCAGTACCTTTTCGCCAGGCATAGTGAGAGCCTTGATGGCTACAGACATAGCTGGTACGACACCAGTAGTATAGAGAATCTCCTCGCGACGGATAGTCCAGTCGTGGCGACGCTGGAACCACGAGATAACAGCCTCATAGTAGTCGTCTTCAACTACCGTATAGCCAAAAACACCATGTTCTGCTCGTTTGCGAATAGCATCCTGGATGACAGGAGCGGCCTTAAAGTCCATATCAGCCACCCAGAGAGGGATTATTTCGTCATCAGGACTTTCATCCCACTTTACACAACCCGTACCACGACGTACTACCAATTCATCGAAATCGTACTTCATTTTCTTGTTTCTATAATACAATTATTAGGTTCACGCACGTTCTCATCGATAGTGATTGAACCTATGCTATCTGCTACAATATGCCCACTTGTAGGATTCTTTATGTTCTCGATATGCCCACGTATATCAGCCTCAACCTCAGCATACTCGAATACGCGATCGCAAGCTGCATCAAAGGTACAGTTCTCGAGTACTAAGTTCTTTGCATAACACAGCAACTGTTCGCCTGCCAGATGACAGTTAACCAGTCGAACATTCTTAGAGTGCCAAGCCAGGTACTCGCCATCGAGAGTAGAATCGTAAATGGTGATGTTCTCGCACTCCCAGAAGGAATCCTTTGTAACGATATTGGCATTATGTATTTCTACATTCTTACAGTACTGGAATACGTATTTTGCATCGCTCTCCAGTCCGTCTACATAGATGTTCTGCGAGAACATAAACGGATAAGTACCATCGTGCAGCTTAACGTTCTTAAGCTTCAAGCCATCAATCTTCCAGAAGGTTTCATCAGCATCGTTAATCACCACGTTCTCCAGTTCTACGTTTTTCATCTCGCGGAAGAACTTTGGTCCATCTATGGTACAATCCTTCATCTTAAGATCGTTGGTATACCAGATGGCCGAACGCGATCCTGGTGCGAAATAGCAACGCTCTATCTTAGCTCCATCAACATGCCACCAAGGATACTTGCCATAAAACTTACTATCATAACACTCCATATTCTGGCACTGCTTGATGCCAGATTCGCCATCTACAATCGTGATGTTCTCCAACCTCAAATCGTGGGTAGCAAACAGAGGACGCTCGCCTCCAAACTCTTTGTCTTGTATCAGTTTCATTGTTTTTGTATATATTCGGGTGCAAAGTTACAAATAAAAATCCGTAATCGACTCACGTCGGCTACGGATTGTGATAACCTTTTAAGGGTTTTTATATTTTTAAGAGAGAGAATATCACTTTACAGCAAGCAGATTGGCTGTTTCTAGAGGTTCCATCACTACAGTACGACTTGTAAGGTACATATTGTCGTGAGTCTCATTCATCTTGTAGGTCTTTACCGTTGTAAGGTTAGGAGCCTGCGAGCGATAGAGCGTAACCTCTGAGGGAAGATCATAGGCCTGCTTGTCGGCATTCCACTGACTAACCTCTACATTGTAGCCATTCTTGTAATACTTATACGACAGGCGGCTGCTCTTCTGCCAATCCTTCTTGGCTTCATCCCAGCTCAGCATCTCCTTGTTGGCAAGGCGACCCTGCTCATCGTATTCATAACGATACTCAACCTTCTGAGTTTCATTCTGATTGTCAGCTGCATACGAGTTGACTGTTGTCAGGCACATCGTAAGTACCATAACTGCTGTGATGATTGCTTTCATACCTCTATAGTTTTAATTGTTATTTTTATCTGTTTGACGTTGCAAAGGTACGAAAAGTTGCACGAGCATTGAGTTATCGTAATGTTATCTTTAGGTTAAATCTGTTTTGCCTCTGAGAAATAGTACTTTCTCAAAGGCATTTTAACAGCTTCGCCACTCAGATTTATCTCCTGCTGCAGCTTGATATCCTGCGATGATGCACCTATCTTAATAATATACTTACCAGGCTGAATGTTCCACTGGCGCTGACCATCGTTGGTATAATAACCTAACTGCTCAGTATACATCTTAACACTAATCTTCTTGCTCTCGCCTGGTTTCAATGAAACTCTGGCAAAGCCCTGAAGCTGGATAGGACGGATATTCTGACTCCTATCGGCTGGCGACAGATATATCTGAGCCACCTCATCGGCAGCAACCTTACCAGTGTTCTTAACGTCGAAGGTCAGGTTGAAGCTCTCGTCCTTAGTGGTTACCTCCTGAGCAGCCTCCAAGTTAACGTATTCGAATGTGGTATAGCTAAGACCATAGCCGAACGGCCAAGCAATACGCGAATCCTTTTCTGCTGAGTAGTTGTAGCAGATAGGCTCATTGATCTCTACGTTAGGATAGCTTACAGAGAGTTTTGCTGATGGAGAAACCTTTCCATACAGGATATCAGCAACAGCGTTTCCACCCTCCTCGCCAGGATACCAAGCCTGGATGATAGCAGCACACTTCTCTGCAAGACCAGAGATAATCTGGGCTCTACCACCAAACATCACCAGTACAACAGGCTTACCAGTCTTTACGAGTTCCTCAACAAACTGCTCCTGTTTGCCTGGCAGACGAAGGCCCTGACGATCGCGGTTCTCGCCACAAAGCATCACGTTCTCGCCTACTGCAGCGATGATTACATCAGCATCCTTGGCCATAGCGAGTGCTTCCTGCTTGTCGGCCTTCTCGCCAGAGTCAACCATACGATGCAGCAGATTATACTCCCAAGCACGAGCATCGCCAAGTTCGCTATACTTAGTTTCTACTTCTTCTGTCCAGTCGCAACCACGAGAGTACATCACATTAACACCCTCTGGCTTATGATTCTGCATACCCTCCAGCAGCTTTACAATGTGAGGATTCTCTGACTTATAGTCCATCATCTTCCAGAAGTACGACATTGCCGGATAGGTATAGTCGCCACACATTGCCCAGATAGAGTTGGCATTAGGGCCAGTTACAAGCACATTCTTAACATCCTTGAGAGGCAGCACGCCATTGTTTTCCAACAGTACTACACTCTGGGTTGCGATATCGTATGCTGTCTGACGCTCCTCTGGGGTATCCAGTTTGATGTCCTCGTTAGAATATAGATATGGATCCTTATCAAACAGTCCCATACGGAATTTTATGCGAAGCACATTCTTTACAGCACGCTCCAGAGCCTCTGGCTTAACAAGTCCTTTATCGATAGCCTCCTGCAACAGCTTGTAGTTTGCACCATGAGGGAAGTCAACATCATTACCGTTATTGATAGCGGCAGCAGCCTTTTCTACTACGCTTTCGATATTAGGAATCTGGTCGATAGCAGTATAGTCGCTCACTACCATACCATCGAAACCTACATAACCACGAAGTATATCCTGCAGGATCTCGCTATTAGCCACACATCTGGTACCATGCACATCGTGATAACCAGGCATAACAGCCACGCTACCTGCCAGACGAATCATGGCCTCATGAGGCAACAGAATCTCTTCCATCATCTCTTTCTCGTCAGCATCGCCTCCGCCACCATAACCCAGGTAATGCTTTGAGCAGGCACCAACACCCTTCTTGAGATCGCCCTGCTGGAGCCCCTGTACGAAGGCTGTACCCATCACTGCCGACAGGTAACCATCCTCGCCATACGACTCTTCCAAACGGTTGAAACTAGGAGTACGACAAACATCCACCATTGGCGAAAGGGCAAAGATACCACCCATCTTGCGCAACTGTGTGCTGGTCTGACGTGTCTTGAGTTCAGCCAACTCAGGGTTGAACGCTCCTGCCTGGCCTATCTGCTGGGGATAGATGGTAGAACCCTTGGTATTTACACCAGAGAGCACCTCCTCGTGTAGCAGAGCAGGAATGCCATTGGGCGTATTCTTCATCAACCAATCCTGAATGGCAATAGCACGATCGCGCAACTCGTTTGGATCGCGAGGTTGCTGCATGCAGAACTGTGAGAAATGGCCAATACCGTATGGTATCAGTTCCTTACACTTAGCTGTGTCAAGCTTTCCCTGTTCGTCGAAGAGTTCGTCCATATACATACTCCTCAACTGAGCGATGCGCTCCTCTTGAGGCATCTTCTGATAGAGTTCGTCAATTTGCTGTTCCATGTCTTTAGCTGTGTTACAACTTGCTAATAGTGCAGTCAGTCCCATCACGACCCAACTACCGATGGTCTTTAGATTATTCTTCATTGGTATTATACCTTATTAATTATTACTTAGTTTCATACCATTTCTTCAGTACGTAGAAGGCCAGTTTCTTCTCGCCCTTATCGCTTAACAAGCCCTTGCGGTTGTAGTAATCCTGCACACCAGGCAGAACGCGACGTGGCGAACGGAAGTCCTTCAGTATCCAAGGTGTGGTACCAGCCAAGCCATCAATCTTGTCGAGCATCGCAGTATTCTCCTTGTAAAGATTCTCTTGGAACTCCTCAGTCCAACGCTGGTTCTTTGCTCCATGATAGCCATAGCGGGCTCCACCACCAAACTCGCTGATGATAACAGGTTTGTTGTAAGGTATCTCCCACTTCATCTTTGGTGCATCGTTCACATCACGATACCAGCCGATATACTGATTGAAGCTTACCACATCTACATACTGGTTCATGTTGTCATTAAGACGATTCACATAATTAGATGCGCCAGTAACCTCCATTGCCATCGAAATGAGGCGGGTGTTATCCAGAGTGCGAGCATACTTGGCCAATCTGCCCAAGAAATCATCACGCTGAGCAGAATGTGGAGTTTCGTTGGCTATACTCCATATGATAACATTAGCACGATTATGGTCGCGTGCTATCATATCTGTAAGTTGCTGTTTGGCATTAGCAAATGTTTGGGGATTAGTCCAGGCGATAGTCCAATAAACGGGGATCTCGCTCCATACCAAGATACCCATACGCTCAGCCTCGCGCACCATCTCTTCGTGGTGTGGATAGTGAGCCAGGCGCACAAAGTTACATCCCAGTTCCTTAGCCCATGAGAGCAGTGTGTGAGCATCCTCCACTGTGTTTGCACGTCCGCCACCATTTGGCTTCTCATTGTGGATAGAGATACCTTTCAGGAATATGGGCTTGCCATTCAGCAATATCTGTTTTTCACGCGTCTCGATAGTACGGAAGCCGATTTCATCTGAGGTTGTTGAATTATCCACAGAAAGATCAACACGATAGAGTTTAGGATTCTCAGGACTCCAAAGCTGCAGTTTCTTTGCAGCTACCTTTAGTGTAGTGCTTACTCGGCCTTCAGCATCAGTGGTAAGCTGCTTTTCGAGTTTCAACTCTGGGATATTGACTACCACCTTATGGTCAGCCTCCTTAGTGTTCAGTTTAGCAGAGAAAGTAATCTCTCGCACCTTAGCCTTATCAGCAACCTTCTGAAGTTGCAGGTCGTAATCCTCAAGATAAACCTGAGGCACCTTAACCAACTTTACATCGCGAGTGATGCCACCATAGTTCCACCAGTCGAATATCTGGGTTGGCACATCCTCTGCATGGCGCTTGTTATCAACCTTTACGATGACTGTATTTTCACCCTTAACCAGCAGATTGCTGATGTCGTAGTTGAATGGTGTAAAGCCACCAACGTGATGTCCAGCCTTCTTGCCATTCACCCAAACATGACAATCGTAATTTACTGCACCAAAATACAGCAAGGTGCGACAATCCTGCATAGGTACAGCATCGAAACTCTTCTTAAACCATACGGTTCCCTCGTAGAAGAACAATCGCTCATCCTGTGTATTCCAGTCTGATGGAATCTTCATCGTGGGCGATTTGTCGAAATCGTACTCGATGAGGTCTTCAGGCCGCTGTGGTTTGGCATTGCGGAAAAAACCCCAAGCAGTTGGATTCATACGATAATCGTAGTAGCCCTCCTCCTGAACATCAACGATGTAGTTCCACTCGCCATTAAGCGAACAACTCTCGTAGGCATTTACATTCTGAATCAATGGCAATTCGTCTGCTGAAACTGTGAGCACAGAGCCCACAGCCAGCAGCATAGTAGATAGTAGTTTTTTCATTTTTATCTGGTTTTATTTAATTATAAGTCCTCCATTAGGCTGGATGGTAACCTTAGCCTTACCCTTCTTGTCGAGCTTGAGTGTTGTCATTGTTGGTTCGCCCTTCTTCTGATCGTCTACATAGATAGTAGGTGTCTTACCAGCAAACATCGTAAGATCGAGGGTAAGCTTAACTGGCTCCTTCTGAGCATTCAGGCCAGCGATATACCAATCGGCACCATGACGACGAGCCAGAACTACATACTTGCCAGGATAACCATCGATGAAACAAGTCTCGTCCCAAGTAGTAGGCAGAGCCTTCAGGAAGTCGAGCTCGAATTGTGGCAACTCCTGCAGATTGTTTGGATACATGGCTACACACTGGATAGAAGTCTGGTTGGTGATACCAGAAGCCATCTCGAAGATGTCAGTAGTCTTGCGAGAGTGACGGCTCTTGTTATCACGACTCAGATACTTATTCATAATCACACCCCCCCAGTCGATAGAAGCCACAGCATTGCGGCAGAATGGGTGAAGTGTAAGATCGAATGGCTCGTGGATGGCAGCACCCTCGCCAAAGAATACGTTCTCGCTAGCCAAAACAGCCTCAGAAGCTACGTAGTTGGGGAACATACGCTCCCAACCGCGAGGCAGGGTACATCCATGGAAGATACACTGAATACCATAACGGTTGGCATCTACCATAATATCCTCGTAGAGCTGCAAAGTCTCCTGCTTGTCGCCTCCAAAGAAGTCTACCTTGATGCCCTTAACACCAATCTCCTGCAGCCACTTGAACTCACGATTGCGAGCCAGCGATGTGTTCAGGCAATTGCGTGGTCCCTGAGGTGCATCGTTCCAATAGCCGTTTGAATTATACCAAAGCATCAGCGATACGCCCTTTGACTGAGCATAGCGAGAAAGTTCTACCATTTTGTCGCGTCCTATCTGAGTGTCCCAAAGGGCATCTACCAAGCAATACTCATAGCCCATAGTAGAAGCAAGGTCGATCAGCTGAACCTGATCTTTATAATTGGTAGCACCATCCTGCCAGATGAGCCAGCTCCAGGTGTAGCGTCCAGGCTTGTAATCGTAAGCAGGCTCGTAGAGTGGATCTACAACATCGTAACTTACGGTTGTCTCAACGATTGGCTTAAGTGTAGAACCCACTGTAATGGTGCGCCAAGGAGTCTCAGCTGGCAAGGACATTGCAACAAACTCTGAACCGAATCCGCCATTCTCGCCCTTGTCAGGAAATGCGATGGTATAGCCTACACCAGGCTGATAATCAGACACATGCGTACCGCAGTAAGCACCAGTAGTACCAGTCTCACTAACCAGAGCCCAACCATCAGGCAGATGGAACATCAACGGGAAGGTATATCCATGACCGTAGTGCGACTTAACGTTCATCTGTCCGTCTACACTGTAACCCTCCTCATAACTAGGTTTGGTATTAGCCCAACCTGCTCCTGTTCCACACTGCGGGGTGATAAATGTGGTGGTTCCATCAGGGAAGTTAAAGCTGGTAGCCTCACCAAACACCAGTGTGCGTTGCTTGTCGCGAGGGCCCTTTGCAATACCATACCTAAAGGCAACATCGTTGTCCGACACCATAAAGGTAATGGTCATCTTAAGTTTTTTCTCGTTCTCGACGGTCAGCACCAGTTTGTTGGCCTTGTAGTCGATGTGCGACTTCTTGATGGTACGCATATCATAATGCTTCTCAACGGCCTCAGTCTTGTTAGCCACAATCTTCAGTCCGTTTACCAGGTCGCCAATACTTGTGTTAAGTCCCAAGTTAGATTTTGCAACCATCTGTTTGCCGTCCAGCGATACCTGATAAGTAGCCTTGCCACCCTCATCGCTCACCACGACTTCCAGATTTCCACTAGGTGATTTCACCTTTACCTCCTCTGCTCCACAGAGACTTGTAGCCATAAGTGCAGCTACCAAACATACCTTTCTGATCATTCTATTTTGTAATATTATGGTTTTTGGTTGCAAAGATACAAATTATATATTAAGGTAGAAAGCCTATCAACGTTAAGAAATTGTAAAAGTCACACTTCTCGTCTCAATTATCTAAAGTTTGTTAATTATCGCATTCTCCATACAAGAAATCAATACCATTGTAATTATATCAGATGGAACAGAACAACAAATGCCTAAAGTTATGGAGTTACAAACCTACCTATTAGTAAAAAAACTGCGAATCCTTTTGGTGGTTTGCTTAATTTGCTGTATCTTTGCATGCGATTTCGAATATCAATCATAAAAAAAGAAGTGAAAAAGAGTTTTATTTTACTTGCCTGTTTGGTAGCAATGGTACATAATGCAGGAGCTCAGGATTACTTTTCCTCAGCTTCTGATTTAGCACGCTTATATGTGGGTGCAGTAGAGCCACAATATCAAACATCGTTGTGGCATGACTGCCCATATTATAACGACCATGCTAATATGTATCAAGGTCGTGTCAGTTATCATGGTGTGGTTTATGACAACGTACAACTACGTTTCGACCAGTTTGAACAGAGAGTTGTCGTTCTCTCTCCTGTGGGACTTGTTTATTGTCTGCCTGAGCAGAAATACATCGACTGGTTTGAGATGGATGGTCACAGATACGTGCATGATCCAGTGGATAGCACTCGATATGCATCTCTGCTTTGTGATGGATCGACCAATGGTATTCGTCTTTACCATTGCGTTTGGAAGGATTTCTGCGGCGAGAAACTATTATTTGGCGAGAAGAGATATCTAAAGACCCTCAGCACAGAAGAGTATTATACGCTCATTACTGCAGACGGAGAAATGCATCACGTCAAGCGTGCATCAGACGTAGCCAGACTATTTCCAAAACAGAAAAAACAGATCAGACAAACTGTATGGCAGAATAGTCTGACTTTCTCAAAGAGAGAACGCGAAAGGAGTCTGGCAACGGTGGTTAAGAGTCTTTCTGGTCTACCCTATCATAAAATGGAAATGGCACAGGCAGAGCAACCAAAACCGTCTATTATTCCAAGCCTTCCAGCCACACCAATTGATGAAAAGACGCTTATCACAGGTATCCCTGTTCTTGACAGCGACACAATAACAACTGGTTCGGCCGAAACTAGAACTTATATTGTGCCAGGCATGAAGAAGGCTAGGGCCAGTATATCAGATGATCAGGAACTGGCCGAAATAGTAGTTGTTGCTGGTCGCCAGTCGGCTGTAAAAAGCACAACGATGAGCGCAGAGAAGTTCAAGCCCCAGTTGCTGAAAAACATCCCATCTGCCTTTGGCGAATCGGATATCATGAAGATAGTACTCACTTTGCCTGGTGTAACTACTGTAGGCGAGGCTTCAAGCGGATATAATGTACGAGGAGGAGCTACAGACCAGAACCTGATACTCTTCAACGGAGGTACTGTTTACAATCCATCGCATCTGTTCGGTCTGTTCACGTCGTTTAATTCAGATGCAGTTGAGGACGTAGAACTTTTCAAGTCAAGCATTCCAGCAGAATATGGAGGCAGAATAAGTAGTGTACTGAAAGTGAACTCGAAAGAGGCAAACATGCAAAAACTTACAGGTTCAGCAAGTATTGGCGTACTTACCAGCAAAGCAAATATTGAGATACCTATCGTCAAAGATCATGTATCTCTGATGCTGAATGGACGTACAACTTATAGCGACTGGATACTGAAACTCTTGCCAGAAGACAGCGGCTACAAAAATGGTAATGCAAACTTCTTTGACCTTGGCGGAGTGTTGACATGGAAGCTTAACAACATGCATCGACTCAAGGTTTATGGGTATTGGAGTCATGATAAGTTTTCGTTCAGTTCTGACGACAATTACGGTTATCAGAATCGCAACATCTCTGCTGAGTGGCGATCTATCCTGAACGAGAAGACTACAGCCACACTCTCTATCGGACTTGATCATTACGACTATTTCAATGAGGAATGGGGCACTCCCACTATGGCAGCTCGGCTGAGTTTCGGCATTGACCAGCTGTGGAGTAAACTGCACATTCGTCAACGTCTGTCAGAAAAGCAAACCCTGTCGTATGGCATCACCATGCAGCATTATAATGTGCAGGCTGGTAAGTACGAGCCTTTGGGTGAAGAATCAACCATCAATACTGAGAAAATACAAAAAGAGAAAGCGTTGGAGAGTGCTGCATATATAGAATACGAGCATTCGCTCACAGAGAAGCTGTCTGTTTCAGCAGGTTTACGCTATTCTATGTTTAATGCACTTGGTCCGCGCGATGTTAATCATTATTCTGCTGGCGAACTACCATCAGAAGCAACATGGCTGGAGACACGTCATGAGACAGGATGCATCAAGACCTATCACGCCCCAGAGATACGCCTGTCGGCTCGCTATGCCCTTAAGGACAATCTCTCTTTAAAGGCAGGTTTCAACACCATGCATCAGTATATCCACAAGGTATCAAACACCTCAATCATGTCGCCCACTGACATTTGGAAACTATCCGACCTTAATATCAAGCCACAGAACGGATGGCAAGTAGCAGCAGGAATCTATCATGAGACCGCAGGAAAAAAATATGAGTTATCTGCAGAGGTGTACTACAAGCATATCGGCGATTATCTTAACTATCGCAGTTCGGCAGTTCTGCTGATGAATCCTCATCTTGAGACTGATGTTATCTCGACAAAGGGAAAAGCCTATGGCATAGAACTGCAAGCGAAGAAGCCTTTAGGCAAACTGAATGGATGGGTAAGTTATACATACTCTCGCTCATTGCTACGTCAGGACGACAAGAGGGTAGCAATGCCTCTGAACGATGGCGATTGGTATCCTTCTGAATATGACAGACCTCATGAGGTTAAGGCTACGCTCAACTTCAAAATTACAGAGAGGTATAGTTTTTCGAGCAACTTCAATTATGCCACAGGTCGTCCTACAACTATTCCTGCCGGCAAATACTATAGTTTCTATACCTATAAATATATGCCATACTATACAGACCGCAACACATACCGTATTCCAGACTATATGCGTTTGGATCTAGCATTTAACATAGAGCCCACTCATAAACTGACATCCTTCCTCCACACATCGTTCTCTATAGGTGTATATAATGCCCTTGCACGCAAGAATGCCTATAATATCTACTATGTCAATGAAGGGGATGAAATTAAAGGGTACAAGCTGTCCGTGTTTGGCACAGCCATTCCTTATGTATCACTTAATATACGGTTCAACTAAAAGATACAAGAAATGAAAAAGAAAAAGCTATATATCATCTTATGTCTCATATTGACAGTTACTCTGTCAGGCTGTATTGAGGAATATCAGGCAGACATACCTGCTAATGACTCCGAATTGCTGGTTGTTGAAGGTACAATATGTTCTTCTGAACTGAATACGTTCATCCTGTCTCGTACACAGGGAATCTATTCTGACAAGGAATTAGGATTGGTTGATGGTGCAAAAGTCTCTGTACACGGAAGTGACGGTTCTGTATATATTGCAGAAGGTTACAACGGAATATATTTGTGCCAGGTTGGCGTCCTTGATCCTGACGAGGAATACTATCTCCATATAGAGTACGATGGCGAGGTTTATGAATCTGAACCACAAAAGCCTTTACGCACAGAGAAAATAGCAGATGTCTGTGGAGTACAGAATACACCAGATAGTAATATCGATATTCTCGTCACTCCAGACGCTCCCTTCGACCCAAACAAAGCGAACTACTATTCGTGGACATGCGATGAGACATGGGAAGTGCATTCAGACTATACAACCACAGTATATTATGACCTCTTTCTAGGGAAGGGCGTATTTAATGACAAACAGTTTCCTTCGCGCGGATGGAAAGATGCTATCCAAACAACGGTTATGGTTGGTTCAAGCACAAACTACGAAGGACAGCATATACAAAAACTCAAGATATACGATATAGATAATAGCGATGAACGCGTATTTTACAGATACAGCGGTCTGGTGCATCAACGTGCCATCTCAAAAGCAGAATACGAGTATGTGCTAGCACAGCAACAAGCCAGTTCAGAGATGGGAGGACTTTTCACACCTCAACCGTCTGCTCCACTTACCAATATACGCTGCCTAACCTCGTCTAAACACGTAATCGGATTTGTAGGTTGTTCGTTGAATACGAATGTTTATAGGTTTTTCCTCGATGCTGATGATTTCTCAATCTATTATCCTAGACAGGAGGATACCCGTCTTTGGGTAGAAGATCCCAACGAGATGTACTGTCGCAGACTAGTAGAGGAAGAAGGTATGTTCCTCTGCGTATGGCAGGATGAGAGACTATCTGGCGGTAAGTTGAAAACAGCATGGGCACACGAAGAGCAACTCGATGTCAGATACAAAGGTGCATATATCGAGGAACCATATTTCTGGTCGTCAACAGAAGACGATATCAATCAATAATCGTCTGCATAAAACAAAAAAATATGAATAACAGATTTTTATCACTAATAACAGCAATGGTACTAACCCTGAGTACCTATGCAACAAGTATTGAGACTGATCGCCAATGGTATTTAGCAGGCGAGGCGATGAATGTTAGCATAACTACTGACGATGCACTCATTGCTTACGCTGAATTATGCGATACGAATAGTCTGCTTGCAGCAGCTACAACACATCTAAACAAAGGAAAGGGCTCTACTACTATAGAGCTACCCTCAAACCTTCATAGTGGCTACTATGTTCTCTCTGTATACACTCGTGATAACGCAAACGTTACTAACAAACTTGTAGCCATCATTAACCCTCTCCGCAAGAATAAAGATGATGACATCGAATGGGTGCAAGATGATAGTTGCTGGGTGACTGGTGTTGGAGAATCCGACTTGATAAATAATAAAACCATAGATGTACGTGAGACTGAAGGTCATATTATCAAGGCACGTATAAGGAACATATATGGTGGTAACACTTTCAAGGATAATCAAATTACCCCTTCATTAAGCATAATAGGAAAACAGATACACTATTTTGAAGGGAAGATGATTAACGACACCACAGCCGTTTTCTATACCAATGGTATTCATGGTAAGCAACCGCTTGTGCTATCGGCGATATCATCTACAGGTGCGACTCTGCCTATAGAGATGATAAATCCGTTTGAAGCCTTGCTTCCAAGAAATCTTCCTCATCTTGTGTTCCATTATAAGCGAAATGAGGTTGAATCCCGCTCCATGGATATGCAACGTCATCAAATAGCCATTACACCAGTAAAGCGTGAACTGCAAATTGGCGATCACACAGACGATACTGCTGAGGATGTAGTACCTCTGGACTATGACGAAACTGTATTTGGAATCAAACCAGACCTAAGTTATAATCTTGACGAATACCGTCAGTTCCTTACAATCAGGGAGGTTCTACTTGAATATGTGGTCTATGTAAGCAACAAAACAATCAACGGTGTTTCCAAACTGATTGTACGCAAAGAAGATGCCGCATACGATACTTCATCGCCTACGTTGGTACTCATCGACGGAATGCCAGTTATTGACACAGAGCGCCTATTGAATTATGACGCCCGACGTATTCACCATATCAACATATATAGTGGTCAATACACATTTGGTAATGGTGTTTATAATGGAATACTGTCATTTGTGACGCGTTCTGGCCGTCTAACCAACTACCCCACAGAGCCTAATATGCAATATCTTGTATACGAATTCCCCAAATAAATTTGGGATTTTGTTCACTTATTCGTATCTTTGCACACGATTATGCATACTAGCAAGTATAAATATGTTTCGATAGTAAGTGCAGCGACAGTATTGCTGTTGCTTGCATTATATATGTGGATGACCTATCGCGCTGTAACTAAGGACATTACAGAGCGCGCAGGCAACCAGCTAACATGGGCTATGTTTTACGAGGGTTATACTCGTGCAGACATTGTCACTAAAGACGATACCCTCAGCTTGGCAGAGGCTCGAGGAAATATTTCTCTTGCGTCATCAGTAGAAGGTATTAACGACGCATTGAGCAAGGACTACCACTCAGAGATTTCGCTCGACACTGTTGCTATATACGTAGACTCACTACTTAGTGTTGCAGAGATTAATCGCAACGTAACTGTGCTTGAAATTGATGCATCAGGGGATATAATAAGAAAGAACAACGACAACAACACATCGTGGTCAATAATGACTCACCCAGTAAGCATTCGCAGAGATCAGTCCAGGGCTATTCAACTTGCGCTAAACAATCCCTATCCAGAGTTGGCTCAGAAACTAAGTCCCCTCTTCTTGTTGAGTGCATTTATCCTTGGTTTTTTCGCCATCATCATAGTGCAACTTCTTAGGTTTATTACAGAACAGGAACAGATGGCCGAACTACGCAACGACTTCTCGTATGCAATGGTTCACGACATGAAATCGCCGCTTTCATCGATAATTATGGGTGCCCACTTCCTGCATAGCGGTAAGGTCGACGACAAACCACAGATTAAAGAAAAGTACTATACTATCATCGAAGAAGAGGCAGAACATCTATTAGCACTCGTCAACAAACTGCTCACCATCTCGAAACTCGAGAACAAGAAACTGATTCTGAACAAGTGGGATATAGATATCGAGCCAATAATTGCCGATTTAATCGACAAAGCGAAGGCTAAGGCGGATAAACCTTTAGAGATAGTTACAGACTTAAAGATAAGAAATGTACTGGCCGATGAGCAATACCTGACAGAGGCAATTGCAAATCTGCTGGATAACGCCATAAAATACTCTAAGGACGAGATAAAAATAAAGATTTCATCGATAGATACGGATAAAAACGTATTATTAAAGGTACGTGATAACGGCATAGGAATCACCAAGGAAGAACAACAGATTATCTTCGACAAGTTTGGCCGAGCCGCCATCCACGAGAAGAATCGTAAAGGTGGCGTATCAGGTTTCGGCTTAGGCTTGAACTATGTCGACCAGGTGATGCAAGCCCATGGCGGTAAGGTTACTGTATCTAGTGAGAAAGACAAATATTCAGAATTTACTCTTTATATTCCTAAGAACGTATGATAAAGTTATTGTTAGTTGAAGACGACGAATCGCTCGCTTACATCGAGAAGACAGGTCTGGAAGATATCATTGGTGGCTACGAAGTATCTACTGCCAAGAATGGTAAAGAAGGTGTAAAAGCTTGGGAAGAGATTCACCCAGACGTTATCATCTCTGACATCGACATGCCTGTAATGAATGGCTTCGAGATGGTGGAACGCATTCGCGAGACTGATGGAGACGTCATCATCATCTTCACCTCAGCTCTTACCTCGCCCAACGATGTTAAGGCTGGTTATCGTCTAGGCATCAATAACTATGTAAAGAAACCATTCGTTCCAGAGGAGTTAGATGCTCACATCCAAGCACTTATGAAGATGCGTGGTGGTGCTAAGACCCAAAACGAGACAAGCCACTATAAGCTTGGCAAATACACTTTGGACGCTAATCACGCGACCCTTCGTAACGATGAAACGGGCGAAACTCAGACCACAACCCAGCGAGAAGCACAAATCCTTCAGCTTCTGGCAGAGAACAAGAACAATGTGGTACGCAGAGAAGCCATCCTGAGCCGCTTTTGGAATACTGAAGACGACTACTTTGCATCGAGAAGTCTCGACGTCTTCATCAATAAACTAAGAAAACTACTTGCAGACGAACCAAAGATTAACTTAAAAACGGTTCGCGGAATAGGATTGCAGCTGATTGTGGAGGATTAATCTTCAAGTGGTTTGTAAGGTTCCATCGGATTCAAGGCAAGAAGTACGCTCGCCCCAGCCACCAATGCACCAATTAGAAGGAACCAGCCACTTGCAGGAACACCCACCAAGCACAGCAAAACAAACCAAAATGCCACATCGCCTAAAATGATGGGTATAACACTTCGTGTGTACTCATACATCCACCCTTCAAATTGTGCTATCGCTATAGTTACTATCGGAAACGAAGAAGCCTCTGAACAAAAAGAAATTAATGACATAATGCAAGAATACACCAGAATAACCTGCCATGGACGATGCTTCCACTCTAACACCTCACGGAGTATAGCTCCGTAAATTACAAGATTGGCCGTAGCCTCAATCACAGCCAGAACCAAGATAGAAAATATGAGGTGCTCATGCATCCAGACATACGAATCTGCCATAAACATATCGCTCATATCTTTACTAAATAAAGGATGAGACATGATAGCAAAACCTGTCATCACAAGGATTGTACCCAATAAAACTTTCCACCTTACAGATTTAGGCGTGCTAGGAATACGTCCAATGGTATAACTGGCAAAATCAAGCTTGAGAAAAACCCAATTCAGAATACCACAAAGAACAATTATAAACACAGAACCAACTCCCACTATATAAGTCATAGAAGAGGTGGTTCCAACCTTATCACCATTCAAACCATCGATGAAACCGGCAACAAACCCAGCAGTCGCACCACCAACGAATACCACACCAAGTGTGATACCCAACGCCAACAGTAGATACATCATTGCCTTCTTCATCGCCTTTGTATTATTATATCGAGTGCAAAGGTACGATGAATTTCTTATAATAATATAAAAAGGTATGTTATCTTTAGGTTAAATCTTTTAACTTACTTTTCTTTATAGATAACATTGTTAGCTCCACTAGTAATCTTCAGTGCCTCAGGATGCTCCTTGATAAACGAATCGATGTGACGAACACGCTTATCTTCCAGAATTTCATCCACAGCAATCAGGATACCCGTCTCTTCCACATCACCAAAACCATAATTGATAGCTGTACCAAACAACTTCATGGTAGGCGAAAGACTCATATAGGCATTAACCAATGGTGGAATGTTATATCCCAACTTTCGTATTTCACCATTAAGTACACGATAATCATCCTTGAATGATTTACCACCGAACAGAGACTCCAATTCTTTAGGATCAGTCTCCAATTCCAGCGGTTTCATCGGAATAATCAGCTTCTCTTTGTCATCAAAGTGTTTCTTAAGGAAGTATAGAATCATATCACGTCCCTTGCGGATATACGATGGATACATGGTCATCTTACCAAAGAAATACTTTACGTTGGGTTTGATAACCGTAAGAGCGCCAAGTCCATCCCAGAGATTATCAAGAGCAAAAAGACTCTTGGCACCCATACGAGAACTCTGATAAGGAAGAGAAACAAAAGAACGACCGAGTTCGATAGTCCAAGGTGCATAATCCTTAATAAACTTCTCAGAGAAATGGAACATATGACTAGTAGCCAGGATAGGCTGTCCCTTATCGTCGTAATCCCAATCGGTACCAAGCAGATAACGGTAACCACCAATAATCTCTTCTGCCTCTGGATTCCAGACAATCAACTGCTTATAGCAATTCTCACATATATCGAACTCATCGATATCCATATCCTTGCCAGTACCTCCACCAGCCTCGCGGAAAGCAATCTCGCGAAGTCGCCCAATCTCCTTCATTACATTAGGAGCATTATGGGCTGTTATGACATATATCTCATTATGACTCTTATTTGTCATTCTGAGCTGGCGTTCTGGAGTAAGCTCACTTTTGAGTACCTCTTTGGCTATAGGCTGGATAATTTCCTTTTCCATTCTCTCTTTCTTAAAAAGTTTATAGTTTATAGACCTGTTCTCTTACAAATTCAGCCCATTCCATCGGCGTTTTAGACTTATCAAATGTCTGCCAGGGAATAGGCTTACCTATCTTAACTTCGAAGGTTTTATGCACATTTTTGTACATTTCATCGACAAGAAACAGCATTGCCAGATTAAATGGCAGATGCTTATCGCTGAAGTTGGCCAAGCGATAGAAGAACTTGCTGTTTTCGCCACTAAAGTGGATAGGCACAACATCTCGCTGATATTCAACACTCTTAGAAATGAACGTCTTCTTCCAAGGAAGATCCTTAATCACTCCGTTCTGCTTTCGCGAGCAGATTCCTGCAGGGAACATCAACATATGATGATCGCTCTTGAATCCAGCTTCAACCATCACAGGAAAGTTGCGGCTCTGATTACCCGTCTTGTTGATAGGAATACACAACGGAGCAAGTCCTGGTAAATTCATCAGCAAATCGTTAACCAGATAGCGGAAGCGTCCATCATAGAATCTTCCGATAATGGCACCAAGTGCCACACCATCTTCACCACCAAGCGGGTGATTACTTACAAATGTATATAGCTTACCATCGTTAGGATCAGGAAGATTCTCCTTGCCTACGATGTTCAAAGTCATATCTAGGTATTTTACGCATTCCTCAAGCCACTCCACACCAGTCTTATCGCGACTTTCCCAAAGAAAGGCGTTCACCTGGTTCTGATGAGCCACCTTTTTAAGCCAGCTTATCAGAGGTTTAGGCACAAATTTAGCCTTTGCACCCATCTTGCTTTTGAGGATCTGATCTATATCGATCGTTTGCTCTGTTACTGTCGTCATTTCTCTCCTATGCACTAACAAGTTGCAAAAATAGCACATTTCTTTGAATAATGAGCAAAAATTGAAGAAAAAACTTTGTTTTTAAATGTATTTAGGAATGAAGAGGGCTTTTAATCATCAAAAAAAGGTTAAAAATAAAAAAAAGTGGGGAATTGTGGTGTAAAGTGGGGAAAAATCACTAATTTTGCGCCAAATTTATTATTAAATAGGTACGTATGCGTTTTATAGGTAATATAGAGGCAAAAACAGACGCTAAGGGAAGAGCCTTCCTGCCAGCCGTTTTCCGCAAGGTGCTACAGGCATCTGGCGAGGAATGTCTGGTGCTTAGAAAGGACGTATTCCAGAGCTGTCTGGTTCTATATCCTGAAAGCGTATGGAACGAACGATTGGACTTGTTAAAGTCGCAGTTACGTCCCTGGATGCATACACACCAGCAGATTTTCCGCCAGTTCGTATCCGAGGCGGAAGTGGTAACACTCGATGGCAACGGACGATTCCTTATCTCTAAGCGACTGATGAAAGTTGCTGAAATAGAGCAGGATATCCAGTTTATCGGCATGGACAATACAATCGAGATTTGGGCACCAGAGAAATTGAAGCAGACCCTGAAGAGCGAAGAGGAATTCGGCATCGAATTTGAGAACATCATGAACATCAGCGATAATCTATGATTACTACCGCCGAGACATATCACGTTCCAGTGCTACTCAACGAGAGCATAGACGGACTTGACATCAAGTCCGACGGCATTTATATTGACGTAACCTTCGGCGGCGGAGGGCATAGTAAGGAAATACTACGGAGACTCGGTAAAAAGGGACATTTATATAGTTTCGACCAGGATCCCGATGCCGAAAAGAACATCGTGAATGATGATCGTTTCACATTCGTAAGAAGCAATTTCAGATACCTGAAGAACTGGATGCGCTACTATGGTGTAGACCACATAGACGGTCTTCTAGCCGACCTGGGAGTTTCGAGCCACCATTTTGACGATGAAACACGTGGATTCTCATTCCGTTTCGACGCGCCGTTAGATATGCGAATGAACAAGCGAGCAGGAACTACTGCTGCAGAGATACTTAACAATTACGATGAAGAGCAGTTGGCCGACTTATTCTATATTTACGGAGAGCTAAAGAATGCCAGAAAGATTGCAGCCACTATTACCAAAGCTCGTAACGAGAAGAAAATCGAGACTACTGGTGATTTTCTACACGTGACAGAAAAACTTTTCCAACGTGAGAGAGAAAAAAAAGAGATGGCCAAAATGTTCCAAGCACTCCGCATAGAAGTGAATCACGAGATGGACGCTCTTAAGGAAATGCTGAACGGCGCCAAGGATTTGCTTTGCGAGGGTGGACGTCTCTCTGTCATCACTTACCATTCGTTAGAAGACCGCATCGTAAAGAACATGATGAAAGCTGGCAATGTAGAAGGTAAGATAAAGCAAGACTTCTTTGGACGTATCGAAGCACCATTCCGCCTGATCAACAACAAGGTAATAGTACCTAGCGATGAGGAACAGCAACAAAACCCACGAAGCAGGAGTGCAAAACTAAGAGTGGCCGAAAAGATTTAAAGGAAGAAGATGGAGAAGAATGACGACATAGAACTGGAGATGCAGGAGATTATCGAGGAGCAACCCGCGATAAAGGATGAGGTAAGCCTCAAAGAAGAGGCCTCCGAGATGAAAGAGCATGCCAAGAAAACCATCCAAAAGATTAAGGAAAAGGTAAAGGAGGAAGACCCCAAACTTACCGCATCCCTGAACCTGAGGACAATCCTTGGTGGCGACTTCCTGACTGCCGAAATGGTGCGCAAGCAGATTTGGCTGTTTGTGCTTATGGTATTCTTTACCATCATCTATGTTGCCTCAAGATATCAGTGCCAGCAGGACCTGATTACTATTGACAAGCTAGAGAAGGATTTGCTTGATGCAAAGTACAAGGCACTTTCCAGTTCAAGTACCCTTACAGAGATGTGCCGTGAGAGCCATGTGCTCGATGCACTGAAACAGAACAAAGATTCGCTGCTCCACATATCGGATCAGCCACCATATATAATTAATGTACCCGAATAATAAGAGATGAGTAAGTTCAATAACGATAAGGTCATGCCACGCTACTTCGCTATCGCAGTAGTACTAACGTTTATTGGTTTTGCCGTTGTAGGTAAGGCCATGTATATCATGACCGCAAAGAAGGACTATTGGACTCAGGTAGCATCTCGACTGAAGCGCGACAGTGTGGTAGTTAAGCCTAATCGCGGAAACATCCTAAGCTGCGATGGCCAACTTATGGCCAGCAGTATCCCAGAGTACATGGTATACATGGACTTCCAGGCTGGCGCCGACGATTCTATCGGCCGACACAAGCGCGACTCTATCTGGGCTGAGAATATTGATACTATCTGCTATGGACTGAATCAGATATTTCCACAAAAATCGGCAGCAGAATTCAAGGCACATTTGCTGGAAGGCAAGAATACCATATCAAAGAACGGTGTGAAAGGATCGCGCAACTGGAAGATCTGGCCAAAGCGTATCGATTACAACACCTTCTGCGAGGTTCACAATTTGCCAATCTTTAAGGAGCGAGCTTATAAAGGAGGATTCCATTGGGAAACTTTCAACTCACGTCGTAAACCTTTCGGTACTCTGGCACAACGAACCATTGGAGAGATGTTTGGTGCAAAAGATAGCGCCAAGAATGGTCTTGAGCTTTCGCTCGACACCCTGCTTAGAGGAAAGAACGGTCTGATGCATCGTCGCAAGATTCTAAGTAAGTATCTTGACATCCCCGTACTCTCACCAGAGGATGGAGTTGACGTTGTAACTACAATCGACGTTGGTATGCAGGACTTAGCCGAGCGCGCTTTGGTAGACGAGTTGAAGGAAATCAATGGCGAAATGGGCGTTGCCATACTAATGGAAGTTAAAACAGGCGACGTAAAAGCTATCGTAAATATGACCCGAGGCCAGGACGGTAACTACTATGAGATGGTAAACAACGCTATCAGCTACCGTTGCGAACCTGGTTCTGTGTTCAAGGTAGCCTCGTTCCTCGTAGCTCTGGATGACGGAGTAATTGACACCACAATGACCATTCCAACTGGATGTGGCGTTATGGAGATGCATGGCCGTCCAATGAAGGACCACAACTGGCGTCGCGGAGGCTATGGCACCATTAATGTAGCTCGAGCACTTGAGGTTAGTTCTAATATCGGTGTAAGCTACTTGATTGACAAATACTATGGCAGCAATCCTCGTAAATACGTTGAGGGACTATATCGAATCGGTATCCATGAGGACTTGAAACTGCCGTTGGTAGGTTATCATACCCCTATGATACGTATGCCGGACACTAAAACCACAGATAGGGCCAAGTATTGGAGTAAGACTACCCTACCCTGGATGAGCATTGGATACGAAACACAGATTGCCCCCATCAATACCGTTGCATTCTATAATGCGATTGCTAATGACGGTAAAATGATGCAACCTCGATTTGTAAAACAGTTGATGAAGAACGGCGAAGTTATCCGTGAGTTTGAGCCTGTTGTGCTGAAAGAACGTATTGCCAAACCACAGACCATCAAGACTATGCAGACCATCCTTGAGCATGTGGTAAGTCAGGGACTTGGTAAGAAAGCTGGTTCAAGATCATTCAAAGTGGCAGGAAAGACCGGTACAGCTCAGGTGGCCGACCAATATGGAAGCTATCACTCAGGCGTTACACGTTACTGGCTCAGTTTTGCAGGTTTCTTCCCTGCAGACAATCCACGATACACCTGCATCGTATGTCTTAAAAAGTCTGGCCTCCCCGCTTCTGGTGGTGGTATGAGCGGTGTGGTATTCCATCATATTGCCGAAGGTGTAATGGCTCAGAATCTTAAGCGCAACGTTGATGCAGCTCGCGATGCATCGTCAGTTATGACTCCTGATGTAAAAAAAGGTGATAACGCTGCTGCAAACTATGTACTTTCTAGTCTTGGAGCCAAAGCTAAGAGCTATAGCAATTATCGCGAAGTTAGCAAGCACCAGGTACCAGATGTTACGGGAATGGGCGCGAAAGATGCCGTTTATCTGCTAGAAAGTCGGCACATAAAGACCCGATTGAAGGGAAGAGGAAAAGTTAAGTCACAAAGCATCCACGCTGGCTCTGCAGTTAAGCAGGGAATGGTGTGCGAACTAGTTTTAGATTAATATATATAATAAGGTATAAGGATATGAGATTAAATGAACTGCTCAAGAATGTAGAAACACTCAACATCATTGGTGATGTTGATGTGGAGATTACAGGTGTCAACATTGACTCCCGTCGTATAGAGAAGGGACATCTTTTTGTTGCCATTCCAGGCACCGTTACGGATGGACACAAGTTCATTCCAAAAGCTATTGAGCTAGGAGCTACAGCTGTATTATGCGAGAAAATACCAGAAGAACAGACTCCTGAAGTAACATACGTTCAGGTTGCCTCTACAGAAGATGCTGTAGGCAAGGCTGCCACACTGTTTTATGGCGATCCTTCAAGAAAACTGAAACTCGTAGGTGTAACAGGAACCAACGGCAAGACCACCATCGCCACCTTATTATATAATATGTTCCGCAAGTTCGGACACAAGTGTGGCCTGCTCTCAACTGTATGCAACTATATCGAGGGTGAAGCAATACCAGCCGACCATACTACGCCCGACCCTATCGAGCTGAATCGATTGCTGGCCCAGATGGTTGATGCCGGATGTGAATATGCGTTTATGGAGTGTTCTAGCCACGCCATCGCACAGAAGCGTATCGGCGGACTGAAGTTTGCTGGCGGATTGTTTACCAATCTCACCCGCGACCATCTGGATTACCACAAGACATTTGAAAACTATCGTGATGCCAAAAAGGCGTTCTTCGATGGTCTCGACAAAGATGCATTCGCGATAACCAATGCAGACGACAAGAACGGAATGGTAATGGTCCAGAACTGTAAAGCACAGATCAAGACCTACTCTACCCGCACAATGGCCGACTTCAAGGCTAAGATTATCGAGTGCCATTTCGAAGGAATGTATCTCGACATCAACGGCAAGGAGGTTGGCGTTCAGTTCATCGGAAAGTTCAACGTAAGCAACTTGTTGGCAGTTTATGGAGCAGCAGTAATGTTGGGCAAGAAACCTGAGGACATCCTACTGATTCTCAGTACATTGAAGAGTGTTAACGGCCGTCTGGAGCCTATCCATTCACCAGAAGGTTATACTGCTATCGTTGACTACGCCCATACCCCCGATGCTCTCGAGAATGTGCTCAATGCAATCCATGAAGTACTTAACGGCAAGGGAAAGGTTATAACCGTTTGTGGTGCTGGCGGCAATCGCGACAAAGGCAAGCGTCCCATCATGGCACAAGAAGCAGTCAAGCAGAGCGATAAGGTCATCATCACCTCGGATAATCCACGATTCGAAGAGCCACAGGATATTATAAACGACATGCTGGCAGGTCTCGACCAGAAGCAGATGAAGAAAGTACTAAGCATCGTAGACCGTCGAGAGGCTATACGCACAGCATGTATGCTGGCCGAAAAGGGCGATGTTATTCTCATTGCAGGCAAGGGTCACGAAGACTATCAGGAGATAAAGGGTGTTAAGCACCACTTCGATGACAAGGAAGTAGTAAAGGAAATATTTAATTCATAATAAATAGCATATGTTATACTATCTGTTCAGATTCCTCGATCAATACGACATACCAGGATCACACATGTGGGCCTATATATCATTCCGCTCACTATTAACGCTTATCCTTTCACTGCTCATCTCAGCATGGTTCGGTGAGAAGTTTATCAAGTGGATGAAACGTAGAAACATTTTCGAGACAGAACGTGATCCAAGCATCGACCCATTCGGAGTTGAAAAGAAAGGCGTGCCCACAATGGGTGGCATCATCATCATTGTAAGTATACTTGTTCCTGTATTGCTTTTCGGACGTATACGTAACACCTATCTTATCCTGATGGTTATCACAACCGTTTGGCTTGGATTCCTTGGATTCCTTGATGACTACATCAAGATATTCAAGCGCAACAAGGATGGACTGAAAGGAAAATACAAAATTGTAGGTCAGGTAAGTATCGGCTTCATCGTCGGACTAACACTTTGGCTAAGTCCAGATGTTGTAGTAAGAGAGAATGTCAACGTAGCACAGCAGAATCAGGAAATAGTTGTAAAACACAAAAAAGAAGCTGTGAAGTCATTGCAGACAACTATCCCTTTCATAAAGAACCACAACCTCAATTACTCTAATGTAATGTCGTTCTTAGGAAAGAATAAGGTTGCTGCAGGTTGGGTATTGTTTGTTTTCATTACCATCTTTGTGGTAACAGCAATATCAAACGGAGCCAATCTTAACGATGGAATGGACGGAATGTGTGCAGGAAATTCCGCAATTATAGGAGTTGCATTGGGTATATTAGCCTACGTATCGTCACATATAGGATATGCTTCTTATTTCGACATTATGTATATTCCCCACTCAGAGGAACTGGTAGTATTCCTTTGCGCATTCATCGGTGCTATGATAGGTTTCCTGTGGTATAACGCCTACCCTGCTCAGGTATTCATGGGCGACACAGGTTCACTCACCATCGGTGGTATCATCGGTGTTGCTGCTGTAATCATCCACAAGGAGCTATTGTTGCCCATCCTTTGCGGAATATTCTTCGTTGAGAATCTGAGTGTTATCATCCAGACCCAATGGTTCAAGATTATGAAGCGTAAAGGTCAGCGTGTTCGTGTGTTCCGTGCAACACCTATCCACGACAATTTCCGTAAGCTCGATTCACAACTCGACGCAACAAGTAGGTATATTCTTAAAGGTTGGCCTCATCGTCCATTCCACGAGTCGAAGATTACTATCCGATTCTGGATTACCTCGATCATACTGGCCGCACTCACAATCATAACATTAAAGATGAGATAAAGGATATGAAAAGAATAGTTATATTAGGAGCAGGCGAAAGTGGCGCAGGAGCCGCCGTTCTCGCAAAGAAAGAAGGTTTCGATGTGTTTGTTTCAGACATGTCGAAGATTGCCGACAAGTACAAGAAACAGTTGGACAACCACCAGATAGAGTGGGAGGAAGGACAGCACACAGAAGAGAAAATTCTGAATGCAGATGAGATTATCAAGAGTCCTGGCATCCCAGACACTGCTCCGATGATTCAGAAGATTATCGCTAAGGGTATCCACATCATCAGCGAAATTGAGTTTGCTGGACGCTATACCAACTCTAAGATGATCTGTATCACAGGCTCAAATGGTAAGACCACAACCACCTCGCTTATCTACCACATTTTCAAGGAGGCTGGTTATGACGCAGGTTTGGCAGGAAACATCGGTAATTCTCTGGCGCTACAGGTTGCAGAGGATCCACACGAGTATTACATCATCGAGCTCAGTTCGTTTCAGCTCGACAATATGTATGACTTCCGTGCAAACATAGCTATCCTGCTCAATATCACTCCCGACCATCTGGATCGCTATAACTTCGAGATGCAGAACTACGTGGATGCAAAGATGCGCATCATTCAGAACCAGACACCAAAGGATGCTTTCATCTATTGGGCCGACGATCCAATTATTAAGCGTGAGTTAGAGAAATACGATATCCACTCTATCCAGTACCCATTCTCTGAACTTAAGGAGAAGGGCGTGATTGGTTACATAGAGGAGGGCCAGTATAAGATTGAGAAGCCCGAGCCATTCAATATGGAGCAAGAGAGTCTCAGCCTTACTGGCAAGCACAACATCTACAACTCATTGGCTGCAGGTATCGCTGCCGACATTGCTGGTATCAAGAAGGAAGAGATTCGAAAGAGTCTGAGCGACTTCCCCGGCGTTGAGCACCGTTTGGAAAAAGTATGCACCGTTCGTGGTGTACAATATATCAACGACTCGAAAGCCACCAACGTAGATGCCTGCTGGTATGCTCTTGAAGCAATGAAAACCAAGGTAATCCTGATTATTGGTGGCAAGGATAAGGGTAATGATTACGACCCTATCAAACCTCTGGTTAAGGAAAAATGCTCTGGCATTGTTTATCTTGGTGCCGACAATCAAAAGCTTCACGACAACTTTGACAGTCTCGGGATCCCCGTTCGCGACACTCACTCTATGAAGGAGTGTATGGAGGCTTGTTACGAAATGGCCAAGCCTGGCGAGACCGTACTGTTGAGCCCATGCTGTGCATCGTTCGACCTCTTCAAGAATATGGAGGATCGCGGTGAGCAGTTCAAAACTCTGGCTAGAAATCTCTAAAAAGATTAGATAAAAAGAATATGAACAAGAAAATAGGAAACATCTTTAAAGGAGACAAGGTCATCTGGATGGTATTCTTCTTCCTCTGTATGATCAGTATTGTCGAAGTATTTTCTGCTTCGAGCAACCTGACGTATAAGAGCCAGAACTATATGGGCCCTATCGTCTTCCACACCGTCACCATCATTCTGGGTGCGGTGGTAGCGGTAGTCACGCTCAACATCCCTTGCCGATACTTTAAACTGATGACACCTTTCTTGCTCATTATCACCGTAGTATTACTGCTATGGGTTTTGGCTACTGGTGAACGTACCGGCGATGCCAGCCGATGGATAAATATCTTCGGTCTGACATTTCAACCATCAGAGATAGCAAAGGGGACCGTAGTTTTGGCCACGGCTCAGATTCTGAGTGCAATGCAGAGAGAGAATGGTGCTGACAAAAAGGCATTTAAATACATACTCTGGATTGTGGTTCCAATAGCCATGCTTATTATGGTTGAGAACCTCTCTACCGCAGCATTGCTGTGTTCTGTGGTATTCCTGATGATGTTTATCGGACGTGTCCCGATGGTTCAGCTAGGCAAGCTGGTAGGAGTTGTAGCAGCCCTAGCCTTTGCAGGTTTCCTGTTTATTATGGCTGTGGGTAACGACAACAACGTCGCTGTAGACAAAGCAAAAACCGAACAGGTATCTAAGCCCAAGGAGAAGAGTAAGTTGGAGAAAATTCTACATCGCGCTGACACCTGGAAATCGCGCATCAAGAAGTTCTCTAACAAAGAGATTATCACTCCCGATCAGTACGACCTAGATAAAGATGCTCAGGTAGCTCACGCAAATATCGCTATCGTTTCGAGCAACATCATCGGTAAAGGTCCTGGCCAGTCAGTAGAGCGCGACTTCCTGTCGCAGGCATTCTCCGACTTCATCTTTGCTATCGTCATCGAAGAATTAGGTATTATTGGTGCCACATTTGTGGTATTCCTATACATTGTACTTGTATATCGAACAGCCCGCATTGCCAGCAGATGTGAGAACAACTTCCCTGCATTCCTGGCTATGGGATTGGCATTACTGTTGGTAATCCAGGCAGCCTTCAATATGTTGGTTGCAGTAGGTATTGCACCAGTAACAGGTCAGCCACTCCCACTTATCAGTAAAGGTGGTACTTCTACCATCATTAACTGCGCTTATATCGGAGTTATATTAAGTGTTAGCCGTTCTGCGAAAAAAAGGATGGTAAAAATAGCAGAATAAGAAATAAATTTTGTATTTTTGCACGCGTTTAATAAAATAATATATGGAAGAACTAAGAGTCATCATTAGCGGAGGAGGCACTGGGGGACATATTTTCCCAGCCGTCTCGATAGCGAATGCCGTAAAGGCTCTTCGTCCAGATGCCAAGATCCTGTTTGTAGGAGCACTTGGTCGTATGGAGATGCAACGAGTACCCGCCGCAGGTTATGAGATCAAAGGTCTGCCCATCTGTGGCTTCGACCGCAAGAATCTGCTCAAGAACTTCAAGGTTCTATACAAGATATGGAAAAGTCAGCGCATGGCCAAGTCTATCATCAAGGACTTCAAGCCACAGGTTGCCGTAGGAGTTGGCGGTTATGCCAGTGGACCTACCTTAAATAAGGCAGCAGCCATGGGTATTCCCTGTCTGATTCAGGAACAGAACTCGTACGCAGGAGTAACCAACAAACTATTGGCCAAGAAAGCCGAGAAGATTTGCGTAGCCTACGAGGGAATGGAACGTTTCTTCCCTGCCGACAAGATAATACTTACTGGTAATCCCGTTCGTCAGGCACTTCTTGACACCAAGATCTCTCGTGAAGAAGCAATTAAGACTTTCGGTCTCGCCCCTTCAAAGAAGACAATTCTGCTTGTAGGCGGAAGTCTCGGAGCAAGAACCATCAACGAGAGTGTTCTTCAGCATCTCGATCTTATCAAGGCTGCTGATGCCCAGTTTATCTGGCAGACAGGAAAATACTATAGCGCAGAGATTGCAGAGAGACTGAAGGGAGAGAATATCCCTAATCTGGTTGTTACCGATTTCATCACCGATATGGGCGCCGCTTACAAGGCTGCCGACCTTGTTATCAGCCGCGCTGGAGCCAGCAGCATTTCAGAGTTCTGTCTCATCGGCAAGCCAGTAATCCTTGTACCAAGTCCTAATGTGGCCGAGGACCACCAGACCAAGAATGCTTTGGCTCTGGCTAATCGCAACGCCGCTATCTATGTAAAGGATGCAGAAGCTCCTGCCACCCTACTCGAGTTGGCAATCAAGACCGTTGCCGACGAGCAAAAGCTCCAGTCGCTCAGTGAGAATGTATTGAAACTTGCCCTACCCGATTCAGCTGACATTATTGCGAAAGAGGTCATCAAACTGGCAGAAAAAAAATAAAGGAATTATGGAATTAAAAGATATCAAAGCAGTATATTTTGTAGGAGCAGGTGGCATTGGCATGAGCGCCATCGCCCGCTACTTTATTAAGAAAGGTCTTGTGGTAGCCGGCTACGACAAGACACCATCCGACCTCACAAAGAGACTCGAGACCGAAGGTATGCTCATCCATTACGAAGAGAATGTGGATGAGATACCCCACGAGTGCAAGAAGAAGGAGTCGTGTCTGGTAATCTTTACTCCAGCCATCCCTGCAGAGCACAAGGAACTCACATTCTTCCGCGAGAATGGTTTCGAGATACAGAAGCGTGCCCAGGTCCTTGGCACACTTACCAAGAGCCACAAAGGTCTCTGTGTAGCAGGCACACACGGCAAGACAACCACTTCTACCATGTGTGCGCACATCATGCACCAGAGTCATCTCGACTGTAATGCCTTCCTTGGAGGTATCTCAAAGAACTACGGCACCAACTATATCCTGTCAGACTCAGACTTCGTAGTAATCGAAGCCGATGAGTTTGACCGTTCCTTCCACTGGCTACGCCCTTGGATGAGCGTCATCACATCTACCGACCCCGACCACTTGGATATCTATGGTACTAAAGAGGCTTATCTGGAAAGCTTCCGTCACTACACAGAACTTATTCAGCCAGGTGGCGCGCTTATCATCCATCGCGATTTGGAAATGAAAGAGAACATTCAACCAGATGTTCGTCGTTATGACTATAGTCTCAACGAAGGCGATTTCCACGCAGAGAACATCTGCATAGAGAATGGCGAGATAACCTTCGACTTCATTTCTCCTATTGAGAGTATCAAAGGAATTCAGTTAGGTCAGCCTGTACCTATTAATATCGAAAATGGTATTGCAGCAATGGCCATGGCACAGCTTAATGGATGCACAGCCGAAGAACTGAAGTATGGCATGCAGACCTATGGAGGCGTTGACCGTCGTTTCGACTTCAAGATCAAAACCTGCAAAATGGTATTCCTGAGCGATTATGCTCATCATCCAAAGGAGATTTACCAAAGCGCCAAGAGTATACGTGAGTTATATAAGGATAAGCACATCACAGCTATCTTCCAGCCTCATCTATACACTCGCACTCGTGACTTCTACAAAGATTTCGCTGACGCACTTAGTCAGCTCGACGAGGTAATTCTCACTGAGATCTACCCAGCCCGAGAACTTCCTATCGAAGGCGTGACCTCAAAACTGATTTACGACAATCTTAAACCTGGCGTAAAGAAGGAGATGATACAGAAGGCCGATGTGCTCAACTATATCAAGGAGCACGACTTCGAAGTGCTCATCGTGCTTGGTGCCGGCGACCTCGATAATCAGGTTCCACAGATCACCAAATTGTTAAATAGTAAATTGGAAAATAGTTAAATAGTCAAATAACGCAATGACCATCAACTGGAAACAAACCCTCATGGTAGCCTGCAACATAGTTGTTGGCATCTACCTGGTTATGGCCGTCACCGCATTCAACGATCCTGACGAGGCCATGGCCAAGGAATGCACTGAGGTAGAAATCGACATCGAAAAAGAGTCGATGGAGGGTTTCCTTAATCCAGGCGAGGTTAAAAAGTTGCTCACACAGCATAAGCTATACCCACTATCCCAACCTATGAGTTCCATCTCGCCACGCAAGATGGAAGAGACTCTGCAGAAGAGTCCATTTGTAGAGAAGGCCGAGTGCTATAAGACACTGAGTGGACACGTATGTATTAACATCAAACAGCGCATACCAGTAATCCGCATTATGTCTGATAATGACGACAATTACTATCTCGACAATCATGGCAATATCATGCCCGAGGCAGGTTATGCCACAGATATTCTGATAGCGACGGGACACATAAGCAAGAAATACGCACAAAATGTTTTGTCGAAGATTGCCAACCACATAGTAAGCAACACTTTCTGGAAGAATCAGACAGTACAACTTAATGTACTTACAAACGGGACGCTAGAAATGGTTCCTCGTGTTGGTGACCATATTGTATTTCTTGGCTCGCCCACAAATATTGACAACAAACTGGAGCGACTTCGTAAGTTCTATATCTACGGACTGAACAAGGCTGGTTGGAACAAGTACAGCTATATCAATGTGGAGTTCAACAACCAGATTATATGTAAAAAGAATAATTGACAAACAAATAATAAGAGATGGCAGCAAAGGATTTTATTGTAGCAATCGAACTCGGTTCGTCCAAAGTAACCGGAATCGCGGGACAGAAGAATCTCGACGGCAGCATCAACGTGCTTGCTGTAGTCAAAGAGCAGTCTTCGTCGTTTATCCGCAAAGGTGTGGTTTACAACATCGACAAAACCGCACAATGCCTCACCAGTATCATTAAGAAACTGGAGACTCAGCTCAAGACACAGATTACTCAGGTCTACGTTGGTGTTGGCGGACAGTCTATCCGCAGCGTAAAGAACGTAGTAACCAAGGATCTTCCAGGCGAAACCATCATTACTCAGGACATGGTGATTGAACTGATGGACGCAAACCGCAACATGACCTATCAAGACCAGGAAATACTCGATGCTGCCGTACAGGAATACAAGGTAGGAACCCAGTTCCAGTTGGATCCCGTTGGTATTCAGGCCACCCATCTCGAGGGAAACTTCCTGAATATACTTGAGCGCAAGGCCTTCTATCGCAACCTCAACAAGTGCTTCGAGACGGCCGGCATCAATGTAGCAGAGATGTATCTGGCTCCACTTGCACTTGCCGACAGTGTACTTACCGAAGTTGAAAAGCGTTCGGGTTGTGCACTCGTCGATATAGGTTCTGATACTACTACGGTATCAGTCTACTCTAAGAACATACTCCGCCACCTTGCCGTCATCCCTCTTGGAAGCAATAATATCACTAAGGACATCGCTAGCCTGCAGATGGAAGAGAGCGATGCCGAGAAGATGAAACTGAAGTATGGTTCGGCTTATACCGACAACAATGATATCGACAATAACCTGAAATACTCTATCGACACAGAGCGTCAGGTTGAGAGCCGCAAGTTTATCGAGATTGTTGAGGGCCGTCTTGAGGAAATCATCGAGAACGTTTGGTATCAGATTCCATCTGAATACTACGACAAGTTGTTGGGTGGCATCATCCTTACTGGTGGTGGCTCAAACATGAAGAATATCGAAAAGGCATTTATCAACCACACTCATGTTGATAAGATCCGCATAGCTAAGTTCGTTTCGCAGACCATCCTTACTAACAATGATGAAATCAAGTCGCGCAACGGTATGATGAACACCGTATTAGGACTACTAGCCAAGGGCGACATCAACTGCGCTGGCGACGCATACGATCCCAACGGCGACCTTTTTGCTAGTTTGAAACCTCAGACAGCTCATCCTACAAACGATCAGCGCCCAGCTCGTCAGGCTACAGATATTCCTGCAGGTGTAATCCGTACTGAAGCAGAGAAGCAGAAAGCTGAGGAGGAGAAGCGCCGCCAGCAGGAAGAGGAGGAGCGTGCACGTCAGGAAGAGGAGCGCCGCCAGCAGGAAGAAGAAGCACGTATCCGCAAGGAGAACAGTGCGTGGAACAAGTTCAAGAAGGGGCTCATGAACTTTGGAAAGAAGATGGTTGAAGAAGAATAAAAACAAAAGAAGATTATGGAGAACAATATGAATATAGACATCCTGGACTTCGGAGCACCGGAGAAGGAGCATAGCATCATCAAGGTTATTGGTGTCGGCGGTGGTGGCGGCAACGCTGTTAACCACATGTACCGCGAGGGCATTCACGACGTTACATTCGTGCTTTGCAACACCGACAATCAAGCACTTAATGATTCGCCCGTACCCGTTCATCTCCAGTTGGGAAAGGAAGGACTTGGTGCAGGAAACAAACCCGAGAAGGCTCGTCAGGCAGCCGAAGAGAGCATCGAGGATATCCGTACCATGCTAAGCGATGGTACCCGCATGGCATTCATCACTGCCGGCATGGGGGGAGGTACTGGCACCGGAGCAGCTCCAGTCATCGCCCGTGTTTCGAAGGAACTTGGGATTCTTACCGTTGGAATCGTTACTATCCCATTCCGTTTCGAGGGAGATCGCAAGATTGACCAAGCACTCGATGGTGTCGAAGAGATGTCGAAACATGTCGATGCCCTGTTGGTTATCAACAACGAGCGTCTACGCGAGATATATCCAGAACTATCAGTGCTTGATGCATTTGGCAAAGCAGACGACACACTGAGCGTAGCTGCCAAGTCAATAGCAGAAATCATCACCGTTCACGGACTTATCAACCTCGACTTCAACGATGTTAAGACCGTACTTAAGGATGGTGGCGTAGCTATCATGTCAACAGGTTACGGCGAAGGCGAAGGCCGAGTAAAGAAGGCTATCGAAGATGCGCTCAACTCACCTCTGCTCAACGATAACGACATCTTCAACTCTAAGAAGATTCTGCTCTCTATTTCGTTTGCAGGCTCTAAGGATGGTCAGTCATCACTGATGATGGAGGAGATGAACGATGTTAACGACTTCATGGCCAAGTTTGGCAACGACTTCGAAATCAAGTGGGGACTTGCTACCGACCTAGAGTTGGGTAAGAAGGTAAAGGTAACCATCCTGGCCACAGGTTTTGGTATCGAAAATGTTGACGGTATGAACGGCCACCTGAAGAAGCACGACCAGCAGGAGATTAACCGCATAGCCGAAGAGCAGGAGAAAGCTGCCGAGCGCCAGGATCGTCGTAACCGCTACTATGGTGGTGAGGGAGCAACCAAGCGCTACAAGCGTCGTCCAAACATTTACTTGTTCCGTCCTGAGGACCTCGACAACGACGATGTTATCTCAGCCGTAGAGCAAACTCCTACCTACAAGCGCACCCGTGAGATTCTGGATAGCATCAACTCGCAGGCAAGCAATGTCGACGAAGTTGTAACCATCGACGAGCCCGCACAGGATTCGCACGAGCCTATTCAGGGCACCATCAAGTTTATGTAAAATCGGCATACCTTATTGATATAAGGCTTGCAATACATCTATCGACTTCATCTCTGGGAAATCTGGAAGATGAAGTCGATAATATTTTAGCGACACTTCGAGCAGACGGTTGCGCTCCTGATGTGACATACGAAACAGGTGCATGGTGGGGAAGTCCATTCGCATCATCAACTGCACTTTCCGTGCCTCTTCCGGATGCAAAAAATCACGATGTACAGGGGGAATTCTCATAAACACGCTCTCGCGCAGGTCGAAGTAATCCCCATCCTTATAATCGTCAAGATTGGGATAGAACCCCAAAAACCTGGTAAGCCTTAACAGAAAAACCAGATGGAAATTAGCAAATCGAGACTGCTGACCATCCAGCCACATGATACTATTCTCCAGATAGTCATATAGCAACTCATTACGCTGCTCTGAGCGCAGGGCATAATACAGAAACTCGGCCACAAACAGTGAGATAGCCAACTTATCAGGTTCAAAGGGTATAGTTGCAAACGGACTCATAAGCCTCACGTCGTGTAACTTCTGCAATTGCATCTTTGGCCTGATATCGGTCTCTATTTCTAATAAGGTGAGAGGCTGAAAAAACTGTTTCTTTATCTTTCCTTTCGGCGTCTTGGGTATGCTCACGATAAACGACTGTCTACCAAATGCTCTGGTAAACATATCTACAATCAATCTAGTCTCTCCATACTTGAGCGAATGTAGCACAATAGCCTGAGTTTTTGTCAACATACGGTGCAAAGGTAATAAGAAATTTAGAATTTAGAATTAAGAAATTAGAGATTTTAGGCCTTACATAGTTAAATATGCTTAAAAATTACACTTTTCTTAATTCTAAATTCTTAATTCTTAATTAAACTTAGTACTTTTGCACCCGCATTTTCGCGATGGTCCCTTCGTCTATCGGTTAGGACGAGAGATTTTCATTCTCTAAAGAGGAGTTCGACTCTCCTAGGGACTACAATATTTAAATCTATCATCTGCACAGCCATGTGCTACCAACCGTTTAAGAATGGGATAAGGTGGTAGAGGGTTCGCAAGAGCCCGCCCAGGGCAGCCTTTAACGACGTAAGACCCATAAGCTTTATATTAACAATTTAAATTTCAAAACAAACATGGCAAATCACAAGTCATCAGTGAAGAGAATCCGTCAGGAGAAGAAAAGAGCACTTCACAACCACTATTACGCAAAGACAATGCGTAACGCTGTTCGCAAGCTCCGTGCTACCACTAACAAGGAAGAGGCTGTAGCTCTGTATCCAAAGGTACAGAAGATGCTGGATAAGCTGGCTAAGACCAACATAATCCACAAGAACAAGGCCGCTAACCTCAAGTCTAGCCTTGCACAGCACGTTAACAAGCTGGGATAATTTTCTACCCAACGATAAGTTGAGCCGTAGCCCTTTTAGGGTTGCGGCTTTCTTTTTTTATTTTTTAGCAGATAAACTACGTTTATCTGAAAGTTTTTTTGTAACTTTGCAACCAAAATGAATATTAAGTAAGCAATGACAGAAGAACAACTGAACCAAGAACAAAATTACTCCGCGAGTAACATTCAGGTACTCGAGGGTTTGGAAGCCGTACGTAAGCGTCCAGCTATGTACATCGGCGACATAAGTGAGAAGGGTCTCCACCATCTTGTAAACGAAACCGTCGACAACTCTATCGACGAGGCAATGGCAGGATATTGTACCCACATCGAAGTAACTATCAACGAAGATAACTCTATCACCGTACAAGACAATGGTCGTGGTATCCCCGTAGACGAGCACGAGAAGATGCACAAGAGTGCACTCGAGGTTGTAATGACTGTACTCCACGCCGGAGGTAAGTTCGACAAGGGCTCTTATAAGGTGTCAGGAGGTCTGCACGGTGTAGGTGTGAGTTGTGTTAACGCACTCTCTACCCACATGATGTCGCAGGTATTCCGCAATGGCCATATCTACCAGCAGGAGTACGAGAAGGGTAAGCCACTCTACGACGTTAAGATCGTAGGCGATACCGACAAGACAGGTACCCGCCAGCAGTTCTGGCCCGATGGCAGCATATTTACAACTACTGAATATAAGTACGACATTATCGCCAAGCGTATGCGTGAGCTGGCATATCTTAATGCCGGCATCACCATCACGCTGACCGATCTCCGTCCTGATGAGGAGGGCAATCTGCGCCAGCCCGAGGTGTTCCACGCCAAGGAGGGACTTAAGGAGTTTGTTCGCTACGTAGACCGTCACCGCACATCTATCATCGGCGATCCTATCTGCCTGAAGACCGAGAAGGATGGTGTGCCCATCGAGGTGGCACTGCTCTACAATAGCGACTATTCAGAGAATATCCATTCTTACGTTAACAATATCAACACCATCGAGGGTGGTACCCATCTTACTGGTTTCCGCATCGCTCTGGCTCGTGCACTCAAGAAGTATGCCGACGAGGACGATCAGCTGCGCAAGCAGATTGAGAAGGCCAAGATCGAGGTGGCTCAGGACGACTTCCGCGAGGGTCTTACAGCCATCATCTCTGTTAAGGTAGCCGAGCCTCAGTTCGAGGGTCAGACCAAAACAAAGCTGGGCAACAGCGAGGTTAACGGAGCCGTACAGAAGGCCGTAGGCGAGGCAATGACCAACTATCTGGAGGAACACCCCAAAGAGGCTCATACCATCTGCGAGAAGGTAATTCTGGCCGCTACAGCACGTATTGCAGCCCGTAAGGCTCGTGAGAGCGTACAGCGCAAGAATCCTATGACTGGTGGTGGTCTGCCTGGCAAACTGGCCGACTGCTCTAATAAGGATCCAAAGGAGTGCGAGATATTCCTCGTCGAGGGAGACTCGGCCGGTGGTTCTGCCAAGCAGGGTCGCGACCGTCATTTCCAGGCCATCCTGCCTCTGCGTGGTAAGATTCTTAACGTAGAGAAGGTACAGTGGCATCGTGTGTTCGAGGCCGAGTCTGTTATGAACATCATTCAGAGTATCGGCGTACGCTTTGGTGTTGACGGCGAAGACTCTAAGGATGCCAATATCGATAAGCTGCGTTACGACAAGATTATCATCATGACCGACGCCGACGTCGATGGTTCTCACATCGACACACTTATCATGACACTCTTCTATCGCTTCATGCCACAGGTAATCCAGGGCGGCCACCTCTACATAGCTACCCCACCACTCTACAAGTGTACTTACAAGAAGACCTCTGAGTACTGCTACACCGAGCAGCAGCGCCAGGCATTCATCGATAAGTACGTGGCTGGTAATGGCGACGACAAGGCCCTGCACACCCAGCGCTACAAAGGTCTTGGTGAGATGAACCCAGAGCAGCTTTGGGAGACCACAATGAACCCAGAGAACCGCTTGCTCAAGCAGGTTACCATCGAGAACGCTGCCGAGGCCGACGAAATCTTCTCTATGCTGATGGGCGACGACGTAGAACCACGCCGCGAGTTCATCGAGAAGAACGCCACCTACGCTAACATCGACGCGTAAACACCACGTTCAATTATACATTCAAAGAGCTCTCGCCAATTAGCGGGAGCTCTTTTTATTAGCATACTTTAAGCCTCATAGCCAGCATGGTAGAAGTCTCCGATCTTCGACAGGTAAAAATAGTCAGTTAGGCAATTCTGTCACTTTGTCCTCTGGCAATACAAAATTAAACGAACAAGGACTCCATGCGGGTGGCGGTGTTGGATTCAGATACAACCATCGGCTCCATCCTACCAACTTGTCGAAGGTTGTTTGCTCATAAGTATTGGCAAAGGTGCTGGGCCATGTGTCGGCCTTTTCAAACCCATAGTGATCAAGGTTGCCGTCGCTGCTGTCGCCACCTTCTTCAACGTAACGATAGTATTCGCGCTTACCGTCTGAATAATATACATAAGCACCTGTCAACTTAGATTCTGCTCCATTGCCCTCATAAGTGTAGACCACATAAGTACCTTTACAACCAAGCATCATACTATAGTCCACCTCATAGTGATGATCTGTCAGATACTTGCTGTGGCGCTGTCTGACGATACAGTCGTTGAAGGCATTAATGAGGCTTGAGACGAATGTCTGGTCGTACACATCGGGCAATTCCCAGAAGAGACTCTCGATATATCGTCCCATGTCGTAAAGGGGATAGTTATTATCCGCTTTCATTGCGTTAGCCGTACACAAGTCTATACGCGCACGCTGATCGTCGGTACCGTTATGGTATGTATAGACCAATCGGTCGGTAAACTCCTTCAACACGGGAGCCAGGTCGTTCAGTCTACTGGTCTTGGTCAACGTGAAGTCGTAATAGAGAGGATCGTCGGGATTGGTGCTCTGATAGAACTCTGCGTCCCAGTTGTCCATATTGGCATCAAGGAAATTGGAGAGCACGGCCTCCGTGTCCTGTCCAGCAGCACAATTGTCGGCAATGGCATAGAAAGCCGAGCCACCACCCCACATGACGTAAGTAGAACCAGCAATGTAGTCGGTAACGTCCTTCACATCGTAGAGAAACTCCAGATTGTTCATCAGACAGAGGTAAGCCACGATACCATCTATATGCACCGAGGCATTTCTCACGCCACGCGCAAAACTCTTGGCAGAGAAGCATTTGTGGTCATGTCCATCATCGAAAATCAGTCCGCGAGTCTGTGCACCATTCATTGTATTGCTGGTAGCGTCTGCTAAATCCACATGAGGCAAGTAGCCGCCACCATGGTCGGCCATCACAAGGATGTACCTCTTGGCAGGATAGTTCCTTGCAGCCCAGTTGATGAAGTTGGTCAGCGAGTCGGGATTGGTAACATCCGCATTCGTCTCTCCGTAAGGCTCCGTTTCCTGCAGTTGCTTACGCAGAGTCTTCTCGGGATCTACCACGAAACGATAGCTCTCGCCAGCCTTTGGATGACATAAGAAGAAGTATCTCATCAAATCCATATCTTCCATCTCGTCCTCGGACATAAACTTTGACGTTTCATCAGCCCACTTTACAATAGTTTCATAGTCAACTTGATCATAAGCCGTGGGATTGAGCGATGTCTTATACTGAGCCACCACATTCACATGGTCGAAACTCTCGGGCTTAGCCTTGTAGAACTTGTGGAAATCGTCCAAAATAGCCGCGTCCACGTTTCCTCCACCACACCCATACCACAGGATGGTGGCATCGGCCAGCTCTTTCTCCGGTTCAGGTGGAGCCACGGGGTTGTCGTAGTTGTCATTGGTACAGGCGGTGAACACCGTCATTGTCATTGAGCAGCTAAGGACGGCTGCGAGCGTCATGATTGTTCTTTTCATAATCATATTTTTATTAATAATGGTAACTTATCTTCTTATTATCGTTGATGTTGGTGCAAAGGTACGGCAAACCATAAAAGTAGCTGTGCCACCCTTACAAATCTTTGTGTCATTTCTGCAAAACCTGCTTTCCAGGCTGTGGCACAGCATAAAAAAACAGAGCTTGCCGTGGTATAGCAAGCTCTGTTTTTATCGATGAAATGGGTCTTTTTCTACTTTTTCGCTACATGACGATAGTCGGAAGGCGACATGGCGTAGGTTTCGCTGAAAAGACGGTAGAAGGTGCGGCGGGATAGTCCGCAGAGTTCAGCAATTAGACCCACGGAGTCGTTGGTGGTAGAAAGCAAATGCGCGGCGTGGCGCAGACGGTAACTATTGATGAAGTCGGCAGGAGTCTGATCAGCACACTCGCGAATGGCATCGTATATGTAAGTACGGTTGGTGCCTAGCATACGTGCCAGCGAATCCGGATTTGTGTCGGGATCGGTGAAGATGTCAGGCTGCTTCATCAGTTCACATAGGCGTCGGTAAAGTTGCTGACCATTGGTAAGCTCAGTCTCGGGTGTAGCCTCCAACTGCTCAATAGCCTGTTGCTGCTCCTGTTCGCGCTGTTCAATCTCAGCCAGTAAGCGGCGGTTTTTCTCCGTCAGTACCTTATTATATTTATAGGAGCGCCAAAGCAGGTAAGCGATGAGCAAGATGATGATGAAGGCAGCAACAGAAATGATGCGATGCAGGGAAACCGAGAATTGCATATCTTTTAATTGCAAATCGCGTTCATGTGTTTGATAGATGACAGCCAGTTCCATCGTCTTGTCGCGGCGTTCCCATAACTTAGCCGAATCGAGTGCAGTAATTATTCGGGTGGCTACAGCCAAGGCTGAATCACGCTCACCAGCACCCAAGAAGGCATCAAACCTCAGCTTTACAAACCCTTGCAGGTTCTCAATGTCGTATCTCATCCCTCTCTTATGGAGCAGAGGCTCTATTTCTTCCGAATTGGCTACAGCCTCGTCGAAACGATGGGCTATGTTAAGATATGTCACCGAATTCGCCCGTCCTATCGCTGTGTTGTATAGGTGATTCTTCTGATATTCCTCGTAAGCCTTAGCGGCCTCATCATGACGACCTTCTATTTCGAGCAAGAAAGATTTAATAGCTAACAACTGTAACTGAATATAAGGATGATTCACATCCATCTCCTCAGGATGCTTAGCTAAATCATTCAAGATTTTTTCTATGTATTCTACCCACACCCTGCCACGCTCATATTGGAACATATTACAATATCCAATCATAGCATCAACGGCTATCTTCAGACGATACGTTTTCAATTCCTTCAAACTTGAGTGCTCGTTTCAGATATTCCTCGGCTTGTTCATAACGCTCCAGGAAAATGTTACATCGGGCCATATTACTTAGCGTCTGTACAAAGCTCGACAGGAGCAACTCATGGCTATTAATATAATCCATGTCGGCGTTGATTATATGCCGCTGCCCCTTGCGCAGTGCTAAATCATAATGCAGGTTTGCTACGTCCTTATCAATATCAAGTCCCTGAACCATGAAATGGAAGAAGCGGTCTTGCTCTGTCACCACCTTGCGAGCCAAAGCAGAGTCGATGATTGCCATAGCATGTTTAGGGTTGTGATGATACATGACGCATGCTACATAGTAATCGCCGGTAATATCGCCTATTACGCCTTTATCCTTCAGGCTATCTACCAGATGACATATTGATACGGTATCGTGGACTGTATTCAAAGTACTGTCTATCTCGGTTGGATTGAAATCACGATTGCGCGGGGCTTTGCCACACGAAAATATCATTAATACTGCAGCTGCCAAGACTGCTAGCGGTAAGAATTTTCGGATGATTAAATTTGTCTTCTTCATTTATCTTTGCAAATTTGTTTGCAAAGATACGAACTTATTTTATATTAACGAATTATTAATAAGGAAAAATATAAAAAAAAAGTTGTGTGTTTCGGAACTTTTTCACTTTGAGTTGCCTGATCCTGAGGAAGTAACAGGTCATGAATAAGTGACTCTAAAACTCGAAGGCAACGATTATGGCGGGCGAAGATAGCGAAACACGCATCTTCGCCCGCTTTTTGCATTTTTTACGGGAAAACGATGTATAATTGAAATAATATGCTTACCTTTGCCCCTGAAATTATTTAAACATGCGACACTCCATATACCTAACACTATTATGCACCGTGCTAGCCATGATGGCATCTTGCACTAATTGCAGCGAGACGAAGGACGACGAGAAGGTAAAAGCAGCGTGGCAGCGCTATCACGAAGCCTACCATGCTAAGGATCTGAACCGCGCCTTGGTCGTCATCGACAGCATGGAGACAGAGAAGATTGTCAGTAAGCCAAAGGCTAACCAGCTGCGTGGACATGTCTACGACCAAGGTTGGCAGATGAAAATTGCTGAACAATTCTACAAGAAGTCTTGTCAAGGCTATGCCTCAGACCCTTCACAGGATTGGGGCTCCTATACCGATGCGGGCTACCGCTGGGCCTGTTTGCTCTTTCGTCGAGGTGACACTGAGGGAGCAATGAACATCACCACCGGGCTGCTGCAACAAGCAAAAGAAAACGAAGCGTTCCCCAAAGATCAAGAGGCTACCTTGCTGATGCTCATGGCTGATATCCAGCTACAGCTGCACCAATACGACGAGGTACGTCTCACAGGGCTGAAAGTCTATGAGGTAATAGAACAAGAAGCTAATAATGGGAACGAAAGAGAATTGGATATAGCATGGACCTGTATCAACTTATCTGATATTCACCACAAAGCAGGAGACAGCGAAGGGGCAATGGCATGGCTTGACCGCTGTGCACAAGCGCTAACCCGTGCCAAACAAGGCGACTCGCTGATGATTGAGAAATGGAAAGGCCATATTTCCCTCAAACGAGCATTGTTTCTATTAGAAACGGGTCACGCTGCCCAAGCCCAGGCCACTTATGCAGCCATCCCCCGTAGTCGCCTGATGGAACCATTAGGCTACATAGAGGCTGCCGACTACCTGATGGCTGCTGGTCGCTACGACGAGGCAGCTGAATGGTATGAACGCATTGATAGCACCTATTTAGCTACCGACGGCGCCAAGATGACTTTCGATATTATCGCTGAACGCCTCTCTCCCCGCTACATAGCCTACCGAAAGGCTGGCCGAAATGCCGACGCATTGCTACTTGCCGACAGTGTTAGCGCTGCCATCGACTCTGCCCTCGTCTGGCAGAAGCAAAACGATGCGGCTGAACTGGCAGTCATCTACCAGACCCATGAAAAGGAACTGGCACTGAACGATGCCAAAAGCGAGACTCGCATCCACCGTGTACTGCTTGCCGCTGCTATCCTTGTCATCCTGCTCATAGGCTACCTGTTCTGGCGTACACGAAAATATAATAAGGAACTCCTTGAGAAGAACCGCCGATTGTTGACTGAGATAGAACAGCGCGAACAGGAGCAGCAACAGGTTATTGAACAGTTGGAGGCCGCGCCAGAGGCAGAACTCACCACTGGTCAGCAAATCTACCGCCGCCTATGTGAACTGATGAAGCAACCCAACGTCTTCACCGACCCTGACACCAATCAAGACACGCTGGCACGTATGCTAGGCACCAACCGAACGTACATCCAAGATGCCATTCGCGAGTGTGCCGACAAGACTCCTGCCGACTTCATCAACAGTTACCGTCTGCGTCACGCCACTCACTTGCTTTCTACCACTGACGACTCTGTTGGTCTCATAGCCGAACTCTGCGGACTATCCCGTCGCACCTTCTATCGTCTTTTCAGCGAAACTTACGCTATGTCGCCTTCCGACTATCGTCATGTAGCCAAAAAGTAGATTTTGCAGAATTGGCACAAAGATTTGCAATGGTGGCACACATATTTCCCCATCTTGCCGTACCTTTGCCACCGAGTTAACAATCAAATGTAAAGCGTATGGAAATAAGTCTTATCCTCACCGTAGCCCTCGCTGCCTCCTTCATCGTGGTAGTACTGGTGCTGGTGGCTGTCATTGTTTACCAGCGATGGCAGATTGGCGACAAGAACGCCACACTGGGACGCTTCATCGACGAGAATGAGAAGATACGCCGCAAGATTGAACGCGCTGGAATCATATAACCCCTTATACCTATATATTTTATAAGATTATGAAAAAGTATTTTATGACGCTCGCAGCCGTTCTTTGCTGCACAATTTCCGTGACAGTGGGCCTCACATCGTGCTCACAGATTGATAATCCCGTTGAGGCGCAACCTGAGAAGCAGGTCGCCATGGCCGATGTCATAACCATCGATGGTGCACGACAATCGCTCTACAAACTCGACACCAAGGAGGTACTGCCCTTCTACATCGCAGTGAACAGTGCCTACAAGGACGAGAATGGCGATATGCAGTTCTACGATCTCTCCACGATTACCGAGGTGAAGATAAATGATGACATGTTCCTCGTCGATCCCAGCCATCTGGCCGACAACGGTTACATCAAGTTGACGCCCAATCCGAATTCACAGGAATTCAAGGACATATTAGAGGATATCGAGTTTGTTGACGCCACTGAATGGAGCACGGATGTAATGATTGAGTTAACCAACAACCGTGGCGAGAAGTTGGAGAAAACTCTTTCGCTGGTCTATTACCCAAAGAATGAGCAGAAGGATGTGCTGAACATCAAGATGTCTGACCTGAACGAGAACAACGAAATTGTGCTCGAACCCGAAATCATTAAACAGCTAAATCTTTCGGATTGGCCTAACCAGAGGAAAGGAGATTACACATTTAGAGACTTGAACGATCTGCGCAATGCTGAAATAACGGACGATGGCAAACTAATTGTCAGCACATGGGGCTATGCTCCCGAGCCAGATGATGTAAACAAGTTGTCACTGGTCTTTACCCGTAGCCTTACAGGTAGCCCCTATCCGATGCTTCCAGAAGGCGAGGGCCTGATGATTAACTTCCGTTACGAATTAGAATTGAACATCACCGAATAAATAAATATTAAAAACAGATATGAAAACAAGCAAATTCTTTCTGGCAGCACTGGCAGTGATGTGCGCCATGACAACAGTGCTTACCGCCTGCGGAAGCGACAATAATGATGACAACAACACACCGAGAACTGCCGAAGTGAAAGGCATCGGTGCACACTACACATTCAGCGTGACGGAGCAGATGTCGCAACTCTGCGACTACACCATCACCTACTACGACATCGGTGGCAAACTGGAAACCGAGAAAGTCACATGGGCCGTTACGAATGGTGTGGCCACATGGGAGAAGACTGTCAGCAACACAACTTTCCCTGCTACCTTTGGAATAAAGGTCAGCGTGAGTGTGAAGAGCGACGCACAGCTCGAAGGTGTGAAGGTAGATAACGTCTATCCTGTCACTGAAAAGTTGTTCGTCGAGGGTGTTACCACCGAAGGCAAGCCTGCCTGGGAAAAGACAATCTTCTTCAATGGTAATGTCAGCACTCATGCCAGCACCAGTGGCGACAAACTGAATGCGTTCTTTGAAGCTATGGAGAACCATGGTGGCATGGTGAACAAGTGCTACACCTTCGACAAGGAAGGCAACGAGATTGCCACCGCCTCAATAGAATAAATTCTCGCCTTATACATATTTTATTTAATTACCGCCAGCGAAACAGATGTTTCACTGGCGGTTTGAATTATGCTACCCAATATAGGTTTTACAGAATATCAATGCGGAGTGCTATAACTGTCGGAAGCCAGCAGCCATATAGTCATCGAGCTTACCGATCATGTCTTGGCCGCACAGATAGCTTTAGACGCCATAGAAGCCTCGGGCATTGAGAGGGCCAGTCATCTGGCGTTCAAATTATTGTTGGATGATGGATGTGAAACTGTAGAGTTTACCACAAACCATAGAGCTGCAGTCCGTGCGCTTTCTCTGGTACTAGATAATGCCCGTAAGTTTACAGCTCCTGCTGAGGCTTATGGACAACATGCCGCAACGGATGGGAAAGAACGTGTCGTTTTGAGACTTAGCGTCGCTGACGGCGGCGTGCAGTTCATCGTCGAAGATACGGGTATCGGCATCCCTGCAACCGAGGCCGAGCGTATTTTCGATGAGTTCGTACAACTAAATGAATACTACGATGGCACAGGCATCGGACTAACCGTAGCTCGCAGCTTATCCCGCCGTCTGGGTGGTGATATCCAACTTGATACTACCTATACCGATGGCGCTCGATTTGTGATGACATTACCCATTCCGGCCTAACGGTTACACTCTCCGCCTAATTGATATAAGCAAATTATTAACAGGAAAAAAATAAAAAAGCTGGCGTCCGCCAGGGACCACCAACTCTGTTCGACGGATGAAAACTTACCTTCCGTCTAAAAACGTTATTCTTTGGTGGTCGACATTTTGCCATCCTTGTCGAACGTGAAGGTGAAATTTTGGTTCAGACGGCCGGCATTGATTATTTCAGCCACTTTGTTGCCAGCGCCTTCACCGCCTCCCTTTGATGTATATGATTCGCCGTTATTTATCAAAAAGCCAGCATCGTTGTAGAGTCCATAGATGTATGCATAGCCACGGCTGTATTTGAATTTCTCTATCGAATCGATTGATCCCTTGAGTTTGACCTCACGTTTGAAGGTAAAGGTGGCGGGCAGACCGTCGTAAGCCACGGTAATCTCGCACGCATAATTCTTATCAATGTTGTTCTCGTTCAAAACAAGAAATCTTGGCTCGTAACCATCGTTGTAATAAATAGTCTCCTCGCAGTTATCAAGCATGTCCTGAGTGGTGTAGACAGTGAAAGTCATAGCTACTTTAGCAGGAGTCTTGTCATCCTTGTTGTCTTTGTTGTTGTCATCGTCGCTGCTGCAGGCGCTGAATATGGTCATTGTCATTGCGCAGCAAAGAACGGCTGCTAGCGTCATGATTGTCTTTTTCAATTGCTGCTTCTTGGCCTCAATTTGTTCATTTGTAAGTGTTGCCATAATTTTTAATATTTTGTTGATTAATAATTGAATTCGGTTGCAAAATTACAAACAATTATCCAAACTAATGTCTCACTAGCGGAAAAATATGTTTCATTTTTGGAATTTTCTTCATTTTGTTAATTTTGCAATAGAATTAATGATACTATTTTACTAAGTGGTTTAAGTCGTTCTTGTCGAAAGGCTGGAAACTGATGGCCCAGCTGCCGCCATCCTTCTCCCATGAGGAGACTTGTACCTCGATTGAGCCATCGGCAGAAAGGTAGAGGTAGGTGAGGTCGGCATTGAAGTCGTCGAACTTGATTTCCCCCTTATTTACAAATCCGTTGCGTTCCAACTCGGCCATAACAGGTTCTAGAGGCATGGGAAAGAAATAGTCGTATGAAACGAGGTAGAGATTGGTCCCGTCGGCATTGGCAAAGTAGAAACCCAACTTACACTTGCCTTTGGTGTACTCCTTACAATAGGAACGACCTCCCTCATATTCGAAAGTGTTCAGGTCACTTGCTTTCCACTCGGCATAGTCTGCGTATGTTGCCTTGAGGTACTTCTCTACGTCGGCCAGCGAGGAACCGAAAGCCATGTAGGGCTTAATTTCGATCGAGTCGAGGTTAATCACTAAGGCCGTAGAATCTTCCGACATCTCTGTCGTTGCGGTCTTGTCTCTGTTGTCGCAGGCGGTGAATACTGTTGTTGTCATTACGCAGCAAAGGACGGCTGCAAAGGCTGCTCTCACTCGACCGTAGGTCAATGTCATGATAATCTTTTTCATATTTACTTGTTATTATTTAAGTTATTTATTTTTATCAGTCGATGGAGATGACTTTGAGATTCTCGCCAGCGTCAAGAGCTGCCTTGATGTCCTTGCCACCACTCTGCACCTTGCAGCGACTGATGTCATCGCCTTCTACGGCTTCAATCTTCAACTTGCCAATCTGCGACTTAGCCTCGCGTCCGGCAACGGTCTTGACGGTATATACGCCCAAGTGTAGTCCTTCGCAAGCGCCTTCACCACTACCTAGGTCGATGTATACCTCCTTCTGCTTATCCTTCTTGGCGGCAGCGCCCTCAATGATGTTGGCCTCCAATGGACGGTACTTGTTGAGCCAAGCGCTGATGCGATTTGAGAACCGACTGATTGCATCACGGATGGCCTTGTCAGAATCAGAGTAAGAAGAACTCCCCATGCCTGAACCGCTAAACGAAGGGCTTGCAACTACCTCGCCTGTCTTTGCATCTTTCAGTGTAAGCATCGCCTCAACCACACCTGTATAGTTGGTTGTTATCTGAGTCTTCCCGTCCTTATCTTTCCATGTGCGGCTATCTGTCTTGGCCTTTATGTTAGTGATGACGGCATCGGCCACAAGATTGCCCTCCTCCATCACATCATCCAAATTCACCAGACCTTCGTTAAATCGGAAGCGACGAGAGTTGGATAGTCCGTTGATGATTGCGTTCTTCACGTCTTCTTCATACTTGGTAGCCTGCACGTCGGCCTTACCGGTCAGTACGCCAGACAATACCTTACCAATGGTCTCGCCAGTTGATAGTTTCTCGTTGTGGTGAGTGTACTGCACATTGCCAAGCGTGATACGATACATCCGGTTTCTGTTTGTCTGGGCATCTTGTGCCGAAACTGTGATTGCGCAGCAAAGGACGGCTGCTAGCGTCATGATTATTTTTTTCATTGTTGTTTATGATTAGAATTTGTACTCTTTAAGTATTTTTTGTCTGCCGTCAGGACGGCGGGTCTTGAAGATAACCACCTTGCCGCTTCTGCCTTGAAGCTTAGTCTTCAAGTTCTCGTAACAAGCATCGCAGGCTTCTTTCACTTGGCCATCGGCACCGCCCATGATGGGCTCGAGACCAACTGAGAATCTGATGGCAGTGTCGAATGGACCGCAGGCATCCTGATAATCGAAGTCGGTGCTGAAGGATTTGTAACTGTAGAAGGCGTTGGAATCGTACATTCCATTTAATTCGTCCTCGAGTTTTTCACATGAGGCAAGCGAGAGGCACGAAATTGTGAGCAGAAGTGTTGTCGTTACCGTCATCATTCTTGTTGTAAGTTTTTTCATAACCAACATAATGTTTAGAGTTTTAATTGTTAATACTATTTTAAATTATAATTATTTCTATAGGTTACAAAAGACCCGCTTTTGATATCTTTCTGCGCATCTTTTCGTTTTCGTCGATGAAACGACCAAGTGTGGCGTTCTTGTCGCCTATCTGCCAACGCTGGTAGACGATTATAGCTATGAGCACCAATACCACTACTATCATGGTGGCTGCGAGGGCTACACTGAGGATGATACTTAACTCCATAGCATTGCATTTTTGATTTCACGCTGCAAAGGTACAGCAAGGCGGGGAAACGGTTGTGCCACCCATGCAAATCTTTGTGCCAATTACTCAAAAACAGCATTTTAGCTGTGGCACAGCGTAAAAAAAACAAAGCCCGCCGTGACACAGCGAGCTTTGTTTTATCGATGAAATGGGACTTTTCTACTTTTTCGCAACTTGACGATAGTCGGAAGGCGACATGGCGTAAGTTTCGCTGAAAAGACGATAGAAGGTGCGACGGGATAGTCCGCAAAGTTCAGCGATTAGACCAACGGAGTCGTCAGTGGTAGAAAGCAAATGCGCGGCGTGGCGCAGACGGTAACTGTTGATGAAGTCGGCAGGCGTCTGGTCGGCACACTCGCGAATGGCATCGTGGATGTATGTTCGGTTGGTGCCTAGCATACGTGCCAGTGTGTCTTGATTTGTGTCGGGATCGGTGAAGATGTCGGGTTGTTTCATCAGTTCGCAGAGTCGTCGGTAGAGTTGTTGACTAGTGGTGAGTTCAGCCTCGGGCGCGGCCTCCAACTGTTCAAGGGCCTGTTGCTGCTCTTGTTCGCGCTGTTCAATATCGGCCAACAAGCGGCGGTTCTTCTCCGTCAGTACCTTATTATATTTATAAGAACGCCAAAGCAAGTAGGCTATAAGTACACATATAAGGACTGCTGCAACGATTATGATGCGGTGGATGATTAGCGACTGGCGGCGGCTGGCAATCTCTGCCTCTTTCTGGCGGATTTCCTGCTGCTGCTCCACGTCAATCTTTCGCTCCTCCAGATGAATGGAATCGGTCAGATGGCGCATTCGGTCGGCATATACCATAGCCTCGTCCGTGCGCCCAGCCTTTTTCAATGCCTTGTAGTGGCTCATCATATAGTTGGTAATGTAGGAGCTATTGATGGAGCTGCCCCGGGCCAGATAGAGGGAATCGGTCTGGCGGAACAGACGGATGGCTTCGTCATAGCGAGCTACTATCGTGAGGTAGCGGGCATCGGCTACCAAGTCATAGGGCGACGGATTCGGAGCCAGCCGATGTTTCTGGTATAGAGCCTCGGCCTTGTCGTAAAAGCCATTGGCTGCATAGCTCAGGGCCTGGTTGATGATAAGGTTGTTGCTGCGTAAGTTTAAAACGTTCTCCGGCATGTCTGGACAGCGGGCCATACGGGCCAGGGCCGTATCGCTGTTAGCTACCAAAGGCAGAGCCTTTTGAGGCAGGTCATGCTCAAGGTAGAACTCCGTGGTCTCTATTACGGCTATAGACAAGGCATCTATAATCCAGTAATCTTTGGGCTGTGTTACGCCCATCATCAGGTCGACGCCCTCCTGATAATAGTGTTCGGCCTGTTCGATGTGCCCCATGCGCTCCTCGCAACTGGCTTTGGTGGTAAGCGCACGACTTTTTACCCGCAGGGCCATCTGCTCGTCCAAACCACCCATGTCCACGTCGGCAATAATTTCGTCGGCCAAATGGATGGACTTTCCCCATTCGCCATTTTTGTTTAGCAGCGAGGTAATCAGGAGAAGGGCCGAATAATAGTTAACACCTTCGCTCCTGAGTTCGGGACTATTCTTGATCTTCTCGCCGTAGAAAATAGCCAATTGTGTCTTGCCCATTTGCCCATAAACATTGGTTCTAATCAGGTTGGCCGTAGTTTCCGAAAACACGCCAACCTGCTCAGCACTGTCTACCCGCGATAATACTTGTTCTGGGTTCGAGAATAATATTTCCTGAAGCTCGTTCTTCAAGTTGGTTGCTTCCTCACTGCGGTCAGGTTTCGTGCAGCCTATCGTCAGGGCCACTACGGCGACAATAGTTGTCAAAATGATTATATATCTGCTCTTTTTCATAAGTGTCATTGATAAAATTGCAGCAAAGGTACACTTTTTTTCCTAATAATCGAAAACTTTTTCTTTTTTTACCTCGTTTTTATGCTTTGCCACGGCCTGGAATGCAGGTTTTGCAGAATTGACACAAAGATTTGCAAGGGTGGCACACATGTTTCCACGCTTTGCCGTACCTTTGCCACCGATAATAAAATATAAAGCGTGTGGAAATAAGTCCTATCCTCACCGTAGCACAATAGAACAATGTCTCACCTTATAAATAATAATGTATTATGGCAACAATGACAAACGAACAGATTGAGCAGAAGAAGCAGCAGTTGAAGCAACTGGCTGAAGAAGTAAAACAACTGAAGAACGAACTGGTGGAAGCCGGAGCGTGGCCCCTCAGCGAGGATGACCTCGACAACGTGGCTGGCGGTCTTCTTATGCCATGGATCCTTAACCCTGAAGCTTATTTCTAAAAAGGTAAAACGTTCATTCGTATTATTCAAATCAAAGCATCATGGCAACAATGACAGTAGAACAGATTGAGCAGAAGAAGCAACTGCTCGCAGAGAAAGTGAAAGAGATGAAAGCCATCTACGACGAACTCGTGGAGGCTGGTGCAATCGAACTGTCCGAGGAAGAACTCGACAAGGCCGCCGGAGGAGATTCTTTCCAGGGATGGAGACCTCCTACATTCAATAGAGATACGAAAACAGAAGATGATCCCCTTGACTTTTCATGTGATCTCTAAACATTATTATATATTATTGGAATAAACAATGAGAAAGCATTTCTATCTGCTGGTAGCCATCCTTGCGATGGCGACGCTGGGCGCGAAGGCCCAGGACAACGTGTTCAGCTACACCTACGAGGGTGCGACGCTCTACTATGTCATCGACTCGGTAGGCAACGCCGCCGTGGTGCCGCCACTGTACCCCTTCAGCACTAAAGACGACACCAACGACAACGCCTGGGGCGACTACGACAAGCCCACGGGTGCGGTCTCTGTGCCACAGTCCGTGCCCTACCTCAGCGCGATGCACCCCGTCACCGCCGTGGCCGACTATGCCTTCTTCAACTGCAGAGAGATGACAGGCGTGACCCTGCCGCAGTCCGTCGCTTCCCTTGGCCGCAATGCCTTCGCCCAATGCCGCGCTATGCAGTCCGTCAACATCCCCGACGGCGTGACCAGCCTCAGCTATGGTTGCTTCCAGGTTTGCAGGGCGCTACAGACGATTGACATCCCCGCCAGCGTCCGCACCATCGACACGGGAGCCTTCTACAATTGCCGTGGGCTGAAAGAGGTGACCTTCCACGAAGGACTCGACAGCATCGGCCGACTGGCTTTCTGCTTCTGCACCTCGCTCGAAAGCGTTACCCTGCCCGAAGGTCTGCGCTATATCGACTACGAAGTCTTCATGCGCGACTCCCTCCTGCGCCACATCGATCTGCCCTCCACGCTCGAGGTGGTCATTGACAACGCCTTCCGCTGCAATCCGAAGCTCGAAAGCATCACCTTCCCCGACAACATGAAGTATCTCGGCGGCGGCGTCGTGATGGAATGCCCCAATCTCACCTACGTGCATCTGCCCGAGAACCTGGAGACGATGGGGCAGTTCATGCTCTGTAACACAGGCCTTGAGACCTTCGTCGTGCCGCCGCACGTGCAGACCATCGAGTATCAGGCCTTTGCCGATTGTCAGCGCCTGCACAAGGTCACCCTGCCCGCCAGCGTCACCACCCTCGGCTGGGGCCTCTTCGACAACTCGCCGATAGACACCCTAGCCGTGGAGTGCACCGTGCCGCCCACGCTTATCGAGAAACACGGCTACACCACCTTCCAGGAGTACACCGCTACCCTCATCGTCCCCGCCGGCTCTTTGGAGACCTACCGACAGCATCCCGTCTGGGGCCTCTTCACGAACATCGTCGAGGACACGACGACCGCCGTCAAGGAAATCAAAAATAGTGAATTGTCAAATAGTAAATTCTTTGACCTCAATGGGCGCCGCCTGACCAGCAAGCCCACACGCCGCGGCATATACATCAACAATGGACGCAAAATGATGATAAAGCAAGGTAACAAATAGTATTCACATTAAAACAAAACCATTATGGCAATATTAACAAACGTGTTTGTTAATGTTGCCATAATTCTGATTAATTAATTGTTGATATTACTCAAAAACAGCATTTTAGCTGTGTCACAGCGTAAAAACGAGGCAAAAAAAAGCAAAAGTATTCGATTGTTCCGCAAAAAAGTGTACCTTTGCTGCATTGTTATCAATAACACTTATGAGAAAGAGCAGATATTTCATCATATTGATAGTTTTTGTCGCTGTAGTGGCCCTGATGACTGGCTGCTCGAAGCCTGACCGCAACGATAAAGCTGCTGCGCTGAGCAAAGAGATAGTCAACGATGGATTATCCGACGTTGAACATTCTGTGGAGCGAGTGGATAGTGCGGAGCAGGCGGGTTTGTTCACGGCAATACGTGCTAACACTATTAAAGCAATTATCTATGAGAATGCCGACCGAAGGCGGCTGGCAGCCTATTACGCAGAGAAAGCGATTGCTGCAGAAGCGGGACATGCTGTCGCCACGTCGGCAGACAGCAACCTTTATTGTAAGGCTCGCTTGATTCTGGGTAACGGTGCATACGCCGATGGCGAGTATGGTAAATCACTCGCCCTCTCCAAGGAAATCCTTGCTTTTTTGGGTGATGGCACAACGCCAAATGATTTGGAGATGAAGTGCAGGGCACTGATGCAGATGGCAGATTGTGAAAGCAAACTGGGGCATATTGCAGAATCCGAGCAGTTGTTTCTGCAATGCATCGATGATTTGATGGCGAGTACACAGCATGCGACCGATTATGGGGAGATTGATCCGCTCATCTATACGTTGCTTTCACTCAACGACCTGTATATCGACAATAAGATGCCAGAGAAGGCACTGCCCCTGATGGCGAAGATGGACACAGCGATGGCGCGTCTTACACGCTGTCCAAACACTCCCGACTGGGCGATGCAAAAGCGCCGCAACAACGTGACCATCAGTAAGGCGATGGTCTATGCTGCCAATGGACAACGAGAGCAGGCGGAGATCCTTCACCGTGAATATCAACAGTTCCAAGGTCTTGGCGCGTTAGACATGGCAGCCGAAGGTCTGTATCTGTCGATGACGGGCCGTTACGACGAGGCAGTCCGCTTGTTCGACGAAACCGACTCTATGATGCGCTCCAATGGCGAGCCCATCAGCGACCTCTATGTAAAGACCTTGCTCAATTACAAGTATGATGCTCTGCAGAAGGCGGGACGCGCGACAGAGGCTCTGGCGCTAGGCGACCGTATACGGCAGTTAACCGACTCCATCCGCCAGCAGGAGCGTCAGGCCGACGTGGAGCAGTTGCAGGAAATCAAGCGTCAGGAAAACGAAATCTCCAGCCGCCGCCAGTCGCTCGTCGTCCACCGTATCATCCTTGCCAGTGCCACCATTATCATCTTGCTCATCGCCTACCTGCTTTGGCGCTCCTATAAATATAATAAGGTGTTGACCGAGAAAAATCGTCGTTTGCTGGCTGAGATTGAGCAGCGCGAGCAGGAAAACCAACAAGCTATTGAGCAGTTGGAGGCCGCACCAGAGGCTGAACTCACTACTGGTCAGCAACTCTACCGCCAACTCTGTGAACTGATGAAGCAGCCCGACATCTTCACCGATCCCGACACTAATCCTGATACGCTGGCCCGGATGCTAGGCACCAACCGAACGTACATCTACGATGCCATTCGCGAGTGTGCTGACATGACTCCTGCTGATTTCATTAACAGTTACCGTCTGCGTCACGCCACTCACTTGCTTTCTACCACCAACGACTCCATAGGTCTCATTGCCGAACTCTGCGGACTATCCCGCCGCACCTTCTACCGTCTTTTCAGCGAAACTTACGCCATGTCGCCTTCCGACTATCGTCATGTAGCCAAAAAGTAGATTTTGACGAATTGACACAAAGATTTGTAGGGGTGACACACTTGTTTCCCAGTCTTGCCGTACCTTTGCCACCGATTTGACAATCGATAGCAATAAGAAAGAGTAATTAGCATAAATAATAAACTGTATGAAAAAGATTTTCTTTCTGATGGCGATGACCATCATGGTGCTGGGCTTCACTGCCTGCACCGACAACGACGACAACCCGACGCTGAATCCTACTGACCCCAAGGCTCTTGTGGGCACATGGGTGGGCGATCTCTCGGGCAAGACATTTACGCTGTGGAACTACGGCAAGTCGTGGAACGTATGGACGTTCAACGAAGACGGAACGGGTGTATGCGATGTGTACTTCCTGACGGGCGAAGATCCTACCGCCCTGCAACACCAGCCGTTTACATATTCAGCCGAGAACGGCAACATGACCATCACGATGGACGACGGTCCGTGGGATGCAAAATACCAGGTTGTTGACGACAAACTGACGATAGACAACGGCATCGCGATAGCCTTCGATAAGGCCGATGCCACAAAGGCCGCACAGTTCGACGAGTGGAGCAAGCGTGAACTGGTGAATGTGCCCGGCACGCAGGCCCGCTATACCATATTCGTCTATGGCAACGCCGGAGGCAATATGGACTGGATTATAGAGCAAGGATTCTGGGAGCAACTCAGACCCTACCTAAAGGACGGGAGCAAGGTGCGCGTGGCCGTCCTCTACAAGTATGGCCAGAACACTAGCGGCCAGTTGACCGACGATGGTGACTTGGTGTGGTTTGAATTGAACAGCGAGACCGACCTCGACAACCTACACGAGCATGGATTAAACGGGCTCGGCATGAACACCCAGGCCATCGCCACCAAGCTCTACGATCCCAACACTATCCACCAGTTCATCGAGTTTAGCAGTCTCTTCTGCCCAGCCGAGGAATACATCTTTGCCATTTGGGGCCACGGCAGCGGCTTCAATCCTATGGGCGACATTCCTGGCAAGTACCATAATTCCACGCGCGGTGTCATTGGCGACGAATGGAACGACCACGAGCAGTTGGACATGTACGAACTATCACAGGCCATCAAGGCCACGGGCCGCGCCCCGCTTAAGGCTATATTCTTTCACAACTGCCTGATGGGCAACATGGAGACGCTGACCGAGTTGCGCGACGTAACAGAGTACATAGCCTGCTCTGCTCACGAGCTCAGCAGCAGCGGCGAGGTGCTGACAGGATTCGTTAAGGGCCTCATCGAGAAAAATAACGTGGAGGATGCCTTCGCTTACATGCTCAACGACATCACACCCGTATGGCAGGACAGTTATAAGAATGAAGGAGGCCGTGCCATCAACGGCGACTTCAAATTGCTGCGCACCAGCGAACTCGACGGAGTCATCGATGTCGCCCGTCGACTGGCCGACCGCCTCGTCGCCCTATACCCGACGCAGCAGGAGACCATCGATCTCGCCACCAAGCAGGTTTATCGCTTCAAAACTTACGACGATGACCCCAACAATAGTTTCTACTATCCTTTCTTCGACCTACAGGACTACGCCGACAAGCTGGCCGAAAACACTGGCGACACCGAGTTAAACTCCATCGCACATGACATGAAGCAGGCCTTCGACCAAGCCATCCTCCAACGTGCCGACGTCAACTGGAGCGTACAGCACCTCGACCACTACAGCCTCAGTGTCTGCCTCTATCACCAGGTCTTCTACAATTTCGACTTCGTCGGAGCCGGAAGTGCCGTAAAAAGCAACATCGGCGAGGGCTATGAGCAGTGTACATTCCACAAACTGACCGGCTGGGGCAACTTCCTCCGAATTAACACCGGTCTGCCCTGGGGCAATCCCACCAGTGGTGGCGGCGGGGCCGTTGGCACGACAAAAAATTCGAACTAGAAAAAGTACAAAAAACGTGCCAACTATTCATATTCTGCGATAACACACTGATAATCAAATGGTTATCTTATGAATAGTGCTCTAAAATTAATAGGGCACTATTCATAAAATGACCACTTTTTGAGTTGTAGTAAATTATTTTCAAAATGCATTTATTGGTGTTTCACTATAGTAACAGCAACGGAAACACTTTGTTACTACAGTGGTAACACTTTGTTACGCAGGCAGAAACACTTTGTTTCTCCGTTAGTTACTATCGTGTAACTGCCATATTATCAGTACTTTAAGCCTATCTTAACGACTTAAAGAAGACACTTAAATAACGATTTATGAATAGTTGACCGCAATTTTTAAGGCACTATTCATAATGTAACATATTGATAATAAGCAAGATAACAGCTATTATGAATAGTTAAGTACATTTTATATAATTCTCTTAGAAATAATTATGTTGTATCATACATTTTTACCAACTTATCTTCGTCGGATACAGCAGCCATGCTGATGGCGGAAGCTTTTTTCCTAAAATGAGACATATTTTGCCTTCTATGATACATAGTTTTAAATAAAATGTTGTATTTTTGCAAACGAATTCGATCATTTATCAATAATTAAATATTTAAAATTATGGCTACACTTACAGAACAAGAGATTGAGCAGCTGCAGCAGCAGCTCAAGGAGAAGACAAAAGAAGTAAAGGAAATCTACGACAAGCTCGTGGAGGCCGGAGCCGTACCGATCGCCGACGACTTCCTCGACACCGTGGCAGGAGGATTAGGAGGATTATTTGGTCCTCCAACAATGCCGCCCTCGATTGTCTGGAAAAGGTATGATGACAATATTCCTAAGGGTGATCCTCGTCCGTAATCGTAGGTTGTATTAAATATTTAAAATTATGGCAACACTGACAGAACAAGAGATTGAGCAGCTACAGTGGAGGCCGGAGCCGTACCGATCGCCGACGATTTCCTCGACGAGGTGGCTGGAGGAGGTTTTGATGCGGGTGGTCTTTGGATAACAGTACGTCCATCTTATAGTCGGCCTGCCCCCACCCTATATTATAGACAATAAATGCTTTACCTCTGCTATTCCATCAACGACTTCTCCATTATGGAGGCCGGCATCTCGCTGCTGAGTTTCCTGATGAACAACCCGGGCTACGAGCCTGATGAAGTGTTCTTTGTGGACTACGGCATCCACCCGCGCAACAAGGAGCGGCTCGGTGAGATTGCCGCCCGCTACGGCAAGCACGTTACCTACCTCGACGGAAAACCCATGACCGACCGCGTGAAGCGAGAATTCCCCCACTTAGGGGCGTGGCGCGGCACGATGGCCCCCAATGCCAAGGCGTTTATGGATAAGATCGTACCCTCGTATGTGGATCGGCTCCTCTTCCTGGATGCCGACACGCTGGTGACGGGATCGGTGGCCGACTTGCAAAGCCTCGACATGGGCGGGGCAGCACTCGCCGCCGTGCCGCAGGCCTGGACTACGGCCCAAATCAGGCGCGGCCAGCTGAAGCTCTACTCCGGCAGCGACTTCTACTTCAACTCCGGAGTGCTGCTCTACGACCTCAACGTGTGGCGACGGGAGGACTGCCACCAGATGGTGATAGACATGCTGCGGACGAAGAAGCAACTGTATTCGCCCGACCAGACATTGCTCAACAACGCCATTCCCGCGCGGCTGCAGTATCAGCTGCCGTTGAAGTACGACCACATGACCCATTATATGCACCCCCGACAGGAACCTAAGTTCCTGGCCACATTCGGTGTGCATAAGAAAGAGGAGATCGACGAGGCCATACAGCACCCCGTGATCGCCCACTTCACCGGCGGCGACCATCAGGCCCGTCCGTGGCACAAGGGCTGTTGGTCGTACCGCAAGGATGAGTATCTGCGCTACAAAGCGCTCTCGCCGTGGAAGGACACTCCGCTGCTCTACGACTTCCGGAAGAAGCATCCGCGAAAGGACTTCCCAGGCAAGTGCAACATGTTCATCTACTGGCTGATGGCTAAGCAACCGTCGCATACCTTGACGGCCACAGTGGCGCTGGCGCTTGACCGAGTGAATGCCCTGAGAGCACGTATATTGCACCTGCCGCCAGAGATGGAGGAAGGGGTCGAAAATTGATAATTGATAATTGTATAGATATGCTTTACCTCTGCTATTCCATCAACGACTTCTATGCCCGCGAGGCGGGTATCTCGATGTTGAGTTTCCTCGACAACAATCCTGACTATGAGCCACAGGAGGTGTTCTTCATCGACTACGGCATCCATCCGCGCAACCGTGAGCGGCTCAACGAGATAGCCGCCCGCTACGGTAAGCACATCACTTACCTCGACGGCCGTCCTGTGACCGACGAGGTGAAGCGTAAGTTCCCCAACTATCCTTCATGGAAGGGGAGTATGGCGGCCTGCATCAAGCCGTTCATCGACAAGGTAATGCCCGACTACGTGGAACGGCTGCTCTATATCGATGCTGATACCATCGTGGCTGGGTCTGTAGCAGGACTGGCAAAGATGGACATGGGCGAGGCCGTGGTGGCAGGCACCATCTCGAACGTGGAAGGCATCAAATTGCAGCGGCACGAGTATGAACTCTATAGCGGTAACCATATCTATATGGGATCTGGCGTGCTGCTCTTCAACCTGAAGAACTGGCGGCGCGAGAACATCTACGAGCGGATGATCGACGTGCTGGGAAAGAAGAAACACCTGCGGCTGCCCGACCAGATGCTCATCAACAACGGCATCCCTGAAAGGCTTATGAAGGTGCTGCCCCAGAAATATAATTATGTGCATCACTCATACCATCCCTGGCAGGAGTATCACTGGATGCGGCAGTTCCGCATCTATTCGAAGGAAGAGTGCCGCGAGGCCATCAATCACCCCGTCATCATCCACTACCTGACAGGCTGGGTACTGGCTCGCCCGTGGCATGAGGACTGCCGTTCGCACCGTAAGGAGGAATACTACCACTACAAGGCGCTCTCGCCATGGAAGGACTCGCCGCTCTATCCGCCCATTCAGCAGATGTACCCACCCAAGAACCGGGAGGACAGGCTCAACCAGTGGTTCCTCATGCAGATGATGAAGCCACGCCCGTTCTTTCTGGTATGGCTGTTGTTTCAGGCACTCTGCGTCTATGGACGCATCGCATGCAAGATACAGGGCACGTCCTCACACTCGGAAGAAGGAATTGAAGTAGAATGAAAAGTTTAGAGTGATATGTTATACATCTGTTATTCGATAAACGACTTCTATGCCCGCGAGGCGGGTATCTCAATGATTGGTTTCTTCGAAAACAATCCCGACTATGAACCGGAGGAGGTTTTTATCCTTGACTACGGCATCCATCCCCGCAACAAGGAGCGACTCGACGGGATTGCCAGTCGTTACGGCAGACACGTCACCTTTCTGAACGCCAAGACCGTGACCGATGCTGTGAAGCGCGAGTTCCCCGACCTGAAGGGCTGGCGCGGCTCGATGGCGCCTAACGCCAAATGCTTTGTGGAGCAAATATTCCCCGACTATGTGGAGCGGCTGCTCTTCATCGATGCCGATACCGTGGTGGCGGGTTCCGTAGCCGAACTGAATACCATCGACATGAGCGGGGCGGCCCTCGGCGTCGTACCCGTCAACTCTGGTGCGGAAATCATCCGAGAGGGGAGTTTAAAGCTATTAAGCGGCAACCGGATATACTTCAACAGCGGCGTGCTGCTCTACAACCTGCCCGTGTGGCGACAGGAAAACTGTCACCAGATGATCATCGACACACTCCACAAAAAAATCGACCTGGAATGGCCCGACCAGAATCTTCTCAACAACGCCATCCCCGAACGAGTCATCAAGACGCTGCCGCAGAAGTTCAACTACTGTACACACCACTATCATCCCCGCCAGGAGCGCAGCTGGCTGCGGATAGGTCACTACTACAGCGATGAGGAGATAGATGAGGCCATCCAGCATCCCGCCATCGTTCATTATCTGAGCGGCTGGATCATGGCCCGTCCCTGGTACAAGGTCTGTCGCTCGCATTGTCAGGAGCCCTACCTGCGCTACAAGGCCCTCTCGCCGTGGAAGGACTCTCCGCTATTCACGCCCAACTACGAGTCCATTCCGGTCAAGGGCCTGATGCAAAAACTAGACCGATGGCAGGCCCTCCTGGCGTTCAACCAGCCCTCATTCACAATCGCCCACCTCGCCGCCCTGGCGTATGAGAAAATAAACAGGGTATACCATAAAATGAATAGAAAGAAAATAAATGCAAAATTAACAAAATAAAGAAAATTCCAAAAATGAAACATATTTTTCCGCTAGTGAGACATTAGTTTGGATAATTGTTTGTAACTTTGCAACCGAATTCAATTATTAATCAACAAAATATTAAAAATTATGGCAACACTTACAAATGAACAGATTGAGGCCAAGAAGCAGCAACTGAAGCAGTTGGCTGTAGAGGCAGAGAAGTTGAAGAACGAATTAATTGAGGCTGGAGCTTGGCCCCTCGACGAGGATGACCTCGACAAAGTGGATGGTGGATTTCCTCGAACAAGTCCAGTATTACCCCCCCTGTAAAACTTGTATAATATAAAGAGAGGGTGTTGGTAATAACGCCCTCTCTTTTTATTATAATGTAACAAGCAAAGGGAACTCGCGATGAGTCCCCAATATAACTATTCTGCAACTTCCTGATAGGTATAGAAGCTAAAGAATGTAGGCTCATCCTGATTGGCATTACCAGCATCCTTCAGATATTTGCCTGTACCAATATTCTTAATAGCAAAGCCCTGGCCTGCCACATACTCAATGTTCCATACGGCACCATTTTGGATATCCTGACCATACTGGTCTCCACCCAGTCCAAGGATAAAGCTGCACCAACCTGTCTCCAGAGCCTGTGCATTAAGATAACCAGGACTACCCCAAATAGAATACTCTTCACCTGCAGGAGTGATAGCACGCAACAGATAGTTGTCATTAAATGCCTCTGCTTTGAAAGCAATGTTAGCATTTGTCTTCTTCAAGGCTTCAGCAATGTCACCAAAGGCCAGGTTCTGGTTGTCTGGTCCATAGAATGCCTTCAGTTCTGCTACATTAACGATTACAAATGGTGTAGAACCAATCTCATTCAGATCTGTTACCTCCTGAACAAGCTCAAAGTCACCCTTTGGGAAAGATGGCTCATCAACAACGATTGGGTTGTCAAGTTTAGCACATGACGCCATTCCAAATACTGCCACAGCTACAGCGGCGAGCGAAAAAAACTTTTTCATTTTCATAATTTTAAAATTTTGTTAGTTACTGATATTAATAATAAAATATATTTGGCATTTAGATTAAATTCCGTGTGCAAAGATATTACTATTTATCGAGATGGGCTTTTTTATTTGTTACATTTTGTTTATAAAAACAATCTTATATATAAAATACGGCTCTTTTTCCTACTTTTCACCTTAATATATTAAGTACAAACCGGCAACCGTCGTGATAAGTGGGGTCGAAGATGATATCACCGCCAAGGTTTTGAGCATGGCGCTTGGCTAGGGGTAGACCTAGGCCCAGACCCTCAGAAAGGTCGTCGACTTTGGTGAAGAACTTGAACAGCTGCTCGCTGTCGGCCTCGGAGATTCCCCTGCCTGTGTCTTCTACTATAAAGTTGACAGCATCATCGGTAAGCGAGATGCGTAACACCACATGCTGGCCATCGGAATACTTGGCAGAGTTGTAGAGCAACTCGCGAAGTGTACGCATAAGATACAGGCGATTGGTCTCAATGCAGAAATCGTCGGCCAACTGGGTTTCCATGTTAATATTTACATCAGGATAGTGAAACTTAACGAAGCTTACAGCCTCGCGAGCCACTTCGTTGCACGACACACGATCGTTCTTATGACTCTCTAACTCTTGAAAGAGTCCTGTGTCGGAACTGTCGAACAGCATCTGAACCATACGGGCCAGCTGCTTGGCGTTGTGGCTCATCGTATCGGTGATACTCTTCTTTTCCTCGTCAGACAGACTGCCACTGCCAGCATCGCCAATCACCTGAGTAAAGCCCATAATGATATTGAGCGGAGTACGTATCTGATGGGTAACGTTCTGGATAAAGGCCGTTTTCTGTCTGTCGGCCTCCTGAACCATCTGGGTGGCATGCAGCAGTTCCTCGTTTTTACGCTGAGTCTGCTCACTGATATAGCGAACACTGCCCATGTGGAAGTTGAGCGATTCGAGCATAGAAGCAAAGCTGTTCTGCAGTCGGCCGATAACATCGGTTCGTGTGGTGCGAGGGATATATACCTCCATATTGCCCGAGGCTACAATCTGTGTTTTATCGAGCAACTGATATAGCGGGCTGATGGTATGGCCCAAAGCCCTGTAACACAACAGAATGATGACCAACAGGCCTATGAGAAGTAGCGACACAACGATATATGTGAGTTTGTGGTAGCCAGCCATCACATCGCTATCAGGGCAGACAATGCCCAGACTCCACGATGTGCCAGGCACTGGCTGATAGCACACGATACAGTCGGCACCGTCTACCTTTACCATCATACTGCCACGCTTGCCACTGGTCATCTCGTGGCCCAGAACTATCAAGTCGGCCTGTTTGCGGGTGTCGGCACCAGTAAAGATGGTCTGCTTGAAAAGGCGTGTAGAGTCAGGATGCACAAAGTAGCGGCCCTCCTCGTCTATCATCATGAAATAAGAGTGAGGATAAGGTTTCATCTTTGACATCGACCTCGAGAGGCGCAACAGCGAGAGATCGGTAGAGATAATACCAACAAAGGAACTGTCGGCTCTGTATAGCGGTCGGCCATACGAAGCCACCATACCGTCGAGAGTAAGTTCGAGCGAGTCAGCCTCATCATAGTAAGCCACCCAACAAGGGCCATGGAGGTCGCGTGGGGTTTTATACCATATCTTATTAATATAGTCGTAAGGCTCTTCGATAACGGTAGTGATAGAGTCTGGTTCTCTTACGGTATAAGCCGAGAAATAGCGGCCATACTTGGGGAACACATCAGGCTCGGCACTAATAGAGCAACCATCGATGTGAGGATTAAGACTAACTATATGATTAGTGAAGTGCAATATCGAATCGGGGGTAAACGACTGCTCCACCTGCCAAAGGTTGACATTGGTGGCTGTTTCGATGGTGATGAGGTTACGACGCAGTTGCTGCATGGTGGCACCAAGCACACTGCTGGCGTGGCCGATAGCCTCGTTGCGTATCATCTTGCGCGACTGAGTGAACAATACGCCTAGCGACACAACAAAGATAGGCACAGCTAACAGAAATAGTGCAACGCTGAGTTTCTTTGAGAACGATCGTCGGATATTAATCATCGGCGGCCTCCTTTCTCATTTCATCGTCCGACATCGAAATCAGATTCTTAAGCAGTTCGGTAATGGCCTTACCGTTTTGCTGTATGTCGGCAACCACCTTAGTGGGATTGCACTCCGACTTGCTGCACAACAGGTCGACATCCTTCTCGATAGCCTCAGCAGGGGCCATCATCTGGTTGGTCATATTGTGCAGGAATGATGTCTTCATGCGGTCAGCCTTCTTGGCCTGATCATAAGCCACACGCAATACTTCGCCTCGCTCGCTCAAGGTATTCTTAAGTGCTTCAAGTTCGCCAATATGACTAGCCAACGACTTCTGCATAAGTTGGAAATTGTCCTGTAGTCGACCTATCTCATCGATATGACGGCTATCGGGGATAGTCTCGTTGAAGTTGCCTTCGGCTATATACTGTGCCTTTTCTGTAAGCATCAGCAGAGGTTTAATTCGGCTACGGATGATGGTATAGCTGAGCAAATACATCAGTAGCAGACCAACTATGGTAATGGCTAGTACGTAGTAGATCAGCCTGTTGTAATCGCCAAAAATATCATTGGCTGGATATATTATGCCTGCACTCCAACCTAGCTTGGCAGCAACACGACCACGAATGTCACCACGCGTAAACGGTTTATAGAACACGTAGAAGTCTTCGCCATACAGATTGAATGGCATATAGCCCGTCTGGCCAGAAACCATAGCCTTGACAGCCTCACCTATCGATGAATCGCCGCTGTTTTCGGAAATCTCGATGGCTGACTGATTCATAAGATTATCGGCATCGGGGTGTACGATAAACTCGCCAAGACTGTCGAGCAATATGCACGAAGAATTCTGCGACGGCTTAGCTTCGGCCACAATACGTGAGAGCAACCCCAGCGACACGTCTACACTGATTTCACCCATAGGCTTGCCGTCACGATCAACAAATGGCAGACAGAAACATATAAGAGGTTCTTTACCAACCTTGGCCGGCTTAATAAACCATTGCTGCTCTGTAAAGTCACACTTGCCGTAAGTTATATTGCAATCTGTAATATAAGGGCTACTCTCAACCAACTTGCGGCTATAGATGCGAGTAGCTTGGGAATCAGCTAGATGTGGCAACATGCTGAAGTAGACATTACCCGTGGCCTGTTCTACGCTCAGCAGGATATTATCAATATTCTGTATAGTACCATCAAGCGTCTGCATGGCCTCCTGCAGAGCCTCATCCTTTACGTTTTTCCTGGAATAAAGCAACATAACTATCATCGAAGCTATGAGCAAAACAGCCATAGCCGAAACTGCCATAAGACTTATCTTTATTGACAGTCTGCTTCTGATTAATCTAGTTAGTTGCTTCATATCATCGTAATTACTTATATTCTTTTGCCTTTCGCTTGCCACGAAGAACGGCCAGCGCATTTAGAGCCAGGGCTTCCATCTCGTCTTCGCCAGGGAAACAGCGGATGGGAGCCAGAAAACCTACACGCTGGCGAATGCGACTCACTATATATTCGCTACGAGCCAAGCCGCCAGTAAGCAGGATGGCATCGATCTGTCCACAGAGCACAGCCGACTCAGAGGCAATGCTCTTAGCCACATGATATATCATTGCATCGAGAATGAGTTTGGCGTGCTGGTCGCCATAGTCCTCAATACGTCGCAGCACCTCGCGCACATCGTTGGTACCCAAATGGGCATTCAGTCCGGCCTTGCCGGCAATTCGCTTAAGCAGTTGCTTCTCGTTATACTTACCACTAAAACACAGGCGGATAAGGTCGGAAGCAGGCAAAGAGCCTGCACGCTCTGGTGAGAATGGTCCTTCACCATCGAGTGCATTGTTGGCATCGACGGCACGTCCCTTCTCGTGAGCAGCTATAGATATACCACCCCCCATGTGACAGATTATCAGATTAAGATCCTCGTACTCCTTGCCTATCTCAGACGCATAGCGACGGGCTATGGCTCGCTGATTAAGCGCGTGCCAGATGCATATTCGATTCATCAGAGGAGAACCAGAGATGCGAGCGTAATCGTTCAATTCGTCGACCACTCCTGGGTCGGCAATAAACGAACGACAATGAGGTATAGTGGCTGCAATCTCGTGAGCTATCAAGCAACCAAGATTGCAAGCATGATTATGTAGGGCTATACCACTATGGGTATCCTTAATCATCAGGTCATTAATCTCGTATACACCACCTTCGAGAGGTTTCACCAGTCCACCTCGGCCGATAACGGCATCGAACTCTACAGGAATATCGGCCTGACGCAACTCGTCAAGCACCAACTGCCGACGGAAGTCCTGCTGCTCAATAACATCGTCGAAGTGCGTAAGTTCGTCGGCACTATGGACTATGGTGCGAACCAGTATAGGCGATTCGTCCTCAAAGACGGCTATCTTTGTGGAAGTAGAACCTGGATTGATCACAAGGATTCTCATAATTCAGAATTGAGAATTTAGAATTAAGAGTTAGATGGCGGCTAGAGCCAAACTGTAGTATTTAGAATCGGGGCTGTCGGCTCTCGATGGGAGCACACAACAGCATTGAGTGCCCTGAAGCACACCTGCAGTCTTGGCATAACCAAACAGCGTGATGGTCTTATAGAACACATTACCAGCTACAATATCTGGGAAGATAAGCGCATCAGCCTGACCGTCGATAACACTATGTATACCTTTCTCACGCAGACTCACACTATCGAGCGATGTCTTAAGGTCGAGAGGGCCATCGATGATGCATCGACCGAACTTTCCTGTCTGAGCCTCAGCGATAATCTCAAGATAATCCACTGTATAAGGGAATGTCTTAGCACTTACTTTCTCGGCACAGTGAATGAGTGAAATGCGTGGTTCCTCGATACCGAGGGCATGACACACATAATTCATATAATGTATCTGTTGGCGGCGCTGAGCCTCAGTAGGAACAGGTATAACAGCAGCATCGGTAAAGAATAACAGCTTCTCATACTTAGGAATCTCGGCCATTGCAACATGGGTGAGCACATGACCAGGGCGCAGTATGCCATTCTCTTTATCTAGTATTGCCTTGAGCAGCACATCGGTATTTACCAAACCCTTCATAAGAATGTCGGCCTCACCACTCTTGCATAGTGCAACAGCACGACGCGCACATTCCTCCTTATCGTCGCCATCAACATATATCGGCTCGATAAATCCCATCTCTTTACCCTTTTCTACGGCATATCTGGTTGAAGCATCGTTGGCACAAACCACTGCTACTCGCTTCTTGTCTCCACGCTGCTGGAGAAAGACAATCATATCGTTTAATGTTCTAATAGACTGCATAGGTTTATTAATTTTATCGGTTTTATGGCGCAAATATACAAACTTTTTCGTATCTTTGCAAACAGAATACAATAAAAACGAAAAAAAATATGAGAAATTACCTACTATTATCGGCTATGACATGCCTAACAGTAATGGCTCAGGAGCAGGCACCGATGGTACTGCAGTATGACAAACCTGCAACTTACTTTGAGGAGTCATTACCAATTGGTAACGGCAAATTGGGTGCTCTCATTTATGGAAGTACCGATGATAATGTGATTTACCTGAACGACATCACGCTATGGACAGGAAAGCCTGTAGACCGCAACTTGGATGCTGATGCACATAAGTGGATACCGGCTATTCGCAAGGCGCTGTTCGAGGAGAACTATGCGTTGGCCGACTCACTGCAGTTGCACGTACAGGGCCCAAACTCGCAGTATTATCAGCCACTGGGAACTCTCCACATCAAAGATCTGAATCTGGGTGAGATAAAACAATACCAGCGCACACTGAATATCGACTCAGCCATCGTTCGCGACAGCTATCAGCGAAACGGCAAACTCATCACTCGTGAGTATTTTGCCTCTAATCCTGATAAGCTGATTGCCATCAGACTTCGCGGCGACATCAACTGTCAGATAGCTCTGACAGCACAAGTACCACATCAGGTGAAGAGCACTCTGGGACAGCTCACAATGACAGGACACGCCACTGGTGATCCACAGGAGAGTACACACTTCTGCACTATGCTTAGTATTAAGACCGACGGAGAAATGGCAGCTAGCGATTCATCGCTTACTATCACTAAAGCCAAGGAGGCGATTATCTACATCGTTAACGAGACGAGTTTTAACGGATTCGACAAGCATCCCGTTAAAGAAGGAGCAAACTATTTGGAAGCTGTTACCAACGACATGTGGCATACACAGAATTACACATACGATGAGTTCTATGCCCGCCACTTAGCTGATTATAAGAGCATTTACGACCGCGTGAAGATATGTCTGAATAAGGAAGATCGCAACCCAAACGATCTGCCAGGTGCAAAGGACCGCAGACTGACAGACCAGTTGTTGCTTGACTATACCAATGGTGGCGACCAGTCGCAATATCTGGAGGAACTTTACTTCCAGTTCGGACGTTATCTGCTAATTTCATCATCGAGAACCAAGAATGTTCCGGCTAACCTACAGGGACTTTGGGCACCACAGCTATGGTCGCCCTGGCGTGGAAACTATACGGTAAACATTAATCTTGAGGAAAACTACTGGCCCGCATTTGTGGCAAACATGGCCGAGATGGCCGAGCCTCTGGACGGTTTCATTGCAGGACTTGCTGCCAACGGAAAGTACACCGCCAAGAACTATTATAATATAGGTGAAGGATGGTGCTCTAGCCATAACAGCGACATCTGGGCAATGACCAACCCTGTAGGCGAGAAACGCGAGAGTCCGGAATGGAGCAACTGGAACTTGGGTGGTGCATGGCTGGTAAACACTCTGTGGGAGCGATACCAGTTTACACAAGACAAGGAGTATCTGCGCAATGTGGCCTATCCACTGATGAGTGATGCAGCACAGTTCTGTCTGCGCTGGCTCATCGAGAACCCAAAGCAACCAGGCGAACTGATTACCGCACCAAGCACATCGCCTGAAAATGAGTATAAGACCGACAAAGGCTATCATGGCACAACATGCTATGGCGGTACTGCCGACCTGGCTATTATTCGCGAGCTGTTTATCAACACCATTGCCGCAGGCAAAGTCATCGGAAAGAAAAACAAAGAGATGGAGAAAGCTCTGGCCAAACTACATCCCTACACAATCGGTCACATGGGCGACCTGAACGAGTGGTACTACGACTGGGATGACTGGGATTTCCAGCATCGCCATCAGAGCCATCTCATAGGCCTATATCCTGGCAATCATCTTACTGATGCCACTCTGCAGAAAGCAGCTGAGCGCTCGCTTGAAATCAAGGGCGACAAGACCACTGGTTGGAGTACTGGTTGGCGCATCAACCTCTGGGCTCGTCTGCACAAACCTCAGCAAGCTTATCACATCTACCAGAAGCTGCTCACACCTATAGCTCCACGCGGCTCGAAGAAAACCGATTGGAAAGAGTGGCACAAAGGCGGCGGCACCTACCCCAACCTGTTTGATGCTCACCCACCCTTCCAGATTGACGGTAACTTTGGTGGTACAGCTGGCGTTTGCGAGATGCTTATGCAATCGACACTGAAAGACGGACAGGCAACAATTGAACTTCTGCCCGCAGCTGCTGAAGCTTGGAAGGAAGGCTTCGTTAGCGGACTATGTGCCCGTGGCGGATATGAAGTAAGCTTTGAGTGGAAAGACGGTAAAGTACGCGATTGCAGCATTAAAGCCAAGAAAGCAGGAGCCGTCACCTTATTATTTAATGGACAGCAAAAGACAATTAAGCTGAAAGCTGGACAAGAACAAAATATCAAGACATGGTAAAGAATACAAAAGCAATACCAATACAGACCACCGAGTTTGTAAAAGCTAAGAATTGGGAAGGATCAGTATGTCTGGGCAATGACCTATTGCTATCCGACCAGATAAACAAGGCGCCTATGCCAAGTGAGCCTAGAAAGATGAACTTCATCCTGATAGGTCTCTGCACTAAAGGCAGCATACGATACAGAATGAACACCCAAGAGGTGACTGTGCATGCAGGAGAAATGCTGGTAGTGAGCGAACGCCACGTGATTGACGGCTATCAGCCATCAAAGGATATGGAGGGACTCTGTATTATGATGAGTGTTGATTTCTTCCACGAAATAATCAAGTCGGTACACGACGTCAGCTCGCTGTTTGTCGTGGCTCGAATGCAGCCTGTTATGAAGCTTGAAGACGACGAGATAGAAACATTCAAGGAATACTTCCAGGTGGTAAGACAGAAGATAATTGACAACCATAACCACTTCCGCAAGGACTTGATCCGCACACTGATGCTAGCAATGTTCTACGATGTGGGCAATGTAATCTACAGAGTAAAGAACTTCGATGAGTCGCTTCGCCGTTCGGAAAAGGTGTTTACCAACTTCCTTAAGATGGTAGAGGAAAATTGTCGAAAAGAACGTCGAGTGGCTTGGTACGCTCAACAGCAGAATATAACGCCTAAATATCTGTCAGAAGCCGTTAAGCGCGTTAGCGGTCGAACTGCTGTAGAATGGGTTGAGAACTATGTAACAATGGAACTCAGAGTGCTACTTAAGAACTCTACAAAGACAATCAAGGAGATTGCCAACGAGATGAACTTCCCCAACCAGAGTTTCTTGGGCAAGTACTTTAGGGAACACGTGGGGGTTACACCTTCAGAGTACCGAAAATCATAGGTAGCCCTGTTCCTTAAGTTGGCGTACGGTATCGAGTAACTCCTGATACCAAGCGTCGCCAAAACGACGGATAAGGGGATCGCGAAGGAACTGATAAAGGTATAGGTTCTCCTGAATGCCCTTGGCAATAGCCATCTTGCATACACTCCAGCGGTTGTAGTTAAGGCCTATAAGACCTTCACCGAGTTGTTTTTCGCGAATAGGATAAAGAGCACAGCTGATAGGCTTGCAGAAGTGGGTACGCCCTGCTCTGTAAGCCTTTTCTAATGCACATAGGCAACAGTTCTTGATTGGCAGGTGGGTGTTCCAATCCTCAATATCACCATAATAAGTAAACACACAATCTTTTCCTCCTACAATACTAGTAACAAGGTCGCCTTCCTGGTCAGTATAGGCCACGCCTTGCTTATCGATAACAGCCTGAGCCGATGCTGAAAGGTCGTCCCAGACAGCATCTACACATTCTTCGATAGCAGCTATCTCATCCATAGTGACAGGAGCTCCTGCGTCGCCTTCTACACAGCATTCACCCTTGCAAACGCTCAGGTCACAACAAAACTTCTCAGTCAGAATCTCTGACGAGAGCAGCACATCGCCTACTTGTATGATAGGGGGAATTGTATTCAATTTAGAATTGGGAATTTAGAATTAAGAGATGTTTACCAGATAATGGGGGGTTGGCCGTTCTGCTCTAAATAAGCATTACAACGTGAGAATTGATGTTGTCCGAACCAGCCACCACGATTAGCGCTTAGGGGTGAGGGATGAACAGATTCTAGAACCAAATTTTTCTGTTTATCAATCATATATGCCTTAGAACGTGCATAGCCTCCCCACAGCATATATACCAGGTGCTCACGATTTTGAGCCAGTGCCTGTATAGCGGCATCGGTAAACTTCTGCCAACCTAAGGCCGAATGGCTGTTTGCCTGATGGGCACGAACAGTGAGCGATGCATTAAGCAGCAGGACACCCTGTTCAGCCCAACGGGTAAGATTGCCCGAGGTAGGAATAGTTGTGCCGAGGTCGGCCTGTATCTCCTTAAAGATGTTCTGCAGCGAGGGCGGAAACTGGATACCGTCCTGAACCGAGAAACTCAGTCCGTGAGCCTGTCCGGGCTCATGATAAGGGTCCTGACCGATAATTACCACCTTCACCTTGTCGAACGGACATAGATTAAAGGCATTAAAAATAAGCTTACCCGGGGGATAGCACGTGTATTGCTGATACTCTGTACGAACAGAATTGGTGAGCCCGACAAAATAGTCTTTGTCGAACTCACCAAGTAAATGCTGTTTCCAGCTTGGTTCTATCTGAACATTCATTATTTATTGTCCTGAATCAGATTCTCACCAGTCATGTCGGCAGGCTGCTCCAAACCCATGATGTGCAGGATTGAAGGAGCCACGTCGGCCAGACGACCGTCCTTAACTGTAGCCGAGTTGTTGTTGGTTACATAGATGAAAGGAACGGGGTTCAGTGAGTGAGCGGTATTTGGTGTACCATCGGCGTTGATAGCGTTATCGGCATTACCGTGGTCGGCAATGATGATAGCCTCATAATCGTTAGCCTTTGCAGCCTCGATAACGTCCTTCACACAGTTGTCAACAGCCCAAACAGCCTTAGCAATAGCGTTGTAGATACCTGTGTGACCTACCATATCACCATTAGCAAAGTTAACAACGATGAAGTCGTACTTAGCCTCGTTGATAGCAGCCACCAGCTTATCCTTTACCTCGAAGGCACTCATCTCAGGCTTCAAGTCGTAGGTAGCAACCTTTGGACTTGGAACCAGGATACGATCCTCGCCATCGTATGGCTGCTCGCGGCCACCGTTGAAGAAGAATGTTACGTGAGCATACTTCTCGGTCTCGGCAGTGTGCAACTGCTTCTTGCCCTGCTTGCTCAGATACTCACCCAGAGTGTTCTCAACATTCTCTTTGGGGAAGAGGATGTTCACACCCTTGAAGTTAGCATCGTATGGAGTCATGCAGTAGTACTGCAGACCAGGGATTGTCTTCATGCCCTGCTCTGGCATATCCTCCTGAGTCAGTGCGATAGTCATCTCCTTGGCACGGTCGTTACGGAAGTTGATGAAGATTACTACATCACCCTCTTCGATGCAACCATTTACTGCGGCATTGTGGATTGGCTTGATGAACTCATCAGTTACGCCCTCGTCGTAGCTCTCCTGCATGGCAGCAACCATATCTGTGCTCTGCTTACCAGTTCCGTTAACAATCAGATCGTAACCCTCCTTTACACGCTCCCAACGCTTATCGCGGTCCATAGCGTAGAAACGACCAACGATTGATGCGATTGCTGCATCGTTATCGGCACAAACCTTGCTTATCTGCTCGATAAAGCCCTTTCCGCTCTTAGGGTCGGTATCACGACCGTCCATGAAGCAGTGAACGAAGGTCTGGTTCTTCAGGCCATAAGCCTTACCAATCTCTATGAGCTTGAACAGGTGGTCGAGTGAAGAGTGCACACCACCATCAGAGGTCAGACCCATCAGGTGCAGCTTCTTGTTGTTCTCCTTGGCGTAGGTGTAAGCAGCCTTAACCTGAGGATTCTCCATGATAGAGCCGTCCTTGCAGGCACGGTTAATCTTTACGAGGTCCTGATAAACGATGCGTCCAGCACCGATGTTCAGGTGACCCACCTCAGAGTTACCCATCTGTCCATCGGGCAGACCAACATCCTCACCAGATGCCTGGAGCTGAGAGTGAGCTGAAGTAGCTGTTAACAGATCGAGGTAAGGAGTTGGTGTGTTGAAGATAACGTCACCCTTACCATGCTTAAAATTTCTTCGAAAGAAGAAAGAAAAAAATCAGAAATCTCCAAAGTCGATGCTTAATTGTCCATCACCCAGCAGATTGTAACTCTTGCGGTGATATGGTGTTATACCAAATTGTTTGATAGCCTCACGGTGTTTCTTTGTGGGATAGCCCTTGTTAGAAAGCCAGTCGTATTGAGGATATTCCTCGGCCAACTGGTTCATATAATCATCACGATAGGTCTTGGCCAGAATACTGGCTGCAGCAATAGCCAGATACTTTCCATCACCCTTAACTATAGTGGTATGAGGCAACTGCTTACCATCAGCAGGGTCCTTATAAGGTTTGAATCGGTTGCCATCCACGATGACAGCCTCAGGACGAACCTTGAGTTGGTCAAGGGCTCGATGCATTGCCAGGATAGAAGCGTTGAGAATATTGATTTTGTCGATTTCATCGTGCGTAACGATACCTACAGCCCACGCCACTGCATCACGCTCAATGATTTCACGAAGTTGGTAACGCTTCTTCTCCGACAGTTGTTTCGAGTCGTTCAGCAACTCATTTTGATAACCCTCGGGCAGAATTACTGCTGCAGCATACACGCTACCGGCCAGACAACCACGCCCAGCCTCGTCGCAACCAGCTTCTATCTTGCCTTCGTAATATTTGTTGAGCAACATAATCAGAACATTTGAGCCACACGACGTATACCTGCAACAAGCGTATCTATCTCATCCTTAGTATTATAGAGTGCGAACGACGCACGAACGGTTCCACTAATCTTCAGGCGATCCATCAAAGGTTGAGCACAATGATGACCTGTGCGGACTGCAATACCAAGTCGATCGAGCAATGTTCCCATATCCAAGTGGTGTATATCGCCAACATTGAACGATACGACCGCATCTTTCTTCGAAGCATCCATCGGACCATAAATCTTCATTCCATCGATAGTCATCAGTTGCTCCATACAGTAGCGGGTAAGCTCTTGCTCGTGCTGCTGAATGGAATCAAAACCGATGGAATCGATATATTCGATGGCTTTTGCCAATCCGTGGGTTGCAACATAATCAGGAGTACCAGCCTCAAACTTGAATGGCAAACGCTCAAAAGTGGTCTTCTCCCAAGTCACCTTATCAATCATCTCACCACCGCCCTGGTAGGGGGGTAACTTCTCCAGCCATTCCTCTTTACCATATAGCACTCCGATACCGGTAGGACCGTACATCTTATGACCGCTAAAGGCAAAAAAGTCGCAATCCATCGACTGTACATCCACCTTGAAGTGTGGTGCACTCTGGGCACCATCCACCAATACAGGGATGTTGTGTGAATGTGCAATCTTGATAATCTGCTCTACAGGATTAACCGTTCCCAGTACATTGCTCACATGGGCCACACTGATGATCTTAGTCTTCGATGAAATCAGCGATTCCAGTTGATCTACACAGAGGACACCATCATCGGCGATGGGAATATGTTTTACAATAATTCCCCGTTTCATCGCCTGAAGCTGCCAACTTACGATGTTAGAGTGATGTTCCATTCCTGTCACAATCACTTCGTCGCCAGCCTGCATCTGACTCTCGCAGAACGACTGAGCCACCAGGTTTATCGCCTCTGTGGTACCACGCGTAAAAATGATCTCCTCTATCTTACGGGCATTGACAAAACCACGCACAGTCTCACGAGCCGCCTCGTGTAGATCGGTAGCCTGCTGCGAGAGGTAATGAACGCCACGATGTACGTTTGCATTCACATTGAGGTATTCATCCCTCATGGCGTCTAGCACCATAAGTGGTTTCTGTGTGGTAGCCGCATTGTCTAGATAAACCAACGGCTTGTTGTATACCTCACGACCCAGAATGGGGAAATCTTCGCGAACCTTATTTATATTGAACATTGATTATTGAACATTGAACATTATTACTTGCAGAGCTTACAACCTGAGCATTTGTTCAGTTCTCCGCGGAAACGCTTTTCAACCAAGTAGTGCAAGCGATCGCGAAGAGGTTCTAACTGCATGTGGTCGATAACCTCATTGATGAATGCATTCTGCAGCAGCACTTTTGCTTCCTGCAACGATATACCACGCTGTCGCATATAGAACAAAGCCGCATCGTTAAGCTGACCAACCGTAGAGCCATGAGCACACTTCACGTCGTCGGCATAAATCTCCAGCATAGGCTGGGTGTACATACGAGCCTCTTTGGTTGCAATGAGATTCTGATTAGTCATCTGCGATGTAGTCTTCTGGGCACCATGCTCTACCAATACACGGCCAGCAAAAGCGCCAGTCGACTTATCGTCGAGCACATATTTGTACAGCTCCTGCGAGTTGCAGTGAGGCACCTTGTGCACTATCAGAGTATTGTTGTCCACGTGTTGCTGCTTGTCGGCTATCACGCAACCATAGCACTGGCACTCGGCACCTTCACCCGAGAAAGTAAGGTCGAGTTTGTTGCGAGTAATACCATTGTGCAGGGTGATAACATTGTGATTAACACGACTGTTGGCCTGCTGGTCGATATATACATTGCTTACACGCACATTCTTATGATGTGTCTCCTCCATGCAATACAGGTCGAGTGATGCATTCTCGCCTACATAGGCCTCAATGACCTGTGTGGCCAGGAAGTTACGATCATCGGCTGCGTGATCGCAGAATAGCATTTTTATTTCTGCACCCTCTTCAAGCACGATGAGTACACGACGATTCACCATCAGGTCGGGCACTACTCGCTGAGCGTTCTGTGGTGTTGCCTTCAGGATATTAATCACCTGGATAGCGCGATCTACCTTCACGTTCTTAGGCACATAAACCAGCATACCATCCTGCGCAAGCATAGTGTTAAGCGCAGTGATTGCATCTTCGCCAGTCTTAGCCAACTTGGTGTAGTACTTGCTAACCAACTCTGGATTATCTCGCATAGAACCGATAACTACTCCCTCTGGCAGATGTCCCTTTGGCTTTTCGTCGTGATAGAACATATCGTTAACCACAAAGTACAGACTAGTACTCAGGTTAGGCACATCACAATGGAATGCCTCGTAGGGATCAACGGGTATCTGAAGACGATTGATATTTACACCGAAATCGGGCTCAAAGAGCTTCTGGATATCAGTGTACTTGTATCGCTCCACCTTTTTGGATGGGAAGCCCTGGGCCTTGAAATCCTCAAAAGCCTGATCGCGCACCACGTTCATCGACTCTGGGGCATGCTTGATAATCATCTCGCGTGCCTGCTCGTAGAGTTCTATGTATTGTTGCTCGCTACCCATTATTCTTCTCCTATTTCTTCCTTAATCCAATCGTAGCCGTGCTCCTGAATCTGTACTGCCAGTTCTGGACCACCTGTCTTCACGATGCGTCCCTTATAGAGTACATGTACAAACTGAGGTTTGATCATCTCCAGCAATCGGTCGTAATGAGTTATGACGATGCACGATGTCTCTGGTGTCTGCAGTTTGTTCACACCCTCGGCCACAATACGCATAGCATCAACATCAAGACCAGAGTCGGTCTCATCGAGGATACTGAGTTTTGGCTCCAGCATAGCCATCTGGAATATCTCGTTGCGTTTCTTCTCACCACCGCTAAAGCCCTCGTTTACCGAGCGGTTAGCCAGCTTAGAGTCGAGCTCTACTATCTTACGCTTCTCACGCTGAAGCTTCAGAAACTCAGCAGCGTTCATTGGCTCCAGGCCCTGATACTTACGCTTCTCGTTGATGGCAGCTTTCATAAAGTTGGTCATCGACACGCCAGGTATCTCAACGGGATACTGAAACGACAGGAACAGTCCCTCGTGGGCACGATCTTCAGGCTTCATCTCAAGCAGGTTCTTACCATTGAAGTAGGCCTCACCTTCAGTCACCTCATAAAGAGGGTTGCCCACTAGTACGGCACTCAAGGTAGATTTTCCAGAACCATTTGGTCCCATGATAGCATGAGTCTCACCATCGTTAATCACGAGGTCGATGCCTTTTAATATCTCTTTATCGCCAATCTTGGCGTGTAAGTTCTTAACCTCTAACATATTATTTCTTTATTCTTCGATCAAAAAACTATAGGAATGCATAGCGGCAAACAAACAATGCAGCCAACAGGATTGTGGCCCAGTTCATGTTGTTACGCTCGTCCTTATCTTTCATTGTACCCGACAGCAGGTGGATAAGCACATACGAAATCACACCCATCAGAATACCATCTGATATGCTATATGTAAGCGGCATCATCACGATACATACGAAGCATGGTATTGCCGTAACATAGTCGCTGAAGTCAACTTTACGGATGTCGTGCATCATCATCACACCTACCAGGATAAGTGCAGCAGCTGTAGCCTGAGATGGGATAGCAAGGAACAGCGGTGCAAAGAGCAGTGCTACAGCAAAGCAGATGGCTGTAGTAAGACTGGTCAATCCTGAGCGACCACCTACGTTTACACCCGAGGCGCTCTCTACATAAGTGGTAACTGTAGATGTTCCAAGCATAGCACCAACGGTAGTACCGATAGCATCGGCCATAAATGCCTGATTCAGATTCTTTACGTTACCGTTGTCATCCACCATGCCTGCACGGTTTGATACACCAATCAGTGTTCCGATAGTATCAAACATATCGATAAACAGGAAGGTGAGTACTACTACCACCATATCTACCGTAAAGATGTTGTGGAACTCAAACTGCCAGAAGATAGGGGCGATTGATGGGGGTGTAGACATGATGCCTGTATAATTGGTAACACCCAGAGGTATACCTGCGATTGTGGTTACCAGGATACCGATGAGCAATGAGCCTGTAACCTTTCTTACCAACAGGGCCGAAGTAAGGATAATGCCGAATATGGCCAACAGCACAGCGGGATCGTGCAGATTACCCAGTGTGATAAATGTTGATTCTGAGGCACTTACGATACCAGCACCCTTAAGTCCTACGAATGCGATAAACAGTCCGATACCAGGACTGATGGCTCGACGCAGTACCAAAGGTATAGCATTAACAATATGCTTGCGCAAGCCTGTTATTGTCAGCAGGATGAATATCAATCCCTCTATCAGCACAGCGGTAAGCGCAAACTGCCATGTATAGCCCATAGTAAGCACTACAGTGAATGCAAAAAATGCATTCAATCCCATACCAGGAGCCAGTGCGAAAGGCAACTTGGCGTAGATAGCCATTACCAATGTACCTACTACAGCTGCGATACATGTAGTTGTGAATACGGCCCCAGCATCCATACCAGTAGCCGAGAGAATACTTGGGTTAACGGCCAAGATGTAAGCCATTGTTAAGAAAGTGGTAATACCACCGATAACCTCCTTGCGCAATGTCATTGTGGAGGGATCGAATCCGAATAGTTTCTGAATCATATTGTTTTTATCCTACAGTTCCTTCTAATGATACACTTAATAGTTTCTGAGCCTCAACGGCAAACTCCATAGGCAACTTCTGCAGCACCTCTTTGGCGTAGCCGTTTACGATAAGTCCTACGGCCTGCTCTGTGGGGATACCACGCTGATTACAATAGAACAGCTGGTCTTCTGATATCTTCGAGGTGGTAGCCTCGTGTTCAAACACGGCAGTGTCGTTGTGCACATCCATATATGGGAAGGTGTGTGCTCCGCAATCAGAACCTAACAGCAGCGAGTCGCAGCTAGAGTAGTTGCGGGCATTGTCGGCTGTAGATGCAGCGCGCACCAGTCCGCGATATGAGTTCTGCGAATGACCTGCCGAAATACCCTTGGAGATGATAGTACTCTTGGTGTTCTTGCCGATGTGAATCATCTTAGTACCCGTGTCGGCCTCCTGATAGTTGTTGGTAACAGCTACTGAATAGAACTCAGCCTGCGAGTTGTCGCCACGCAGTATGCACGATGGATACTTCCATGTGATGGCGCTACCCGTCTCTACCTGAGTCCACGACAACTTACTGTCAACACCACGCAGGTCGCCACGCTTGGTCACCAGATTAAGCACACCGCCCTTACCGTTCTCATCGCCTGGATACCAGTTCTGTACGGTCGAGTACTTCACCTCAGCACGATTCATCACGATAATCTCTACGATTGCAGCATGCAACTGGTTCTCGTCGCGCATCGGGGCTGTACATCCCTCCAGATACGATACGTAAGCATCGTCGTCGGCAATAATCAGTGTACGCTCAAACTGGCCGGTATTCCTTGCGTTGATACGGAAATATGAGCTCAGTTCCATTGGGCAGCGTACACCCTTGGGGATGTAAACAAACGAACCATCGCTGAATACAGCCGAATTGAGTGCTGCAAAGAAGTTATCCTTGTAAGGTACAACTGTGCCCAGGTACTGACGCACCAGATCGCCATGCTCCTTGATAGCCTCGCCGATAGAGCAGAATATGACACCCTTTTCGCGCAATTTCTCTTTGAAAGTAGTCTTTACGCTCACAGAGTCCATGATGGCATCTACGGCAGTATTGCCGCTCAGTGCCAGTCGCTCCTCGAGGGGGATACCCAGCTTATCGAAGGTTTTCTCGAGCTCAGGATCAATCTTGCCATCGCCTTCGGGTTTCTTGGCCAACGGGTCGGCATAGTAGCTAATGGCCTGATAATCAATCTCTGGCACATGCACATGACCCCATTTAGGCTCCTGCTGCTCTCGCCAGTAGCGGAACGCTTTCAAGCGGAACTCGAGCATCCACTCGGGCTCCCCTTTCTTAGCAGAGATGAGCCGAACGATATCCTCGTTCAGCCCTTTCTTCGGTGGTGAAGCCAAATTCATACTTCTGCTCAGCCACCTGACGTACAAATTCATTTTTCTTTTCTGACATTATTACAGTTTCTGTTCTACCTCAATCTCAGTGAAGGTCTCGATGATATCACCTACCTGGATATCGTTGAAGTTAACCAGCGAGATACCACACTCCAGTCCGGTTGCCACTTCCTTGGCATCGTCCTTGTAACGCTTCAAGGCGTCGATAGGAGCAGTGTGGATAACGATACCATCGCGGATGACGCGGGCTTTATCCTTGTTGTGAACCTTACCGTCGGTAACCAGACCACCGGCAACGGTACCAACCTTAGATATCTTGAATACCTGCTTAACCTCGATCTCACCAGAGATGATTTCCTTCTTAACCTTGTCGAGCATACCCTGCATGGTCTGCTTCACATCGTCGATAGCGTCGTAAATAATAGAATATGTATTGATTTCAACACCCTCGCGATCGGCAGCTCTGCGGGCATCGGCCGATGGACGTACCTGGAATCCGATGATGATGGCCTCTGATGCAGAAGCAAGCATTACATCGTTCTCAGAAATCTGACCTACAGCCTTAGAGATTACGTTAACCTGAACCTTCTCTGTGCTCAGCTTGATGAACGAGTCAGAGAGAGCCTCGATAGATCCGTCGGTGTCACCCTTAACGATGATGTTCAACTCGTGGAACTCACCCAGAGCGATACGGTGCGACAGCTCGTCGAGACCAAGCTTGGTAGTGGTACGCAGGCTCTGCTCACGCTGCAACTGGATACGCTTGTTGGCGATTTCGCGGGCCTCCTGCTCACTCTCCATTACGTGGAACGAGTCACCTGCAGTAGGAGCACCGTTCAATCCCAGGATGATAGCTGGCTCAGCAGGTCCGGCTGTCTCGATGCGCTGGTTACGCTCATTGAACATAGCCTTTACACGGCCCCAGGCTGTACCTGCGATAACTACATCACCTATCTTGAGTGTACCGTTTGATACGAGTACTGTCGATACATATCCACGCCCCTTGTCGAGCGAACTCTCGATGATAGAACCGGTAGCTCTACGGTTAGGATTAGCCTTCAGATCGAGCATCTCGGCCTCGAGCAGTACCTTTTCGAGCAGCTCTTCTACGCCGATACCCTTCTTGGCACTGATCTCCTGACACTGATACTTACCACCCCACTCTTCTACCAGCAGGTTCATGTTGGCCAGGTCCTCACGAATCTTGTCGGGGTTAGCACCTGGCTTATCTATCTTGTTGATAGCGAATACCATAGGTACGTTGGCTGCCTGTGCGTGGGCGATGGCCTCCTTGGTGGTAGGCATCACTGAGTCGTCGGCTGCTACGATGATGATGGCGATATCAGTTACCTGAGCACCACGGGCACGCATGGCTGTGAAGGCCTCGTGTCCAGGAGTATCCAGGAATGTTATCTGTCGTCCGTCCTTCAGCTCTACGTTGTAAGCACCGATGTGCTGTGTGATACCACCAGCCTCACCAGCGATAACGTTGGTATTGCGGATGTGGTCGAGCAGCGAAGTCTTACCGTGGTCTACGTGTCCCATCACTGTCACGATAGGAGCGCGAGTTACGAGATCGTTTTCATCGTCCTCCTCCTCAGTGATAGCGTTCTGTACTTCGGCAGATACATACTCGGTGGTGAATCCGAACTCCTCGGCTACGATGTTGATGGTCTCAGCATCCAGACGCTGGTTGATCGACACCATGATACCGATACTCATACATGTACCGATAACCTGGTTCACGCCAACGTTCATCATCGTTGCAAGCTCTGACACTGTCACAAACTCCGTCAGCTTCAGTACCTTACTCTGTGCTGCCTCCTGTGCCATCTCCTCGTTCATACGCTCGGCTACTGCGTCACGCTTCTCACGACGATACTTGGCCCCCTTCTTGTTCTGATTCTTCGAAGTCAAGCGGGCCAGTGTCTCTTTTACCTGACGTGCTACTGCCTCGTCGTCTACCTCCAGTGGCTTCTGGATAGGACGGTTCTTCTTGTTCTTCTTACCGCCGCCACCGTTGTTTCCATCCTGGAAGTTCTGGTTGCCACCCTTGTTCTTCTTATTGTTGTTCTGGTTGCCGCCCTTGTTCTCATTGGCTGCAGCCTCGATGTCAACACGCTCCTTGCCGCCGTGTATGCGCTCGCGCTTCTTCTTCTCGCCGTGCATCTGAGCCTGCTTCTCCTCGCGCTCCTTACGACGTTCCTCCTTCGACTTCTTCTTAGGACGAGTGCTCTGGTTCAGCGAGTCGAGGTCTATCTTACCTACCACGTTGAAGTTTGGCGCCATCTTCTTCTCGCTCTTCAGTGTGAAGATTGATGTCTCAGCAGGCTTCTCTTCCTGCTTTGGCTCAGCCTTCTGCTCAGGCTTGGGCTGCTGGGCAACTGGCTGCTGTGCGGCAGGCTTCTGTTCCTGCTTTGGTGCAGCTGCCTCAGGTGCCTTAGGCTGTGGCTGTGGCTCGGGCTTAACCTCGGGCTTGGGCTGTGGTGCTGGCTCCTGCTTTGGTTCGGGCTTCACCTCAGGCTTTGGCTCGGGTTTGGGCTCGGGCTTGGGCTGTGGTGCTGGCTGAACGACAACTGGCTTCTGCTCCTGCTTAGGTGCAGCTGCCTCGGGGGCCTTGGGTTTTTCTTCCTGATGCTTGGGCTTACCCACAGTGCTCAGGTCTATCTTTCCTAGCGGAGTAAATGTCTGCTTAGCCTCTTCCTTTGCCACTGTTGGCTCGGGCTTCTGTTCTGGCTTAGCTTTCTTCTCCTTCTTGGGGAAAATCATACCGGCCTGGGTCTTCACGTCCTTGTCGCCCTTAAACTCCTTTACCAGCGCATTGTACTGTTCGTCGCTGATTTTGGTGTTTACGGTAGCATCTTTGATGTCGCCCAGATTCTTTTTCTTCAGATAGTCGATAGCTGTCTGAAGTCCGATATTCAGTTCTCCTAATACTTTATTTAATCTAACACCCATCTAATTCAAATTGATAATTGAAAATTGATAATTGAAAATTACTCGAATTCTGCGCTAAGCACATCCAGCAGTTGGTCAACTGTCTCCTCCTCCAGGTCAGCCTTTTCAATCAGCATCTCACGTGGAGCATTGAGCACAGCCTTGGCTGTATCCAGTCCGATGGCCTTGATGGCGTCGATAACCCACTGGTCGATCTCGTCAGAGAACTCATCCAGGTAGATATCCTCATCGGCCTCACCCTCGTTAAGTACGCGGAATACATCGATGGTATACTCTGTAAGCATCGAAGCCAGCTTGATGTTCATACCGCCACGACCGATGGCCAGCGATACCTCCTCGGGCTGCAGGTAAACCTCTGCCTTGTGGTTCTCCTCATCCAGATTGATGCTTGAGATCTTAGCAGGGCTAAGAGCACGCTGGATGAACAGCTGGGTGTTGCTTGAGTAGTTTATCACGTCGATATTCTCATTGCAGAGCTCGCGAACGATACCGTGCACACGACTACCCTTCACACCTACGCAGGCTCCTACTGGGTCGATACGGTCATCGTAGCTCTCAACGGCAACCTTGGCACGATCGCCAGGGATACGGGCCACACGCTTGATGGTGATAAGTCCGTCCTGAATCTCAGGCACCTCGGCCTCGAGCAGACGCTCAAGGAACTCAGGGCTTGTACGGCTCAGGATGATGCGAGGATTGTTGTTCTCGTTCTGCACCTCCTTTACTACGGCACGTACGGTCTCACCCTTGCGGTAGTTGTCTGACGGGATCTGCTCAGCCTTTGGCAAGTGGAGCTCGTTACCCTCATCGTCAACCAGCAGCACCTCGCGCTTCCAGATCTGATATACCTCGCCGCTCACTACCTGGTGTACTTTGTCCTTGTACTTCTGGTAGAGTGAATCGTGCTCCAGCTCCAGAATCTTCGAAGCCAGTGTCTGACGCAGGTTCAGGATGGCGCGACGGCCAAACTTAGCAAACTCAACCTCCTCAGATACTTCCTCGCCTACCTCGTAGTCGGGCTCAATCTTCTGAGCCTCGCTCAGCTCGATCTCCTTGTTCTCATCTATCACCTCACCGTCGGGTACTACCACACGGTTGCGGTGAATCTCAAAGTCGCCCTTGTCGGGGTTAACGATCACGTCAAAATTCTCGTCCGAACCGAAGATCTTAGCGATAACGTTGCGGAAGCTTTCCTCCAGCACGCTCACCAGTGTGGTGCGGTCGATGTTTTTGGTCTCCTTGAATTCCTGGAAGGTCTCAATCATTGAGGGGCCCTTCACGTCTTTTTTGATTGCCATTGTATTATTATTTTTTTATTTGAATGCGAGTAAATATTTAGCGTACTTCACCTCGTCCATCTGGTAGGTCTTGTCTACGTCTACCAGCACTGGGCGCTTCTTGCCTTCCTGCTTCTGCTTTTCCTGTACGGTGATGGTGAAGCTTGGGGCGTCAACTGCCTTAAGCACACCCTGTACTTTCTTGCCATCGGCCTGCAGCACCTCGAGTGTGTCGCCGATGTGGTTGATGTACTGCTGGGCCACCTTGAATGGCTGTCCCAGTCCGGCACTGCCCACTTCGAGTTCGTATTCTCCGAGTTCCTCGCCCAGGCGCTCCTGCAGGAATCGGCTCAATTCTGCACAATCCTCGATCCATACGCCGTCGGCGTGGTCGATTTCAATCACGATGCGGTCATCAGCCGCAAAGTTCACGTCTACCAGGAAGTACTCGTTGCCCTGCAACCACTCTTCCGTCAATGTCTTTACAATTTCCTTATTTATCATCTATCAGTTATTAAATATAAGAATGAGAGACTCTTGCGAGCCCCTCATTCCGCTGAACGGGTGCAAAATTACGAATATTTCCGCAATCCGCCAAATTTTTCGCCACTTTTTTACGCTAATTCACTAAAAATCATCTGTTTAGGTGCTTTTTCGGTGATATTTACAGGCGATTTCTTCTGTAGCAGTATCAGCTGAGCTGTCTGCTTCTGCTTTTTGGGCTGCAGCACTTTCTTGTACTCTTCAGGATTCTTAAGCAGTCGGATGGCCTCCTTCATCTGCTTGTCGTAGGCCAGTCCGGCCTCGATGGCTCCACGCTGATAGTAGTAGGCCGATATGATGTCGCTTTCAAGCACCTGGCGCAGCACCTTTTCGTGCTTGTCCAGATCGGTGGCCACGTTGTGGTTCAGCTGTTTTTCCAGCTCGTCGAATGTCTGCTTGGCATCGTCGTAGTAGCCCTCAAACTTGGCTGTCTTAACCAGTTCGGCCAGCTGTTTCTTGCTCACTGGGTCGTAGGTAAAACCGCTCTTTATCACACGGCTCTTAAACTCCTGCCAGTCGGCATCGCTGATGTGGAATTCGGCTGCTGGAGCTATCTGTGGGTGCTTCGATATGTAGTCCACCACGTAGTCGAACATCACTTCAGTAGAATCCTGACCACTGGCACTCAGATAGTAAGCGATGTTAGGTATGGTGTCGGCCTTCAACTCTACATCGGGCATAATGCCGCCGCCATCGCGCACCTCACGACCGTTGCGAGTATAGAACACCTTGGTCAGCGAGTCAGGGATATGCTCCTGATAGCCCATGCCGCGCTTGTAGTTGTAGGCCTGTATGCAGCGACCGCTAGGGATGTAGTATTTAGATGTCGTTACCTTCATGTTAGTGTTGTATGGCAGGTCGATAGGTATCTGTACCAGTCCCTTTCCATACGTGCGCGTACCTAATATAGTGGCACGGTCCAGGTCTTGCAATGCTCCGCTGGTAATCTCGCTGGCCGATGCTGTCTCGCTGTTAACTAGCACCACCATTGGCATCACTGTGTCGACTGGCTCCACACGGGTCTCGTAAGCCTTGGTGGCCTGACGTATCTTACCACGATTCTCAACCACCTTAACGCCTTTGGGCAACCAGATGTTCAGAATGTCAACGGCCTCCTGCTCCGATCCGCCACCATTGCCACGCAGGTCGAATATCAACTGCTTGGCGCCCTGTTTCTTCAGGTCTACAAATGCACGGCGCACTTCCTTGGCGCATCCCTCAGTAAACTGGTTCAGCACTATGTAGCCCACACCGTCTTTCAGTCCGTAGTATGGCAACTCGGGCAACTTGATGTTGCGACGGGTTATCTTAAAGTTCATCAGCTTGCCAGTAGATGGGCGCATTGCCTTCAGCACGAAAGTGGTGCCAGGCTCGCCGCGCAGATGACTGCTCACGTAGCCCACCTCCTTCGATGTCATCATCGAGTCGTCGATACTCAGTATGATGTCGCCCTTCTTCAGTCCGGCCTCGGCAGCTGGCATGTTCTCGTAGGGCTCGTCGATAACCACACGATCCAGCTTCTGGTGCTTGCGCACGATGGCACCTATGCCCGCGTACTTACCTGTCAGCATCTGTCGCAGGTTCTTGGTATCCTCCTGCGCGTAGTATTCGGTATAGGGGTCCAGACTGCGAAGCATGGCGTTGATGGCTGTTCCGATGGTTGTCTTTGGGTTCAGCGTGTCCACGTATAGCAGGTCCAGATTCTTATACACATGGTTCAGTATGTCCAACTGCTTACCCACCTCAAAATTGTGGTCGCTGGGTTTCTGAGCCATCACTGTGTTGGCCGATAGTGCCATTGCACACAGAGCTATGATTATTTGTTTCTTCATAACGTTGCGAATTAATGTTGTTATTGGGTGCAAAATTACAGATTTACCTCGAAAAACGTGCATTTTTGTTGGAAAAATGAAAAAAATTAAGGTTTCTAGTCATTTTTTTCCAAAAATATTTGGTAGTTTCAAAAAAACCTCGTACTTTTGCACCCGCTTACAAGAAAGCACTGCTTCAGTAGCTCAGTTGGTTAGAGCACCTGACTGTTAATCAGGGGGTCGTTGGTTCAAGCCCATCCTGAAGCGCCAGTACAAAACGCTGGAAATGAGAGAGTTAGACGAAAGTTTGACTCTCTTTTTCTTTTTCACTTTTGCTTGTCTGAACAAATTTTGGTTATCTATTTATGTTTTTTTAAGTATCAGCTCATATAAAATCATGACATTCAGCGATACTTTGGCAAGCATTTTATAAAGTATCATAGCACATTTTAAACAAAATAAGATTACTTTGCCAATGATTTCCTTAACACATTACTATTTCGTGTTCTTTTGAATCTTGTATCTTATTAGCGTATTGGGCTACTTTTTACAAATTTCAAGTTCATTCTTGAAAACTTTTAGTAACTTTGCAGCCAAACAACCGCTGACGATGGAACAGAAATTCGGAGCAGTGAGAGCAGAGTCAAGCTTATAATCGAATAAAACAAAGAGCAATATGGCACAGATAGACGATTTCTTTATGTACGAGAACCGCGTGGAGGGCATCACCGATGCCGACTACCAGCGGGCGAAGCCTTACGTGGAGGCGGCGCAGGCATTCGCACAGACCACCTACCAGAGCATCTACATCATCGACTACTACCGCAAGAACTTCCTCTACGTGTCGGACAACGAGGTACGCCAGATGGGCTATGGTTTCTACCTGAGCCACGTGCCTGAGGATGAGGTGCCGATGCTGACCGAACTGAATCGATCCGGCTTCCGCGCCTTCTACGACGAGCCCGTGGAGAACCGCCGCCAGTGCATGATGTCTTACGACTTCCACATCACCCACGGCGACCGTCAGCTACTTGTCAATCACAAGATTACGCCCCTTGCCATGACCGACGAAGGCCGCGTCTGGCTCGCCCTCTGCACCGTCTCGCTCTCGCCCCACAAGGATGCCGGACACATCGAGTTTTTCCAGTTCCATACAGGTGAGAAGCGCGAGTACTCACTGGAGGGCCACCGCTGGAAGAGTCGCGAGACGATTACCCTGAAGCCCGAAGAGAAGCAGATCCTGACGCTCTCAGCCCAGGGCTACACCATGAAGGAGATAGCCGAGAAGATGCTCCGCTCGTTCGACACCGTGAAGTTCTACCGCCGCCAAATTTTCGAGAAGCTCGACGTG
>CACWMK010000023.1 GCA_902761905.1 uncultured Prevotellaceae bacterium
TTCCCAAGAAGGGAATATTTTGTTCCCAGTGTGGGAACATTTCAGTCCCAACGTGGGAATATTAAACGAGCTATGAATAATTCAGGCTAGAGAATTTTCCCATTAGTGTATGTACTATGTAGTTTTATGTAGTTAGAATGTAGTTATTATGTAGGTAGAGAGATGTCGTTAACCCCTATATTTACTTGGATTTCGATAGATTTTATGTAGTTATGTAGTTTACTTTATAACTTTTCAATCAAAATTCTACTGCAGATTATCTCAAAATTGAGATTTTCTCAGAATTTCTTGTTTATTCTCTAGAAAATATGTATCTTTGCACCACATAACAAAACTCAATTACTTATGAAATACAGAATTAAGAAGGAAACCAACCCTACACGTCCCACTTGTGGCAAGTATAAGGCAGTAGCTGTTCACTATCACACCGTCGATAGCAAGCAACTCATCAAGGAAACTGCCCAGCGCATGGGTACGCATACGTCAAATGTACTTGGAGTATTATCGAGTGTTGCTGCAGTTGTGAACTCACATCTGCGCGAGGGCGATCGTGTTCGCTTGCCAGACTGGGGCATGATGAAGCTAGAGATTGAAAGCGAAAAGGTTGACAATCTAAAGGACTTCCGTGCCAAGAAGCACATCCGTGGTGTCCGCCTCCACTTCCTGCCCGAAAGCTTCGAAGGCCACCAAGAACTCTACGAAGGCATCACCTTCGAGAAAGATAAGAATAATTTCATAAACTTTTCGGATGAAATATAGATATTTTAATAAAAAATGTGTATCTTTGCGGCCATGAAACACCTTGTAATTCGTAATCTAGGGCCACTGAAGGAGGCCGACATCGAACTTCAGCATATCAATGTCATCATTGGTTCGCAGAGTTCGGGCAAGAGTTGTGTGCTGAAGACAGCCTGTTACTGCACATGGGTTGAGAAACGCATTGAACAGACTCAGACAGCGGATTTCTTCGAAAAGGATGGCAATTTTATCAAAGAATTAGAGCGTTTTCACAAGCTGAAAGGCTACATTAAGGTCGATACCTTCATCAGCTATGAGTCAGACTATATGTCGTTCTCGTACGATAACTCCACCAAGACGTTTATCTTCAACTGGAAGGAAGCTCGCTGGAATTACTGCCGTTCCAAGGTGACATACATTCCAGCTGAGCGCAATCTTGTTGCTGCTATCCCCAACTGGTTCCAAGTGAAGTTCAACGATGATAATATCCGCGACTTCATGGCTGATTGGGAAACTGCTCGCCAAGCTACAACTAACGAATTGTCTGTGCTGAACCTTGGGGTGTCTTATCACTACGATGCTAATTCAAAATCAGACAAAGTACAGGTTGGAGATGGTGTAACGCTCGACTTCACTAACACTTCTAGCGGATTACAGTCGCTGATTCCATTATTCGTACATCTTTATTTTATTACAAAAGTCAATTCTGGCAAAACAGCGAGTTTCGCATCGCTACAGGAACTGAAAGTGTTGACATCCAAACTGGATGAAGAAGGCAAGATGGATTTATATGATAATTATGTAAATATCCACCACTGCGACATTTTCCTCGAAGAACCAGAGGCCAATCTTTTCCCACCCACGCAGACGAATTTGGTAGAGTGGTTGCTTGAAATGACTAAAGGTGAACAACCTAACAATCTGTTTATCGCAACCCATAGTCCGTACATCCTCGAATCATTCCTTGAAAAACCGGAAATTGATGTACAGTTATTATATACCCGCAAGGACGGCGATAAAATGCTCATTAAGACAGCAACTGAGCAAGATATTCAAGATATATACGATTACGGTGTGGACGCCTTCTTCAACATTGAATCATTAGGATAATAGGATGGAGAAGAAAGATTGGCATATTGTTCCGGAATGTTATGTCGACACGAACCTTGTCGAATTTCTGATCACATCCCATAGTGTGAACCATCAGAAGGGGTGTAATGCTGTGGCTAAGAAGATGAAGGAGTCGAACTTGAAAAACCAATTCGCTATTGGTATCATCGACAATGACAAACGACAGCATTCATACGTAAGCGAGTTCACAGAAATTGCTCATTCAGAGCATATCTCATTACTTAAGCATCGCGAACGTCCACATTACTTCGTAAGAATTAGTCCTGCAATGGACCAATTTATATTGGATTGCGCAGCAGAGCAGAATATCAATTTGCAAGATTATGACTTACCTACACAGCTCAGTGAGTTTACAAAAGTTACAAAGGATGTCAATGCAAAAGACGACCACCGATTCAAGTCTCTTTTCAAGGCACTTGATGGCTCTAAAGAAATAGCTATGCTTCGTTCTGTATTAAACTACTTGAACGACAAGCAATATAAATGTGACATAGCAGAACTCCAGAAGTTGTTTGGATAGTATGCATAAAGTTGAACTAAATACTGTACGCCAATGGACAGATAATTGATTAAATGACATAAGGAAATAGTATCCGCTTTCAATCTTGTTTTCCGAAATCGCCAAATAGAAGAAAACTGCAAGAGTAAAGATGGATGCTCACGTTATGCGTGGGCACATTACTCGTTCAATGCAGTTTGGGTGTTTGGCGATACCTGGAAAACGTAGGCGAAGTAATTGTCCACGTTTTTTGTATTCATCAAACTATAATAAATAATCTGAATAGAAATGAAAGCAAAAATCATCTTTTTAGTAGCAACGATGTTGGTTGGAACTTTTGGATCAGAGGCGTCGCCTCAAACACCAAAGCCATCTGTACTTAAGTGGCCAAAGACGAACAAAAACTTATCTTTAGGTGTCATGTATGGAAACATATGCGCCAGTGATGAACTCAACATACATGCGTGGGGACTAAATATGCAAATATACGGTTTCTATTTTGACTGTCTAATAAAACCAAGAAATCATAGCAACGATGTAGCTATTGACAAATGGAAAGAGACAGAAGCTGTATCATATCATTTTGGTTATCAGATTCCTATTATAGAGTATATACGTATTATTCCGGTTATTGGTCATTCTAGTGTAAAGAAAGGCATTACAGACGGGTCAAATTGGACTGTCACAAATAACGGTATCAGTAATGCTTTCGATGTTAAACAAAAGAATGCAGGTTTCGATTATGGAGGAGTATTGGTATTAAACTATTCTTGTTTTTGTTTGTATGGAGCATATACTAAACACAACCAATTCTATGGTGGAGTTGGTCTTGAATACAGATTTTAATCCTCAGATATCTGAACTTTAAATACACAGGTTATGAAAAAATCATTATTTGCTTTTGCTACATTATTATTTGTAGCGTGTGGAAACAAAGTTGCACCACCAGAACCGGCAGAGTACATAAATCTGCCTGAGTACAAACTTCTTAGCATAGAAGAGCCAAGAGTGTCGTCTAATGGTTCCATTTCCCCTAGTCAAAATCTGGTTTATAATATTGAGATTGATCATGTCATAGAGAAAGACAGCCTTAAACTCTTGCAGGATTATTTCATTAAAAAGGGAGAAGCTGACTATGTTGGTATAAACAAAATCATTGTGCGTGCTTATCTTAAGGGAACTTCAATACATGGAACTCCCTACGCTTCTTTGAATCTTGTTGCAGGGAAAAAAGAGATTATGATTAACGAAGGTGCAGAGATAATAGAAGAACTACTTGAAAAGCCTTCCACAGACGCAAGTCAAGAAGTCACAGATCCATTAGTTGGAACATATTACAGTAACAGAACCCATGACACTTATGTATTCAATTCTGACAAAACAGGATTCTTTACTATCCAAGGGGGAAATCCATCTGTATTTACTTGGAGACGTTCTAGGAGCAACGTAACAATAATCTATAAGGCGTTTGGTGAACAGAAATTGAAATTTGACCAAAGAGCCATGACAATTACAGAAAAATCAGAATCATTGGGAACGTTGGTTTTTAATAAACAGTAAGGTAATCGAAGAGACTGGTCTTTGCTCTTGCGAAAGCTACGAAGGCACCTCCTTAGAGAAGGTCTAGTTACAATATTATTAATTTAAACATCTAAATTATGAAGCGACTATTGTCAATATTACTATTAGCAATGTGTTGGGGTAATGCAAACGCCCAAGTGGACGGATTCTTTACGAGTCCTGAATATAAAACTGATATTCAAGAATACAACAAGACCACCAAAGGCAGCAATAAAAAGCGTTGTCAGATGCTAATGAAATTAAACCACATGAATGATGATGGAGAAATCCAATATCAGTATGTTTTTCATGCCAAGGATACTCTAAACAGAGCACACCTAATGGAGACTGTGAAGCGATGGGCGAAGACGAATTATAAAAACTACGAAAAGTCTACCATCAACGAAACAGACAGTACAGCTGAATATACAGGTTACTTTATGAACGTTGGCCAAGTTATGGGGGCCTTTAAAGCTGTTATTATTAATGCCATTTCGTATGTGCGCATCGAAGCGAAAGCTGATAGAATAAGAATAACAGCCACGGTTAGGCATTATTCTCTGGCCCAGGGTAGTGTTTCTGGCGCCAAGTCCGTTCTAACATTACCCAAAAATGTTTTTCCATACACAGAATCTTCAAACGAAAGCACCTATGCACAAGCATATATTAATTGCAACCTAAATCTTATAACAACAGTCGGAAGTGTTTTACTATACCTTAATAAGAATTATCCGTCCTTTTCTGCTAAAGAGAAGAAGGATGATAACTGGTAACAATAATTGTTAATCAATAACATTCATAAATATGAAAGATGGATTTTTCAAATGTATTTTAGGAATTAGTTTCATATCTATAATTGCAGGGTGTTCTAATAATACACAAGCGAAGCAAGAAATAGATGCAACAGCCTCAAAAGAATCTGTTAGAGATACAGTAAAAGAGAATTATGTAAAGTTCCTAGATGAAGCTGCTGCTGCTCCAATAACGGAGTATGAATTGTATGATGGATTCCGTTTTGACATGTCAAAGAAGCAGTTCAATTCACGTTATTCAAAATACAAGAAAAAAGAAAATGATTATGTCCAGATAAAAATTAACAATCAGGTCTATACTGCAAAATTAGAAGGAAAATATCTGAATGATAAATTGTATAATCTTGAGTATACCATATTATCTGTAGGTAGTGGCGATTATAAAGCCCCGAGTAGTAGTGCCGTGAATTCGCTTGTGAACTATTTCTCATCACAATATAGCGATTATAAACATCTGTTCATAAGGGAACCACTAACAACAGGTCCGACACACTTATGGAAAAAGAATAATCTTATTGTAAGTGTATCATCACTTTATGCTGGGAGCGAGATAAATTCAATATCATTAGAATATGAGAACTACCCTATTATCAGGGGTGTTTCAAAAAAGTTATCTGCGGATCAGATGAAACGTATCCGAGAAAAGGCGGAGGCAAAAAAGAATAACGAAAATGATCCTGTTGTGGGCATGTTCAAATGTAAGAAAACCAATGACAAGTATTTGTTCAATGGAGATGGAACAGGTTACTTCTTCACAGGTGGTACAAATACAGAGTTTAAGTGGAGTCGGAAGGATGATATTGTAACACTTACTTATGACGCATTTGGCAAAGAATACTTATTGTTTGATTATAAGAAGAAAACTCTAAAAGAGGATTCTGAATCCTATGGAATGTTAGTATTTGAAAAGATTTAATAAGATAATTATGGATGGTTGGATAGTTTTTATTGTATTGCTTTTTGTTGGTGCAATAGTATGGGGAATTGTGTCTGGCATCAATGATAGACAAGAAGCGAAAGAGCGTGGTATGAAATTTGACGAAAGAATCCGCCATATTTCTGGTTTTACTCCTTCTCAAATAGTAAATGGTGTGTTGAACCTGTATGTATTTGCTGTAGATAAGAATCATCGCAAGGTTGCATACATAAAAGAAGATAAAGAAACTATTATTCCTTTTGAGGATATTATAAGTGTTGAGATTATGGAGGACAATGCTACTCTCGCTTCAAAATCAACTATGCGTACTGTTGGCGGTGCTGTTGTTGGCGGTGCTCTTGCAGGTGGCGCTGGGGCTGTTGTCGGAGGTTTATCTGGAGACACAAACATGAAGAAAAAAGTCTCACTTGTACAGGTAAAAATGAGGCTAAGAGATATTGACAATCCTACAATTGCTATTAACTGTTACGATTGCAAGACCATGACCAGTGGGCAGGAGGCTAAGACCGACAGCTTATTATGGGGAATCTACAAACAGGGTTTGGAACACGCCAGACAAATTACAGACCTTGTTAGTGTCATCATTGATGATGTTGATCGTTCTGATAGGCACAGTGTGTTATCAACAGCCGCTTCTAACTCAGGTTCTATTGCTGAGGAGATTGCAAAACTTGCAGAGCTTAAAGACAAGGGTATTCTAACCGATGAAGAGTTTAGCGCACAAAAAGCAAAATTACTTTCTTAACGTTTTTATGCAGGTAAGATTTCATATTAATAACGGCGCAGATGAAAACTTCCGTGGGAGCCTGATGCATGCTTTGCCGAAAAAAACACTTCGAAAGGAGAACGTTTTTTTGAAACTGATGCCTTTTTGAACACATCGTATGATGTGTTCAAAAAGGCAGGTTGCGCGTATGAGTTTAGCGTGAATAATAAAGTATTTACAATAGAGAGAGTGGACGTGGTATTTGATATGTTCTCAGTTAAACAGGATGGTTATACTATATCTGAATTGTATTGTGGCCTTGGTGATTTAGCAAAGAACAAACGAATAATAAAATATTTTGAGAGTCGTGCTACAGGCGGAAGGCATCCAAAAACTTATCCTCTTTTTCATATGCAACAATCAGATTATTTCTTAGTCGTAATGAAGCATCTATATCTCACAGAAAAAGAAATAACAGAGATTAGCCAACATTTTTATGCTGGATTAATAAATCAAGAGATTAAGATTTGAAATGAAGTTATGAAATTGTCTGTTGCGTGAGTTCCCTTGATCTACTGATGTAGAAGGACTTGCTAATAATTATATGATAGCCTCTACTTGCTCAACAAACTCTTTGGAAAAGGGTTGCATCTCTAGGACTTCGTCCTCTGTTACTTCGGCTATGCTGTTATAGTCGGTCTTGTGTCGGAGTTGAACCATTTGAGAGAAGAAACGGCATTATATAAGGTATATTCCATCACGTACAACATTGTCATAGAATGGGGTAATGCTGCTGGCGTCCCATTCGGCTTTGGTATACATAATGGGGGGTTGTTTGCTCGTTGAGCTTCCAACCTAACTCAACAAAGGGAAACATAATTTATTTAGTCGTTCTCTGCCAGCCAGTGGGTGAGTACTTGGCAATACTCCTCGTGGGCATCGACAAAGCATGTGTGGCGCGAGTGGCGGAACAGGTGCCATTGGCTGTGGGGGATATGCTCGTAGAGCGAGGCGGCTACAACGGGGGTACAGATGTCGCGTGTGCCACTACAGATAAGTGTTGGCTGAGAAATCTGGTATAACTTATCTGTGTATTCGAAGTCTTTCAGGCTACCAAGGGGTTGATATTCATTTGGTCCCCAGCCATATAGATAGGATTCGGCGCCAGCACGCTTAGGACGACGGAGACACTCTGGCGAATGTTCGTCGACACTGATGACAAACTGCTCAAAGTAATGATCGTTTGCTTGCAGGTAGGCGGCATCATCCCATCGGCCTGTAGCCTCTGCACGACGAATAGCTTCCTGGTCTTCGTCAGACAGATATTTGATGAGACGGTGCTGCTCGCTAGCCCACAAACTGCTGGAGGCATGACCCGATGACAGAATGAGCGACTTGATGCCCTGGGGCTGATGATCAATTACATAGGCTATGGCCTGCATGGCTCCCCACGACTGGCCGAGTAAATGCACGGAGTCGAGATGAAGATGCTCGCGAATGGCGATGAGCTCGTCTATCCACGTCTTCTGCGTCCATAGTTCTGGATGGCCGTCGAGATAAGAATTTCCGCAACCTATCTGGTCGTAGGAGATAACCTGGCGACCTGTTTCAGCGATGCAGTCGAGCACCTCGAAATAGTTGTGCGTACTACCAGGTCCACCATGTAGCAACAGCAGCGGAGCTTTCTCCGATGCTTCGCCTACTATGCGGTAGTAGGTCTGATAGCCCATAAACGGCATGTAGCCTTCAGTAATCATATTTGTTTTTTTTGTTTGCAAAGATAGGTAAAAACCTACAAACATCCAAATGTTTTGCAAAAATATTCCGTTATACCCTATTCTCCGTCGGTGGGTATGAGGAGGATGATTGCGGATGGTGTCTGGGAAATGCAAATAAAACTAAAAAAAAGAATCTAACTTGGCGAAATATGCAAAATATGAGTTATCTTTGCATTTTATAAGACTAAAACAACTAATCTAATGTTCATGAATGAGGATGTTAGCAATAAAAAACAGAAGGCTCGTCTGGCGCTGATCATGAAGACCAGTAGGCTGCGTCTGTGGTTTTACGACCCTGCGACGCGCCATTTCTGTTACCTATCGGAGGCGGGTGACTATGAACGTGAATACAACCCTGCCGATTTCGCTCTGTTTTTCCATCGTGACGATGTGGACAAGATGCGTGCAATGCTCTTCGCCATCTGCGAAGGCAAGATGGATACGGGCAAGGTGAGCGTACGAAGTAGGGCGAAAAAGGAATCGGACTGCAGACATTACGAGATATCATTCTCTGTGATGAGTAGGGGCGACGATGGATTGCCCACATCGTTGATGGCTGTTCAGCATGATGTGACTGACGAGTATCAACGGCAACAGAAGATCAATAAGTTGCTGGCTCGTTATCACACGATATTCAACTCGTCGCTGCTCGATATGCTGTACTACGACAACAACGGTGTGCTGACCGATCTGAACGAACGTGCCTGTGCGGCTTTTAACGTGAAAAGTCGTGAACAGGTGCTCGATGGAAGTTTCCTACTCAAGAACAACCCCTTCTATAGTCAGATACCTCTGAATGATATGACCAACACGCTGACAGGCAGTATCATCGATTTCCGCGAGTTTAAGTCACCTGAATACCGACTGGATGAGTTCGGCCTGACTGGTAAAATGTATTATGAATCGACCATCAATCCCATACGCAACGAAGAGGGCGAGCTGGAGGGAGTGTATATGTCGGGCCACGACATATCGGAGATGGTAAACTCTTACCATCGCCTGCAGAACGGTCTGAAGCAACTGCAGCAGGGTACCGACAGCATCAAGCAGTATATTGCCAACCTGGACTATGCCCTGAGCGTGAGCGGTGTGCAACTGGTGAACTATTATCCACACTCTTATACGTTCGAACTCATCAATCGTGAGACGAAGAAGAGGTTGCGCATGTCGCAACTGCGCTGTATTCGACTGGCTACACCACGTTTCCGTAGAACGGTGAATAGTGCGCTGAACAGGATGGACCATCTGACTACACGAGGCATTGTGCAAGCCATCGAGATTGAGATACGCGACAAGAAGGGCCGACAGATATGGCTGCTCTTCAACATGGTGCCTATGCTGAATGAAAAGGGTGAGGTGGAGCGCTACTTCGGCACATATCATGACATAACTGACGTGGTGGAGACGGAGCAGCGACTAGCTGTGGAGACGAAGAAGGCGCAGGAGACTGAGGTGGTGAAGCAGGCCTTCCTGACCAATATGAGCTATGAGATACGTACACCGCTGAATAACATCATTGGTTATGCAGGGTTCTTTACCGGCGATCATGACAAGGACGACGAGCCTTTCTTCATCGACCAGATTAAGAATAGTACCAACGAGCTGTTGCTGGTGGTGAACGATATCCTCTACATATCGCGACTGGAGGCCAATATGGAGGAATATAAGAAGGATAATGTGGATTTCGCTTTTGAATTTGAAGGGTATTGCAAGAATGCATTGTCGAGCATCAAGCCTGGTGTGCAGCCTGTAGTAGTGCAGCCCTACAACAAACTGGTGGTGGATATCGACGGCAGTCATTTGGCGATGGTCATCCAGCGCCTGTGCTATTTCTCCTGCGTGATGACTGAGCACGGCTCGATAACTGTAAGCTACGAGTATCATCGTGGTGAACTTACAATACGCATTGAAGATACTGGCTTTGGATTTACAGAAGAGGTAGCACCACACATCTTCGATCATAACTTTGCACGCAATGCAAATGGCGAACTGATAGGCTCTGGCCTAGACTTGCCTATCGCCCAGCTGTTGACCAAACAGATGGGTGGTACCATCGAGATACAGTCTGACTACGGAAAGGGCACAAGTGTATGGGTGTCGATACCTTGCACGGCCACTGAGATTGAAAAGAAAAGGGATTAGGAATATTGAAGATTGAACATTGAAAATTGAAGATGAATATCATGTTTGACGAGCAGCAAGCCATGATGATGGCGCTCAACATCAGTGGCAACCACGTGATGTGTCTCGACTTGAAGGATAACCGTGTGTATGATTTGCACGGCAAGGCGATGTTCGGCAATAATGTGGGGATAGATATATGTTATACATATATTCACCCTGACGATCGTGAAAGGTTCCGCACATTTGTTGAGCGCCTGAGCGATGGTACAGATCTGGAAGCCGATTGCCATTATCGCTGGGATTACAACTATACAGGACAGGGCGAACCTGACTGGCACGATATGTATGGACGCGCTATTGCTGAATATGAGGACGGAAAGCCGGTGAACATCATCGCCACACTGACTGATGAAACAGAGGTGAAGCAGAAAGAACGCGAGGTGGAGCATCTGTCGGAGCGATATAGGTCGATATTCGAGAATTCTATCATCGGCATGTCGTTCTATTCGCCCGAAGGCTGGCTCATAGATGCTAACCAAATCATGCGACAGATCTGTCATTTCGATAGTGATACGGGCGATGAGTTCTTCTCGAAGGTGAATCTCTTTGATGTGATGCCATTCAACGAGGTGCTGGATCGTGAGAATCCGGAAGACTACTGGGCCTGTTCGTTGAGTATCGTTCCAGAGCGCAACATGCGTGTATATCTGGAAATAAGCGTACATCCTATCTACGATGAAAAAGGAAAACTGATGTATATCTCGGTGACGGCCAACGACGTGACTGAGGAACGTAACATGTATCTCAACGTGATGGAGAACGATGCCAGGATGAAGAAGATGAACGAGGCCATAAAGAATTACGAGGCCGAGTTGCGCTATATGCTAGAGGCTTCGAAGATGCAGACATGGCGCATCAGTCTGGAGCGTGATACCTTGGAGTTCTATGATGGTCTGAAAACTGTTGTGCGTTCGTTCAATCTGAAACAGATGCAGAAGATATTTGTGGATCAGGAGCACGAGTTTGTCAAGGCTCTGTCGAACCCCTCAGAGGCCCTGAAGAAACCACTGGTATTTGTAGGTCAGATGTATCCGATGGTGACGCGGAGTTCTACGGAGAATCAATGGGTGCAGATCAACTGTATCCCTGAATTCGACGAGCAAGGAAAGTTGTTGGGCGCATTTGGCGTATGGCGAAATGTCAACGACCTGATGTGCAAGCAGGATCAGCTGCGCAAAGAGACGAAGCGCGCCAGAGAGTCAGGACAGCTGAAGACGCTGTTCCTAGCAAATATGACGCACGAGATACGTACTCCTATCAATGCGATTGTGGGATTCACAGAAGTGCTGTCGGCGCTGACTGGTGAGGAGGATAAAAAAGAAGTGATCCAGATAGTAAAGAACAACTGCGATATGCTCCTTCGCTTGATTAACGATATTCTGACAGTTTCTTCGCTGGAGTCGGGGCAGATGGATATCAGGCCCGTCGAGGTGGATTTCGCTAAGTCGTTTAACGACTTGTTTGAGTCGTTGCGCCCCAGAGTGCAGGAGCCAGGGGTGGAGCTTGTTAAAGACAATCCTTATGCCACCCTGCAAATCAAGATAGATGTCGACCGTGTTTCACAGGTCATCACCAACTTCCTGACTAATGCCGTGAAATATACCCATCAGGGACATATCAAACTGGGTTACCATACGGAGGCCAGAACCATCGACGGCAAACAGCTTGAGGGCTTGTATGTGTACTGTGAGGATACGGGTGATGGTATCGCACCAGAGTCTCAGCCCAAGATTTTCGATCGTTTCTACAAAGTTGATGATTTTGTGCAGGGTACAGGTCTCGGGCTTTCCATCTGTAAGGCCTTTACCGACGCCTGTCATGGCGACATAGGTGTGATATCAGAAGGAAAGGGGAAGGGTTCTATGTTCTGGATGTGGATCCCGCTTTCATTCTTCGTCGCTGGATGTGCGGAGGATGATTGAGGTGGCACCTAGGGTAAAAAGGGTGCCGTCGCTGATGATGCGGCGCTCTTTTGGGGTGAGCTCTACATTATCTATAAATGTGCCTGTATTGCTGTTGTTGTCTTTCAGGGTGTAGCGCAGGCCGCCACGCTTGTCGCGACTAACGGTGATGGTGCAATGATTCAAGTCTACGCTTGGGTCGACAGTCTCGAAAGCGGTATTGGCGGGATTACCTTTCTGGTAACGACCAATCACATTGTCGCCCATACGAAGGGGAATCACCTGCTTGTAATGGAACACGTTTTCGATTACAACGATAGAACCGCAACCCTGTTCGTTGGCCTGCTCATCAGGATTCTCGTCCTTCTGGCGCTCACGAAGTTTGCTCACACCAATGCGTATACCAAACTCCTTGCCGCAGTCGGGGCATTTGAACACTAACGACTGACCAGCCTCGTACTTGGTCTCGTCGAAGGTGATGTACTGGTCGCACTTGGGGCAGCGTACTCTCTTCATTATTTGCTATTTTCGTTATACTTGTAAACCCAAGCCTCTTCCAGATCCTTCTCATGATTCATCTTCTGGAGCTGCTTGTATGCATCGGCCTGATCGGCGTAGTTGCCATAAACTATGCGGGTTACATTGTTGTGTACATATATCTCGGCACCCTCATATCCACGCTGGGCCAACTTGCTGATAAAGTCCTCAGCATTGTGCTTAGAAACGTGGCTGGCCAGCACGATGCAATACCCCTTGCGAGCGGCTGGGGTGGTATCGGCCTTGACAGTCTCGGCTGGCTTGGCTGGCTTGATGGTATCGAGAATAGCCTCTGCTGTCTTATCGGTAGCAGGCTTATGAATCTCTTTGCGCTTGTAGTCGATGGCGCTGGTGTTGCTATCCTTAGATGTCATCATACCCAGCAGCAGCTGATTGTTGAGAGTGTTGATGGTGCTCTTCATCAGCTCAGTCTTGCCAGTAGGCATGGCCACAAAGAATACTGCCAACAGTATAGCTGCTACGGCAACGGCATTGCGAATCCATGAGAACTTGATATGAACTACATCGGTGTCGTTTTCGTCGATGTCGACCAGGTTCTGATGAAGTATGCTGTTAACCTCGGGCTCTGGCTTAACCACCTTCTCTTCGGCTACAGCAGGCTCAGGCATGCTGACCACGTTGAGCTTCTTCATCTCAAACGAGTTGAGACCATACAGACTTGGGGTGAGTATTCCTGCCTCGCATGGGGTGAAAACATAGTTTCCATCCTCGTTAAGCTCTAATACACCTATATTATTAAGCTCGAATCGGCCTTCGTTCTGCAGATGCTGCATCAGCTCGTTCACTTCGTCGTCGATACGCTGGATGGCCTCTGGATAGCTGATATCGTAAGCCTCGATATACGACTGAGCCAGAAGTGAATCGTTGATCTTAAGCTGAGGGTTAAAACCTAATGTACGGAGTGGGGGGAGGAAAGCCTGTTCATCTTCCTCGTATCTTGCTTCAACATGATGCGCCATAAAGCCTCCGAGATTGGGCACAATCACGCAGTCGTTGTTGAGCAACAATATCTCAATATGTCTATTCAATTCAATCACGGGTGCAAAATTACTGTAAATTTTCGACATAAACAAATAAAAGAAACTTAAAATGCTTGGGAAATAAATTTTTTAGTGTACCTTTGCAGAAAAATTAGTGATTAGGTATATATAAAATAGGTAGATGAGGAATCTTTTGACGATATCACTATTGGCGATTGCACTGGTGGCTTGCAACCAGAACGGCTCTTCAGTTATGCCAGACGATAAGGAAGCTAAGGATATGCTTCAAGGCGTTTGGGTAGACGAGGAGAGTGGTGATGTGTCGTTTCGTGTGAATGGTGATACCATCTACTTTGCCGATGCTACCAGCATGCCTACCTACTTCCGTATCTACGAGGATTCGCTTTATCTGGCCTCTGGTACAGCCTATGGTATCGTTAAGCATACAAAGCATCTGTTCTGGTTTAACAATCAGAATGGCGACCTGCTGAAACTGAAGAAGAGTGATGGTGATGATGATGTAGACACTCAAGAGCAGTCTGCTCCTAGCGTGCTTACCTATACTCATCAGGTAAAGATAGACTCTGTGGTGTCGTACAACAATAACCGTTACCACTGGTATATCGCCATAAATCCTACTAAGTATAAGGTAACCAAGCGTGCGTATAACGACGACGGTCTGGAGGTGGAAAACGTGTATTACGACAATATCATGCACATAAGCGTTTTCCAGGGAGCCACAAAGATATACTCGAGCGACTTCCGCAAACAGCAGTATAATGGTTTGGTGCCCGAGGCATTTCTGAATGAGGCTATCCTGGCAAATATGGAGTTTAGTCATATTGATGCAGATGGCCTGCACTTTAATGCCACACTATGTATACCTGACGGTGCTACTTGCTATATGGTAGAGTCGACTATCAGTTATACGGGCGTGCCAAAGATGAAGCTTGTTGAGTATTAATCCTTCTGCTCAATCCAAGCATCAAGCAGCATTCTTGCAATCGAGAGTTTTTCTGGAATAGTTGGCAGGTTGTCCTTGCGGAACCAGCCTCCCTTGGCTATCTCGCTCTTCTGTAGATGGATATCGCCTGATACGTAATCGGCATTGAAGCCTACCATCAAGCCGCAAGGGTAGGGCCAAGGCTGCGAACCAAAGTAGTGGATGTTCTGAATCTTTACGCCAGTCTCTTCGAATGCCTCGCGGGCTACAGCCTCTTCGAGTGTTTCGCCTGTCTCTACAAATCCTGCAACCAGTCCGTAGAAATCTGTACGGAAGTTCTTGGCGCGAACCAGCAACACCTCATCGCCCTTATGTATCAGCACGATGACTGCTGTGGCCAGTTGTGGCCAGATTTCCTTGCCGCACCCTGTGCACTTCTTAGATATTTCTGTGTCCATTTTCATCGGAGCGCCACACACACCACAGTATTTGGTGTTGGCATCCCAATAGAGCAGTTCCTGACATTTTCCGGCTTTCTGATAGAGCGATTTCTCTAGTTTATAGTAGCTCTGTCGCAGTCCGCACATCTCGTATCGAGGGTCGTCGCACACGGGATGATCTATCTTGTATGTCTTTACCTCGATGCCGTCGAGAGGTGTCACGGTCATCACGTTGGTCCAGGGCTTTACCTCCGTAGGAGGTTCTTCCTGAAAGGGTATGGTATACCCGCCGTCAGGAGTCTTCTCCAACAGCAGGTCTTCTTTGCAGAATACGAAATAATGTTGTTTCATTTTCCGAATAGTTGTTTACGGTCTCTCTCAAGCGCAGGCTTTACCCATGCCTCTGGGATAAATTTCCAGTTGTTGTTCTTTTGTGGATCTATGGTTCCGAGTCGCTTGATTTCTTCTGTGAGATAGTGGCGCTGGTCCAGGTCGGTGTGGAACAGTACACGACTCTCGAGCGAATCCTGAGGAATGCCTGCACCACGAGTCAACAACTCGCCACCACCATTGGCGCGATAGCTGTTCATCACCACCTTATACCATTTCTTCTCATCGAACGGTTCGCCATTCGACATGCGCAGAATCTTTACTTTCTGTCCGTCGGGCTTGGTCACATCTACCAGGTAGTCGATGCCGCAAGCTGAGTCGAAATTGAATGTATAGTACTGGAAACCAGTGCGCTGCTGGTCTTCCTTTGAATCGTCGTTCAGTCTGAGAACATGGTCGGATGGCGATGTCATAGTATTGGTCCACATATCGTAAGAGAACTCGAGATGCTTCCTGATTTCCTCGCCTGTCATACGGAGTACAAAGAGCAGATTCTCAAATCGATACAGCTTGAACATATCGGCCTGAGTTACCTCGCCTGCATCGATAGTAGTGTCGAATGCCAAGGGGGCATTGAACGAAATATCGGCCTTAGAGATGCTCATCTGCAGATTGTGAATCAGGTCGGTAAATGCCGAGTTGCCAAAGAAGCTCTCGCGAGTATAGATGGGCTGCTTGAAGTAGCCGATTCGCTGACTGACATAATCCTTTACCTCGTCGATGGTAGGCTGGAAGTGTTCCAACATCTTCTTGTCGATCTTCTCGTCGAGCACATTGACGATGTTGCCCTTAATCTGTTTCTTTGCCAGTTTGCCATCATTATAAGTAAGGGTGATCTCTGCCTCAGCCACATTGGCCACATAGCACGAAGGGTCAATGCACAGCACCTTCTCGCCAGCCTTGTTGGTGATAAACGTGTTGTGAACCTGATGGTCGTGACCAAAGAAGATGACATCGAAACCAGGAACCTCGCGGGCTACTGATTCTGTGGCATTCTCATCGTATTCGTCAGTCTTGATTCCGCCGTCGAGTCCAGAGTGGAACAGTCCGAATATCAGGTCGGGCTTTTCATACTCCTTTACGTACTTTATCCACTTTTTGGCGCAAGCGGTCATCTCTTCGAACTCCAGACCTTTCCAGATAGACTTGTTGAGCCAGTTGGGGATGGCAGGGGTAATCATGCCGATAACTACTATCTTAACGCCGTCCTTATAGTGAACAGAGTAGGGCTGCAGTCCAGTGTAGATGTGTTCTGGGCGAGCAGCAGCGTTCTTATATTCCTCTTTTACGATGTTGGCACCCAGCAGTGGGCAGCGAACTTCGCGAATCCACTTGTCGTACACCTTATGACCAGGCTCAATATCGTGATTGCCTACGGTTTCGGCATCATACTTCATATAGTTGATAACCGAAGCTGCGATATTCTCGTTCTCAGGCATCACATAGTTTGACCAGTATACACATGGCTGACCTTGCAGAATGTCGCCATTGTCGATCAGCAGGAAGTGGTCGTCGCCATACTTCTTGCGCTGCTGCTTGATATAGCTGTTGGCACGAGTAAGTGTACCTCTGATAGGTTTCTTCTCCATAAAGTCGTATGGGAAGAAATGGCCATGCACATCGCTAGTCTCTACGACCTTAATCTTCACGGTCTTAGAGTTCTTTGCCTCTATTGTCGCAACTGATAACAGCGTGGAAATCAGTAGGATATAAATCTTATTCATCTACGTTATATTGTTTCGTGTGCAAAATTACACAATAAAATTGATATACCAAAACTTTTTTAGATTATTTTCGCGTGTTGGCTGGCACATTTTTTGCAGGAAAACTTGAAAAAGAAATAGGAGGGTATTATTATGGCATTCATTGATTATTACAAGATTTTAGGCGTAGACAAGACTATACCACAGAAAGATGTAAAGAAGGCGTACCTGAAACGTGCTAAGCAGTTTCATCCTGATTTGCATCCTGATGATCCTAAGGCTCAGGCCAAATTCCAGGCTTTGCAGGAAGCTTACGATGTGATAGGCGATCCTGAGAAGCGTAAGAAGTATGACCAATATGGCGAAAAGTGGCGTGAGGCTGAGCAGTTCCAAGGCTTTGGCGGAGGTCAGGCTGGTGGCAATCCGTTTAGCGGATTCGACTTCAGCAACTTCCAGGGTGGAGGCGGATTCTCATCGTTCTTCCAAGACCTGTTCGGACGCAAAGGTCAGCCAGGTGGTGGCTTTGGTGGATTCCAAGGTTTTGGTGGTGGCCGACAGGCTAGAACGCATAGCGGCGAGATGAACGCTAACGTTACGATAGATCTTTACACTGCACTGCTTGGTGGTGAGGTGATCGTAACCCTGTCGAACGGCTCGAAACTTAAGCTGAAGATTAAACCAGAAACGCAGCCAGGCACTAAGGTCCGACTGCGTGGTAAGGGATATGATAGGGGCGATGGAACCTTTGGCGATCTCATCATTACCTATCAGGTAAAACTTCCGACAAATCTGACTGAGCGTCAGAAGGATTTGTTACGCCAAGTGCTTCAGTAGGAATTCCTCTGCACGGGTCAGGTCCTCTGGGGTGTCGATACCTACTGTTTCGATATCAGTCATACCCACACGGATGCGATAACCATTCTGCAACCAGCGTAATTGCTCCAGGCTCTCTGCTTTTTCCAGACTGCTCTGGGGCAGTTTTGTTACTACGGCCAATACCTCGCGGCGATAGGCATATACACCAAGGTGCTTAAGGAATGGATATTCGCCAAACCACTTGTTGCGCTCCTTTCCTCTTATATAAGGTATGACGCTACGACTGAAATACAGAGCAAATCCGCGATTATCAGTAACAATCTTTGGCGAATTGGGATTCTCGATAGCCTCGATCGACTCGAAAAGCTTGCCAAGTGTACCAATCTGTGTCTCTGGTGTGTCGAAGAGGTGCATCAGGGTTTCAATCTGCGATGGCTGGATGAATGGCTCATCGCCCTGAACGTTGATGATTACATCGGCATCCAGACCTATCTTCTCGGCTGCCTCCTCTATGCGGTCGGTACCACTCTTGTGGTCGGCACGGGTCATTACGGCCTTTCCGCCGAAAGCTACGACAGCATCGAAGATGCGCTGGTCGTCGGTAGCCACATATACATCATCGAGCACGCTTTTTACCTGCTCGTACACTCTCTGAATTACTGTTTTTCCGCCCAGTATTGCAAGCGGCTTGCCCGGATATCTTGTAGAAGCATAACGGGCAGGAATAATAGCCATAAACTTCATAACGGGTGCAAAGGTAAATAAAAAAAATGATGAAAACGCAAAAACTTATAAAATAATAGGTAAGTAATTTGCGCACCTCGATTATTTTGTTTAAATTTGCACACTAAAAAGGATTATTATCAAAATGAATATAAATAAACTATCGATTATAGCACTAACATTGCTGCTGCCATTTACTGCAGAAGCACAGAAGATAACACTGGGTTCGACCACAACTAAGGATGGTGGCGAGTATCAGGGCGAAACGGTTATGGGTAAACCTCATGGTAAGGGTAAGGCCGTGTATAAAAACGGCAACTGGTATGAGGGAGATTACGTTAAGGGTAAGCGTCAGGGCTTTGGTATCTACTCATTCTTTGATGGCGAGAAGTACGAGGGCGAATGGTTTCAGGACCAGCAGCATGGCAAGGGTACATATTATTTCCTGAACAACAATCGTTATGATGGCTTGTGGTTTCGCGATTATCAGCAGGGACATGGCATTATGTACTATTATAATGGCGACAAGTATGATGGCGAATGGAAGCAGGACAAGCGTTCTGGATACGGTATCTATACATTTGCCAGTGGTGCATATTACAAGGGCTACTGGCTGAACGACAAGAAAAACGGAAAAGGCGTCTACGATTGGGGCGACGGATCTGTGTATGATGGCGACTGGAAAGACAATATGCGTTCGGGCAAGGGTACTTTCAAGTATGCCGGAGGTGATGAATATATTGGTCCTTGGGTTGAAGATGAGATGAACGGCCGAGGCATATATAAGTTCCAGAATGGCGATGTGTACGAGGGCGACTATGTGAAAGGCGAGCGTACAGGTCAGGGAATCTTCAAGTATGCCAATGGCGATAAGTATACAGGCCAGTTCTTCAAGGGCGACAAGCAAGGCCAGGGCACATTTGTATGGCAGAATGGCGATACCTATGTGGGACAGTGGAAGGCCGACAGACAGGAAGGACGTGGCAAACTGACCAAGAAGGGTGGCGACACTGTCGAAGGAACTTTCAAGGCAGGTCAGCCTAATGGTGAATGCGTAGTTCGTTTCTCGGATGGGTCAAAGTTCAAGGGCATCTTTAAGAATGGCCGACGCAATGGTGCTGCTATCGAGGAGGATAAGGATGGCAACCGTTTCGAAGGAACATATCTGGACGATGTCCGTGATGGTAACTTCATTGAAAAAGACCGCAACGGCAAGGTTACTGCGCAAGGCACCTATACACGAGGTCACAGACAGACAAAATAACAAACAACTTAAATATTTACCAATTATGATTATTGATACTATTGAAAATCTCGGCAAATACACAACACTCAATCCGTTGATTGCCGATGTAGTGGAGTTTTTAAAGAGCCACGATCTTCACACCATGGAAGAGGGCAAATACACAATCAAGGGCAACGACCTGTTTGTGAATCTGCAGGTTGCCAAGCAGCGCACAAAAGATACTGCATTCTTAGAGACTCATATCGAGATGGTCGATATACAGATACCTATCACGTGTGCTGAGACATTCGGCTATTCGCCTCTGTGCGATCTTCCAGCATTCGAGTATAATGCCGAGAAGGATATCACCAAGTATGGCGACACCAAGCCTCAGACTTATGTCACTGTAAATCCTGGACAGTTCGCCATCTTCATGCCACAAGACGGTCATGCTCCATGCATCATCGAGGAGAGTGAAATCAAGAAAGCTATTTTCAAAGTAAAAGCATAATATAACTATGGAAACGAAGAAAAAATCAGCAAAGAAGCCTGCTGCTAAGAAGGCTAAGGCAGTCAAGAAGACTGCTCCTGCACAGCCAGAACATATCGGACTGGTGCGTAACGACTCTTGGTTGGAACCTTTCGAGGGGGCTATCCGTGGACGACATGACCATGCCGTATGGAAGATTAACCAGTTGACACAGAATGGTAAGAAGACGCTTAGCCAGTTTGCTTCTGGTCATATGTATTTCGGTCTTCATAAGTTGTCAAAGGGCTGGGTATTCCGTGAGTGGGCGCCAAATGCTACTGATATCTACCTGATTGGTGATTTCAATAACTGGCAGGAGGACGAGAAATACCGTTGCAAGCGCATTGAGGGTACTGGCAACTGGGAACTGAAACTTAGCGAAAAAGCTCTGAAGCATGGACAGCTTTACAAGATGAAGGTAAAGTGGAATGGGGGAGAAGGTGAACGTATCCCAGCTTGGTGCCGTCGTGTGGTACAGGATGACAACACCAAGATATTCTCGGCTCAGGTTTGGAATCCTGAGGAGAAATATGAGTTCAAGAAGAAGAACTTCAAGCCCAAGAAGAATCCATTGCTTATATACGAGTGCCATGTAGGAATGAGCCAGGATGCCGAGAAGGTAGGATCGTATAAGGAGTTTAAGGATAATGTGTTGCCACGTGTAATCAAGGACGGCTATAACTGTATTCAGGTAATGGCTATCCAGGAGCATCCATATTATGGATCGTTCGGATATCACGTATCGTCGTTCTTTGCCCCATCGAGCCGTTTCGGTACTCCTGAGGAACTAAAGGAACTTATTGATACAGCCCATAAGAACGGTGTGGCTGTAATCATGGATATCGTTCACTCGCATGCTGTTAAGAATGAGGTTGAGGGTCTTGGCAATCTGGCTGGCGATCCAAACCAGTTCTTCTATCCTGGTGATCGTCATGAGCACCCGGCATGGGACTCGCTCTGTTTCGATTATGGCAAGGACGATGTATTGCACTTCCTGCTGTCTAACTGTAAGTACTGGCTCGAGGAGTTTAAGTTTGATGGTTTCCGCTTTGACGGCGTTACATCTATGCTTTATTACTCTCACGGTCTTGGCGAGGCATTTGGCGGATATGGCGACTACTTCAATGGTCATGAGGATGATAATGCGATCTGCTATCTCACCTTGGCCAATAAGTTGATCCATGAGGTTAATCCTGATGCTATCACTATTGCAGAGGAGGTATCTGGTATGCCAGGTCTTGCTGCTAAGTTTGAGGATGGCGGATATGGTTTCGACTATCGCATGGCGATGAACATACCTGATTACTGGATCAAGACTATTAAAGAGGTACGCGATGAGGATATCAATGTATGCTCTATCTTCTGGGAGGTAAAGAATCGTCGTCCTGACGAGAAGACCATCTCATACTGCGAGAGCCACGACCAGGCACTTGTGGGCGACAAGACCATCATCTTCCGCCTGATTGATGCCGATATGTATTGGCACTTTGCCAAGAAGGATGTGAACGATATCGCCCAGCGTGGTATTGCTCTGCATAAGATGATTCGTCTGGTTACCGCTGCTGCTATCAATGGTGGCTACCTGAACTTTATGGGTAACGAGTTCGGACACCCAGAGTGGATCGACTTCCCTCGCGAGGGTAATGGCTGGAGCTATAAGTATGCCCGTCGACAGTGGAATCTGGTAGACAACAAGGATCTGTGCTATCACTGGTTGGGCGACTTCGATCGTGAGATGCTCAAGGTAATCAAGAGTGTTCGTAATTTCCAGAATACACCTGTTCAGGAGATCTGGCACGATGATGGCGATCAGGTTCTCTGCTTTATGCGTGGCGACTTGGTATTCGTATTCAACTTCTCGCCCACACGCAGTTATACTGATTATGGATTCCTGGTTCCGACAGGTTCGTATAATGTGGTACTTAATACCGATTCGAAGGACTTTGGTGGAAACGGATTTGCTGACGATACTGTAACTCACTTCACTAATTATGACCCTCTGTATGTTGAGGACCATAAGGAGTGGCTCAAACTCTATATCCCGGCTCGTTCGGCCGTAGTATTGAAGAAAATTTAAATATGAATTATCGTAAAAAGAAACAGAACGATAGCGCAACGACCGTACGTGTGGTGTGCGCTATCGTTTTTATACTCTTCTCGTGGTGCTGGCTGTACTACTTTCAGTTTGACTTGCTGACTATGGCCCAGCATGTGTTAAGTCATGGACTTACACATTACAACCGTTTGGTAGGTGCTATAGCTATTACTGTGGTACTGTTGTTACTCCAGAATATGGTGTTAAAGGTAACACGTCTTGGTAAGAGTTTCTATGCGCTAACTTTCTTCCCGTCGATGTTGGCGCTGGGCATGCTTACTAATATCGTTCCCGATCCTGAAGGAGGTATTGACCATGAATTCTCTGGTTGGCTATGTCTGTTGATACTCATTGCATGGGGTGGGGCTTCGTACGTAGTCAACAAGCTGCAGGAACTGGATGAAGCTCCTAATCCCAACATCTTTTCGCGTACGATGTGGGTTAATCTGCTCATCATGGTGTTTATGATGATGAGTGTTGCCGGCATTGGCAATACCAATGCTGTGTTCCATTATCGTATGAGAGCAGAGCGAAGTCTGCTTGATGGTGATATTGAAGGAGCACTTGCTGCTGGAAAAAAATCGTTGGAGTGCGACGAGAATCTGGTTATGCTCCGTATGCATGCTTTGGCTCGTCAGGGTACACTTGGCGAAAAACTGTTTGAGTATAAGGTGTGTGGTTCAAGCAAGACAATTCTTCCTACCGATAGTTCTTCTGTACTGATGTTATATCCTAAGGATAGCATCTACAAGTTTATTGGAGCTGTACCTGCTTACAAGATGGAGCCAATGCATTATCTTAAGTTGGTTCAGCGCAAGGATTCTGTCCCCAGAAAGGTGGTGACGGATTATCTGCTTTCTGGCTATCTTATTGACAAGGAGATTGATACGTTTGCCCGTGAGGTGAAAAAGCATTATGCACTAAATGACAGTCTGCCTAAGCATTATCGTGAGGCGTTGGTGCTCTATGATCATCTTCGTTCAAAGCCTGTTGCTGTATATCACAATGCTGTGATGGATGAGGATTACGACAATTTCCGTGAGTTGCGTAATAAGTATCCTCATAAGATGGAACAGAAAGGCAAAATGGCCGAGCAATATTTTGGAACCTATTGGTTCTACTACTGGTATGAGTAAAAAATAAAGCCTCTCGGAAATCCGGGAGGCTTTATAATGGTTATTTGTAGAGATATCGTTTAATACTCTTCTTTGGAGTCTTCTCGAACTCTTCCATGTGAATCTCGATTTCAGAGATTTTCTCGTATGCTGGTATAAGTTCGTTCAGACCATTGCGGTTCTGCTCCATGATGTTCTTAAGGTCTTCCTCAGAGAATCCCATGTTCTTTGCTTCATCCATATCGGGGTGAACCAGAGCCACAAGTTTGTTGTCGCGCTGTACCACGATGCTCTCGATTACCATTGTCATCGAGTTCAGCTTGTCTTCGATTTCCTCTGGATAGATGTTCTGTCCGTTAGGACCGAGCAGCATATTCTTTGAACGTCCGTTGATGAACACGTTGCCATCGGCATCCATTGTTCCAAGGTCGCCTGTATGATACCAACCATCGCGGTCAATAGTTTCGGCGGTAGCCTCTGGATTCTTATAGTAACCCAACATTACGTTAGGCCCCTTGGTAAGAATCTCGCCTGGGATGCGCTGTGGATCGGGCGATACAATCTTTACTTCCTGATGCAAAGCTGCGCAACCACACGAACCTGGTACAAATGTATGCCAGTCGCGATAGCAGATGATTGGGGCACACTCTGTGGCACCATAACCTACAGTGTATGGGAAGTCAATACGCTTCAGGAAACGTTCTACCTCCTGATTAAGTGCAGCACCACCTATGATTACCTCGTACATATTGCCACCAAAGGCTTTGAGCACTTCTTGGCATATCATCTCGCGTACCTTCTTTGAGATGACAGGCATCTGGAGCAGGAGGCGCATACGGTTGTTCTGTATCTTTGGGAATACCTTTTTGCGGATAATCTTCTCGATAATCAGCGGAACGGCAATCACGATTCTTGGACGTATATCGGCCAAAGCCTGAGCAATGATAGCTGGCGAAGGAACACGATTCAGATAATACACATGGCAACCATGCAGGAACTCGAAGATGAATTCGAACGCCATACCATACATGTGGGCCATAGGCAACATCGAGATTACCTTATCGCCGGCTTTGATTGTGGTGCCAAGCACACTTATGGCAAAGTCGAAGTTTGACCACAGTGCACGATAGGGCAGCATTACGCCTTTTGAGAATCCTGTAGTTCCGCTGGTGTAGTTGATCACTGCCAGTTCTTCAGGACTCTGCTCCTGATAGTAGCTTACGTGTTCCTTGCGGAAATACTTTGGGAATTTCTTTCCATATAACTCGTTCAGATGCTCACGTGCATAAGTAAGCTTGTCGGTACGAGAAACCATCAGCGAGTAGTCGGGATTGTTGATGATACCCTCAAGTGTTGGCATAGCCTGGGGATCGATAATTGTAGCCACATGGTCGCCCACAAAGAGCAGTCTTGCCTCTGAGTGGTTTACGATGTTGTGCACCTGTTCGGCATTGAACTCGTGCAGGATGGGCACAGCTATAGCGCCGTAGGTAAGAGTGGCCAGGAATGCCACTGCCCATTGTGATGAATTGCGTCCGCAGAGAGCAATCTTGTCGCCCTTCTGAATTCCGCTGTTTTCGAAAAGTATATGCAACTTCTCGATTTTTCTGGCTACGTCATGAAACTGCAGCGTCTGTCCCTTATAGTCGGTCAGCGCATCGCGATCCCAATTGTCGATGATACTCTTCTGTATCAAAGCGTTAAAACTAGGTATATGTTCCATAAGCTATTAGTTATTCTTATATAGGTAGCGTTTTATACTCTTCTTTGGCGTCTTGGCAAACTCTTCGTCCTGAAGTTCGATTGCCGAGATGCGACTATATGCAGGCAGAATGCTATTCAGCTCCTGACGGTTCTGCTCCATGATGTCTTCCAACTCCTCGCGGGTAAAGCTTACAACCTCATCCTTGTCGGGATGAACGAGCGCAACAAGTTTGTCGCCACGCTGAATGATAAGGCTCTCTGAAACCATAGCCATCGCATTCAACTTGTCCTCTATTTCCTCAGGATATACATTCTGGCCATTAGCGCCAAGCAGCATATTCTTAGAACGTCCGCGGATAAAGATATGTCCACTCTCTGCCATAGTGCCAAGGTCGCCTGTATGATACCATCCGTCCTTGTCGATAGCCTCGTTTGTGGCTTCTTCATTTAGATAGTATCCCAACATCACGTTGGTTCCTTTGGTAACAATCTCGCCAGGAATATTTTGTGGGTCAGGGCTAAGAATCTTAACCTCCATGCGGTCTACTGGCTGTCCGCACGATCCATTTTTGAAATCATGATAATCGCTGAATGAAATAAGTGGTGCGCACTCTGTAGTGCCATATCCTACGGTGATAGGGAATCCTATCGATGTGAGGAACTCCTCAACTTCCTTCGACAATGGTGCACCACCCACGATGACCTCATACAGATTCCCTCCGAAGGCATTGTAAACCTCTTTGCAAATGCGGTTCTTTACCTTCTTGCTAACCACTGGCATACTGAGCAGCAGTCGCATGCGATTGTTCTGTATCATTGGGAATACATTCTTACGGATAATCTTCTCAATGATAAGTGGTACTGTAATGATGCACGCAGGCTTAATTGTACCAAACGCTTCGGCGATGATGGCAGGGCTTGGAAGGCGTGTCAAGAAGAACAGGTGACATCCGTTGCAGAATCCGAAAAGGAATTCTACTGCCATACCATACATATGGGCCATAGGCAAAATGCTAAGCATGTTGTCGCCGGCCTTGACGTTACGGCCAAGCACTCGAATGATAAACTCTACATTGCCCCAAAGTGCACGATAGGGGAGCATTACCCCCTTAGAAAAACCTGTGGTTCCGCTGGTGTAGTTGATCAGGGCCAATTCTTCAGAGGTGTCCTTGTGGTAGTGTACATGCTCGGCTCTGAACGCCTTGGGGAACTTACTGCCAAACATCATATTAAGATGTTCGCGCGCGTACGTAATCTTTTCCGATCTCGAAATATACAGCGAGAAGTCGGGGAGGTTGATGATTGCCTCAAGGGCAGGCATCGCTTCTGAATCGATTGTCTTTACAGCAAAATCTCCGATAAACAAGAGTCTGGCACCCGAATGATTCACAATATTCTGAATCTGCTCGCCATTAAACTCGTGCAGAATGGGTACTGCAACGGCTCCATAGGTGAGAGTGGCCAGAAAAGAAACAGCCCAGTGAGCAGAGTTACGGCCGCAGATCGCTATCTTGTCGCCCTTAACTATACCACTGTTCTCGAACAATATATGGATCTTCTCGATTTTGCGTGCAACGTCGTGAAACTGGAGCGTAATGCCCTGATAATCAGTAAGGGCATCTTGGTCCCAGTTCTTCACTATGGCTTTTTCTATTAAAGCATTAAAACTGCTAAATTCTTCCATGAAAACTGCACAATTTTTGAAATTTTGTGCAAAGGTAATGCATTTTTTGCACACTACCAAATGTTTTTGTGCAATTTTTCAAAAAATTATTCGTATCTCATCGATTTCGCTGGGTGAATGTGCGAAATCAAGAAACTGGGTGCAATCAAAACGAATACACAGATAAGTAATGTGGCCAGATTGATCATCACAATAAGTGGAATGTTTAGTTCCATAGGAGCCTCGCTCACATAGTAGGTCTGTGGGTCGAGTGTGACTATTCCTGTATACTGTTGGAGCAATACCAGGCCTATGCCAAATAGGTTGCCCAACAACAAACCCTGACTGATGATAAATACAGAAAACCAAAGGAATGTATGACGGACGGTCTTGTTTCTTGCGCCTAATGCCTTAAGTATTCCGATCATCTGAGTACGTTCCAGTATAATAATCAGCAATCCGCTAATCATCGTAAAGCCTGCCACGCAAACCATCAGTGCAAGTATAATCCATACATTTATGTCGAGTAGTTCCAGCCACGAGAATACCTGTGGGTAGAGTTCGTAAATGGTATCTGTGGTAAGCGCGTTTCCCTGTTCGTCGCTGGTGCGGTTCACATTATCTATAAATAGGTCGGCTGTTTCATTCAGACGGTCGAAGTCTTTTACGATTACCTCAATGCCTGTAGCCTGATTATCTGTCCAGCCGTTTAACTTGCTGGCTGTATAAAGGTCGGTGAAGCATAGTGTCTCGTCGAATCGCGTCATGTTGGTTTGGTATATGCCGCTGACTGTGAACTTACGTGTTCTCACGTCTTCGCCATCGATAAAGTAACCGTACACACGATCGCCTGCCTTCAAACGCATCTTGTCGGCAATCATCTTTGATATTAGCAGCTTGTAATGGCTTACTGAGTCGCTGAACTCGGGGATACAACCTTCTACGAGATGCTTGTGCAGGAATGTTGTGTCGTATTCGGCAGCTATTCCTTTAAAAACCACTCCAAGAAAATCGTCGTCTGTTTTAAGTATTCCTTGTGTGGTGCTGAATCTTTCGGCGTGTGCCACTCCGTCTATTGACTCGATAGCTTTCATCATGCTGTCGTTTGCACAGATAGGGTGTGGGTCGCTTCCGTTGTAGTTCATTATGTTGTGTACCTGGATATGACTGCCAAATCCCACCACCTTGTCGCGAATGGTGTGTTTGAATCCAAGTACAACACTTACCGTAACTATCATCACAGCCAAGCCAATAGCAACTCCGATGGTTGCTATACGAATAGCTGGGCGACTAACTTTACGTTTGTCGCCCTGATCGCTATATATTCGTTTGGCTATGTATAACGGTAGATTCATTCTTCGTCTACTCGTCCGGGATACTGTTCAAGGGCCTTGCGGAGCACTACCAATGCGCGCTCAAGGTCTTGCTTCTTAAGTACGTAGGCTATACGAACCTGGTTGATGCCAGCGCCTGGAGTGGTGTAGAATCCAGCAGCAGGAGCCATCATGACGGTCTCGCCCTCATATTCAAACTCCGACAGGCACCAACGGCAGAACTTCTCTGCATCATCAACGGGCAGTTTGGCTACTGTGTAGAAAGCACCCATTGGTATTGGTGAGTAAACACCAGGTATGCGATTCAGTCCGTCGATCAGACACTTACGGCGCTCTACATACTCATCGTAGACATCGCGATAGTAGTCCTCAGGAGCATCAAGAGATGCCTCGGCAACTATCTGTCCGATAAGTGGGGGAGAAAGGCGTGCCTGACAGAACTTCATTACGGCCTTGCGAACCTCTGCATTCTTTGTGATAAGTGCTCCGATACGGATACCGCACTCGCTGTAGCGCTTTGAAACCGAGTCGATAAGGATCACATTCTGCTCGATACCCTCCAGATGGCAGGCAGAGATATATGGTGAACCAGTATATATGTACTCACGATACACCTCGTCTGAGAACAGGTATAGGTCGTACTTCTTAACCAGGTCGCGAATCTGGTTCATCTCGCGACGTGTGTAAAGATAACCCGTTGGATTGTTAGGGTTACATATCATAATAGCGCGCGTGCGCTCGTTGATAAGCTCTTCGAATTTTTCAACCTTAGGAAGCGAGAAACCCTCCTCGATGGTTGTGGCAATGGTGCGGATTTTGGCTCCCGCTGAGATAGCGAATGCCATATAGTTGGCGTAAGCTGGCTCTGGCACAATGATTTCGTCGCCAGGGTTCAGGCAGCTCAGGAATGCAAAAAGCACGGCCTCACTACCGCCGCTGGTGATGATGATGTCATCGGCTGTTACGTTGATATTGTACTTGGCATAATAGTCAACCAACTTCTCGCGATAGCTCTGATAACCCTGCGAGGGTGAATACTCCAGGATTTCACGGTCTATCTGTTTCAAGGCATCAAGTCCTACTTGAGGCGTTGGCAGGTCAGGCTGACCGATGTTCAGGTGGTACACTTTTGTACCTCTTTTCTTTGCGGCTGCTGCTAGAGGAGCGAGCTTTCTGATTGGCGACTCGGGCATCTCTAGTCCGCGAACTGATATCTCAGGCATCTTTCTGTTTATTTTACCATTTTACAATTTTTCGGCGCAAAGGTACAACTTTTTTTTAAAAACGCGTCTTTTTTTGGATTTTAAATTGTACTTTTGCACCAAAATTTTAGCAAACGATGAATTTTGAGGAATTATTAGAAACGCGTGACGTCAGAAAAACCACTAAAGTACGTCTTCCTTACGGCTACTTCTATAAGCGGTTGATTGATGGGAAGTACTCAAACTTCGTGGAGTTTCATGACGAGGTGGCCGATCATGTTGCGTTTAGCAATTGCGTTCGCACCGAGGCTGCCGATATGGATAAAGTGGCCAATAAGCACCAGTTGCACTTTGTTCCCAACGAGGGCGACGGTGGCGTATATGCCATTGCCGTAGAGGTTGGCAACTTCATTACATTCGAACAGTTGCTGAATGAGAATCCCTCTGTTATCGCCCGTGAGGATTTCGCCAATGATACCCTGCGTGATTTGGCTGAACTCACCGAACTGCTCAACGATAAGGGCGTGTATCATGTATGTTTCGCACCATGCAATGTGCTTGCGCGCAAGAATGATTCCACAGTTCGTTTGCTTTGCCACGGATCATTTTACGCCAAGTTAGACCAGGAAACGCTTTACGATGGAGTAGAAGACTTTGTTGCCCCGGAGGTCTTGGCTGGTGGCGAGATTACTGCCCGTGCTGACGTGTATTCTCTGGCTAAGTTTGTTACGTGGTTATATCATTCTGCAGGATTGCCATTCGAGTGGCGCAGAGTTATTGCCAAAGCAACAGCCGAGGACCCTGAGCGCCGATATCAGTCTGTTCGCGAATTCTATCATGCTCTCGTCAATCATAAGAATATGCGTCGTACAGCCTTGGTGGGATTTGCTGCAATTGCTATAGCATTGGCCATCGTGGGCAGTTACTTCTATATGTTGCCACAGCCTGAGGCTGTAGAGTATGTAAAAGCTGTAGAAGAGCCGATACCCGACGATCTGCTTGATGAGGATAATGAATTGTATGGTCTGGGTGCCGATGCCGATTCGGCTACCATTGCTGCCATTGTAGCCAAGCAGATGCGTATGAAGGATTCGCTTACTATCGACCAGAAAGAAATGAAGGAGTATGAAGCCAAGGCCGAACAGATATTCCGTAAACAGTTCACCAAGGAGGCCGATCGTATATTATCTAAGGTATATAACAATGATAAGATGAATCTGTCGGAAAAGGATTTTATGGCGCGTAGTCGCAGTATGACAGAGGAGTTGGCCAAAGTAGAACAGGAACTTGCCAAATCTTCTAATCTTGGAAATGAGCGCTCGCAGCGTATTGCCAGCGAGATTATCGACCAGCTCACCACCAAGAAGATGGAGGCACTCGATAAGGATTATTTAGGAATAAAAAAGAATAAAACAGAAAAGAAATGAGAAGTAGAACAGCAATGTGGTTTGAATGCAAGATCCGTTACGAAAAGGTAATGGAGGATGGCTTGCAGAAGAAAGTAAATGAGAATTATGTAGTCGACGCACTCAGCTTCAGCGAGGCTGAAACACGTATTACTGAGGAGATGTCGGCATATATCAGCGGCGAGTTTGAGGTAGCTGATATCAAGAAGGCTGCATATAAGGAGATTTTCTTTACCGAAGATAATATCGCAGACAAGTGGTATAAGGCCAAGCTGCAGTTCATCACCATAGATGAGAAGACAGAGAAGGAGAAACGTAGTACCGTAAACTATCTGGTTCAGGCAGGTTCTATGAACGGTGCTATGAAGAATATCGACGAGGTTATGGGTGGCACTATGATCGACTACGTTATCGCATCAGTAGCCGAGACAACCCTGATGGATGTTTTCGAGTACGGCAAGAAGAACGATAAACCCGAATACGAGCAGCAGTAATGATGGATTACGACGTTAAATCTCATCTGCACGAGGTTATAGACCATTTGCCACAGGGCGTTCGCCTTGTGGCTATCTCTAAGTATCATCCCAACGAGTATATCGAGGCTGCATACGAGGAAGGACAGCGTGTGTTCGGCGAGAGCCATGAGCAGGAACTACGTCTTAAGCATCAGTCGTTGCCTCAGGACATTGAGTGGCACTTTATAGGTCATCTGCAGACAAATAAAGTTAAGTATATCGCTCCATACGTTACGATGATTGAGGCTGTCGACTCGTTAAAGCTGTTGCGTGAAGTCAATAAGCAGGCCGAGAAGTGTGGCCGTTGTATCAAAGTGCTTCTTGAGTTGCATATAGCCGAAGAGGCAACCAAGTATGGCCTTACGCTCGATGACTGTCGCGAACTGCTGGCTGCAGGCGAGTGGCGTGATATGCATAATGTGCAGATCTGTGGTATAATGATGATGGCGTCGCTCACTGACGATACCAATCAGATTCGTCGTGAAATGCAGACAGCCCGCGACTTTTTCGATGAGGTCAAGGCTAAGTTTTTTGCCGACGATGAGGCTTTCTGCGAGCGATCATGGGGTATGAGCGATGATTATCCCATCGCCCTCGAAACCGGTTCGACAATGATCCGTGTGGGTACTAAGATTTTTGGTCCCCGCGTTTATTAAAATAGTATTGCCCGCGCTTACGCGTAATCTTACCGAAGTTTATGGCATGGGTAGGGCAGTAGTGATAACATGCAAGGCATGATGTGCACCGTCCGTTGTGAATCCACTCGGGCGGTGTTCCTTGTATATTGTCCACAGGACATACCTTGACACACTTGCCGCACTTTATGCATACGTCCTCATCTACCGTAAACTTTTTGTCGGTAACCATTTTTGCATTAAAGTATCCACCGATAACGTACGAGTAGAGTCGGGGAGTAGCTCCTTTCTCCAGTTCTTCCACTCCGGTACGTCGGTTTCGTATGCATTCTATTATATGTAGCAGTTGCTGGCGGGCTGTTGCTATCTTCTGATGTTCCTTTTCCTCTGTGTCTGTGTACATAAATGGCAGACATACATAGCTCTCGGGCATAATGACCGCGAACAATGCTGAGGCTCGTAATCCAACCTTTGCCAGGTCTTTGTTCAGTATTGTCATCGTCTCGCCCATATTGTCACCGCAGGTAGTTACTGCCCAGCAGTAACGTGACTCTACCTTCAGCTTGCTGATAAACTCGCGTACGATTCTTGGTGGTTGCCACCCGTGAGTAGGGAAACAGAAGCCAATTGATTCTTTATCATCGATTGCGTAATCATACTTATTGTCTCTGATGGCATCTGGGATAAATACCAGTTCCTCGCCAATAGCCTGGGCTATCTGCTCTGCTACCCACCGGGTATTGCCTGTACCTGAAAAATAGAATATCATATAGCAGGTTTATAGAAAAAACTTCTGGAATTCACTCTCAAAGTTGGGCGTCAGCACCCCCTGGCCGATAGTCTCGCGTATCTCGTTCATAGTCCAGAACCGTCCTCCGTCCAGTTCCTCGGCCGAAGGAGTTACGGGACCATCGTATGTAGTGCGGTTTACGTAAACCAACTCACGTTCGCGTTTGCTATCAAACACATATTTGCCTACTCGTTCAGGGGTAAACTCCGTGATGCCAAGTTCTTCGCGCACCTCGCGAACCAAAGCCTGTTCAGGTGTTTCGCCCAAGTCGATATGTCCGCCTACACTGGTGTCCCACTTGCCTGGCTGTATGTCCTTCCATTCAGGTCGGCGCTGAAGATATACTTCGCCCTTGCTGTTGAATACATGCAGATGTACCACGGCATGCAGCAGGCGTGATCCGTTGTGGCACTCGCCTCGTGTGGCCGATCCTATTACGTTGCCCTCTTCATCTACCAGAGGGAACTTCTCTTCGCTATTATCTTTCATATATCTTATTTCATACGTTTTGCGGTGCAAAGATACGAATAAGTGACTAAAATACGGTTTTAATTGGGCAAATATCTTAAAAAAAACTTATCATTATATCTACAAAGGCGTTTTTTTTGTAATTTTGCAGCCGAAATTTAGAAACTGTTGAGATAATAGATGGTAAAGAGATATTTTATTTGGCTGAGTTACGATGGTACAAACTATCATGGATGGCAGGTGCAACCTAACGGAATTTCCGTTCAGGGCGAATTGCAGCGTGTGCTGTCAACTCTGCTCCGCCAGGATATTAGTATAACAGGTGCCGGTCGTACCGATGCAGGTGTGCACGCTCGAGTGATGGCCGCTCACTTTGAATACGATGGCGAGATTGACTGCAAGCAGTTGGCTTATAAGATGAATCGTATGCTGGCTGGCGATATTGTGATAGATAGGATTGAAGAGGTAGCATCAGAGTTACATGCCCGTTTCTCGGCCACAGAACGTACGTACCATTATTATATCCATACACGAAAGGACCCATTCCTTCGACATTATTCGTGCGAGATACATTATCCGCTTGACTTCGAGAAGATGAACGAAGCTGGCCGGATACTTACTGAGTACGAGGATTTTGGGGCATTCTGCAAGGCGCATAGCGATGTAAAAACCACCTTGTGCCATGTTACTCGTGCCGAGTGGATACAAACGGGCGATACCACGTGGTATTTCGTTATCACAGCAAACAGATTCTTAAGAAATATGGTGCGCGCCGTAGTGGGAACACTGGTGGATGTAGGTCGCGGCCGATTGTCAATAGAAGATTTCAGGAAAGTAATAGAGGGTAAAAAGCGCACTGACGCAGGCGACTCGATGCCTGGCAATGCGCTGTTCCTCGAAGATGTTAGGTATTAGTATTTATGTGGTTAATTTTAGCTTTTATGTCGGCAGCTTTGTTGGGCTGCTATGATTCGTTGAAGAAACATGCTTTGCGAGGCAACGCTGTTATTCCGGTATTGTTTCTTAATACATTGTTTTCCAGTATTATATTCCTGCCGTTCATCATCATGAGTGGTGCAACCGATGTGCTTGATGGAAGCATATTCCATGTGGCCAGTGGCGGATGGGAGATGCATAAGTATATCCTGCTCAAGTCGCTTATCGTATTGTCTAGCTGGATTCTTGGCTATTTCGGTATGAAGCACTTGCCGCTTACTATCGTTGGTCCTATCAATGCAACACGTCCTGTGATGGTGCTGGTGGGTGCTCTGCTGGTGTTTGGCGAGCGACTTAACCATTGGCAGTGGATCGGTGTGTTGCTTGCCATCGCTTCGTTCCTGCTGCTCAGTCGTAGCGGCAAAAAGGAGGGAATCGACTTTAAGCACGACCATTGGATATATATGATAGTTGGAGCTGCCGTACTGGGAGCTGTGAGCGGACTCTACGATAAGTTCTTGATGGCGCCGGTAGAGAGTGGTGGAGTAGGGCTCGACCGTATGATGGTACAGTCGTGGTACAATATCTACCAATGCTTTATGATGGGGGCTATGCTTTGGCTGCTGTGGTGGCCTAAGCACGAGCAGACCACACCGTTCCATTGGTCATGGTCGATAGTTGGCGTGAGTCTGTTCCTTTCAACAGCTGACTTCATGTATTTCTATTCGCTATCATTGCCCGAGGCTATGATTAGCATCGTGTCTATGATCCGTCGTGGTAGCGTGATTGTCAGCTTTATGTTTGGCGCTATGTTCTTCCACGAGAAGAACCTCAAGGCAAAGGCTTTCGACCTGGCGCTTGTACTATTTGGAATGGTTTTCCTTTACATTGGTAGCCGCTGATTTCTTCTTTCGCTTTTTCGAGGTGAACAGGTCGCGCAGACCGTTGAAGTCCTTCTTCATGATGAGGCCTATACCCTGGGTGTTGAGGCTTGATTTCGTGAAGTAGCGGTCGTTGGTTTGGTTGTACACCTTCAGCGCCAGGTTGCCGTTGGGGAACAGCAGGTACTGCAAATCAAAGTCGCCGATGAACGATGGACTGGCCTGAGTGGCGTTGTCGCGATAGCCGAACTGACCATTGATGAGTAGGCGGTTGTTAAGCATACGACCGTTGATAACTCCTTCATATTCAGCGTTATGCCATCCTTCGTTTCCAGTAGAGATGTTGGCTCCGAAGTTCCAGTTGTCGTTCTTGATAAACTGGTTGATGAGAGTGTTGATTTGCGATGACAGCGTACCCGAAAGGAAACTCTGCATGGCCAGTGATGTCTGGTCAGTGCGCTCGCCTGTGGTGCTTGTACTGTTGTTTGTACCCTGATTGTAGAATCGTCCAATAGCCAGCAGATATACCACCTGTTGGTTCATCTCCTGCTGACCGTTGATGATCGAGCGTACCATCTGCTGTTCATCGGCATTTACAGTAGGCATCTCCAGGTCGAAGTCAACTTGTGGGGCAGCGGGTTGGCCGCCGATGTTCATCAGACAGTTCACGCGAATGGTATTGCTGCTGAACGAGTTGCCTATGTTCAGGTCCGATAGGCTTACGCCACTAACTGTGTAGACAGCCTGCAGATTAAGCGCAGCCTGATAAGGATCTCCGCCGAAAACAATGGTACCACCACGATTAAATGTGAAGTTCTTCTTGATAATGTTCTGGATGGTGATACCATACGTGCCGTGGTCTACGGTGTATGTGCCAAACATATTGAATGAGCCCTTGTTGTGGAATGAGGCTCGTAGTGCGCCATCGCCGTAAAGTGTAATATAGTCCTTAGAGTTTTCGTCCATAAGCAGCTTTAAGGCGGCGTTTGGTGTGGCGTTTATCTGGAAATTGATATAGATATCGGTGTCGTCGGCCCTGGAGCTAACAGGAACGGTGCTGTTGGTCTTGCTCGCTGATATAGTTTTATTTGGCTCCTCCCATGTGATGAACTCCTGATTGCTGATGGCGTCGGGACTGGCGGCATTATATACGAATACCGTACCGGGCTGGGGGGTAACATTGCAATTTATGATTACATCGTTGCCGTGGCCGCTGATAGATACGTCGCCCGATGCGTATACCGTTCCGTAGAATGTCGATTCGCTGCCGTCTGGATTCGAGAAGTCCTTGAAATCATAAGCCAGCAGGTCGTTTGCCTCTACAAACAGGTCGTAGCTTAGATTTGTAAGGTGTTCGTGGTGGATACCGCCCGAAAGGAAGCCCTCGTTTCCAAGTGCGTCCAGGATACGCATGTGTCTTAGCTCGATTTCATCGGGTATCATTACTACGGTATCGCGCACTAGTTTGTATGTGGTGTTAAGTGGTGTTACGGTTGCTTCGCCATCCACTATGAGCTTACCGGTCAGGTTGATGTTGTCGAGCGTACCTGACAGGCGGGCCATGCCTTCGCCGTGGCCTGTGATGCTCGACAGGAAACTCTTGGTGAAGTTGTGCATAAACTCTATGCTGGTGCCGTCTGCCTCTATGGCCAGGTCGATGGTGTTGTGTACGGGCGATACGTAGCCGTTGATGCGTGTCTTGGCGCTAGGCCCATCGTCGGCCACGGCATGTATGTCTATCTGCTGTGCCTCGTGATTCCAGTTGGCCAGGGCATGAAGCACGCCCATGCGTCCGCGCTCAAACTTGAATTCATCGACATTCAGGTCGGCATTTGCCTTGAATTCATCGAATAGAGACCATGCACGTGCTTTGCCTGAGGCTTTTCCGCTGAATTCTACACTATGGAAGTTTACTAGATCCAGAATATAGCCCACCTCTACTTCGCGCAGGTCTACGGTCAGTGAGTCTGTCTCGTTCTTCGATGCGATGCCATCTACGATGATGTGCTGCTTGCCGTGTTGTACAGAGAAATGGTCGACCAGCAGGAAATTCTCGCTATATAGCACGTCCGATGGCTCTACATCCCAGCCCTCGCCACGCAGTATGATGTGCGATGGCATTATGCGCAGATGTGCTTCGGGCTTGTTTACCACATTGTGGTACAGTTGCATGATGGTGTTCAACTGTCCGCTCAAACGTTCCGTTTTATCGTGGTTGTCCCATAACAATGAGGCTGTCAGGTTGTTGTTGGCAGCATTTGCCGATAGTCCGAGTTCGAAATGTTGTCCGTTGTCCATCAGTTTCTGGATGCTCACGTTGCAACGCATTGTGTCGGCTGGCGACGATATATTTATGTATCCATCGCTGTACCACGCGCCGTTGTATGCAAACGATGGGATATCGCCGTTAAGATACAACTCGTTGGTGAAGTCGTTCACACGTGCCTGTAGTGTCACTGGTTGGCGTAGCTGCAGGTCGATATTGAAAATGCGGCGCAACCAGTCGCTCTTGCTCACCATCAGTCGCATTACAAAGTTGTTATTGCTCTTGGTGGTCTTGTCTGGCAGGAATGGCAGAGTTGGGAGTTTGCTCTTCAACAGATTAGTAAAACTGGATGCCAGTGTATTGTAGTCAAACTGTCCCTTCAACTCAGCATCGGCAAAGTCGCTCTTGACGGTTAGAAAATGTATACCGTCCTCGTGACCTGTGGTTATGTTAAGGTTGTCCAAACGATATGTAGGATGCTCGTCTGTTGCCGAAATTGTGAAGTTACTCAGACGGATATTACCCTGTGCATCGTTCAGGTTTCGGGCGGCTAAGTCAGCCTCCAACTGTCCACTAAGCGAGGCGCCTCCCCATTGGTCGGTCAGGTGCAAAGCTTGTGGATTATAGTGGTCGATAAGTGCTTGTAACTTGATGGTATTCAGTGGTTTGTTGTTGATATGTTCATCTATTAATTCAGCTTTTATCTGCGCCTCTATGTTGGGGTCGTTGATGTCGAAACTGCCGCTTATCACGCCCTTGTTGTATCCACCGTTGATGGCTAGGTTGCGGTAGGTGTAACCCCTGTAGTCGAAGTTGCTGACGGTGCCCTCTATGTTTACGTCGGGCTTCTGTCCCTCGTGCAACTGACCTTTTAGCGCTAAGGTGGTAGACAGCTTGCCCAGGTCGTTGCTTGCTAGCAGCCTCTGCAGGTTCAAAGTGGCGATTTCAACGGTGCCGGCAAACGACTGGTCGGCTGCCAGGTCGATGGCTACCTTTGCCTCGCCAGCGCCTGACTGCAGGTTGGCTTGCAGATTGCCTGCTCCATGCTGGTTGCGTTCGCAGTCGGCCGTCAACTGTACGTCGCCCAAACGTGTCAATTCCGATGGAATCTGCGGAAATGCATCGGCTATCATATTCAGATAGCCCTCAGATACAGCCAGACGGTTCAGCTGTACGTTCCATGATGGACGCTTCTGCCAGTCGGCCACCCAACCATTTGCGTTGATGTCTAGTTCGTGGTGGGCTGACGATACCAGCAGGCTTGGAATGCTGACCTGTGAGTCTGTTCCCTGAAACTTGGTTGTAACAGAAATGTAGCTTGATAAACCCTTAAGCGGGGGGATGAAACAACTTAGTTCTGAGGGAGTTATGCTTGTGTTAGAAATCCCTCCATAGTAATCTAATGAGCCTTTTTGCAGGCCGCTGTCTGTCATCAGATAGGTGGCTCTGAGGGTGTCAACCTGCAGGCGAGATAGGGGGAGTTCTACCAGCAGATTCTCTACCATCGACTGCTTACGACCTGCTGCCAGATGAAACTTCAATCGCTTTACCACCAGTCCGCTGCGCTCCTTCAGTTCCATACGCTTCACGTTCACATTCAGCGAGTCGTCTGTCAGTGCACGCAGGTTGATGTGGGCGCTCAGGTCTCGTATGCCCAGGTGAGCGGGATTGAACAATCCACTCGTTGCTGGTTTGTACTTTTCATCGTATGTCAGACTTGAGCGGCGTATGATGAGCGATTTTATGCGCAAGTCGAGTGGGGTGTGGCTGGTGGTATCCTTCGATGCCAGCGAGTCGAGTACAAACTGGAAGTTAGTCTGGCTCCGCTCGTTCTCCTTATATAATAGGAAATGTGCGCCAAACAACTGAGCCGATGAAATCGAAATTTTTCCATCTATCAGTGGCCATAGCTCCAGACGTACAGACAGACGCCCCACACGCAGCATATCCTGCTGCTGTTTGTCCTTGATACGTACATCATCGATTATCACACGATTGAAAAGTCCCAGATCCACGCGGCCGATGCTTACCTGTGTGCCTAATTTGTCGGCAATAGCATCTGCTACCTTGCGGCCAAGGTAGTTCTGAGCCTGTGGTATATATGATACAATCATGAGTGTCACATTCAGCAGAATGACACCCCAAATTGTCCAACTTACTAATCGTTTGAGTAACTTCACGAGGCAAAATTACGACAATTTGTCGGGATTCGGGCATTTTTTTTCCATTATTTGTTATTATATGGCATTTTTTTAGTAATTTTGCACTCGCAAAGAACACTATTCAATAATTTCTGATATAAATGGCAAATGTAATTAAGTTACGCAAAGGCTTAGACATTACCCTTGAGGGCAAGGCCGAGGAGAAGAAAATCCAGCTGAAATCGAACGGCAAGTTTGCGCTTGTTCCCGACGATTTCGAGGGTGTGACTCCGAAGGTTGTTGTCAAGGAGGGCGATCATGTCAAGGCCGGGGATGCCTTGTTTATCAACAAGCAGTATCCTGAAGTGAAGTTTGCCTCACCAGTTAGCGGAACGGTCCGCGAAGTGGTACGTGGCGAACGCAGAAAAGTGCTCAGCGTGAGAGTGGATGCCGACGAGCAGCAGGAGTTTACAGACTTCGGTAAGAAAGACGTCAGCAAGCTTGTGGGCGAGCAGGTGATTAATGCGCTGCTAGAAGCAGGAATCTTTGGTTACATCAACCAGTTGCCCTACGCTGTATCCACCAATCCGAGTGTAAAGCCGAGGGCAATTTTTGTTTCTGCCCTGCGCGACAAGCCTCTGGCATGCAACTTTGAGTATGAGGTAGACGGTCAGGAGGCTGACTTCCAGACTGGTATCGACGCTCTGTCGAAGATTGCCAGCGTTTATCTGGGTGTAGGAGTTGGTTCAAAACTCGAAAACACCAAGAATGCCGAGGTATGTGTATGGGATGGTAAGTGCCCTGCTGGTAACGTAGGCGTACAGGTAAACAACACCGCTCCTGTAAACAAGGGCGAGGTGGTTTGGACCATCGGCGACCCAACAGTTGTGCTGTTCATCGGCCGTCTGTTCAATACAGGTAAGGTTGACCTGCGTCGTACCGTAGCTCTGTGTGGTAGCGAGATTAAGAATCCTGCCCACGTGGATATGCTGGTAGGCGAGGAGCTCTCTACACTGCTTAGCAACAGCTATGATGCACAGAAGAGCGTTCGTATTATTAATGGTAATGTGCTGACAGGCCGCCCAACAACCAAGGATGGTTTCCTGGGTGCTCACACCTCTGAGATCACCGTTATCCCCGAGGGTAACGATGCCGACGAGATGCTGGGTTGGATTCTGCCACGTTTCAAGCAGTTCTCTGTCAACCGCAGCTACTTCTCTTGGCTGTGTGGCAAGAAGAGCTATGCACTCGATGCCTATCATCGCTGGTGATATCGACCGCCAGGAGGCGCTGGGTATCTACGAGGTTGCTCCTGAGGACTTTGCACTTGCAGAGTTCGTCGATTCATCAAAGTTGGAGTTACAGCGCATCGTGCGTGAAGGACTGAATATTTTACGTAAAGAAAACGCATAGACTATGAGCTTTTTAAGAAATTATCTCAATAAGATCAAGCCGAACTTTGAGGAGGGTGGCAAGCTTCATGCCTTCCGCTCGGTGTTCGACGGCTTTGAGACCTTCCTCTATGTGCCTAATGACACAGCGAAGGCTGGTGGCGTGAATATTCACGACTCCATCGACTCGAAGCGTATTATGAGTATGGTGGTTATCGCCCTGATGCCCGCCATGCTGTTTGGTATGTATAACATCGGCTATCAGAACTATGCTGCTGCCGGTACACTGGCAGGTGCATCGTTTTGCGAGATCTTTGCCTACGGCTTCCTGGCGGTTCTGCCAAAGATCCTGGTTAGCTACATTGTAGGTCTGGGCATCGAGTTTGCCTGGGCACAGTGGAAGGGTGAGGAAATCCAGGAGGGTTACCTCGTGTCTGGTATCATCATTCCATTGATTATTCCTATTGGTTGCCCACTGTGGATGCTGGCTCTGGCCTGCGCATTCTCAGTAATCTTCTGTAAGGAGATATTCGGCGGTACAGGTATGAACATCTTCAACCCTGCTGTTGCAGCTCGTATGTTCCTGTTCTTCGCTTATCCTTCGAAGATGACTGGTGATACCGTTTGGGTAGCTCAGAACTCAATCTTCGGTCTGGGTAACGACCTGCCCGACGGCTTTACAGCAGCTACACCACTCGGACAGCTGGCACAGAACATCACTCCCGATGCTTCTATCCTCGATATGGCTCTCGGATTCATTCCTGGTTCTATCGGTGAGACATCGCTTGTAGCTATCGCTATCGGTGCTGCTATCCTGCTGTGGACTGGCATTGCCTCTTGGCGCACAATGATCAGCGTGTTTGTTGGCGGTATCGCATTCGCAGTACTGTTCGAGCAGACTGGTCAGGGCATGACATGGTGGCATCACCTGGTAATGGGTGGTTTCGCTTTCGGAGCTGTGTTTATGGCTACCGACCCTGTTACATCATGCCGCACCGCTACCGGTCAGTACATCTACGGATTCCTGATTGGTGCTATGGCCATCATCATCCGTGTGATGAATGCCGGTTATCCTGAGGGTATGATGCTCGCCATCTTCTTTGGTAACATGTTCGCTCCTACGATTGACCACTTCATCGTTGAGCGCAATATCACAAAACGTTTAAAGAGAGGAGGTCGCAAATGAAACTGAATACAAACTCTAACGCGTACATTATTATATATAGCGCGGTACTCGTAGTCATCGTGGCTTTCCTGTTGGCTTTTGTTTATACAGCTTTGAAGCCTATGCAGGATGCTAACGTGGCTCTTGATGTTAAGAAACAGATTCTCTACTCGCTCAACATCCGCGACCTTGATGGTTCGGCAGCCGAGGCAAAGTATGCCGAGGTGGTAAAGAACGAGCAGGAGCAGGACGGACAGAAGACCTATGCTTGCCAGATTGATGGCAAGGCTATTCAGGTAGTAAGTCTGAAGGGTATGGGCCTTTGGGGCGGTATCAGCGGTTATCTTGCTATCGATCCAGAGGGCAAGGTTTACGGTGCATACTTCAACCACGAGGGCGAGACCGCCGGTCTGGGTGCTGAAATCAAGGACTCTCAGGCTTGGCAGGAGAAGTTCATCGGCAAGCAGATCTGGGATGAGAACGGCAACGTAGTACTCTCAGTAGTTAAGAAGGTTGAGGATCCCGATACTCAGGTTGACTGTGTAACAGGTGCTACCCTTACTTCGAATGGTGTTGACGCCATGTTGAAGGACGGTCTGAAGAATGTTAAACCAAATGCAGAGGAGGAGTAAGATTATGGCATTATTCAGTAAACAAAATAAGGAGGTTTTTACAAACCCATTAAACGTCGACCATCCTATTCTCGGTCAGGTGCTGGGTATCTGCTCGGCATTGGCTGTTACATCGCAGCTTAAGCCTGCCATCGTAATGGGACTCGCCGTAACTGTGATTACCGCATTCTCTAACGTGATTATCTCAATCATCCGCAACACTATCCCTAACCGCATTCGTATTGTGGTTCAGCTGGTGGTTGTGGCTGCGCTGGTAACTATCGTTAGCCAGATTCTGAAGGCTTTCGCCTACGACGTGAGCGTTCAGCTGTCGGTATATGTAGGTCTTATCATTACCAACTGTATCCTGATGGGCCGCCTCGAGGCGTTCGCCATGCAGAACAAGCCTTGGCCTTCGTTCCTCGATGGAGTAGGTAACGGTCTTGGCTACGCTATGATTCTGGTTATCGTTGGTGCCGTTCGTGAGTTGCTGGGCCGCGGCAGTCTGCTGGGCTTCCAGATTATCCCCGATGCCTGCTACGACTTCGGTTACGTAAACAACGGTATGATGACGATGCCGGCTATGGCGCTGATTCTCGTGGGATGTGTGATTTGGGTTCATCGTGCTTACTTTTATAAGGAGAAATAAGATATGGAACACGCAATATCATTACTATTCGAAGACTTCGCTTGGACTCGGTCTCGCTGTGACCTTCGTGCTCACCGTTACCGTTCCCGTCAACTATCTGTTGCAGACCAAGGTGCTGGGCCCCGACTGCCTTGTTGAGGGTGTCGACCTCAGCTACCTGTCGTTCATCCTCTTCATCGCCGTGATTGCCGGTATGGTGCAGTTGGTTGAGATGACGGTCGAGAAGTACTCACCATCGCTCTATGCAGCGCTGGGTATCTTCCTGCCTCTGATTGCCGTAAACTGCGCTATCATGGGTGCATCGCTGTTCATGCAGCAGCGCATCCTGATGGATCCATCTAACTCGCAGGCCATCACCAGCGTTTGGGATGCCATCGTTTATGGCTTCGGCTCTGGTATCGGTTGGGCACTGGCCATCGTGGCTATGGGTGCCATCCGCGAAAAGATGCAGTACAGCGATGTGCCCAAGCCTCTGCAGGGCCTCGGCATCGTGTTTATCACCGTGGGCCTCATGGCTATGGCTATGATGTGTTTCTCAGGACTGAACATTTAATGTTTAACAATTAATGTTTAAAGTATATTATGGCACAGTTTATAGCATATAGTATAGGGGTTTTCCTCGCGGTAATCATCCTGCTGGTGATTATCCTGTTGGTGGCTAAGAAGTATCTCAGCCCCAGCGGTAATGGGCAACAACCTGATGGCTACCCTCAACCAGAACGGCATTTTCCTGCCTTCGGCTTGTGGTGGTAAGGCCAGCTGCGGACAGTGTAAGGTTCAGGTGCTCGAGGGCGGTGGCGAGATTCTCGACTCAGAGAAGCCTCACTTCACCCGTAAGCAGATCAAGGACCATTGGCGCCTGGGTTGCCAGTGCAAGGTTAAGGGCGACCTGAAGATTCACGTAGATGAGTCGATCCTGGGCGTAAAAGAGTACGAGTGTACCGTTATCTCTAACAAGAACGTGGCTACCTTCATCAAGGAGTTCAAGGTGCAGCTGCCTGCTGGCGAGCACATGGACTTCCTGCCTGGATCGTATGCCCAGATTAAGATTCCTAAGTTCGATTGCATCGACTACGATAAGGACATCGACAAGAGCCTGATTGGCGACGAGTATCTGCCCAGCTGGGAGAAATTCGGATTGTTCCCACTCAAGTGTAAGAACCCCGAGGACACCATCCGTGCATACTCTATGGCCAACTATCCTGCCGAGGGCGATGTGTTCATGCTTACCGTACGTATCGCTACACCTCCGTTCAAGGCCGACCGTTCGGGCTTTATGGATGTAAACCCTGGTATCGCTTCATCTTACATCTTCTCGCTGAAACCTGGCGACAAGGTAATCATGAGCGGACCTTTCGGCGACTTCCACCCACACTTCGACTCGAAGAAGGAGATGATTTGGGTTGGTGGTGGTGCCGGTATGGCTCCTCTGCGCGCTCAGATCATGCACATGACCAAGACGCTGCACACCACCGATCGCGAGATGCACTACTTCTATGGTGCACGCGCTCTGAACGAGGTGTTCTATCTCGAGGATTTCCTCGGACTGGAGAAGGAGTACCCCAACTTCCACTTCCACCTGGCACTCGACCGTCCAGACCCAGCAGCCGATGCAGCAGGCGTAAAGTATACTCCAGGCTTTGTACATCAGGTAATGCTGAACACCTATCTGAAGGACCACGAGGCTCCCGAGGATATCGAGTACTACATGTGCGGTCCTGGCCCAATGTCGAAGGCCGTTGTATCTATGCTCGACTCGCTCGGCGTAGATCCCGAGTCAATCATGTACGATAACTTCGGCGGATAATCCGTTATCCCCCGCAAACAATAAGCAAAGTGCAGCGCCATCAAGGTTGCTGCACTTGTTTTTTTGATTTGCGGCGGGGATTTTACTTGGCGCCGAGGATTTCCTTGGCGCGGGCTATTTGCTCGGCGGTGGGAGTAGCCACGTCTTTCAGGGAATAGGGCACGCCCAACTGCTCCCACTTGAAGGTGCCCAGAGTGTGGTAGGGCAGAACTTCTACCTTCTGAACGTTCTGCAGAGTGTCGATGGTATGGCGCAGTTGGATGAGTTGCTCCTCATCGGTAGTGATTCCTGGAACCAACACGTGGCGAATCCATACGGGTTTGTTGATGTCTGACAGATAACGGGCACAATCCAGTATGTTCTCGTTGCCGTGACCTGTAAGCCAGCGATGCTTCTCGCTATCGATATGCTTGATGTCGAGCAGCACCAGGTCGGTGGCCTGCATCAGGCGCTCGAACTTACCGAAGAAAGGCTCCTCGCGGGTAAAAGGCTGGGCAGCGGTGTCGAGACAGGTGTTGATGCCACGGCGATGTGCCTCTTCGAACAGGTCGATAAGGAAATCTATCTGCAGCAGTGCCTCGCCACCGCTCACGGTAATGCCGCCATCGGGGCCCCAGTAGCTGCGGTAGCGCTCTGCCTTGTCGAGCAGCTCACTGACGGTAGCCGTTGTGCCGCAAGCATCAGAACCAATACGCCATGTGTCAGGATTGTGGCAGTAGCGACAGCGCATGCGGCAACCCTGCATGAAAATCAAGAACCGAATCCCTGGCCCGTCAACAGAGCCAAAGGATTCGGTGGAGTGTATGTAGCCTATGCTTGTCATACTAAAGATGCAAGTTTACAGACTCTCGTGAGATTGACGTGCAATAACATCCTCCTGCTGCTCGCGAGTGAGGTCGATGAACTTCACAGCGTAACCCGATACACGGATGGTGAAGTTAGCGTACTCGGGCTTCTCAGGATGCTCCATAGCATCGCGCAGCTTGTCAACACCAAACACGTTCACATTCAGGTGGTGAGCACCACGGCTGAAGTAACCGTCCATCACGCGAACCAGAGTGTTGGCACGCTCCTCGTCGTTCTGGCCCAGAGTGTTGGGGCTGATGGTCTGAGTGTTCGAGATACCGTCGAGGGCATACTCGTAAGGCAGCTTAGCTACTGAGTTGAGCGAAGCCAGCAGACCGTTCTTCTCGGCACCATAGCTTGGGTTTGCACCAGGAGCCAGAGGAGTACCGGCACGGCGTCCGTCGGGCAGGTTGCCTGTGTACTTACCATATACCACGTTAGATGTGATGGTAAGGATAGAGCAGGTTGGGGTAGCGTTACGGTAGGTTGCGTGCTTACGGATCTTCTTAACGAAGGTCTTCAGCAACCATACTGCAATCTCGTCGGCGCGGTCGTCGTCGTTACCGTAGCGTGGGAAGTCGCCCTCGGCTACATAGTCAACGTTGAATCCCTCCTCATCGCGGATCATCTTTACTTTCGCATACTTAACAGCAGAGATAGAGTCGACAACGTGTGAGAAACCTGCGATACCGGTAGCGAATGTTCGACGTACGTTGGTATCGATCAGGGCCATCTCGGCAGCCTCGTAGAAGTACTTATCGTGCATGTAGTGGATGAGGTTCAGAGTGTTTACATATACACCAGCCAGCCAGTCCATAGCCTGGTCGAAGCGTGGAGCCAGCTCCTCCCATGTCAGGTACTCGTCCTTGATGGGGCGGAAACCAGGAGCAACCTGCTCGCGGGTCTTGGCGTCGACACCACCGTTACATGCATAGAGGAAACACTTAGCCAGGTTGGCGCGTGCATCATCGCCCCATACAGGACGCATCACCTCGTCGTTCTCGTACTGGATCGAGCTGGTCTTAACCGAGATCATAGCAGCGTACTTCTTGAAGTTCTCGGTCAAACGTGGAGAATAAAGTACGGTGAGGTTTGGCTCGGGCGAAGGACCCATGTTCTCCAGAGTGTGCAGGAAACGGTAGTCGTTCTTGGTCACCATGTGGCGTCCGTCCATACCCATACCACCTACCTCGAGAGTAGCCCAAACGGGGTCGCCCGAGAACAGCTCGTTGTACGATGGGATACGTGCGAACTTAACCATGCGGAACTTCATTACCAGGTGGTCGATGAGCTCCTGAGCCTCGGCCTCGGTAAGAGTTCCCTCTTCCATATCGCGCTGGATGTAGATATCAAGGAATGTAGATACACGACCTACCGACATGGCAGCACCGTTCTGAGTCTTGATGGCAGCCAGGTAGCCGAAGTACAGCCACTGTACAGCCTCGCGAGCGTTGTTAGCTGGCTGAGAGATGTCGAATCCGTAGATCTCGGCCATAGCCTTCATCTCCTTCAGGGCCTTAATCTGCATTGAGATCTCCTCACGCTGACGGATGATATCGTCGCTCATTACACCGGCACCGCAGTTGCGCTTGTCGGCCTCCTTCTCGGCGATGATGAAGTCGATACCGTAGAGAGCCACACGACGGTAGTCGCCCACGATACGGCCACGACCATAAGTGTCGGGCAGACCGGTCAGGATGTGGTTGTGACGCACGTGCTTCATCTCCTCGGTGTAAGCATCGAATACGCCCTCGTTGTGGGTCTTGCAATACTTGGTGAAGATCTCGTGCAGCTTCTCTGATGGCTTGTAACCATAGTTAGTGCAAGCCTGCTCAGCCATCTTGATACCGCCAAAAGGCATGAAGGCGCGCTTAAGGGGTTTATCGGTCTGCAGACCAACTACCTTCTCCAGCTCCTTCTTACTCTCGTCGATGTAGCCAGGTCCATAGGCTGTCATGCTCGATACGATCTCTGTCTCCATGTCGAGCACACCGCCCTTGGCACGCTCCTCCTTCTGCAGTTCCTGCAGACGTCCCCACAGTGTGTTGGTAGCCTCTGTAGGCTCAGCCAGGAAGCTCTCGTCGCCCTCGTAAGCTGTGTAGTTGTTCTGAATAAAGTCTCTGAGATTGACCTCCTCGGTCCATTTGGTTCCTTTAAAACCACGCCATTCTTTACGCATAAATCAATTAGTGTTTTATATAAAAAAAATAATACCTATTGCAAAATCGGCTGCAAAGGTACTATTTTTTTTTGAATTACGCAAATATTTACGTAACTAGAAATGATTATTTGATTTGGCGCAATTATTTTATTTTACCAACTTTTTGCCATCTACCACGTAAATGCCGTGTGGCAGCTCGTCGAGCGATGTGGCCTGCATACGTGCACCGTTCAGGTTGTAGATGCCCTTCGATGTGTTGAGTGTGCGGTCGCTCTTCACAGTGCTGATGCCTGTGGTAGGCTCGCCACCGTTAAGTCCGCGAACGAATCCTGCGTACACGTGCTTGCGGTAGTTGTTCAGGTCCCAGATGCCTACAGGTGTGTTGGCACGCCATCCGCTGTTGCTGGGCGAGTCGTTGGTACACCACTGGCAGATGCCCCACTGCTGCTCGGCAGGGATGATGGTGAGGTACTGCTGGATAATCCACTCGTAGAAGTTAGCCATCTCCTTGTGCTGGGCTTCAGTCATATTGCCAGTAGCAACGCTTTTGCCGCTGGCATCGTTATACCCCATATCCAGCTCGCTTACACGAACCAGTTTGCCTGATGCTGCCATTGCCTTGAACATACCGGTGATGGCTGTCTTCAGAGTGTTCTGTGAATTGCTGTTCTTATTAAACGAGATGTGCATCTGTGTGCCAATACCATCAATCTTGGTCACTCCGTCGGCCTCCCATTTCTTAATCCAACCAATGATCGACCAGACTTTTTTACTGGCCTTGATACCATTCTTCGTTGTCAGGTCCCAAGTCCCCTCCAGGTTGTAGTCGTTGATGAAAAGTTTGACGTCCTCTGGGCCATACTTGCGAGCCAGACGACAGGCCTGACGTACGTACTCCAGGTCGCCCATGTAGTCCTGCCAGTAGAATGCACTGCCGCCTACGTCCCATGTAGCATCGGGATTGCCGTTAGGGTTGTAAGCATCAGAGTGCTGCAGCAGATAGTTGCCGCTTCCGTCGTTGCCACCGCCGCCGATGGCCTCGTTTATCAGGTCCCAACCCTTAACCTTACCGTCGCAGGCTTCCATCATACCCTTAATCCACTTGTCCATGGCGTATACCAGAGTGTCGTGCATCTCCTGGGCTGTCTGGGGGATTGTGGCGACTTTATTTCCCTCGAACTTGATGTTCTTGATATATACATCTCCGATGTAGTTGGGGATGTGAAGAAGCATAAAGCTACTCTCTATTGCGGGCTTGATGTCTACTGAAACATCCTGCCACTCGTCGGTAAAGTTGACACTGAAACTAGGACCGTTTACACTCCAACTTCCCAGTCGACCATCTATTCTGCCAGACTTTGAACCTTTCACAGTAAATGTCATTTTGTAGGTTTTGGTTGTTTCAAGATTGATGTTGTCCATCGCTACAAACTGAATCTCCCACGACTTTGACTTGGTGGTAACAACCTTCAGACCATCGGTGCTGTTGAATGAAAGTGTATAACCGTTTTCGGTCTCGTCTGCTTTCCAGCCTACTGACTTATCCTTGCGGAAGTCCTTGCTTGCTACCTCAGTATATGTCTCTTCGCCATTTGGGTCTGGCTTATCAGCAAGTAGTCTCAATAGCCATCCCTTGGGCTGCTGCGAGTGCCATCCCAGTGTGTGGCCGTATACGTTCAGACCGGCATCAGTAGCGGCTTTCACATAGTTCTTTACTGTGGTGAAGTTCATGTTACCATTGCCGTCCACGCAACTGGCCATCTTCATGGCGTTGCCTGCTACAGTCTCGGTAAAGTTGGCATTGGTCAGCTTATATACCGTGGTTTTCTTCAGATAGTCGTTTACGGTAGTACCGGCTCCAAGCTTAAAGTTTGGATAGTTAATGGTGTCGATATACTCCTTCAGACCCTTGTAATTGTCCAGGTAACGATAGTTGTCGTCGTTAGGTTTACCCTGTTCAAATCTCTCTTGTGCCATCGCCGGAGCCATCATGCTGGCGGCAAGCACACACATTAATAGTTTCTTCATTTGCTGAATGTTGATAATATTTAAACTTTAGTTCGAATTCGGCTGCAAAGGTATACATAATTTCTGAGATAACAGCCAATAAGACGAAAAAAAGAGGCGAAACATTGCGCTTAGTGTTGTCGGGGCGTTAGTTTTTTAACTGTAACACTGTCACACTGTCACGCGCAGCATTGATGATGGTGGGGCGATGGGTGATGAACAACATGGTGGTGCTGGGGTAGTGGTCGAACAGTCGGCGATACAGTTCCTGCTCGGTGGGTTCGTCGAGCGAGCTGCTTATCTCGTCGAGCAGCATTATGTCGCCGCCACGCAGCAGTCCGCGGGCTATGGCTATGCGCTGTGCCTGTCCCTCGCTCAGTCCGCTGCCGCGCTCGCCCAGTTCGGTGTCCAGTCCGTCGGGCAGATCGGCCACAAAGTCGGCGCATGCCGTGTGCAGCGCCTCGCGCAGTTCATCGTCGGTGGCGGTGGGCTTGGCCAGCTGCAGATTGTAGCGTATGGTGCCGCTCATCAGCGTGTTGCCCTGTGGCACAAAGCAGAGTGTGCCGGCCACCTTCAGCTGTCCCTCGGTGGGCTGGATAAATCCCAGAATCAGTCGGAACAGCGTGGTCTTGCCAATGCCCGTCTGTCCCATGATGGCTGTCTTTGAGCCTGGCGCAAAGTGGTGGGTGAAGTGGGAGAGTATCTCGCGGTCGCCCTTAGCGTAGCTGAAGCTCACGTCATCGAAGTCCACCGATGCCGGTGCTATAGCCGCATTCTGCTGCGGCTGATATCCGCCTGTAGAGCATCCGTCAGCGGCTTCGCCCTCCAGTTCGTTCAGTCGGTCAATGCTGGCGGTGGCGTGTATGATGGTGGGCATCTGGTTTAGCAGTTGCAGTATGGGGTGCTGTATCATACCCACCAGTTGCAGGAATGATGTCATCACACCGAATGTGATGGTGCCGTTGCGCAGACTGATGCCGCCCCACACAAAGGCCAGCAGATATCCCAATCCGAAGGCGCAACCCATGATGAGTCGGGTGATGACGGTGAACCGTGTGCGGCGCACCACGTTGCCCTGCAGTCGCTGCTGCATAGCGTCCAGTCGGTCGGTCACCCACTGCTCTGAGCCCAGCGAGCGCAGCACGGCGTTGTGTTCCATGCCCTCCTGCACCTGCATCTGTATGCGGCTCTCGTCCTGTCGTATGTCAAGCGTCATCTGGCGCAGTCGGCGTGCTATCAGCTTGCCGAAGATGATGGCCAGCGGGGTTAGCAACAGCAGTGCCCATGCCAGTCGAGCGTCGAACCATCGCATCAGCATGAATGCTCCGCACAGTTGTATCACCGTGATGGCCATCTGCGGTATGGTGTCGGTGCAGATGGTGCTCACCTGTTCGATGTCCTTGGCCAGTCGCGATGTCACGTCGCCCGAGTGCAGCTCTTGCTCGTCGAATAGCTGGCGGCGAAACAGACTGCTGAATATTCGCAGTCGCAGCCAGTTGGTCTGTCGCACTTCGGCGGTGGTGGTAAGCCAGTAGCCCACCTGTCGCAGCACCACGCCGCCCACCACGGTAAGCACCAGCAGGCATACCATGTGGATTACGTCCTGGGTAGTGCCCGTGCGTATGGTCTCGTCGATGAACCGTCGGCTCAGCCATACCATCATCAGTCCGAGCACCACCTGCCCGATACCCGTCACTATGCGTACAGCCGTGTTCCACCGTATGCCAAGCGAGTTGTGCCAGAACCAGAGGATATACTTCATTTTTAAGTCTCCTACGGATTATACTGATTCAACGACGTTTACGGCTTTCCACTCATCGATGATAGCAGCCACGTCGCGGCGTGCCTCGTCGGGTGTCACTTCGTATTCGTTGCACAGCTTGTCGGCCAGCGCCTCGATGGTAAACTCGCCCATAGCCTGTGCCTGTTGCCACAGCCATGCAGCGGTCTCGTTGAGTGCCAGCATCTTACCAAAGTTGATAGCATCTAGGCCTTCGCCCACAATCACATTCTCGCCGCACACCTGGCGCAGCACAAATCCATTCTTTATCTTCATATTTTTTATTTTACTATTTTACTATTTCACTATTTTGTCATGTCGAGCGTAGTCGAGACATCTCTTACAGAGATCATGAGATTTCTTGGACAAGCCAAGCGGCAGAGCCGAGCGCTCCATGCGCTCCGCTTAGTCGAGATGACATCGGCGGATGACGGCCAACAGGTACCGGCGCACGGGCCGTAGGTGCCACCAGAGTAGGGCAGCGCGGCGGCGCCATGGGGTGTAGAGCGAGTGCGGATGGTCGTCGTCGCCCACCACGTGCGTGGCTATGGCTTTTATACCAGCTATGGTGCAATGCTCTGTGCCAGCCAGATTGCCGTCGCCCATCAGCGTAACGTGTTCGCCGTCGATGCGGATGATGCGGTGCACCACATATCGGCCCGGCATTACCCATGCCAGCACCACGTCGCCCACCTTAGCTCCGTCGGGCTTCTGCAGTATCACACTCTCGCGCCCACCTATTATAAATGGTAGCATGCTGGTGCCGCTCACGGGCAGTGTCACGCTTATGCCCTCGCTTACCAGTCGGATGGCCTCTTCTATTATATAATTGTCGGTCATTGCGCTATGGTTTTGTGGCAGAGTGTGGCTGCAGCTTCGTCGGGCAGACAGTCCAGATGCCAAATGGGCACGTTGGTGGCCAGATCGTTCTCGGATTGGTGCAGTCCGTCGGCTATGCGGGCGTCCCAGCGCATGCCGCTGATGCTCGACATCAGTGCTGCGTAGGCTCCGATGCCGCCCAGTCGCTCTATTTTATTATAAGGTGCCTGACTCAGCACCACTATGCCGCCCAGCGGATAGTTCACGTTGCGGTAGCACGGCGTTTTGCCGCTCCATGGCGAACCGTAAACCACCCCCTGGCGCACCACCGGGTTGTCGTCGTTCACCAGTTCGGTGCCGCCGATGTGCTTCAGCCACAGTCGTGCGTGCGTGCTCTTGCCTGTGCCGCTTGGGCCCAGAAACATATATCCGCGGCCCTCGCAGCTCACCACCGCCGCATGAAACAGCACCGTCTGCTTGTCGGCCGTGGCCAGTGCATACAGCACCATCAGCGCGTTGTCGAGTGCAAATTTGGCCAGTCGGTGTTCGCTGTTGGCTATTATCAGTTGGGCGTCGCGATAGTCGGCATTGCAGATGAGCCATCCTGCCGCGCTGTCGGATAATAGAAATCCGAACACGTGCTCACCGCTGGCAGTCCTGCCGCAGATTATTGTCTGCCCCTCGTCGTCCTGTCGCATTTCCTCCTGATACGTGGGAACCTCGCCCTGCGCTATGTGCAGCGTAGCGATAGTGTCGCCCGCCTCGCAGCCGAATGGCGCATAGTTGTCCATCAGCGCCAGCACCTCGCTGTCGCCCTCCACGCAGAACCTGTGTCCCGCCACCATATAATATGCCTCATGTGTCATAATGGCGGCAAAAGTACAAAACTTCCCCGATACTCACAAATTTATCTCACAAAAATTGCAATAATGCTTGTATTATTCTACGATAACTTCTGTTCCTGAAGATAAGATGTAGACAGAATACTGCCCGTTTTCCTTACCAAACTTGAGCGCTTCTTGCTCGCCCTGCAGGTACTGGCCTTCCAAGGGACTGATACCTGGCATATTAACAGCCTGCCTATACAACCGCAAAATCGGGTGCCCAGTAATGAGCACCCGATTCTCTTCTTGCTTACGCGCCTACGCACGATGTCGCCCCAAGGGCCGTCAGTATCGCCGATGCAATCGATGCGATGAGCTGAACGATGAATTTAATGGTTTCCTTCTTGGTCATAAGCTTTTAGTTTTTTCTACGGATTATACGGATTTTACTGATTTTCTTTTCCTCCTTTGTCATCTCGAGCCCACCCTCCTTGTCATCTCGAGCCCCCCTCCTTGTCATCTCGAGCGTAGTCGAGAGATCTCCTTCGGTTGCCGTAAAGATCTCTCCATGCGCTACGCTTAGTCGAGATGACAGAGGGGGATGCTACGCTTAGTCGAGATGACAGTGGGGCGTTAGGAGAGGGGTGGGGCGCTAGGCCCCAGGCCCCTGTGGTTTAATCGTAGGTTACGTCGTCATCATCGCCGCCACCACCGCCGGTGTTACCGCCTTGGTTACCACCTCCGCTGGTGTTGCCACCGCCTGATGTGTTACCGCCCTGGTTCTGATTCTGACTGCCGCCATTGCTGGGCTGGTCGTTGTCCTCGATGGTGCCTGGGTCGGTCGAGGTAACACGCTTCACCTCCTGACCGTTGCGGTCGTAGCAGGTAATCTGGATGGCGGTGCTGGCCAGCTCGTCCTTCAGATCTACCGCTGGGGTGAAGATGATGGCTGGGGTGAAGATGATGCGACGGCTCGTAACCAGTCCAGCCTTTACCTCGTCGACCTTGGCCACACTCTTGGCGCGGATTCCGAATCGCATGGTGCCCAGTCCGGGCAGCGCAACCGAGTGACCCTCAGTGGCCCATGCCTTGATCACCTCGCCGGCAGCATCCCAGCATGCCTGCATGATGCCCTTGCTAACTCCGCTGCGCAGTGCAGCCTCCTTAATCACCTTGTCCTGCGAGAGTGATGTGTACAACTCGGGCATCATGATGTAGCGATAAGTGCCCTCATACTTGCCGATCTTCTGCAGC
>CACWMK010000024.1 GCA_902761905.1 uncultured Prevotellaceae bacterium
GTAATAAGGAAACCGATCGTTTCTAAGTTGATTTTGAGCGGGATTCAATAATGAAATCCACCAGATCTATCTTGCGCTCCTTCTGCTCGGCGGTGGCATACCGCTCCAGGAAGTCGGATACATAGATGACGTTGCTCCGAGGCCAGAAAAACGACTGCATCACTTGTTGGGCAGTGTTGTACCAGATGGTGTATGCCTTGCAATCGCTGTCGGTGTCAGGAAACAGCACTACCTTATGGTGCCTTAGCGATAGAAACTTCTGTGGCTGCAATTCGAACAACCCACCGGCTGCCAGCCATATATGCTGTGGATACAGCTCCGATAGTATCACAGCAGTTTTTTCTGCCTCGACTATGCAGATGGTTGCTGTGTGATGGGTGATGGATGAATTGAGCAAGTGCAACCCGAAGAACACATGTGTGGCTTGAAACGTTTCCTGTGGAATCTTGAAGTAATCCTTCAGCAGATACATCGCCCAAGTGGCATTCTTGCCTTTGATGCGATGACAATCAGGGCCGTACCACATCAGCTTTCCATCGTGCACCTGTCTCAGTTGGTCTATCTGCCAATAGATTACAGCGTCGTCTTTCGACCGCCCTAGGCGATAGCGCAGTGCCGCATGCACCATTTGCCGGTGGGTAAGTAAGCCGCATTGCTCCACGGCTCGGCAAAAGCTGCTCTTGGACGACAGCCAGCTTACCCACATGGGGTGGTTCATAAGGTCTTTTATCTGCATGTGTCCATCCACCATGCGTACTCTTAACCCAAGTTGCTGGCCGATAGCCTTGAATGTATGTTGAAATATATCGTCGATGTGCATTGGTTAAATGGTTAAGGTTTAGGGGCGTCCGGAGAGGCCCTTCCCCCTAAAGATTTACGTACTCCTGTAAAGGAGTACTCCAATCTTGGGGGAGGCCTCAAAAGGGGTCACCATTTTTCCATAATTCTTGTTGCTGTGGTTCGGGCTTCTTGGGTTGGGAGGAATTCAAACTGTATATCCTGCGATTCTTCGAGTCGTATTTCTTTGTCATCAGCCCCATGTTCATAGCCTTGTTCAGACAGTTGTTGTACATTCCACGAGTTTCTATCTTGCCTAGAGTCATTACTGCATAGCGCAGCGCTGCGCCAGTGAGCGTGTCATAGCCTTTGAATGCGTCGGTAAACAGCTTTTCTACGTTAATCTCCCATGAGTTGTCAATGTGATGGATCACGTAGTCGTCGTTCAGTCGACTGCGTCCTTCGCCGTTGTCATCTTGTTGCGATACGTAAGCGATTGGAGGCTCATCTGTAATAATGGGTAGCCCGTCTTCGTCTACTGAAAAATACAGACATTGCTCGATGTCGTATTTGCGGGTATAGAGCTGCTCTAACTTAAAGATTAGTTGAGGCATAAGTTTCTCCGTTGCGAACACGTCGAAGGCCTTGTTCAGCAACTCTGTTCCCAACCATCCGCGAGGGTCACGACTCTCGCCACTCTTATTCTGGTGCAGCACGCATACTATGCAGCAATCGTTGGTTTGCGCTATTTTCATCAGCTTCTCTATCAACTCCTGTGCCACGGTGCCATCGTTTATGTCGCCTACAAGGTCGCGTATTCCGTCCAGGATTACCAAGTCGGGCTTATGATACTCAATCGCTTCCAGTAGATATGCTTCTCGCTTATCGCGGTCTAGATTTCGTACATTGAAAATGTCGAACATGTCTTCTGGAAATTCAGTGTCCTCGCCGGCTGCTCGCCAGAATAGTGGCATGATGCGGTTCTTAAGTATGTCTTGCGTAGAATTGTCGCTCTGCTCAGTGTCATACCACATCACGCGAAGTCTCTCCTTAGTCTGTCTGCGAAATGCCAATACCTCAGCAATCATACACAGCACCATCAGCATCGACATCACGAATGTCTTACCCGATTTGGCCCTGCCTGTAAACGCAACCAGTTCACGCCTTGGGAAGCAAGGCTCATCAAACAATGAGAACAAAAACTCCATCGGAGGTAGTACCTTGTCAGAAGTGATACGATGCTTCTCGAGTTCCAGTAGTCCTGGCGACATGCCAGGCTGTTGCCCAGCATGCGCCAGTTCGTTGGTCAGAACATCAGAAGGGTTCTGATTTTCTTCCTTTTTCATAAAATTTTAATGGTTAAGATTTGTATATTTTAATGAGTTGTTCTTTGTATTTTTGCCTTACATCTGTAGACTGATCGGCTTATACTGTCACCTCTAGTTTCGACGCTGGCGGTATAGTCTTTGTCTACGCCAAGATTCGAACTCTCTGCAAGCATTAGTGTCAATTTGTTAAACACTCCTCTCAAGTTCTGAACCGTACTGATCTCTGCGATTATCGTGTAGATCTCCTTGGGTTTGATGTGGTTAAAATCAAAGTAGATAAACACCTCGCTAGTCTGGCAGAATCTAAGAATTGTGAAGTACGCATTGTTGATGTCATCCTTCAATCTTGTCATAAGGGCCTTGATAAATTGAGGCCACAGAGTTTCTGAGATAGATAGTTCTCTTTTCTTATTGATCTTCATTTTTTTTGTAATTTAATTTATGATCTTTTATTGCTTACAAAATTACCCATAATGTGGTAGATATGCAAATTAAATACATAAAATATTCACGAAATCCCTCAAAAACGCCTAAAACCTGTCCGTTATTAAATCTTTATTAAGATTTCAGCCCAAAATTTTTGTGGCAAAACGTTTTTTCTTGCTTAGTTCTTCTTTATTTCCAATTATATTTGTATCTTTGCATCAAGTATCGGCTGATCGTCGTAACACGACGCTGCTTCGGCAGGATATTTGAGCCTCAGTGGAGGTGCCGGGTATTTCCTACGACCTCATGATACGAGAGAAGAGCCATGAGCCTCTTGAGTGTTTCTTTCGTTATTTGTTTGTACTTCTAAAATTATTGTGACTATGAAAATGTGTAAATAAAGTTAATTTAAATATATTTTATTCTCAAAATTAGGCTTTTAAGTATATTATTATTAACTTTGCAATATGTTTAAAGATGATATATACGCACAATCAAATTCATCAATTATTGCAGGACTTGGAAAAAAAGTGCGAGAATACAGGATGAAGGCACAGTTGACTCAGGAAGAGTTGGCTGCAAAGGCTGGTATATCGGTATTGACTCTAAAGAAGTTTGAGAATGCTAAGACTGCAAATATAAATATGCAGTCCTTCCTTGCTATACTGAGGGCTTTACAGCAGTTGGAGTGTGTAGGGAATATCCTTCCGGAGCTTCCTGTTCCTCCATCTGTGCTAAGACAATATCAAGAGAAAACTCCAAAGAGGATAAGGCATGGAAAATAATATTGTAAGGGTCAGTCTTTGGGGACAGACCGTGGGCGAGATATATTGGGATGAAAAGAGAAAACAATCATGTTTTTCTTTTTCGAACGATTTTGTTGCAAAAGGCTTGGACATAGCGCCTTTGACGGCATCCATTCATAATCCGTTATTAGCTCAGGGTGAAGTGTATCTCGGAAACAAGAAAGACTTGTACAAGGGACTTCCAGAATTCCTTGCTGACTCTCTGCCAGATAATTGGGGTGAGAGGGTGATGAAACATTGGGCAGATCACTATGGAGGGAAGATACGCCTTACTCCCGTAGATGCCTTGTCGCTTATGGGGAAACGCTCTATGGGGGCTCTTGAGTTTGAACCATATATGGAAAAGTGGGAAATAACCACGGACATCCTACTGCCCGAACTATATAAGTTGGCCAATATAATTATGGAGGAAAGTAAGTTCCCAGAAGGGGAAGATCCACTGATACATCTCCAGAACCTTTTTAGTGTCGGAACCTCTGCAGGTGGCAAACGTCCGAAAGCAATCATTGCCATCAATCAGGAAACTGGGGAAATTAAGTCTGGTCAGGGACTTCTTTCTGATGAATACAAATACTATATTCTGAAGTTTAATGAAGGCAAGCAGTTCCCGACCACACTGCTTGAGAAGACTTATTATGATATGGCTATTGCGGCAGGTATCCCTATGATGCCATCGTCGCTCATGGACATTAATGGAATGCCTAATTTCTTGACAGAGCGTTTCGATAGGGTGAATGGTACTAAAGTCTATACCCAGACATTGGCTGCATTGGCCCCAGAAGCTGATTCATATGAAGATCTTTTTAGCGTGGCAAGGAAATTAGCAGCACCTTATGACGAACTTGTGAAGCTGTACCGACAGACTGTGTTCAACTTCCTTGGTGATAACCTTGACGACCATAATAAGAACTTCTCATTTGTGATGAATAAGAATGGAGATTGGCACATATCCCCAGCATACGACTTATGCTTTACATACGATCTTACAGGTATGGGCTTTGCCAACCGCCATGAATTATCTGTCTGTGGTAAAGACAAAGACATTACGAAAGATGACCTTTTGAAATTCGGAAAGGCAAACGACATACGGGCAGCCGAATCCATCATTAAGGAGATATCTGACGTCTTGATGAGATTTAAGGAGTTTGCCCTGAAAAACGGAGTGAGCGAGGTCTATGCAGAGGTTATCCAGAAGAAACTCTGTCAGAACTTAGATGTTAAATCTGAGAAAGTTGGGGAGCAGAGGGCTGACGATGGTTCTGAACAGTCTGGCATTTTCGACAGTGTTGTAATTCGGAAGAACAAGGAGAAATATACTATACACGCCAGTAAAAACGGAGTCAGACTTCGTGAGAAGAGACTTTCGCAAGAGGAGTATATGGCATATTCTTTTGGACTCGTATCAAAGGAAAAACTTGCACTAAAGTATTTCCGCGATGAAATAAATAATACATAATGTATTCTTTAAAGTTCCAAATATTTTGGGACTTTTTTTGTTGCAAAACGTTTTTTCTTGCTTAGTTCTTCTATATTTCCAATTATATTTGTATCTTTGCACCTTGGATATGAAACACAAAAAACTTTTGATGCCGAAATACAAAACCTTAGAAAATAAAAAAAACGCTGAACTGATTTGCTAACCCGATTACGGTGCTACTCTTTCATTTCAGCGGGAGGAAATCGTTTCCTTTCATGGTGCAAAGATACGAAGTAATCCTGAAACTTCCAAATATTTTGGGACTTTTTTTGTTGCAAGACGATTTTTCTTGCAAAGTTCTTCTTTATTTCCAATTTTATTTGTACCTTTGCAATTGTCCAACCTGATGTCTACGGACTAGGGCGGACGATGACATATTAGAAAAGCGTCATTGATGCTTTGTTTTTGACCATTTGAACGTCGGAAATTCAAATCTCTATTCAAAAACAACTGCGGAGGTGAATGCTACGGGTGTAGTATATACTCCCGGAGTGTGCTATGAGGGCATATCCCCTCAGCACACTTTTGGGTGCATTGTATACTTACAGGCGTGGGTATTCGACTCTGTCGTTCATAGAGATGGCTTCCGACGGCCAAAATGGGGACGGCAGATGAGGATACCCCGCTTTCTGTATGTTGTTACGAGTAACTAAGAAAACCATCTGACTATTGGGTGTCGGTCAGAACATAGTTTGATTGCTGATTGATGCCAATACGTACGGCTGATGATATATTAAATGTTAATCCCTCAAAGCCAATAACAGCTAAACCATTCGTAAAATGGGCTGGTGGTAAGGGAAATCTCCTTCAGAAGTTGGAAGCGTTACTACCAACTGATTTCGATGATCTTGAGAATATAACTTATATTGAACCCTTCGTTGGAGGTGGTGCAATGCTGTTTTACATGCTTCAACGTCATAAGTGTATTAGACGGGCTGTTATCAACGATATAAACGCTGACCTTATACGCTGTTATCAACTGATCGCAAACGAACCACAGATACTTATTGATAGGTTGAAAAATATAGAGACGAACTTCTATAATTTGGATTTCCCATCTAGAAAGGAGTTCTTCTATGACTATCGCGACCAATATAATAGCGAAGGATTGCATCCTGACGAAAGAGCTGCTCTATTCATTTTCTTGAATCATACTTGTTTTAACGGGTTACACAGGGTAAACGCTGCTGGAAAATTTAATGTTCCATATGGACGTTATAAGAAGCCTGTCATCTGCAATGAAGAGCTAATAATGGCAGACCACCAACTTCTTAATTCAGTTGAATTGGTGATTCGTCAACCTGGCGACTATAAACTAGTCAGACAGAATCTTAGTAGGAATCATCCTAACTTTGTGTATTTCGATCCTCCGTATCGTCCGCTCAGTGCAACTTCTTCTTTCAAGGAGTATTCTAATAATCCATTTGAAGACAGACAGCAGGAAGAATTGAAACACTTCTGCGATAGACTGACTGCTCAGAATTGTCTGATTATGCAGAGCAATTCTGACAGTAAAACTGAGTATGGAGATTCGTATTTTGAGGAGTTGTATCTTGGCTATCGTTTCGATAGAATAATGGCTCCACGCTTCATTAATGCCAATGGAGAGAAACGCGAGAAGCAAACCGAAGTAGTAATAAGAAATTTTTGAGTATATGCTGGACAGATTGAATTTTAAACCTATATACAGGACTCATAAAGATTCTATAGAAAGGGATTTTTATATACCATGCTATACGGAAAGTGTTGAGCTATACAGGGCTGTCGGTTTCTTTTCTCTTCATTCTTTGACGTTGTCTATCGATGGGCTAATCCACTTTGTAGAAAAACATGGAAAGATAAAACTCATCTGCAATCCAGATCTGTCTATGACCGACGTCAAGATTATAGATGCATGCATTAACATAGATGAGAATACTGTAATAGAGTCATTATTACGTTCCATACTTGGATGTCAGATATCTGATAGTGAGATAAGAAAACTTGATGTTATCTGCAATATGATTGCTGAAGGAAAATTGGAAATCAAGGTAGCTTATCAACCCTTAGGCATCTTCCATGAGAAATTTGGAATCTTTGTTGATGAAAATAAAAATATGACCTATTTTAATGGGTCATTAAATGAAACAGCATCTGCTTTCTTACTAAATCAGGAAAGTATTACTGTCAGTTGCTCGTGGAAAAATGAAGAGGTAAAACAGTTTATTAAAGACGAGCTTCAATATTTTAACAATTTGTGGGAAGATAAAGAGGAGACGGTCGTTATTATTGATTTTCCTGAGGCGGCAAAGAACCAGTTGCTAAAATGCTATAAAAAGAGTGAATCGTTAGAAGAAGCTGTTGATGCATATATTGTCTCTCGAAATGGTGGAAAAAAGAAAAAGCTGTATCCATATCAAGAAAGGGCAATTAATGAATTCTGTGAAAACACCTATCAGCATTTCTATGAGATGGCAACAGGTACAGGTAAGACTTTCACTTCTGTCAAAACGATCAAACGGCTTAAGGAAGAAACGAATGAGAAAATGTTTGTTGTGGTATGTGTGCCGCAGATAGATTTGCAAGTTCAATGGGAGGCTGCTTTACGGGAAGATGGATATGACAAGATTTACCTTTTTGGAGGAAGCGGTTCTTCATTTGAAAAGACTATTGCAGAAGCAACAATTGATTATTATACAGACGATGATGATGTTATATGCGTAGCGGTGTATGACACATTTTTCTCGAAAATGTGCTCTGAGATACGCAAGATTACGCCATTATTTCTTATCGTTGACGAAGCTCATAATCTGACGAAGGGCAATCTGGCTGCATTAGTGAAGCTAAATCCTCAATACAAACTGGGGCTTAGTGCTACCATTCAACGTTTTAGCGAAAGCGAATCTGAAGCAATTGTTAGGTTCTTTACTGCTGGTGATACATTCTATTACGGAATTGAAGATGCTATAGAGAATGACTTCCTTTCGAAATATGAGTATCACCCCATTTTCGTTCGACTCACAGAAGATGAGAATGACAAGTTCCAATTCAAGAGCAAGCTGCTTGCCCAGGAATTGAATAAGAAAGAACCAGATCCTGAAGTCGTTGATAAGCTTCGCAGAGAAAGGAGTCTTATTCTTAAGCAAGCTTCGGGGAAAGTAGAGAAACTAAGAGATCTTGCGGAAGAAGGATATAACTTTGTCAATTCTGTTGTCTATTGCGGACAAGGAAAAGATGACGAGGGAGAACTAATTATCGACTCAGTTACAAGGACTCTGTATGATAAAGGTATGGTTGTGTCACAATTTACCAGCAGGACTTTGAATCGAAAGAGGGTCTTGTATGAATTTGAACAGGGGTATTTTGATACCTTGGTAGCCATAAAGTGTTTTGACGAAGGTGTTGATGTCCCTAAACTTGATAAAATATACATCATGGCCAGTGACAGTGCTCTGAGACAAACCGTTCAGCGACGAGGCCGTGTACTTCGTAAATGTAAAGAGAGTGGGAAGACGATAGCTTATATCTACGATATGGTTGTACTACCGGCAGTCGAGGCTGGTACTTATGGTAGTGATGGACTTCTTAAAATAGAGTTGGCAAGAGCTAAAGAATATAATAGGTTGGCATTGAACAAGGCTGCCAATGAGGATATTTTTAACAACATTGAAGATACTTATCATATAACAATAACTGAATCCCGAGAATATGAATCAGAATCCAATTGAAGACGTACTCGAAGAACTTCATTTTACAGAGGCTCAAAAAAAGGGTTTTTGGAAGTTCCTGAATTATGCTAAGACTTGTCAGGAAACCGGCAATAATAAGCAATTGAAATCACAACTTGAGGAAGTTGTGAGAAGTGTTGTTGAAAAAGAATAGCCCTATGAAAATCAATTATATAAAATACCACAACTATCGTTGTTTTAAAGATGTGACTATAAAGTTTGACACAACAAAAAACAAGAATATATCTTTGGTGATGGGTGTCAATGGCTCAGGAAAAACAGAGATGCTTTTCTCTTTCCAATGGGTGCTTTATGGTTTTAACTTTAAGAGTATGCGCGAGAAGGAAGAAACTCCTTACTCGTTAAACTCTGCCTTGCATCATAAGTTAGAAGTTGATCGTCATGCAAACTCTGTAGATTGTTGGGTAGAACTATCTTTTACCAACAAAGGTACGGAGTATTTCATGAAGCGTACTGAAACTTTTATGCGATTGAATGATAAGGTTACTTCGACCGAAAAAGTGGAGTTAAGCCATACCGAAGCTAACGGTGAACGAACAATTCCAGAAACAAATATGGATGTTGTTGAGGAATTGTTATCAAGAATTATTCCAAAATCTATTTTGGAGGGAATAACATTCGACGGTGAGCGCATGAAAAAGCTAAATATTGTTGGAGATCAATCGATTGAAACAATCAAGAATGTTATTTCGCTTGTCACCAATGAGAAACTTTTCGAGTTGTGTTCTGGTGAAATTAAGGATGTTAATGGTGACATACGTAAGGAAAAGATGAGAATTAACCGTCAAGCCGGTAATGTCTCTGCCGAAGAACTTGAAAAAGAAATTGGAGAATTAGAAGATTCTATTGAAGAGAATGAAATAAGTCTTCATGGGATTGGGATAAACCAGGAAAAAGTTGAGAATAAGTTAGAAGAAATCTCTACTAAGTTGTCTGAACTGAAAGACGCCGAAGAATTGGAACAGAAACGTAAAGGTCTTGAGAGAGATCTTGAACGGGTTAAAAAGAGTTATGACCAAAATACAGATATCTTCTATAAAAGGTTATCGGACGGATATGCATTAGTAACAGATCAATTGGTTGGTGACGTTAAACAATCTATAGAAAACGTTGATATTCCAGCTGGCCTAACTGTTGAGGCTGTAAAAAGCATTTTAAAACGTCCCAAATGTATCTGTGGTTGTGACATGACTACAGATGTTATCAAACATTTGACGGATATGTTATCAACACTTCCACCTGATAATATTAGTAGTACACTCTTGTATATGGCAAATCAGTTTGAGGGTGAGAAGAAGCGTACAGGCAAGTTGTTAAAAGAAGCATATAAAGCGATGAAAGATGATGAAGATGAAGTCGCTAATATAAAAGCTCAGTTAGCAGAAATTGCTCAGTCATTAGTAACAAATGTTTCTGAAACGATAAGGGAACTAGGTAAAGAACGTGATGAGCAACTACAATTACAGGGACGCTTGAAACAAGACGAAGAACGGTGCAATAGAGAAAAACAGAGGGCAGAGAAAAGACTAAAGGAGGCTAAAGCAGAGTTAAAAGCCGCATCTGGAAATCAGGAACAGCTAAAGGCCTTAAATGCCCAGCAAGAGTTACTAGATCTGTTCAAAAATGCAATTGAAAAAATAGGCGAACGTAATAGTGAATTATCTCTCTTAAGTATCAATACCTATCTTTCAAAAGCATATACTTTATTGAGCGAAGATACTGGAAGAAGAATATACTTGTGTCAACATGAGAAAAAAGACAAATATCGTCTTGTAACTTACGTAAAGAGTAAATACGATACGATGCTTACCACATGGACAAATAGTGGCGAGTTGAAAACCCTTCAAGATGAAGGTTTATCTGAAAGTGAGATACATGAAAAGCTTGTTCTTAAAGTTGTCGAAGGTAAATCCACGGGACAGAGCAAAGTTAATTCACTTGCTTTTGCCAAAGCTATATTGGATTACTCAAATGAGGATAGAACTACAGATAAGTTGAAAGTATCGCACGATTACCCTTTCCTTATAGACTCGCCCTTTACAGAATTAAGTGGTCAGAACTTGGAGAATGTTGCAAAATACATTCACACTTTTGCTAATCAGATAATTCTGATGGCTGACGATAAGAGTTATGGTGGAGTCGCTTCTTTTGTTGCACCAGAAGTCTGTTCTAAGACAAAGCTACTCAAAAATGAAAATGAAAGTATAACTTATGTAAAATAAAAACGACATGCCAATCAATATAGATACTACATACCGTATTAATCGCAATCTTGATCAAGAAGAAATGATGCGATATCTTTGGAGAGATTTAAGAGTGTTTAATGACTATCATCAAATCTTAGTAATATCGGCATTAATCGGTTATGCAAACAATGCTTACGTTCCATTTGTAAATAAGGCAGAGCCTGTTCAGATTATTAATTTTGAAGACAGAGAAAAAGAGATAATTAATTTCCTAGCTTATTTAAAAGAGGGTAATCAGTCTATTTTGCAAGAAAGGTCGAAAGACGATCCTGACCGCAACAAAATGTATCAAGCATTTGAGTATTATGCTAATGGCGGTTTCCCCATTTTATGCAAGAAACTTGGTATTGATTTTGCTGACAAAAGCAAGAATGACCGAAATACGGTCTTACTAAAGTATTATATGATGTTGGTTCAAAACGATCTAATGGATATTTAGAAGATGAAAAAGTTGCTCCCTCAGGCAAATACACTAGCTACGGTCATTCGGACGTTTAAACTCATTGGTAATACAATGAATTGTACGTTGACAGATATAGCATCGTTTAATAATTTTGAGTTGCGTCAAGCATCTTATTATTCCAATGCTTGCTATTTTCTTGACCTTGTCGATGAGAACCTGAAACTGACATCTATGGGTGAAGATATTATGTCAGACCCCAAAAACGCAAAGGTTAGAATTTACGAGTTAATCATCAAACATGAACTTATAGGTCAGTTATTTGCCAAAACTGCCTTATACCCCAAAAGAAAAGCGGTTAGAGATGGTAAAGAACTTGTGAGGTCACTTTATCCAGAATATGGGGAAGCAGTTATTGATCGACGTACCAAGTGCTTAATTGGGTGGTGTGAAGAAATATTGATTTATATTCGCAATTTCGAAAACAAGTAAATGGATGATGTAAAGAGAATATATACGTTATTACTGCATAGTAATGGTCGAAAAGTTAGGGAGATTGCAAAAGAACTCGATTTGGACACTTACTATGTAGCAGAGATTATGTTCTCTGAACAAAACATTCCATTTTGGTACTGTAATGAAAGCTCTCTGTGGTTTGCAAAGGAGGAGGCTATTCAGATAGATGATGTTGCAAAACCAAAGGAAGATAAACTGATATCGCCAGTAACCGTTCCTAGAAAATATAATTTGACTAGATTTTTGGAGGGCAATGTAAGTGACTCCTTGAAAGAGTTCATTAAAAAAATCTCTTATTATCGCGTTTATTCTGGTAGCGACTTAATAGAACTCATTAAACAGGCCAGAAAAGGAGATAAAAAAGCGTATGATTTGTTAGTAAAAAGCCATCAAAAACTTGTGGCAGGTATAGCAGTCATGTATAAAAGGGATGGAGTTTCGTTGGAGGACTTAATCCAAGAAGGTAATATAGGCTTGATTAAAGCGATTGAAAAGTTTGATTATCGTAAATACAAGAATTTTATAGCGTATGCTAAAAGTTGGATATTGCAGTCGATCTCATCATCTATAGCTTATCTCCCTTATTCAATTAGACTGCCATTGAATCAACTGGCTTTATATAGAAAAATCAGCTCATTTGCGGATAAATATGAACAGGAACATGAATATCGCCCACCTGTGTATGATATAGAATCCAGCGTTCAGGATGATTTCGATAATGTTGCATTGTTATATAAATTGCCTGATGGATTGGAGAAGATGACGTGTGCTGTTGATGACATGGATAGTTATCAAGGCAACATGGCGCCTGCTGATGATGTTCTTGAGAAAGAATCTCTGAGTGAAGAACTTCGAGTATATCTGTATAAACTTAAATCTAGAGACAGGAAGATTGTTGAAGCTTTTTTTGGTATCGGTTCTGAAACTGGAGAAATGGATCTGAACGCTATTGCAGATCGTTTCGGATTGACACGTGAGAGAGTTAGGCAAATTGCTTGGAATTCAGTGAAGAATATGCGTGGTGAATCCTCTGCAGTTCAAGAAACTGTGAAAATCGGTGATATTCTAGATATAGAATCAAGAAAGGGACTCGGTGTTGTTCGAAATATAATTAAATCGAAGGGCTCTTCTGACATCCTTGTTTTAAAAATGAGTGATGGTACAATTGAAGAAGTAGTACAAGAAACAACTTCGTATACGATAGTTAATGGAAAGAAAAAGAATAATCAAATTAATGACAATATACAAATAATCAAGGAAGATAATAAAGCAAAGGAAGAACGTCGTGAGGTCTCTAGTTATGACGGAGTAAAGATTGGTGACTGTTTAGAGGTTAGAAATCAGAAATGCGTGGTTAAGAAGGTTCTTGTGGCAAATGAAACTTCAAGATTGGTAATTCAATTTGAGAGTGGAGTTTTAGATGTGATTCCTAACAATAAAATGTGGTATAAACTTTTAGTCAAAATGCCTACAACGAATAATGCCGGAGGGAGAGCGAAGGTGATGGCAATTAAACGTTCTGCACGAATCGGTGATATGATAAGATATGAAGGAATGAAATGTGTTGTAATAGAACGAAAAAACGAAAAAGGGTCTAAGAGGCTAATAGTAAAGTATGACGATGGAAAATTTGATAACTTGCTTGATAACCAGGAGAAATACAGAGTGCTTTTATCATGAGTTCAACGTCTGCGTATTATAAATCAGGAAACAGGGATTTTACCCTCGTTGAGGGTGATTGTGTGTCGGTGCTTGAAGCATTCGACTTTAAGTTTGATATGATATTTGCTGACCCTCCATACTTTCTAAGTAATGGCGGTATTAGCATTAGTAGTGGAAAGATTGTATGTGTAGATAAAGGACAATGGGACAAAGCACCTACGCCAGAGTTTATAAACGAGTTTAACCATAAGTGGTTGTCTGCTTGCAAAGACAAGTTGAATGATAACGGTACCATTTGGATAAGTGGTACACAACACAATATATTTTCTGTGGCAAATCAACTGTCAGAACTCGGTTTTAAAATACTGAACGTTGTTACTTGGAATAAAACAGATCCACCTGAAAACATATCTCATCGAGTGCTCACACATTCTGCAGAGTATATTATCTGGGCTAAGAAATCTAAGCGCGCATACCATAAGTATAATTATGATTTGATGTGTCAAATTAATGGTGGCAAGCAGATGACGGATGTGTGGCGAATGCCTGCTGTCGCTAAATGGGAAAAATCATGCGGTAAACATCCAACTCAGAAACCATTGGGCTTGCTTGCTCGTATTATCATGGCTTCAACAAAAGAAGGAGATTGGATTTTGGATCCGTTTAATGGTAGTGGGACAACTGGTATAGCTTCGTCTTTGTTTGGACGTAAATATCTAGGAATTGATAAGGAATCTTCTTTCCTGGAAATTAGCAAAAAACGGAGAGAAGAATTGGAGGATGAAGAGGTAAGACTTGCATACAAGGAGAAAGTGTTGGTTGATTGTCATGGAGCTGGCCAAACTGAAAATCCTCGTCACGTATTGGTTGGCAGAATTGGTACGGAGGAACAATGGGAGTGGTTTGAGAAGTCTAATACATATATTCTACCGGTAAGCAAGATTATATCTATGCCAAAACTTCTTGGTACAGAATATGTGTTGGCTTTTCTTGGTAAGAACTCTAAACAAGCTCGTTTGTGCAAAATATCGACTCTAAAGCCGCAGTTGAAAACCAGAGAACAAATTGCCAGAATGGCATCACATAGTTCAAACTACAAACCCTCACGAGATAGTGCTTATTGGTTAATCCATTTGGAAAAACCGTTGGCAGAATATGATGGTAAACCATTTAACAAGTCGCGTGTTTTATCTGTCCAAGAAGAGCGTGGCGCTTATTGGATAAGAAATTTCGAGGACGTAATTAAGGCATTTGAAGTCGATTAGAGCGTTAATTAGCACTTTACCATTATTATAAAAATAGGAAAGCGAACATCACTGTGGGCTCTCCTACACAATAATTTACTTAAAAAACTAAATTATAAATTGTATGTACGCCCTGCGCATCACTGCGAAGAAAGGACGCAATCAACCAATCGGGTGCAAAGATAATACATTAGAAAGGCGATTGCAAGCTTTTTGGCGTTTTTATGCAACAAAATATCTAAAAGATATTAAATTCTAGGGGGTGCATCGAGTTTTGATGCACTTTTGTGTTATCTTTGCATTCGATTTGCCCATGTGATGGGCACTATTAATTACTTAAGGTATTAAGATTGAATTATGAAACTTAGCTTTCTTTTTTGGCGTTCGCAGCCAACTTGTGAACCGCCAGAGCCGCAGAAGATTGTTCTGCCAGAACGGCGGAGGATAGCTCCGCTAGATGAGATTCCAAGAGAGGTGTGGCTTAAACGCTTCATCGAGTCGTATCGCCGAAACTGTATGCAGACAGAGATGCTCTCAGATTACACCAAGAGTCTGGAAGATGCATATCGCCATTTACAGGAGAAATACAATGACTTGAAGAAGCAAAATGCACTAATCTGTGATTACATGAAGCACATTAACGAAACTGGTGCCAAGGAGTTTGAACTTAAACTGGAGAATCGACAGCTTAAGACTGAGCTCAACCGCTGCAATCAGTTGATTAAGGATGCGGGTATCACTGGAGATGGCCTTTATATGGACTACAAGACAGCCATAAAGGGGCAGTTTTACTACATCCACTATCTCAAGACAGTGCTTCACCTCAACAGAGTGCGTTACAAAAAGAAACTGTCGTTTAATACCGTCGAGTTTGATAATATCGACAGTCTTATTGACGAGGCAGTTAACGAAAAGAAAATTAAGAAGTAGACCGCTATGAATCTCAAGTCACCAGGCTCACTGAGTTGGGCCGCATTCCTAAAAATGGGCGCGCGCCACGAAAACTCGCCCAACTAGCAACCGATGTTACTAAACGTATTCAATCTTATACTAAGTGTTCCAAATATTTTGGGACTTTTTTTTTGCTAGATGATTTTTCTTGCGGATTATTTGTGCTTTTAAAAAAATCGTCGTATCTTTGCGGCAGAAAAATTGAATGAAATAGCGAAATGGGTACATATATCAATATAGGAAACGCGGGATTTCAATCTGCTCTAAATAGCGAATACGTAGATAAATCAGATTTAATCTCGATTGTGAATGCAACGCTCAATACAGAGCGTCGTTTCACTTGTGTTTCTCGCTGCCGACGATTTGGTAAGTCGATGGCGGCTAAGATGCTTAATGCCTATTATGATCAGTCATGCGATTCTCGAAGTCTGTTTGCAAACCTTAAAATAAGTAGCAATCCTTCGTTTGAGGCGCATTTAAATAAATATCCGGTGATATACCTTGATATGTCGGATTTCGTGACTCGCTTTCACAATCAAGATATTGTCGGACATATCAATGATGAATTAATTGAGGATATTCATTTAGCGTATCCAGATGTGTCTGTTAATGAGGGTGATGATTTGATGAAATACCTTATTAGACTTATTGGAAGCATTAATAAACAGTTTATCTTCATCATCGATGAGTGGGATGCTGTATGTCGCGAATTACCAGCAGGTTCATCGCTTATGGATCGCTATGTTAACTGGTTGCGTCGTATGTTCAAGGGAGGACAGTCGATGCAGGTATTTGCAGGAGTTTATATGACGGGTATTCTTCCTATTAAGAAGTATTCTACAGAGTCGGCTCTTAACAATTTTACTGAGTATTCGATGGTGAATCCTGGCAGAATGGCTAACTTATTCGGTTTTACTTGTAATGAAGTAGTAAACCTCTGTAAGCAGAATGGTGCTGATTATGATGAATTGCAGAAGTGGTATGATGGCTATAAAATAGGCGAAGAATCGTCTATGTTCAATCCTAACTCTGTTATGCAAGCCTTGTGGGAGGGTCGCTGTCGAAGCTTTTGGGCCAATACTGGTGCCTATGACGCTGTTGCCTCGTATATTCAGATGAATTATAAGGGACTAAAAGATGACATCATATCAATGCTTGGTGGAGGAAGATGCAAAGTAGATCCCACAGGATTTCAAAACGACATGTCGGTGATTAGGACTAAGGACGATGTCTTCACAGTGCTAATACATTTGGGTTATCTGGCCTATGACAGTGACTTAGATGAGTGTTATGTACCCAACCGAGAAGTTGAAGGAGAATTGGTAAATGCTATCAAAGATACTAATTGGCAAAAAGTAATAGACTCAATTAGCGAATCGCTGTCGATTATTAAGGCTGTGCTTGATGGGGATGAAGATGCTGTGGCTCGTGGTGTAGATGTGGCACACGATGAGAACACAAGTATCCTTTCGTATAACGACGAGAATTCGTTGGCTTGCGTTTTGAGCCTTGCGTTTTATTCTGCAAGAAATAATTATGTGATACATCGTGAGTTGCCCACAGGCAAGGGCTTTGCCGACTTGGTGCTAATTCCTCGCAAAAATGTGGAATCGCCTGCTATTGTGTTGGAATTGAAATATAACCAAGATGCTGATACAGCTATTGAGCAAATCAAACGTAAGCAGTATCCTGCTAAGGTTGCTGAATATACTGGCGACATACTGCTGGTTGGAATCAACTACGACAAGCAGCAAAAAACTCACACTTGTCACATTGAGCGATTTATAAAATAAACAAATCCCCAGCATGTGTAGGTGCTGGGGATTTTTGTTTACTTGCCGGTGGCTTGCTTCATGCCTTCTTGGAACTTGGCTTGAAGTTGGCGGGCCAGGTGGTTGTTGGGGTTTAGCTTTAGGGCCTTTTCGTAGTTCTGCATTACGTCGATGTAGTAGCGCTGACCGTTCTGGGCGGGGTTCTGCACTATGCGAACCATGTAGAAGAATCCGCGAAGGGTGCAGAGGTCGGACTGGTCGGCGCTCTTCATCTGGGCCAGCTGGTAGATGGTCTGTTCGGCCTGTGCCAGCACCGGCTCTGTCTGGGCGGAGTGCGGACAGGTAACGGCGTAGTTAAGACAGGCCAGGGCCAACTGGTACTTGGGACCTACGCTGTCGGGCTGCATGGCCTCAAGGCGCTTGAGCATGCCAATCTGGTTGAGCATGTCGTCGGGCGATGGCTGGGCCTGCTGGGCATAGAGGTTTGTTACGCTTGCAAAAACTAACACTACGGTGGCAACAAAGTGCCTAAAAATTGCTAATGTCATAAGCTTTATTATTTTTAAGTGAAACAAAAATACCGATATAAAAGAACCTGTCGCGGCTGGACATCACGGAGCTACCGTCGGCCTGGTAGCGATGGATGTTGGTGCGACCAAGCACATTGTTGAGCGACGTGTAGATGATGACCTTGGGACTGAGCAGGTATGTGAGGTTTACATCCAGGCTGTTGTAATGGGGTGTGGTGCCGGCTGCGAACTGGCGACCAGAGGCGAAGGATTCGGCCACGCCGATGATGCACTTGCCAATGGAGTATTTGGCCGACAGACGCAAGTTGTGGCGCGATGCAAAGCTAGGTGTGGAGAGCTCTGTGTAGTCCTGGTACAGGCGTTCAGCATCGCAGAACGAGTAGGCCAGGCTGGTGGTGAGGCGGGGAGAGATGGAGTGATCCTCAGCATACACATCCACACCGCGGCTGGTGCCGTAGCCATCGGACTGCCACTGGCCTTGCTGCATCCATGGCAGATGACTGTAGCGCTTGTAGTAAGGCTCGATGCGTAGCAGCGATGAGGCCGAACGGTACTGCATGCTGAGTATGAGATGCCAGGCTGAGCTCTGGTCTAAGGCGCAGTGGCTCTGGGCCAGTTGGTCGTCGGTGGGTGTCTGACTGTATCGGCCTGCCACCAGCGACAGCTGCCACTGCTTGTTGGGGATATAGCTCAGGGTGGCGCGAGGCATGAACTGCAGACGGGTGCGCATGAGTTCGGTACGGGCAGACACGTTGAGGAAAAGCTTATTCACCACGCGCAACTGGGCATCGGCATGGGCGGCCAGAATATTGTAATCGAGCGTGTACTGATAATGCGCGAAATCAAGCGTGCTGTGGCGCAGGTAGTCCTCGATGCCGACGGACAGCTTCAAGCGGTCGCATACCACACGGCGTAGTTCTGACTTAAGGTGCAACTCGTTGCGATAGTTGCGGTAGTGGTCGCCAGCGCTTACGGCGTCGTCGATATTGTTCCATACGCTGGAGTGGGCTATGCCGGCAAACAGCGTGGTGCCGCGAGCGATAGGGGCCTTGTAGGTGACGTTGGCATAGACATTGTGCTCTGCCAGACTGATGTGGCGATCGCCTTGGTGTAGGCCTACCGATGTGAGGTCGTAGCCTGCGTAGGACTTGAGCACGCCGCCACGTGCGAACTCACGTTTATACTGTGCCTCGCCCGACAGCTTGCGATAGGGGCGGGTGAAGTCCTGACGCTGGGTGAACATACGGTCGTAGAGTCCCATGCTAGTGTAGGCGGCATTAAACGACAGGGCGCTACTGGTAAATGCCTTGGTGCCACCGATGTTCCAGTCGACCAGCGATGCACTGATGCCGAACTTGTCGCTTGTGGCCACGTCGGTGGTCTCCATGGGCAGTACGGCCGACAGTGCCTGACCGTATTCGCCGCTATAGCCACCCAGGGTGAAGTTGATGCCTTTGAACAGGAACGGCGAGAAGCGGCCGCGCACTGCGGTATTCTCGGTATTGGTGGTGTAGGGCACCAGCACGTGCATGCCGTTGACAAACGTCTGGCACTCGTCGCTCTCGCCACCACGTACGTACAGCTTTCCGTCTTCGCCCACCTTCTGGGTGCCAGGCAGCGACTGCAGTGCGGCCACCACGTCGCCACAAGAGTTGCCCGACATCACTACATCGAGCGCGTCCATGGTCTTGAAGCCCTCGCTCTTGCCAAAGCTGAAGGTGCTGGCTGTAACCACTACCTCGCTGATGGCTGTGGCACGTTCGTGCATGCGTACATTTATATCTGTGAGCGTGCTTACGGGTGCGGTGCGGGTGTAGTCGTCGAAGCCCATGTAGGTAACCTTCAGCGTAACCTCGCCCGTCTGGCTAGTTTTGAAACTGAATCGGCCCAGGGTGTCGGTCAGGCATCCGTCGATAGTACCCGCGATAAAAACATTGGCGGCGGGCAGGGGTGCGCGTCCGTCGGTAACTGTACCTGTTACGGTGGTCTGTGCGGCCAACTTGAGGGCTGCCAGCAGACAAATGATGATATGTGCGAACTTATGTTTCATGCCGCAAAGATACGGCAAGAAATCGTAGCCTCCAAATATTGCTGACAGACAGCTAGAACTGCTGACGGAAAGCTAAGTCGCGAGGCGAATGACTAGAAAAAATGACGAATGACTAAGCGATAAACGACTTGAGTTGGGGCACATACGAGCGCGAAACTGGGATGCTAGTGGCGCATGTGCCCAGGCGGAGTTGGTAGCCGTTTGAGTTGCCCTTGGCCTGGGTGATATTGTTGACGTTGACCACAAACGAGCGATGGCACTGGAAGATGTTCTGGTACTCTCTGAGCTCGTCGACTACGGCCGATAGTGTGGTGTGAATCTCGACGCTGGTGGGATGGTCGTCGCGAAGATAGCATACCGAGACATTGTTTTTCTGCGCCTCGATATACAGCAGATGATTGATGGGGATGGTGAGGTCGTTGCCACGCACATTGGTGTCGTGGATGGTGATGGTGATGTCGCGTTGCTCGTCGGTGGTGTTGTTGAGCAGGTCTTGCATTCGCTCGCGCAGACTACGGTTGTAGTCAATGCCGATGGACAGCACGGTCATAATGAGGCCGATAATGAGCGTCCACTGCAGAAACATGAGGAACACGCGGGCCGTGATGGGATAGTGGAAGAGGGCGGCGAACGTGAGGAAATTGCAGATGGCGATAAATGCTATCAGTCCCAGTGTGCAGCACCCGTTGTGCCATATCCGCCAGGGTTTTATGTGCTTGACGAGTGGTGAGATGACGCCCCACCAGTACAAGGCGTAGCAGCACGTGGTGATGAGTCCGAACACGGCGGCTACCAGGCACTTGTTGCCCTGATACATGCTGAACCCGAAGGGTTGCAACAAAAACAGTATCGCCCAGATGATCACACCATAGGCGATACTGTCTTTAAGCCAATGCCTACTCTGCTTGAACGGATATGTGCGAGTGAGTATTGACATAGTGTATGATTAGTACTGCCGCAGTGCGGCTACCAGTTCATTATTCTCGGTCTTGGTACCTATCGTGATGCGAAGGCAGTTCTGACAGAGTTGCACGCGATGACGGTTGCGCACGATGATGGCGTGGTCTACCAGATAGTTGTAAATCTTGGTAGCATCGGTCATCTTGGCCAGGAAGAAGTTGGCATCCGTAGGATACACTTTTTCGCAAATGGGCAGCTCGCGGAAAGCCTCAATCATGCGACTACGCTCCTGCAACAGTATCTTTACCCATTGATCTACCTCGAACGGGTCCTTAAGTGCTTCGAGAGCCTGCTGCTGGGTAAGCTGGTTTACGTTGTAGGGATACTTCACCTTATTAAATATATCGATGATGTCCTGCGACGCAAATGCCATACCCAAGCGGATGGCTGCACAGCCCCACGCTTTCGACATGGTGTTGAGTACTATCATGTTGGGGTACTTTGCGAGTTCGCTGCGCAGTGTCTTCTGCGATGAGAAGTCGCTGTAGGCCTCGTCGACGATGACCAGACCTTCGAACTGCTCGATAACCTTGATGACCTCTTCGCGTACCAGACAGTTGCCTGTGGGGTTGTTAGGTGTGCAGAGCCAGATGATCTTGGTGTGAGCATTGGTGGCGGCCAACAGCTTGTCGGCTGTGGTCTGATACTGCTCGTCGAGCAGCACTGTGCGATACTCTACGTTGTTGATATCGGCACACACCTTGTACATGCCGTAGGTGGGCTCGATGGCCACTACGTTATCCACGCCAGGCTCGCAGAAACAGCGGTAGGGCAGGTCGATGGCCTCGTCGCTACCGTTGCCCAGGAATATGCACTCGGCGGGCACTCCCTTTACCTTAGAGATGGCTGCCTTGAGCTCGAGCTGCAGTGGGTCGGGGTAGCGATTGAATGGCGCATTGTAAGGGTTCTCGTTGGCATCGAGAAACACTCGCGCCTCGCGACCTGCGTACTCATTGCGAGCGCTGCTGTATGGTGCCAGACTCCAGATATTTGGGCGAGTTAATTGTTCTAACGTCTTCATTGTTCTTTTTGTTTTACCTACGGATTTTACGGATTATACAGATTATATCTCGCGGATAATTAAATTCGTAAAATCCGTATAATCCGTAGGCTAAATTATTATTACTCAATCGATCGCATGCGGACGCGCATTGCGTTTGCATGCGCTTCGAGCTGCTCGGCTTCGGCCATGAGTTCTACGGCGCGGCCTATGCTGCGGATACCATCCTCGGTGAGGTGCTGGAAAGTGATCTTGCGACAATAGCTGTCCAGGTTTACACCGCTGTAGGCAGTGGCATAGCCGTGAGTGGGCAGAGTGTGGTTGGTGCCGCTGGCATAGTCGCCTGCACTCTCGCAAGCATACTGGCCCAGGAACACGCTACCAGCATTAACCACCTTGCTAGCCACCTTGTTATAGTCCTTAACCTGCAGGATGAGATGCTCAGGAGCATAGGCATTCGACAGGTCGATGGCCTCCTGCATGCTGTTGACCAGTACCAGACGGCTGTTGTCGAGCGCCTTGGCTGCCATCTCCTTGCGGGGAAGCAGGTCGAGCTGACGGTTCACTTCGGCCTGAACGTCGAGTATTACCTGCTCGGAAGTGGTGATGAGGAACACCTGTGAGTCGATGCCATGCTCGGCCTGCGACAGCAGATCGGCTGCCACAAACTCGATGTTGGCATGATTGTCGGCAATCACACATACCTCCGATGGACCAGCGGGCATGTCGATAGCCACATCGTGCAGACTAACCTGCTGCTTGGCGGCCATCACATACTGGTTGCCGGGACCGAATATCTTGTAAACCTTGGGCACACTCTCGGTACCGTAGGCCATAGCGCCGATGGCCTGTACGCCACCTGCCTTGAATATCTTGCTTACACCAGCGATACGGGCAGCTACCAGTATGGCAGGATTAACCTTGCCATCGCGACCTGGAGGTGTGCAGAGCACTATCTCCTGGCAACCTGCTATCTTGGCAGGTGTGGCCAGCATGAGCACGGTTGAGAAGAGTGGGGCAGTGCCGCCAGGAATGTAGAGGCCCACCTTCTCGATGGCTACACTCTTCTGCCAGCAAACCACGCCGGGCTGAGTCTCGATCTTCTTGCCCTTGAACTGCTGCGACTCGTGGAAGGTCTTGATGTTGTAGTGAGCCACTTGGATGGCAGCCTTCAACTCAGGACTAACCAGCCCCTCGGCCTCGTTCATCTCGGCCTCGGTAACAGCCAGCTGGGGCAGGTCTACGTGGTCGAACTTCAGCTCGTAGCCCTTCACAGCATCGTCGCCGCGCTTCTTTACGTCGGCCAGAACAGATGCTACAGTGTCGTTGAGCTTCGACACATCAAGATGTGGACGCTCAACTATCTTTGCCCATTCGCTTCTTTGAGGGTTTCTTATAACAATCATTAAACTGAATTTTAATGTTTATCTTTCGCTCGGCTTTGCCGCTTGGCTTCGCCAAGAATGTTTAATGTTTAATCTCAAAGAATCATCTTTTCGATTGGAGTCACGAGGATGCCCTGGGCTCCCATTTCCTTAAGCTTACCAATAATCTCCCAGAACTGCTTCTGGTCCAGAACGGTGTGAACAGAGCACCACTCCTCGTCGGCCAGAGGGATGATGGTGGGGCTCTTAAGTCCGGGCAGCACATCGATAATCTCCTGCAGACGAGCCTTAGGAGCATTCATGCGCACGTACTTCTTGTCCTCAGCATCCTTAACGGCCTTGAAACGGAACAGCATCTGCTCAAGGATGGCCTTCTTGTCGTCGCTCATCTGCTTGTTGCCGATGAGCAGAGCCTCGCTCTTCATTACAACCTCGACCTCGCGCAGATTGTTGCTCACCAGGGTAGAGCCTGATGACACGATATCGAAGATAGCATCGGCCAGACCAATGCCCGGGCTGATTTCTACGCTACCTGTGATTACATGGATTTCTGCATGGATATGATGCTGTTCGAGGAAATGTCGGAGGATTCCGGGGTAGCTGGTGGCAATCTTCTTGCCGTTGAACCACTCTACACCCTTGTAGTCGATCTCTTTGGGGATGGCCAGCGAGAGGCGACACTTAGAGAAGCCGAGACGTGAGATGATATCAGCATCTTCGCCACGCTCAACAAACTCGTTTTCGCCCACTACGCCTATGTCAGCCACTCCACTGGCTACACTCTGTGGGATGTCATCATCGCGGAGGTAAAGCACCTCCAGCGGAAAGTTGGACGACTGCACCAGCAAGGTGCGTTTTGAGGCGCTAACCTTGATGTCAGCTTCTGACAGCAGGTTCATGGTGTCCTCGAACAGACGTCCTTTTGATTGTACTGCAATTCTTAACATATTGTTAAATCTAAAAAATATCGGGTGCAAAATTACAACTTTTTCGCGAAATAAGTGTCATTAGTGACCAAAAAGTAGTACCTTTGCACCGTTTTTACTAACAAAATGCTGCAGATTGATGCAAAAATGGTATAAATATGTCGGTTTTGGCGCGATTTTGCTGTCGCTTGCGTCGTGTTTCGAAAAGAAGCACGAGGCGATGGTTGCGCCATGGGGTGTGATAGAGGATACCATACCTACCACCGACGAGTTTGATCTGCACGACATACAGACCAGCGGCGAGCTGATAATGGCTACCGTGAGTGGTCCACAGACATACTACGAGTATCACGGCAAGTATCTGGGCACGCAGTTCCTTATCTGTCAGCGATTTGCCGATTCGCTTGGCGTGCGACTGCGTGTGGAGGTGTATCGCGATAGCTTGGAACTGCTTAAGCGACAGGCTGAGGGCGAGGTTGACATAGTGGCATGGCCCACACCAGGACACATAGATGCCGATACCGCAAAGAATGACCTGGCCAAGGAGTTGCAGGGATGGTATCACCCCGGACTGATAGCTGCGGTGCAGAAGGAGGAGAACGACCTGCTTACCGTTCGCAAGGTTAGTCGCCGAATATTCTCGCCCATGCTCGATGCCAAGGGTGGCGTGATATCGCACTACGACCAGTACTTTATGGCCTATGCCCGCGATATACGCTGGGACTGGCGACTGCTGGCTGCGCAGTGTTATCAGGAGTCGACGTTCGACCCGCGTGCGGTGTCGTTTGCCGGTGCTAAAGGTCTGATGCAGATTATGCCTGGCACGGCCGACCATCTAGGTGTGTCGCGCAGCAAACTATACGAGCCCGAGGCTAACGTCCAGGCAGCGGTGAAGTATATCGGCCAACTGCAGAACACATTCAAGGATATACGTGATAATTACGAGCGTACCAACTTTGTGCTTGCCAGTTATAATGGTGGCGCACACCACATACGCGATGCAATGAATCTGGCCCAGCGCGATGGAAAGAACCCTCACCGCTGGAGCGATGTGGCACCCTACGTGCTGAAGCTTGCCCAGCCTCAGTATTACAATGATCCTATCGTGAAGTATGGATATATGCGTGGATCGGAGACTGTGGATTACGTGCAGCGTATCCGACAGCGACATGCAGGTTATCAGGGGGTGAAGACGCCTCACCTGGGTTTCCACGGCACAGGTACACCTCGCAAAGCTGACAAACGCAAAAATAAATACGACCTGAAGGATTGAACACAAAGACTCATAGTTTTTTTAATAATCGAACACAAAGACTCAAAGGCACAGAGTTTTAATTCTTCAAGAAAAAAATCCTCTGTGTCTCTGTGTCTCTGTGTTCAGACTAAATATCGAATACCATTCAGAAAATTAATAGGATTACTTCTGAACGGGAATCTTGTCAACTCTCTTCTGGTGGCGACCACCTTCGAAGGTTGCGGTGAAGAACTCGTCCATAATCTTGCGAGCCATATTGTTGTCGATGAATCGACCTGGCATTACAAGTACGTTGGCATCGTTGTGCTGACGGATGAGATGTGCAATCTCTGGTATCCAGCACAGACCTGCGCGCACATGCTGGTGCTTGTTCAGTGTGATAGAGATACCCTCGCCTGAACCGCAGATGGCGATACCAGGATAAACCTCACCACTCTCGATACCCTCGGCCAGTGCATGTCCGAAGTCGGGATAATCTACACTCGCATCACTCCATGTACCATAGTCCTTTACGGGGTAACCCTTCTCCTCAAGGTACTGGAGCACAAACTGTTTCAAAGCGAAGCCTGCGTGATCGCAAGCCACTCCTACTGTCTTAACTTCCATAGTCGTATAAAATTAAAAACACAGAGACACAAAGGTACAGAGTTTTAAAAATCCTCTGTGACTCTGTATCTCTGTGTTGATTATTACTTATGCAAGCAGAGCTTTAACCTGCTTGTAAACATTCTCTCCAGTGAAGCCCAGCTTCTCGTCGAGCACTTTGTAAGGAGCAGAGAATCCGAAGCTCTCCAGACCCCATACGGTACCGTCGGCACCTACCAGACCCTCGAGGTTTACAGGCAGACCAGCGGTGAGACCGAACTTCTTAACGCCAGCAGGCAGGATGCTCTGCTGATACTCCTTGCTCTGGCTGCGGAACAGACCCTCAGAAGGTACGCTCACGATGCGAACCTTAACGCCGTCCTCGCGGAGCAGCTTGGCACCAGCCTCGAGAGTAGAAACCTCTGAACCTGAAGCAAGCAGGATTACGTCGAACTTCTCGTCTGAACCAGCTACAACATAAGCACCCTTAGTAGCCTGGTTGTAGTCGTTGCCCTCGGGCAGCATCTCGATGTTCTGACGAGAGAAGATAAGAGCTGTTGGAGTATCAACGTTCTCCATAGCCATGCGCCAGCAAACGGTTGTCTCCTCAGCATCGGCAGGACGAACTACCAATACAGAGTTCTTACCATGGTGGTTCTTCAGCTTCTCCATCAGACGGATCTGTGCCTCCTGCTCAACTGGCTCGTGGGTAGGACCATCCTCACCTACGCGGAATGCATCGTGAGTCCAGATGAACTTAACAGGCAGCTCCATCAGGGCAGCCATACGTACGGCTGGCTTCATGTAGTCAGAGAATACAAAGAAGGTACCGCAAGCGGGGATAACACCACCGTGCAGAGCCATACCGATACAGCAGCAAGCCATGGTGAGCTCGGCTACACCAGCCTCGAAGAATGCACCGCTGAAGTCGCCCTTAACCATATCCTTAGTCTTCTTCAGGAATCCGTTTGTATTATCAGAGTTGCTCAGGTCGGCAGATGCGCAGATCATGTTAGGAACCTGCTCGGCCAGCTGACCAAGAACAGTAGCGCTGGCGTTACGTGTAGCGCAACCAGGCTTCTGCTCAACCTTGCTCCAGTCGATCTTTGGAGCCTTGCCGCTGAACCACTCCTCAAGCTGCTTGGCCTGCTCGGGATGACCCTTAGCCCACTCAGCCTTCTCGGCGTAGCGCTCAGCTACAATCTTCTTCAGCTCCTCAGCACGCTTAGCGTACATCTCCTTAACCTCAGGGAAGATCTGGAATGGATTCTCAGGATCAGCACCCAGGTTCTTCATGGTGTTGATGTAAGCATCGCCACCAAGAGGAGCACCGTGAGTAGCGCAGTTGCTCTCGTAAGAAGTGTTATCAGCCTTACGTGCACCCTTACCCATCACGCAGTGTCCGATGATGAGTGAAGGACGCTCCTTCTCAGCCTGAGCCTTCTTGATAGCCTCACGGATCTGATCTACGTCGTTACCGTCGATCTTCTGTACATACCATCCCCATGCTTCGTACTTCTTGGCTGTATCCTCGCAGGTTACAACCTCAGTCTTGGTAGAGAGCTGGATATCGTTTGCGTCGTAGAACATGATGAGATTGTCGAGACCCAGGTTACCAGCGATACGGCCAGCACCCTGAGAGATCTCCTCCTGCACACCACCGTCAGAGATGTATGCATAGATAGTCTGATTCATCACGTTGCCCAGACGAGCCTTCAGGAACTTAGCGGCGATGGCTGCACCTACAGCGAAACAGTGACCCTGACCAAGAGGACCAGAGGTGTTCTCGATGCCACGCTCAATCTCGCGCTCGGGGTGACCAGGAGTTACTGAACCCCACTGACGCAGGTTCTTCAGATCCTCGAGAGTGTACTTGCCGATAAGGCAGAGCTGGCTGTACAGCATTGGAGCCATGTGACCAGGATCGAGGAAGAAACGGTCGCGACCCTCCCATGTGGGATTCTCAGGATCGTAAACCAGGAACTCACTGTACAGGGTGTTGATGAAGTCAGCACCACCCATAGCACCGCCGGGGTGACCCGACTTTGCCTTTTCAACCATCGAAGCAGCGAGGATACGGATATTATCCGCTGCCATGTTCATAACTTTGTTGTCGTTCATAATGAATAATTAATTGAAAAACGTTATTTTGGGCGCAAAGATACAAAAAAACTTCGAAACAAGATACAGTTTCTTAAAAAAAATCGTAACTTTGCGCCATATATATAATAAGGTGTAGAAATGAAGGTAGCAATTATTCAACACGTGATTCGCCAGGACGACTTGAACTGGAACTTGCAGCACGTATCAGAGTTGATGGATAAGCAGGCTGGAGCCGACCTGTTTGTGCTCTCCGAAACCTTTGCCACAGGCTTTATGGCCGAGGGCTCGGCTGATAAGGCTGGCATGCAGGGAATGATGGCACTGAACTGGATGCAGCGACAGGCAAGCCGACTGAATGCTGCGATAGCAGGCAGCGTGGCTACCAAGGATGACGACGGAAGGCTGCGCAACCGTCTGTATTTTGTGCGTCCTGATGGCTTTTACGACCACTACGACAAGCGCCACCTGTTTAGTTTTGCCGGTGAGACCAAGGAGTATGTGGCTGGCGATCGCCGCGTGGTGGTGCATTGGCGTGGGTTCAGTTTCCTGTTGCAGGTGTGCTACGACCTTCGTTTCCCAGTCTTTTCGCGCAATCGTGGCGACTACGATGCCATCATCTATGTGGCCAACTGGCCCGAGCCTCGTCGCGATGTATGGCAGACGCTGCTCAAGGCCCGTGCACTCGAGAATCAGTGCTACGTGATAGGTGTGAACCGTGTGGGCAGTGATAGCGCATGCGAATACCAAGGCGACTCTGTGATACTGAATGCCTATGGTCGCGCCATCGCTGAGTGTATGCCAGGCAAGGTGGATACAGCTGCAGCCCAATTGGACATGGAAGAACTGCACCGATTCCGTCAGAAGTTCCCGGTTTTGGCCGATTCTGATGACTTTTTGCTAGCTTCTGAGAAAAAAATCTTATAAAAGTTTGCCTGTTTCGAATAATTTGCTTACTTTTGCAGCGCAAAATTAAAATATTCGGGGTGCTGAGGCGTTTGCCGAAGCTGAGAAAATACCCATAGAACCTGACACGGGTAATGCCGTCGGAGGAATGTAATATGAAAGTAACGATTAACAACAAACAGCACGAGACGCAAGCTGTCACACTGAGTGAGCTTGCCACCCAATTGCAGTTGCCCGCCAAAGGTGTGGCAATAGCCGTAGATAATCAGTTGAAACCACGTGGCTCCTGGGGCGATGTTGCCATCCAGGAGGGCGCAAGTATCACTATTATCAAAGCAGCATGCGGGGGGTAAGGGCGATGTTACAGTTTATATCTCATTATTCTGATAAGTATAGCTACTTGGATAGCATCCGCATGGCTCTTGAGGGCGGATGCCGATGGATACAGTTGCGTATGAAGGACGCTACTGATGACGAGGTGCGCCCTGTGGCCATCCAGGCTCTGCAGTTGTGCCGCGATTATGGTGCCACGTTTATCATCGATGATAGGGTAGAGTTGGTGCGCGAACTAGGTGCCGATGGCGTGCATCTGGGCAAGAACGATATGCCCATCGCCGAGGCACGACGCATACTGGGCTCCGATTTCATCATCGGCGGCACAGCCAACACCATCTGGGATGTAAGGGCTCACTATGCGGCTGGTGCAGATTATATCGGCTGTGGTCCGTTCCGATTCACCACCACCAAGAAGAACCTTTCGCCCGTATTGGGACTGGATGGTTATCGCCGCATAGTGATCGAGATGCGTGCGGCCCATATCGATATCCCCATCGTGGCAATTGGCGGCATCACCCAGGACGATATCCACCACATACTTAACACAGGCATAGATGGCATTGCGCTCAGCGGCACAGTGCTGCGTGCCGACAATCCAGTAGAGAAAATGAAAGAAATAATAAATATAGTCAATCATGAGTAAATTAGTAATTGCAGGGCGAGAGTTTAGCTCCCGCCTATTTTTGGGTACAGGCAAGTTTAACAATAACGCCCTGATGGCGCAAGCCATCGAAGTGTCTGGCACTGAGATGGTTACCGTAGCTATGAAGCGCGTAGAACTAGACGATGCCAACGACGACTTGTTGACCCACATCACCCAGAATCCCAAGATACAGTTGTTGCCCAACACATCGGGCGTGCGCAACGCCGAAGAGGCTGTGTTTGCTGCGCAGATGGCCCGAGAGGCATTCGGTACCAACTGGCTGAAACTAGAGATTCACCCCGATCCGCGCTATCTGTTGCCCGACTCGGTAGAGACGCTTAAGGCTACAGAACAACTGGTGAAACTCGGTTTCGTGGTATTGCCATATTGCCAGGCCGACCCCACGCTATGTAAGCACCTGGAAGAGGCTGGTGCTGCTACAGTCATGCCTCTGGCCGCACCCATCGGCACCAACAAAGGTCTGCGTATGAAGGATTTCCTGCAGATAATTATCGACCAGGCTACAGTGCCTGTTGTGGTAGATGCCGGCATAGGTGCACCTAGTCATGCTGCCGAGGCTATGGAGATGGGTGCCGACTGCGTGTTGGTAAACACCGCCATCGCTGTGGCAGGCGACCCAGTAGCTATGGCCGATGCCTTCCGACAGGCCGTCATCGCTGGTCGACAGGCCTACGAAGCCGGTCTGGGAGCCATCGCCGATTGCGCCGAGGCCTCGAGTCCATTAACAGCGTTCCTTAATGAATAATAATATGGCCTACGGATTTTACGAATTATACAGATTATATTTCTGACGGAAAAAATCAGTAAAATCCGTATAATCCGTAGGCAAGATAAAAGAAGAATATGATAAACGATCACAAAGCTTACGCTCAGCGTGAGAAATACTATATGCAGGGACAGATGTTTCCCGATGTGCGTGTTGGAATGATTAAGGTAAACCTTACCCCTACCGTAACCCGCGATGAGGACGGTAAGACCCACATGCAGCCCAACGCACCAGTACTTATCTACGACACCAGCGGACCATATTCCGACCCTAGTTATAAGGTTGACTTGAAGAAAGGACTGCCACACATGCGTGCCAAGTGGATTGCCGATCGCGCAAAGAAAGGGCAGTGCATAACCCAATTGGCTTGTGCCAAGGCAGGCATCATCACACCAGAGATGGAATATGTGGCCATTCGCGAAAACATGAACTGCGAGGCACTTGGTATCCATAGTCACATCACCCCCGAATATGTGCGCCAGGAGGTGGCACGTGGACGTGCCGTAATCCCAGCCAACATTAATCACCCCGAGAGCGAGCCTATGATTATAGGCCGAAATTTTGCAGTTAAAATCAATACGAACATCGGTAACTCTGCTACATCATCATCTATAGATGAGGAGGTGGACAAGGCTGTATGGTCGTGCAAGTGGGGAGGCGACACACTGATGGACCTATCAACAGGTAACAATATCTCAGAAACACGCGAGTGGATTCTTCGCAATTGTCCCGTTCCTGTAGGCACGGTGCCCATCTATCAGGCCTTGGAAAAAGTTGACGGCAAGGTAGAAGACCTCTCGTGGGAGGTGTATCGCGACACGCTCATCGAGCAGTGCGAACAGGGCGTGGACTACTTTACCATCCATGCCGGCATACGTCGCCACAATGTTCATCTGGCCGATAGTCGTCTGTGTGGCATCGTGAGTCGTGGTGGCAGCATCATGAGCAAGTGGTGCCTGCTGCACGATAAGGAGAGTTTCCTTTATGAGCACTTCGATGATGTCTGCGACATTGTGGCTAAGTATGATGTGGCCTTGTCGCTGGGCGACGGACTGCGACCTGGATGTACAGCCGATGCCAACGATGCAGCCCAGTTTGCCGAACTCGACACCATGGGCGAACTCGTCACACGCGCGTGGGATAAGAATGTACAGGCATTTATCGAAGGCCCCGGACATGTGCCCATGCACAAGATACGTGAGAACATGGAGCGACAACTCGAAAAATGTCATGAGGCACCGTTCTACACCCTCGGCCCAATCGTAACAGATATCGCCCCTGGCTACGACCATATAACCAGCGCCATAGGTGGTGCGCAGATAGCTTGGCTGGGTACCGCCATGCTGTGTTACGTCACCCCCAAGGAGCACCTGGCACTTCCTAATAAGGATGATGTGCGTGCAGGTATCATCGCATATAAGATAGCTGCCCATGCTGCCGATCTGGCCAAGGGACATCCTGGAGCTACAATCCGTGATGATGCCTTGTCGAAGGCTCGTTTCGAGTTCCGTTGGCGCGACCAGTTCCATCTGTCGCTTGACCCAGAACTGGCCCTGCAGTATTTCACTGAGGCTGGTCATACCGATGGCGAGTATTGCACCATGTGCGGCCCGAACTTCTGTGCCGCCAAACTTACCCATGACCTGAGGAGGATTAAACATTAAAACTCAACTTTCGCAAGCCCCGATGTCATCTCGACTAAGCGAAGCGCATGGAGAGATCTCATGAGAAGTCTTGGACAAGCCAAGCGGCAAAGCCGAGCGCTCGACTACGCTCGACATGACAGCGGCACTTCACAAATTTATATATGATGGAACTTACGAGAGAACAACGGCAGCGATATAATCGCCACCTCATACTCGATGGGTTTGGGGCTGAGGCACAGGGCAGGCTGCTGCAAGCAAAAGTGCTGATGGTGGGTGCAGGCGGCTTGGGCTCGCCCGTGGCCCTATATCTTGCGGCAGCTGGTGTGGGCACCATTGGCGTGGTGGATGGTGACACTGTGAGCATCACCAATCTTCAGCGCCAGGTGCTGCACAGCACTCCCGATGTGGGTCGCCCAAAGGTAGAAGTGGCGCGCGAACGTATGCTGGCCATCAATCCCGACATACAGGTGATAACCTACGAGACCTACCTTAGCGAGGCCAATGCCCTCGAACTGATTCACCCCTACGACTTCGTTATCGATGGCACTGATAACTTTGCTACCAAGTATCTGGTAAACGATGCTTGCGTGATGTTGGGTAAGGCCTACACGATGGGCGGCATCAGTCGCTATAGTGGTCAGTTGATGACCCACGTGCCAGGTTCGGCGTGCTATCGCTGCCTGTTTCCTGAGCCTCCAGCGCAGAGCGATGTAGAGACCTGTGCCATGGTGGGTGTGCTGGGTTCAATAGCAGGTATGCTGGGCACAGTGCAGGCCACTGAGTGCATAAAATATCTGGCTGGCGTGGGCGATCTGCTCACTGATTCGCTGCTCACCTTCGATGCCCTGTCGATGCAATGGCAGCGCTATGGCTTTGCTCATCGCGACGACTGTGCCCTCTGCGGCACCAGTCCCACTATCCGTGAACTAAAGGAATACGCTTTTCAACCTTGTAAATCAAAATAACGATATGTTTTCAGACGAATTAAAGAATATCAGTTGGCAGGAAACCACCGAGCGCATTGCCCGGATGACTGATACCGATGTGCGTCGCGCACTCAGTAAGAGTCGTTGCGATGTTAACGACTTTATGGCGCTCTTGTCGCCTGCTGCCGAACCTTACCTAGAGCAGATGGCCCGTCTTTCGCGTCGATATACCGAGGAGCGATTCGGACGGACTATGTCGATGTTTATCCCGCTGTACATCACCAACTCTTGCTCTAACTCGTGTGTGTACTGCGGTTTCCATCGCGAAAACCCCATGGCTCGCACCATCCTCACTCCCGAACAGATTGAGGACGAATATCGTGCCATAAAAAAGTTGGCGCCGTTTGAGAATATCCTGCTGGTCACAGGTGAGAATCCTGCCAAGGCAGGCGTGCCCTATCTGGCCAAGGCCATCGACATAGCCAAGCGTTACTTCTCGAATATCAAGATAGAGGTGATGCCGCTCAAGATGGAAGAATATCGCGAACTGACCCACCACGGCCTGAATGGAGTGATCTGTTTCCAGGAGACCTACAATCGTGACCACTACCAGTTGTACCATCCTCGCGGCATGAAGAGCCGTTTTGAGTGGCGTTGCGACGGGTTCGACCGGATGGGGCAGGCGGGTGTTCACTCCATCGGTATGGGTGTGCTCATCGGACTTGAGAAAGAGTGGCGCACTGATGTCACCATGATGGCCTATCACCTGCGCTACCTGCAGAAGCACTACTGGCGCACTAAGTACTCGATTAACTTCCCCCGCATGCGACCTGCGCAGAACGAGGGTTTCCAGCCTAACTGCCTGATGACTGACCGCGAGTTGGCTCAGGCCACATTCGCTATGCGTATCTTCGACCATGATGTTGACATATCCTACAGCACCCGCGAGCCAGCATACATCCGCGACAATATGTGCACACTGGGCGTCACCACCATGTCGGCCGAGAGTCATGTCAATCCTGGAGGCTATCACACCTATCCCCAGGCTCTGGAGCAGTTCACCGTCAGCGATGAACGTACAGCCAAGGTCATCAACGCCCGATTGAAGGAACTGGGCCGCGAACCAGTCTGGAAGGATTGGGACGCTTCGTTCGACTTATACAAGAAGTGCGTATGATAATAGTAATTACCCGCCCTGATTTCTTTGATGGCGAAGCATCGCGCATCGTGGATATGCTAAATAGCGGCAGGGTCGACCTGATACATATCCGTAAGCCTCAATCACGCCAGAACGAGGTAGAGCGCCTTTTGACATACATTCCCTCTAAGCTCTACTCTCGTCTGGTGCTTCACGACCACTTTTCGTTGGCAGTGAAATATGGGTTGCATGGCGTACATCTAAACAGCCGTAATCCCCAGCCGCCATCAGAGTGGAGCGGGGCTGTCAGCATATCGTGCCACTCGTTCCGCGAGTTGGCCGAATGTCGCCGCCAGTCATATGCATATATGAGTCTTAGTCCAATCTATGACAGCATTTCTAAACGTGGTTATCGTTCTGCCTTTACCCGCGATGTGATAGCTGCAGCACATACGCAGCATCTCATCGACGACCGAGTGATGGCCTTGGGCGGAGTAACCTTTAATCGTGTACCAGATGTATTACAAATGGGCTTCGGAGGAGCCATGATCCTAGGCGACGCATGGAGATAGTATTGACCATAGCCGGTAGCGACCCATCGGGTGGTGCCGGCATTCAGCAAGACCTCAAGACCATCACAGCCTGTGGTTGTTATGGTGCTACAGTCATCACATCGCTCACCTCGCAGAACACGCTTGGCGTGCAGTCGGTAATGGCTGTGCCTGCCGATGTTGTAGCATCGCAGTTACAGTCTGTATTATCCGATTTGCAGCCAGCTGCCATTAAGATAGGCATGATACCCGACAGCGATGTGGCTGCGGCTATTGTGCATGCACTATGCGATGTACGTGTGCCGATAGTATATGACCCTGTGATGATATCCACCAGCGGCTATCCCCTGATGGATCCTGATGCTATCAACTACATCGCTCAGCATCTGTTTCCGCTCTGTACACTCATCACCCCCAATCTGCTAGAGGCTCAGCGCATAGATGTGCATAGTCTCAGTGCTGCATACCTTATCAAGGGTGGCCATGCCGACAGCAACATGATGACAGACATTCTCTATATGCCCGATGGCACCACATACGAGTATACCACACCTAAGATCCGCAGCCGCAATCTGCACGGTACAGGTTGCACACTCTCCAGTGCCATCGCCTCATATCTGGCCTTGGGCTGCACGCTGCCCGATGCCGTAGCGCAGGCCAAGGATTTTATCACCAGTGCTATTCTGCGTTCTGTAGATATCCACATTGGGCATGGCAACGGCCCGCTGGTATAAATAGGGGGTGTGTAATCGGGCTATGTCGTTTTTTTAATGCATTGGCAGTGTCACAACGAATCGGCAGCCTGATGTATAGGTAGGATCGATGGTGAGTGTGCCGCCTAGCAGCTGGGCCGCGCGGCGTGCTACTGTCAGTCCCAGTCCGATGCCCTGTACAAAGGAGTCTACCTTATAGAATCGTTCGAACACGCGCTCTTGCTGGTCGCGAGGGATGCCTATGCCCGTATCTTCGACTGCTATTTGCAGTTTATCATTTACAGTTTTCAGTATGATTGTCACACTGCCCTGGTTGGTAAACTTCAGTGCATTGCTCATCAGTCTGTCCATAATCTTGCGTATGGCTGCGGCATTACTCTTTATCATGCAGCCATCGGCCAGCTCGCTGTTTACACTCAGTGTCAGTCGCCCTTGGTTTTTAGCCTCATAAGCCTCTACAGCCTCCTGGCATACCGTTGCCACATCCACATCCTCGTCTAGTTGGTATTGGCTTTGACTCTCACTCTCCGACAGTTCCAACAGCTCGTTTACAAAGTTTGTGATTTCTGTGGTGTTGTGAGTGATGTCGGCCATTATCCGGCTGCGTTCCTCGTCGCTCAGTTCGTAGTCGGGATTGCTCACCACCTGTGCAAAGCCCGTAATGATGTTGAGTGGTGTACGTATCTCGTGGCTGATATGCTGAACGAATGCAGTCTTCATACGGTCCGACTCCTTTGCGCGCTCCAGAGCCTTGGCCAGTCGTGCCTGCGAGCGATGGCGCAGCACGATGTAGATGATGAGTATAACGATGACACCAGCCATCACTGCTAGTCGTGTGATATGTCGCTGGCGCAAGTACCGTTCGTTTTCGGCTGTCATCTCCAGTTCCTTCTCGTGCACGGCCTCCTCTTCGCGTGCTTCGGCGCTGCGAGATAGTGTGATGGCCGAGTCGAGTCGTTCGGTTATTTTCATGCTCACGGCACGTGCTGTGTCTATTCGTCCTGCCTTCATATTTACTTCATACTTCTTTAGCAGCATCTTCTGTATGTTCTCTAGCGAATAGCTGATGCCGTACTCCTTCATCACCTCATCCAGGCTTCCGAAGTTATCAGCGGCATCCTGCCATCGCCCAGCCAGTCGCAGATAGTCGCTGGCCAGTATCTTGCCCTCGGCCGTCTTAAAGAAATCCGACTGGCAGAACTTGCTGTATGCCTCGGCAGCTTCTTCCTTTTTCCCCAGCCCCTCCAGTGTTCTGGCCAGATAGATGGTGTAGCGTGCTCGCTGTTTTTGGGTATAGTCGGGGCGCGCATCAGCCTGCTTTTCATATCCGTCTATCAGTTGGTTCAGTCGCTTTAGCCATGTTCTAGCCTTCTTATAGTCGCCTATTTCCATGTAGTTATAGCTGATGTTGATTATGCCTACGATGGCATCGCGATAGCTGATGGCATGCGGGTGCTTCTTGATATTGTTGATGTGGGCGATATAGGCTTCTTCCAGAGTCTTGTTGGTCTTATGTTCACTCAGTCCGAAGTGGTTCTGACAGCAACCGATATAAATCAGCATGTTGGTGTATTCGCTGGTAGTGTCGCGCCCCAGGCTTTTCAGTCGCTCAGTAGCCGGTAAGGCCACTTTCAGTGCAGCCTCATATTCGGTCCATGTATTCAGCAGTCCTGTCAGGCGATTGCTAATGCCGGCATACACACGCACGTCTTCATCTTCGGTAGAGTTCTCAACAGCGGCTAATCCCGTCTTCCAGTACAGTTCGGCCATGCGCTTCTGCATCAGTCTGTCGTAGGCGTAGCCCATCCAGTAGCAGGCCTTGCCTTCCGAGAAATTACCTAGAGGTTTCAGACTGTCCACAAGTTCTATTATGCGTGTGTAGTCCTTGTTCATATAGGCAGCATATACCATGTCTTCTGCTTCTCTATTCTGTCTTTCACGTTCTTTAGAGTTGTTCCCGCATCCCGACATGAATATTATTGTAGTAGCAATAGTCACCATCAGAGTAAAATGGTGCAGTAGTTTCTTTTTCATATCTTCCATTTTTCAATTCACAGCGCAAATATACATTTTTTTTTGATACAATAGAATTTTTTTAGCAGAAATCTTGAAAAAATACGAAATAATTCGCTATCTTTGCGGCAGATTTAATTAAACTGACACTAACGATGAAGGAAGACAAGATTTTGCGCGTGGGAGTTATCGGCGCAGGTTGGATAGCCGAGAAGGCTGCCATCACACTAAACGGACTCGATGATTGCATGATTTACGCCATAGCTTCTCGATCGCAGGCTAAGGCCGATGAGTTTGCTGCCAAGTGGGGCGTGCCCCGTGCCTATGGCAGCTACGCCCAGTTGATAGCCGATGAGGATGTAGACCTGGTATACGTGGCCACACCTCATTCGCATCACTACGATGTTACCCGTCAGGCCCTGATGGCCGATAAACCCTGTCTGGTAGAGAAGGCCTTTATGGCCAATTGTCGCGAGGCTGACGAGATTATACGAATTGCCCGCGAGCGACATGTGTTTCTGGCTGAGGCTGTGTGGACACGCTATCAACCCATTGTTGACACCGTTCGCACGCTCATCAGTAGCGGTCGCATAGGCACACCACGACTGGTAACAGCCACTCTGGGCTACTCTATGGGCAACAAGCCCCGCATCATGCGGCCCGAACTATGTGGTGGCGCATTGCTCGACCTAGGTGTCTACGCACTCAACTTTGTGCGTATGTTCTTCCCACTGCCCGTAAGCAGCATGCAGTGCAGTTGTGTTAAGAGCGATACCGGCATGGACATCACCAATGCCATCACGCTGGTGCTCGATGGTGGCAGCGATGGTCAGTTGCTGTGCAACCTGCAGAGCAGTGCCAGCTGCGTGGGCGATAATATCGGCGTGATAGCTGGTACCCAGGGCAATCTCATCATCGACAATATCAACAATCCTCAGACCGTTACAGTAAATGGCCCCGACCGTACATACGTCGCGACCATTCATGTTCCCCAGCAGATTACTGGTTATGAGTACGAGTTCCAAGCCTGTCGCCAGGCCCTGCTCGAAGGCAAACTGGAGACTGAGGCTATGCCCCTGTCCGAAACCATGTATATCATGGCCCAGATGGACGAACTTCGCCGTCGCATGGGTGTTGTCTACCCGATGGATTAGACTATTAATTCTCAAGCCCAACGACTACATCAGGGAAGTCTTCACCATCCTCGAGCCCCTCCTCCTTTGTCATCTCGAGCGTAGTCGAGCGCTCGGCTTTGCCGCTTGGCTTGTCCAAGAAATCTCCTCGGATACCGTATAGATCTCTCCATGCGCTACGCTTAGTCGAGATGACATGGGGGCTTCGTTTAATCGTAGGTTACGTCGTCATCATCGCCGCCGCCCTTACTCGCACCTGCAATCTCTTGATTACAGGTGCAAAGGTACGACTATATATTGTAATACCGAAATAATTTATCCGTTTGTTTTGTTAAATGGTGTTAATAAATAGGTACTACCACTTCATGCCCCACGAAGCGTAATTTCGTGCCCTCAAAAGTTACGGATATCGCCCCGATAAGTGCCACCTCGTATTCATCAGGGTAGCAACATCGCA